>CAMYMN010000052.1:17474-33580 GCA_947259395.1 uncultured Gammaproteobacteria bacterium | reverse complement strand
AGCGACGAGGAATTCCCCTCTAACCGCATCGTGTGGGAGTCCTTGCGTCGCCGCGGGGTGTCGGTGCGCGAAGTGTCGCTCACGCAGACCGATGACCCCGAAGACGCCCTGATTGCTGCGGCCGATGCGCGTACCCGGATGATCGCTATCAGCGCGGTGCAGTTCGCCAGCGGTCTGCGGCTCGATCTGGTGAAGCTGGGCGCCGCGTGTCACGCGCGGGAGATCGCTCTGTGCGTAGACGCCATTCAGGCCGTCGGCGCGCTCCAAGTGGACGTACAGGCTGCGCATATCGATTTTCTCGCCGCAGATGCGCATAAATGGCTGTTGGGCCCGGAAGGGATAGCGGTGTTTTATTGTGCGCCACCCTGGCGAGAACGGTTGGCTCTACATCAGTTTGGCTGGCACATGCGCGAGAACTTTAGCGATTATGACGCACGGGACTGGCGACCGGCGCCGTCTGCGCGCCGCTTTGAATGCGGCAGCCCCAACATGATCGGCATCCACGCCCTATCCGCGACCTTGGATCTGTTTGCGGAAATCGGTATGGAGACCGTTGAGCGGCGGGTGCTGGCGCACGCCGAGCACCTGTTCGATGCAATCCAGGCACGTTCGGATCTCGAGTGCACTACTAGTGATAAAACAGGGCGTTATGCAGGGATTGTGATATTTCGCTCGAAGTCTTTGTCGACGGATGATGTGTTTAAACAGCTACGCGACCAAGGCATCATCTGCGCTTCTCGCGGCGGTGGCTTACGCTTTTCTCCCCACTTTTACACCCCCCGCGAACAGTTGGACCGGGCGTTGGCGGCGATTCCCGGCTAATCCTCATATCGCACCAACATTAAGGTTTGTCATCCTCGAGCCGCGAGCGGTTGCTTGTCCTGCGCGTAGTTCCCCTGCTGTGCGGGGACCAGCGTCGTTGCACTCCTCAGGATGACGATAACCGTACTGTCATTGTCAACGAGCGTAGTGAGCGAAGAATCTTAGGCCGTATATGGCACGATGACGCGCCGCTTCAAACGCGGCCCACACCATCATCGGGCATGGTGGTCACATCCCGGTGACGGTGCGCGTGAGGAAACAGTGTGAAAAAGTTATCCGTTGTAGCGGCCGCCAGCTCCTTGGGCTCCATGTCGCGCAACCGCGCTACGAATTCCGCGGTATGGCGAACGAAAGCGGGTTCGTTGATCTTTCCGCGGTGTGGTACGGGTGCGAGATACGGGCAATCGGTTTCTACCATGATTCGGTCAAGCGGCGCTTTACGCGCTACTTCTTGGATATCCGTGGCGCTATTGAACGTGACAATGCCCGAAAACGACAGGTAGAAACCAAGATCCAGGGCCTGTTTGGCAACTCCCCAATCTCCGGTGAAACAATGCATCACGCCGCCTACCTCGTGGGCATGATGCTCGCGTAACAGCGCCAGGGTATCCGCCGCCGCGTCGCGGCAATGGACGATCAACGGCTTGTGGGCTTGTTTCGCGGCTTCGATGTGCCGCCGGAAACGATCGCGTTGCCACTCCAGCTGTCCTTGACTGCGAAAGTAATCCAATCCGGTTTCACCGATCGCAATAATGTCGCTATCGCGAGCCGACTGGGCGAGTTCTTCTACATCCGGGTCACGGCCCTCCTGCTCGTTTGGGTGCACACCGATCGAGGCAAAGATGTGATCATGCTGTTGTGCCAGCCGGTGGACTTGCGGAAAGTCTTCCATGTTAACGGACACGCAAAGCATATAGGCGACATGATTCTGGCGGGCATGATCGAGCACCACCGGTAGTGTCGATCCCAAGGGCTCGAAGTTAATATGGCAATGTGAATCGACGAGTTCCATATGGTGCCCACCGCCCGGCTGGATCGCCGGAGTTGGCTACATCGTGTGGGTGGGCCGATCCGACTTCAGAGCACCGCCGAGCATCGCTTCGATTTTCGTGCGCGCAACCCCGGAATCCTTCGCGCTGAACTGAATACCTACGCCGGCGGCGCGGTTGCCCTGCGCACCGATAGGAGTGAGCCATACCACGTGACCGGCGACCGGAATCTTTTCCTTTTCCTCGAGCAGGGTTAGAAGCATGAACACCTCTTCACCCAATTTGTATTGTTTGTTGCTGGGTATGAACAGCCCACCGCCTTTTAGATACGGCATATAGGCGGCGTACAACGCGCTCTTGTCTTTTATCGTCAATGACAGCACCGTCGGCCGCGGCCCACCGTTGGCATTCGCGCTGTTAATGGTAATGCCTGTCTTGTCTTCTGCCATATCTATTGTTGCAGGTTCAATCCAACCTCGCGAAGACGAATCAACGCATCTTCCAAAATTAGATTTCGATCGACCGGAGACTCGAAAAGTTGCTTGTCTCGGCCCAATCGATCGAACATATCAAAAAGTGCGGTCACGTTAATGTGTTTCCTTAGATCTTGCAAGCGTGTTCGTACGTCCGGGTTATACAAAGTGCCGGGGTGCTCACAAAAAACGACTCGCATTAAATCCACCACCAACCGATGCAGCCAGTCCATCGCCAGTGGCCCATCGGATCGACTCCATTTGGCAGCGACTCCCAACGGGTCTTGGCGATCTTCCATCAACTGTAGCACATCGCTCATCCATTCACGCCTATGTTCCAAAAAACCGGTTTCATGCAGCCGCTGGGCCCGCAACGGCGCGCCGCCGGATAGCGCCAGCAGTACGTCTACGCCGGCGTCGGGCAACCCCTGATCCAGCAACCACACGCGGGCGGTGTCCGTATCCGGTGCGCGTAGATCCACCGGACTGCAGCGGCTGATTATCGTCGCTGGCAACCGATGAGGCGCGGCGCTGATGAGCAGGAAAAGGGTTCGCGTGGGAGGCTCCTCCAATATCTTCAGCAAGGCATTGGCAGAGTTAGGATTCATACATTCGGCAGGCGATATGATCACACATTTGTTTACCCCGGTATGGGCCCGGGTAGTGACGCGTTCGATCAGTTGACGTATCTGGTCCACACCGATAATCGAACTTGGTTTTCCCTTCTTCGCACTGACATAGCGAACCGCATATCGTTCCAGTAGACCTTCTCCCTCCACGCGTCGGAGCTCCGGTATTAGCACGTGAAAATCCGGGTGCGATGCGGCGCAAAACAAGCCACGTACCTTTTCTCTATCGGCGCTACCCTCGGAGAGCAGATGCAGCGCAAATTGAATCGCAGTGGCGGTCTTACCCACACCCTGTGGACCTTTAAACAACCACGCATGTGTGGAATGCTCGCCCGGCTGCGTCAACGTTTCCCACATCGCGCGATTCCAGGGGTGGATCGACTCAATCACGAGCCACCGTCCTTATAAAATCGTTGACTCGAGACCGCACTTCGCGCACGACTTGTTCCAATGACCGCGAAGCATCAATTACCCTCACACGCTGCGGATTTTGTTTGGCGAGTTGCAAATACTGTTTCCGAACAGCTTGTTTGAACGAGTCTTGCTCTGATTCAAAGCGATCGGCTTCACTGCGCTGCCGGGCACGGGCTTTGCTGGTATCAATATCGATATCAAACAACAAAGTGAGGTCCGGTTGTAATTCTCCCTGAACCAGATCTTCGAGCAACGCGATAACATCCAGTGAGATTCCCCTCCCGCCGCCTTGATAGGCGTAAGTAGCGTCGGTGAAACGATCACACAATACCCACTTGCCGGCGCTCAATGCCGGCTCGATGACTTGGTGTATATGCTGCGCACGGGCGGCGAAAATGGTCAACAGTTCAGCGGTGGGCGCGATGTCTGTATCACCACGGTTCAATACTAATTCGCGCAACGCTTCGCCCCATGGGGTCCCGCCCGGTTCACGGGTTTGAACGACGTGGATGCCTGAGCTTTCAAGGGTGTCGCGAATCACCGACAGGTTTGTCGTCTTTCCAGCCCCATCCTGCCCTTCCACGGTGACAAATCGTCCGCGCGGCGCATGTGCCATGAATCAGTTCCTCTTGGTCTCGGGCGAAGCTGACTGCGTTGTTGCTTTTCCACGCAATTGATATTGGACCACCGCCCGATTGTGAGCCTCCAAGGTCGACGAGAATTCATGACTGCCGTCGCCGCGGGCGACAAAATATAACGCAGTAGTATCAGCGGGGTGCAGCGCTGCGTGAATCGCGTCGCCACCGGGCATCGCGATCGGTGTCGGCGGCAGTCCTTTGTGCACATAGGTATTGTAGGGAGTCGCGGTCTGCAGGTGTTCGCGGGTCAAATTGCCATCAAAAGCCTCTCCGAGTCCGTAGATCACCGTGGGATCTGTTTGTAAACGCATGCCAAGTTTCAGGCGATTGTGAAACACCGCCGAGATTAAGCGCCGCTCGTCGGGTATTCCGGTCTCCTTCTCGATAATCGACGCCAGCACAAGTGCCTCTTTTGGGGAGCGCAACGGGGTATCCAGCGGACGGTTTTCCCATGCTTGCGCGAGACGTTCGTGCATGCGTCGATGCGCTTGGCGCAGTATATCCAGATCACTGGTGCCAGTGGTATAAAAATAGGTGTCGGGATAAAAGCGACCCTCGACATGTTGCGGCGACGCCCCAAGCAATTCCATGATTTGATGATCGCTCTTACCGGCTAATGTCTGTTGCAGCCCAGTCACCGACTGCAACGCAGCCCTGAGTTGCCTGAATGTCCACCCCTCGGGGAACGTGATCCCGTATTGGACGACCTTCCCGTCGACGGTTTGACGCAGAAGTTGCTGCAAACTGATTCCCGGCTCGAAGCGGTATTCACCCGCCTTGATGTTGCGCGTATAGCCCTTGGCATAAACCCATGCGACAAGCGTATAGGGTTCATCAATTACATCCCGGTCTATGAGCTGTTGCGCAAGTTGCCACGCGCCGCTCCCCGGCGTAATCACATAGGATTCCGTACCGGGATCGAGCGGTCGGATGCCCGCCCAGTAACCATACCCGATGAGCATGACCGCCACCGCCAGCAGAGCCAGCCCGACAGAGCTAAGCAATGATCGCCAAATTCGCGTCACGGATTGCGTCCTGTAGTCTCTTGGTAACCGGTCCCATAGAAAATTGGTGTTGCCCGAGGGTTTTAATTGGCCAAATGCCGATCACACTGTTGGTCAGAAACGCTTCCTGAGCCTGAACCAGATCGTCCATCTGCACCTGGCTTTCATTTACCCCGATACCGAATTCCGCCGCCAGGCGCAGGACTTCGGTACGCACAACGCCGCGAATCCCGCACCGGTCTACTAAAGGCGTCACCAATGTTTCCGCGGACACCAAAAAGATATTACTCATCGTGCCCTCGATGACGAACCCTTGTTGGTCCAACATCAGGCCCTCCGCATACTCGTCTGTCCACTCCGCGCGAGCCATTACCTGCTCCAAACGGTTCAAGTGTTTGATTCCCGCTAGCAGCGGTTGGTCACCAAGGCGAGATCGGCATACGCAGACATCGACTCCCTCGACATAGCGGGAGCTTGGAAACTCCGGCCACGGATACAGGCTAATGATGTAAGTGGGTGAGATGCCAGCAGCAAACTGGTAACCCCGGGCGCCCACACCACGGGTCACGATTATTTTCATCACCCCTTTGTCGACTTGTTTCGCCGCTTCCTCAGCCTGCCGTCGAATACCCGCCAGATCGAGACTTGCATCGAAGCGTAGTTGTTCACAGCCCGCTCGAATGCGCTCAATGTGGGCATCCAATAACAGCGGGTGGCCGTGGTGGATGGCTATGGTTTCGAACACACCGTCGCCGTAGTGTAGTCCGCGGTCAGCGATTGGCAGACAATCCGCTGGTTCACTGTTTATCCAATGCGCTCTAAGTATCATCGTCTCAACCGAGGGCGCGCAGCATACCCTCAGCCTTGCTTCGCGTCTCCGCGAGCTCCCGTTGCGGCTGCGAATCGGCGACGATCCCCGCACCCGCCCGCAGTTCAATGTTTCCGGGATGCCAGGTCATGGTGCGAATCAGAATATTCAAGTCCATATCACCGTTTCGGTTCAGGTAACCCATGGCGCCTGTGTACGCGCCGCGGATTCCCTGTTCCAGGTGTTGGATAATTTCCATACAGCGTACCTTTGGGCATCCTGTAATCGTCCCGCCGGGGAAAACCGCGCGAATCACCTGACCCGGCGAGGTATCTTCTCTAAGACGACCCCGCACTTCCGAGACAATATGGTGCACGTGCCGGTAGCTCTCGATGGTCATAAACTCGGACACTTCCACCGAACCAATTTCGCACACGCGACCCAAATCGTTGCGCTCCAAGTCAATGAGCATGACGTGCTCCGCCCGCTCTTTGGGATTGTGCAGAAGCTTGCGTGCTTGATTGATATCATCACTGTGTTTCTTGCCTCTCGGGTGGGTACCAGCGATCGGCCGTGTGCGTACGCTGCGTCCCGTCGTTTGCACCAGTCGTTCCGGAGAGGACGATAGTACCGCAGTATCGGCGTTCCAATGCATCAACCCGGCGAACGGCGCGGGATTGCTCTCACACAAGCGACGGTACACATCGACCGGGGTGCTGTCTGTCCCGACATGCGCGCGCCACCCCCGGGAAACGTTGACTTGAAACACGTCGCCAGCACGAATATAGCGCTTTATTCGATCGACGCCGTCAAGAAATTGTGCTGGATCATCTTCCTCAATAGCAACGGCACCGCACAGTACTTGCGACCGAATCACCTTATGTATCTGCTTCAGGTGACTCTTTATTTCACTCAGGTGTTGCTCGAACCCGCGGTCACAGACCAATAACGTCCGTAGCGTCTGATAATCGTTTATAACCGCAGCCGGGATTCTTACCATCGCCGCGATCGGCAACTCAGTCGCCGCCATGGGGCATGCCGAACCTTGGAGGCGCGGCTCAATCTGATGTGCCAGCTCGTACCCAAGAAATACGAACCAACCACCCACAAACGGTACTTCGACGTCCAGCGGTTTTTCATCACGCTCGGCCAACCACAATTGGTCGAGGCAGGCGAGAAAATCAGTGTTGTGTTGCGGCCTTCCATTCACGTAGGTCATCTGATCGTGTCCCAAGCTCAGGTGTGTCCCCGGAAATGCGAACAATATGTCATAACGATTGCTGGCGCCGGTGGGATGTACGCTTTGCAGCAGAAACGGATAGCGTTCGGGATCGAGCTGACACAAGCGGTCCAGGCCAGGGGTGAAATCAACTTCCTCGACAACGAAACTGCGGCTCATGTCTCGCCTGGTATAAGGCGCGGCTTAGCCTGCATATTGCATCAGTATCCGGGAAGCTGGCGCACACTGCGACTCCGCGCAGCACAAGGGACAGGGGCGGCTGAACCCCCTGCTGTGCGGGGACAAGCCCCCTGCTGTGCGGGGACAAGCGCCGGCTGGAGCGAAAGTCATAGCCGTAGCTATGGCTAGCCTGCATATTGCATCAAGGATCCCGGAATCTGGCGAAGAGATCGGGCGGCTGAACGCAGCGCTGGAACGAAACCCATAGCTGGCTATGGGTTGAGTGAAGCGCAAGTGCAGGCGTTCGAGATCGAGCCAGGGCCGGGATAGGCGATCGCCGGGGTACAAAAATGTCACTTTCGCAGCTCAGCGAATTACCTATACCACTCATGTCGATAGCGTTTAATTTCGCCGCCTTGGTGCAATATGCAGGCTAGATTCGATATATACAAACAGTCTTTCAATCAGTTACCTCAAGGCCGGTGGCCGACTGGTGCAATATGCGGGCTAACCGCGCCCATGACCGTTGGCCCTGATAACGGCCATGACGATTGACTGATCAGTTTGGTCGTTAGCGAGTCGGAGCTTGTGGCGCGGCGCAGCGATACCGATACCGTTGGTCGCGCGCCCTGCTCTGCTCATCCATACAGCCCATCAAAATCCGTGCTGGTGAAATTCTCAAATCGGGTGTACTCGCCCATGAATGTCAGGCGCACGGTCCCCACCGGACCGTTCCTTTGCTTGCCGACGATGATCTCCGCGGTGCCCTTGTCCCTGCTGTCCTCGTCATACACCTCATCACGATAAATAAACAAGATCACGTCCGCATCCTGCTCGATCGCGCCACTTTCGCGCAGATCCGACATCACCGGACGTTTATTCGGCCGCGTTTCCAGACTGCGGTTGAGCTGCGACAGCGCTACCAGCGGAACGGCAAGTTCCTTGGCGAGGGTCTTCAACGAGCGGGTGATACTGGAAATTTCGGTGGCGCGGTTTTCCGTGCTCGAACCGTCGTTGGACTGCATCAACTGCAGATAATCCACCACGATCAATCCGAGGCCGTGCTCACGAGCCAAGCGGCGCGCACGAGTTCTCAGCTCCAGGGGCGTGAGTGCCGGCGTGTCGTCGACAAAGATCGGTTTGTCCGCCAGCATACTCAAGGTGCTGGTCAACCGCGGCCAGTCTTCATCATCGAGACGCCCAGTCCGCATTTTTTGTGCGTTAACGCGGCTCAATGACGCCAGCATGCGCATTGACAACTGTTGTCCCGGCATCTCCATGCTAAAGATCGCCACCGGCAGGTTTTTATCAATCGCCGCGTGTTCGACAAGGTTCATCGCCAACGCGGTCTTTCCCATGGACGGTCGGCCGGCAATAATGATCAGATCGGATGATTGTAATCCGGCCGTCATTTCATCGAGATCGGCGAAGCCGGTGGCCAGGCCGGTCACCGGCTCCTTGGACGCAAACAACTCTTCGATGCGTCCCAAAGTCTGCTTCAGCAATCCTTTGATCGGTTGAAAACTCCCACCACGCGTCACGCCGCGTTGTGCGATGTCAAAGATGACTTGCTCAGCGTGATCCAGCACCTCCGCCGGACTTCGCCCTTCGGTGTTGTAGGCGTGCCCCACGATGTCGTTGCCGGCGTCGATCAACCTTCTAAGGATCGCACGTTCGTGCACGATCCGGGCGTAGGCGGTGACGTTGGCGGTATTTGGCGTGTTTTGCGCCAAAGATCCGAGATACGCCAACCCCCCGGTGGTGTCGAGCTCTCCAACATTATTTAGCCACTCCGATACAGTCACCACATCCGCGGGGTCATTGTCTTCATTGAGGGCGCAGATCGCGCGAAAGATAGCCCGGTGATCGTTACGATAAAAATCATCGGCACTGATAACTCCGCTTACCTCGTCAACCAACTGATTATCCAACATCAACCCCCCCAACACCGATTGCTCGGCCTCAATCGCCTGCGGCGGCAACCGCAAATGATCGCTTATCGTCTCGGTGCGTGGGGACAGCGTCGGTGTGCTCATTCAACCAATTTTAGATGGAGACGACACTCGCTTGGGTTTGTGTCAGTTTGATTCTTCATCGTCCAGGTGGAAACAAACCACTATATCGAGTCGTGCAAACAAAGGGCACTTGATGAACGCGCGAAATCACATTTTGTGCTGTGGGTTTGGCCCATTCAGACACGGGGTATCGAACACGCGCTGTATGATGCAGGTTAACGCAAAACTTGCCATACCGGCAATTGGTACTCGTCGGCCCGTTTACCGGCGCCAACGATATCCGATAGTTCCTTGACTATTTTTAGAGACAACCTGAAGTTGTTTGACTGAGAACAGCATGCAAAAGGCGAATGCCAATCGGGTTTGCCCTCAGCGGTCCCAATAGCACCTGTCACCGCGAATCTGAGCCCGCGAGACCCCGGCTTAGAAGCCTAGCTTGCATTTCTCACCAGGCGGCCATGGTGAGTTTTCAATGTATCGTCAATACAAGGATATTCCGTGTTGCCCAACAAACGGTCTGTATGTGAATTGCCTATCCCGGCCCTGGCTGGTCCAGGCACGCCTGAACTTGGGCTTCATTCGATCCATAGCTACGGCTATGCATCTCATTCCAGCCCGGCGCTTGTGCTGGTGTATTGGCAGTGCTTGTCCTCGCACTGCGACTATGCGCAGCACAAGCGCAGCAGGGGGATTCCGCCGCACCTGTCCCTTGTGCTGCGCAGAGTCGCAGTGTGCGCCAGCATCCGGGATCCTGGTGAGAAATGCAGACTATTCTTCCGCCACAATGACAACCATCACCGAACAATGCACTTCCGGATGCAGGGTTACTGCGACTTCATGCTCACCAATTGTCTTCAGCGGTCCCTCGGAAAGATGAATCTCGGATCTTTGTAAATCATGACCGAGTTGCTGCATCGCTTCGGCGATGTCTCCGGTGGTCACCGACCCAAACAACTTATCCTCCTCGCTCACCCGGCGCGCGATCTCGATAGTGGCTCCGCTCATGGCCTGCGCACGCTGTTGCGCTTGCGCGAGCCTTCCCTCCGCGGTCTTTTCCAATTCCTTGCGCTGCTGCTCGAATTTCGCCCTGTTTTCAGGGGTCGCCGGCGCCGCCTTACCCTGAGGGACGAGATAGTTACGCGCGTAGCCAGGCCGCACCTTCACCAAATCACCCAGATCGCCCAAATTCTGAATCTTTTCCAACAGTATGACTTCCACGGCAGACCTCCTAGACCGTATATTGCACCAGTATCCGGGAAGCTGGCGCACACTGCGACTCTGCGCAGCACAAGGGACAGGGGCGACTGAACACCGGACTGGAGCGAAAGTCATAGCCGTAGCTATGGCTAGAGTGAAGTCCAAGTTCAGGCGTGCCTGGACCAGCCAGAGCCCGGATAGGACGCCGGCCGTTTACAGTACGTACCCGGATCCAGCGTTCTAGATTCGATTTATACAAACGGCTTTTCAATCAGTTACCTCAAGGCCGGTGGCCGACTGGTGCAACATGCGGGCTAGCTGTGGCCGTCGGTATAGGGTAATAACGCCAGGTAGCGCGCCAGTTTGACTGCGCGTGCGAGTTGCCGCTGATATCGAGCCTGGGTCCCGGTATTCCGGCTCGGAATGATCCGCCCGGTCTCAGTTATGTAATTCTTGAGCGTCGCAAGATCCTTATAGTCAATCTCGTCGACATCAAGCGCCGTAAACCGGCAATATTTGCGCCGTCGATAGGGTCTAGCCATCTTTATTATCTCCCTGTTCGGGGTTGTTTCCCGGTTCGAAAATGTCTCCCTGTTCTGGATCATCTCCTGGTTCCGGACGGTCCCCCCGGTCGGAGTCGAGGATGGGTTTATCGGAAGTCTGTGGCGGATCGGAGTGCAACTCGGCGGGTTCCGGCTCCTCGGAACCATCGAAAAGTTCCCCGGATTCCGCGGGCACTTCACCTTCAAAAAGTTCCCCGGATTCGGCGGGCACGTCACCCACGACAGGCTCATCGCTGGCGGCCGCGGCCTGCAACTCTTCCTCCCGGGCCTGGGCGGCCGCGGCCTGCAACTCTTCCTCCCGGGCCTGGGCGGCTGCCTCACGCTCTCTTTCCTCCTCCACCTCTTTCATCATCGGTGAGGGTTCGCTGACTGCGCGATCGCGCCGCAACACCAGGGAGCGCAACACCGCATCGTTGAAGCGAAACGCGTTTTCGATTTCGTCCAACGCCGGTTTTTCACACTCCACGTTCATCAACACGTAGTGGGCCTTGTGGACTTTATTGATGGAAAACGTGAGTTGCCGACGTCCCCAGTCTTCGAGCCGGTGGATGGATCCACCGTCTTTTTCCAGCATCGCCCGATAGCGGTCTACCATTGCCGGGACCTGCTCGCTCTGGTCCGGATGGACCAAAAATACAATCTCATAGTGACGCATGTAGGCTCCTTATGGACTAAATAGCCTCCCGTCATTGCGGTGAGGCAAGGAGAAGATGTGCAAAAGCGGCGCGATTGTAGTGCAAATTCAATTCACGCGCAAAGCGTACGACGTGGCGAAAAACACCAAACCCAGATTCAATTCAGCCCGTTGCCTTGACAACTTAATTTAATGGATGAGTTGTTTTCTCGTGACTGCGACAAACTTCCGTGCATGACCGCGACACTGTGGGCCAGCAACAGGCCGTATAACACGTCAACCGGGTAAAATTCGATGACATTGGTCACCAGGCTGGCGATACCGATCACCGCGTACACTGGCCTGGCCCGGGCGTCGCCCCACGCCCCGTAGGCCAGTAGCCCATAAAATCCGACACCGCCGACCACACCGACCTGGCTGATTAGACCTTGCACCGTGGAGTGACTGCCACCGTGCAGCAACCACAAAGGCACCTCGGCGCCGTGATCCGCTGCATAGCGGAGCCAATGAACTGCGGCGTTGGTGCCGACTCCGAGTCCCTGGCCAAATAGTACGGTCACCGGCCCCGGCGCCTCGCTAAACAGCAGCTGTATCCAGAGAACACGTCCAAACAGCGACGCAAATACCTCTGGGCGTCCGGTGAGCCAGGGTAAAGCAAGCAGTGCGATGACACCGAACACCGATATCACTGCCACCCTTGACCAATGTTGGGATCCTCTTGCCGCGGCAAATATGTAGCCGACCACCAACAGGTACAGCAATAATGCCGACGCCGACGCCGACGCAATGACGACAATGCCGCTCGCCACCGCGGTGACGGCGCGCATGCGCGGCGACGGGGCGCCAAAGCATACGTAGAACATCAGCGCGATGACACAAAACAAGCCCAGCGTCGTCGGTTGCAGGAAGGTGCCGGTCGCGCGATCCCCGGGCAACAGTGACAAGCCCTTGCCGGTAAAGATATCCAACCCCCATGCGATCTCAGGCGGCATCAGTATGAGTTGTAGAAAAACTAATCCAATTAAATACTTAGATAATAAAGCTAAGCTTTTGGTTGAGGCGAGCGACGCGGCGCTAAGGGCGACCGCGAGAAACGCGAACGCCCGCACGCCCGGTAACAGCAGCAAACCGCCGAAACGCAGCCATGACACCAATGCGGCGAACAAAACCACCGCTGTGAAACCGAGAAATAGCGGCTGGGTCCAAGCCCGCGGCGTGCGACCCGCGCGCCAACCCGTCCACAGCGACACGCCGATGATGAGCAGCACTACCCCGTATTTGAAAATTTTGGTAATGGTTTGGGTCCCGGTGACCGCGTACAGCCGATTTATCGTCCCCAACTGGAACGTTTGCGCCTCCTCATAGGCAGGATCGAGCCGCGACGTCACCCTGAAGCGGGCCTTTTCGGCAAGGTAGTCGTGGTAGGCGCCTGGCTCCAGCCAGCCACTTCGCTTTAACCAAAACGTTGCGCCATTGGTGACCGCCGCCACACACAACAGCACCCAGATGACGTGGTGCCAACCGCGGTGCATGCCGAAGGTTGTCGTTGCCGGCATCAATCGCGCTCGATAATCTGCTTGAGCATGTCCAGGGATCCCTCGGTATGGGGATACGCCAATGCCTTGACTGGAGTCTTTTCAGCAACTTGCGCGCAAAACTTCAGATGTCTTACTAGCACTGATTGCGGGAACAGGCGTGCTAATAACGTGTGCCGTGCGACCGCCAATGTCGCCGCGCCCGCCGGCACCTCACGGGTCACCGGTATACGTTCGCTGCCGGGCTCGAGTACGAATATTTGGTCGACGGCAACCGGGGTAGTGTCTGCATACTGTTGCGCTAGCGGTAGATTAAACTGCGGAAACGGTGGTAGGCAGTGCAGCAATTCATTCATAGCCACGGGCACCACATCGTCGGCAAGGCGTTGCATCGCGGAGTTGGGCGCCGATAGCCATGCGGCAATGGTCGACTTCCCAAAACCCGATTCGCCCAGGAACACTATCGCCGCGCCGCGCTGAATCACCGCACCACCGTGCAGGCACCATCGTTGTTGCAGGGCCAGCGCCAACACCAGCACCGGGCCCAGTAACAGGTCCGTCATGTTCGCATCGCCCTCTGGGTGGTCCAGCAGTTCAATCCATTTGCCGTCATCGCGCACAAAAAACCTCAAAGCCCCTGATTGGATAATGTAACCGTCGGCGACGCGCCCACAGCGCACCGCCTGACGCACGCCGCCGACCCAGCCCTGTACCTGCCGCTGGGCCGTAAAATCCGTGTCATCCACCGCCACCTTGGGCATCACCTGAGAAGAGAATTTCTTTGTTTGCAAACGCGGTTCACGGAACGCGTCGAGCGCGGTAAGGCAGGCATCAATCCATAACCGGCAACCGGCGATGCGGTACGCGCGGACCACTGTGTCGGGGTTTTCCTGGGCAGGGGTTAAGCGGACGAAGACGGCCGGAGTGGGCCCCACGGTTTGTCAGTGTCCGTCAGTTACGAAATGACGTCGGATTGCCACTCTCACCGGTGTCGGTCGGGGAGCCGAAGGTAATGTCACGCACGTCACCGTACGCCGTCAGGACCGGCCGCCGGTAATGTTTCTTCTTCTTCGAAGATCGAACATCGCTAGTGGGGATTGTTTCTGTGCGATTTTTCTGGTGCCGATCGTGCTTCACAATTGCTTCAATGGGTTCAAGGCAATGATTGCGCTTTGCGAAACGCTGCGCCGACCGCAGTATACCTGCTCCACATTTCTAGCGAAATACACAGCCAGCCGACGTAACCGCTCATGCGTTCGCAATCGCGATTGGCGAGCAACCAGTCCCGATCCACATATTGACACCACAGGTTGTCGGGAGAATCAAACCATTGACTAATCCGGGTTAACTCTCTGTCACACAATCCGAATTTATACAAAGTTTGAAAGGAAGTCTTTGTCGGCCGCGCCAGGATTGCCGCGGGAACAAGGTCTCGCATTGCACGGCGGACGATGGGGCGGTTGACGCCGCGGGAGTACAATTGCCGGGTGGGGATCTGCAGCATGAAGTCCACCAACCGCCGGTCACGAAACGGATAGCGCAACTCGATACCATGGCGGCCGGCAAAGAAACGTTCTATGTACCCCAACCCGGTAACGAGCTCCAAGGCCCGAAAGTATTGATGCGGACGCCGGGCGCGCGTGGACTCCTGCGGCCAGGCAGCGCTGTTGTTGAGCTGTCTGCGCGCAAAAGGCGTTAACCATTCGGGCACCGGCCGCGGCCGCAAAATGCGATAGATGCCATGGGGAAGCATGCCCCGTAACAATCCTTGTCTCAAAAACGCGCGCCACCCATGTTCGGAGACGTACCACATACCATCTCCGATAGCGCTCGAGATACGGCGCTCGACCAGCAAATCCCCGAGCCAGCGCTCGGTGCCGGCATAGAGGTGATCTCCCATCAAACCACTCAACAACACACGCACATCACGATGTTCGAGTTCGCGGTATAGATTTTCATGAAAACGCCGATATGGGTTTTGAAACGGCGCACAGGGGTGGATCGGCCAGGTATCGAAGTCGCTGAGCGGCCACGCCGCATCACAATTGACTTGTAAAGATTCCACGTTGTGGGCGCGATACATATGCTGGAGGTACTCGCGTTCATCGCATTCGGCGAACCGCTCGAACACCCATGACGCCGCGGTGAGCCGGCGGCCCTGCGTCGCCAACGAGCGCGCGGCCACCGCGGCGATCGGTGCAGAATCCAATCCCCCACTCAGGGCCACCGCCGGCTGACCCGCGGCTGGCAACCGGCACTCGACACTCTTGGTCAACAATTCGAGGAAATGATCGGCATAGTCCACATCCTTGCGGTAATGCAGCCGCGCCGTGGGATCAAACGGCCAATAAGATTCGGCATCCACGTAATCCAGACCCACGCGCAGGATCTGCGCCGGCAGCACCGTCTTGATCCCGCGAAAGAATGTCGCGGCATCGGTCTGCTCGGTGTAAGCGAAGAACATCGCCAGCGACCCGTGATCCGGTTCGACCGTTAGATCGGGATGGGCGAGCACACCGCCGGGCTCAGAGGCCATAACTAGCGTGTGGTCGGACAGCCAATAAAACATATTACGCCCGCCCATGGGGTCGCAGGCCAGCACTACTTCGCGTCGTGAATGGTCGTACACCGCCAGCGCGAACGGCCCCAGCAGGCGGCGGACACAGGCGCTACCCCAGTAGGTATAGGCGTGCAGTACCAACTGCGCGTCGGACAGTGCTGACAGCCGCGGCAGGCGCCCGGGCAAGTGTTGAAACACCTCCCGGCGGTTATCCAACCGCCCGTCCCATATCAAGGTCAACGGCGCCTCGGGATGGGTTAGCGGTTGGCGTTCCCCGTTGTCCTCGGGTGTCGTGCGAAAATGCAGGTGGCCCAGCGCCACGGGCCCTTCGGCCTCGACATGCTTGCCGTCGGGACCGAGATAATCCATCGCTGAGAGCATGGCCTCAACGATGCTCGTCGACGCTTGGCAATCGTCGCGGTTGAA
>CAMYMN010000052.1:0-17365 GCA_947259395.1 uncultured Gammaproteobacteria bacterium | reverse complement strand
ATTTCACCCATGCGTGACTTTTTACGTTTCCTTTGCGAGATCACAAAGAGTACAATTGTAAAGCACGGGCCGATGACCGGCTCGCTACAGCCGACCAACTGGATCTGAGGTGACTGGTTGCATCGGCAACAAGGATGACTTTAGTGGGGGTTGCTCGAAAAAGCCAGACTTGCCGTGAGGCAGGAATGACGTGCTGCAGATATTACGTGCCATCAACGCGGCACGGCCCCCCATGCAACACGACGGAATGATTGAGCGCTTAGTGTCTTAACATACATGTGGGGTGTACGTAAGATGAATATCCAGACTCGAATCTGCTTTAATCTCGGCAAACCCAATAACAATACCAATCAATTCACGCCGACGACTCGCTTCCTTCGATTCGGTTATCTGTTGTTGACCATTGCCGCTTGGGCCCCCTTGACCATACCAAGCGGCGCGATGGCCCAGGTAGTTTCCAATTGCCTGCCGACCTGCGACGAAACAGACGGGCGATTTTTGTCTATTCCGGGTGCCAACCTGTCGACGTTGACCGCTCAGGACATCAACATCCGCATCGCGGTTCCCAGTGACGTTACCCAATTCACCGTCGAGATCTTTGACGGTGAGACCAATGTGACCGGCGGCCCGGACTCGCACTGGGATCTGTTCTTCCCCGAACCTCAGGTGCCCCAGCAAGATTTGAGTTTTGATATGTACTACGGCGATCGTAGCGGGGACCCGATCAACAACCCTGCCTGGCCTTTGACGGCGATCGGCAATGCTATGCCGGATAATGATTGGTTCACGGCGCCGGCAGTCATCACCGAAGCCCGCGCCCAGAGTGAGGACGGTCTGTATCGCTATCGACTGCGCGTGAGGTTGCTGAACCCCGCGAGCAGTTCGGTCTCCAACTTTAAATTACGCATCACCCCGGACTCGGTTCTGGCCACCATCGGGGAGCCGTTTGGATTTATGGCCCCCATTTTTAGTATCGCCGACGCCGAGACCATCTATCCCGACTTTCCCAGTAACGTGGGTGACCCGAGTCACGCGTACCCCGTCGGATTCGGCAACAAATTAACGCCCATGGAGCCCGGGTATGCGCCAAAAACCAATTATGACGGCACCTTCACGTTCTTTGCTCGCAACGGCATACCGGGCGAAGGCGGCGCCGACCCCAGGGAATTCATTGCTTGGGACGGCGATCTGGACCATGGGTCATTCGACAACACGATGCTTGATTCCGATGATCCCGACACCCCCAATGACCTGTTGCCGGTGTGGGCGGTCACCGACACCGTGTTTGAGGGCGCGCAGCCGGTTGAGTCCGACAACCCGCCGGATGACGTCGGTTCCCCGGAAGACCTTAACGTATTCACACGGACTTTCGTGCGTACCCCGTCGGTGGCATACGAGGTGTTTCCCGCCGACGACACCGGTTTCCCTGGTGGCACGTCCTTCGCGAACGACAATCCTTCTGGGAACCAGGAATGGGAGCAGTTTCGATTGTCTGAGGCCGATGAGGACCCCTCGACGGCTGATTATTGGGGCATCGCGGATCTCAAACCGGGTATCTACAAGATCGTACTCAGCGGTATGGATCTGCAGAACTTCAATGCCTGGCGGGTGCCGGCGATCTGTACGGACGCCAACGGCGACCCCTGCCCGGAACCCCAGGCGGTGCGCATCGGCGACCGCGTGTGGCAAGACCTGAATGGTGACGCACTCGGAGGGGGTACAGGCCCGGGTCCCGGCGGCGACGACGGTGAGCCGGGGATCCCCGGCGTGCTCATGAACGTCTACAGCCAGGGCAACTTGATAAATCAGACCATCACCAACACCGACGGTCGTTATCGATTCCGGGTGACCGAAGGCGACCAGGGGGCTGCCGCGCCGTATACGGTGCAAGTCGCACCGGAAAACTTCAGCGACCTCGGCTCCCGAGGTTCCATTGGCTGTTGCGTGTATCTGGATGCCAACGGTAACGGCGCCCGAGATCCCGACGAAGCCGGGCTTGGGAATATCAGGGTGGTACTTCGTGACACGAGCATGAACGCGCTCGGTGTGGCGATCACCGACGCCGATGGATTGTATCGCTTCAACAACCTGCCACCCGGCGACTATGTCGTCGATGTGGTCGACAATACGGTACCGGCAGGCTTGACGATCTCCGGAGGTAACGATCCGAGTTCGGTAATCACCATTACTGGCAACGAACAACTCGGCGTCTCTTTTGGCTATCAGAATAGCGCTGGCGCCGTAATCGGAAACCTGGTTTGGACCGACGTCAACAACAACGGCATGCGCGAACCGGACGAACCCGGTTTCAACGGCATCACCGTGGCGTTAATCGATCTGGGCGATGATGGCGCCAGCGGCGGCATCAATGCCAATGCCGATATCGTGGCAGCAACGGATGACACCATCGGCGGACGTTACCTGTTTACCAATGTCGCCGACGGCACCTACCTCGTGGAGATCACCGATCTGCGCGCCCGCTTGACTGGTTACGACTGGGTGATTGGACCCAACGGTACCGGATTGCCGACCGATCGCAGCGCACCGTTCGCGGTGGTGGCCGGCGATGCCTTGCTCGACAAGGATTTCGCATACCTGCGTGACAACCTGCCGATGATTACCGATTCGGTATGGCTGGATAGCGATCGCGACGGCGAGCGCGATGTGGGTGAACTCGGCTTTGCCGATGTGACCGTCAGTTTGAATGAAAGTCAGGGCATTTTTGGCGATGACATTTCGGTCGCGGTGGCCACCACCGACGCCAACGGGGTGTTCAGTTTTGCTGGGGTACCCGATGGTGATTACCGGATAAACGTAACGGACACTGGCGGCGTGCTGGCGGGCCTGTTGCCGACGTCCGCGGCTGGATTAAACAATCACGCCGTGATGGTCGCCGGGCTCGACGTTACCGGCAATCACTTCGGTTTCAATGCCCAGGGACAGCTGGCCAACGCCGTGAACACCATCCCCGGCGGCGCGCCGCCGCAGGAGATCACCGATTCGGTGCAGGACCGGGATGTCCTGACCTATGACTTCGGCTATCGACCGAATCCGGTAATCATCGGCGATGATGTGTTCGCGGACCTGGATAAGAGCGGCCTACCGCGTGATCCCGGCGAACCGGGGATTCCGGGGGTCTGCGTGACCCTGCGCGATGGCGATGGCAACTCACTCGGCCGCGCGGTCACCGATGCCGGCGGCAAATACGAGTTTCCGGTGCTGCCCGGCGAGTATACCGTCGAGGTATGTCCCGAGAGCCTGTCCAGCGCGCCCCTGGGCATCGTCGGTGACCGGGTGTGGTTGGATGTCAACGGCAATGGCGTCGATGACGGTGAACCCGGCATATCCAATGTCAGCGTCATTCTTTTTGACGCCACCACCGGCGCCGCACTCGCGGCCACCGGTACCGATGGAAACGGCTTCTACAGCTTCAACAACCTCGCGCCCGGCAGCTACTACACGAGCGTGGTCGGCAGCACCCTGCCGGCCGGTCTATCGCTGTCCGCAGGCAGCGATCCAAGCGCGACAGTCACGATTCCGGCTACCGGCGGCGCATTCCTCGACCTCGATTTCGGGTACGGGACTGCGGGTAAGGCGGCCATCGGTGATTTCGTGTGGTTCGATGGCGATGGGTCCATGACCCAAGGACCCGGCGAACCCGGTATCAGCGGCGTGGTCATAAATCTGATCCATAGCAGCGGTAGCGTGGTCGCCACCACCTCCACGATAGGCGGCTATTACTTGTTCGCCGGCCTGGCGCCCGGCAGTTACAGCGTGGATGTCGCCGACAGTAACTTTGATCCCGGCGGCGCGTTGGCAGGTTATGCGATGTCAGGTGGCATCGATCCCGCGGTGGTCGCGCTTGGGGCGGGAGAGATCAACCTCGATGTGGACTTTGGCTACCGCGCCGGCCCCGTGTTTTCGATTTTTGACCGGGTGTGGCGGGACGATAACCGCAACATGTCGCAGGACGGCGCCGAGAGCGGCGTTGCCAACGTCTCGGTGTTGCTCATTGGCCCCGGCAACGGCGTGATCGCACAAACCAACACCGACGCCAACGGCGACTTCAGTTTCTTGAATCTGCCTGACGGCGAATACCGGCTGGCGGTGACCGACGTCGCCGGTGAACTGACCGACTTGTTACCGACCACGGCAGCCGCGGTGAGCGGGCAACCGGTGTTTCTGGCCGGCGCCGATGTCAGCGGCATCAACTTCGGTTATGCCGCGACCGGCCAGTTGGAGGGTCAGGACAACACC
The DNA here is from genome assembly GCA_947259395.1 of uncultured Gammaproteobacteria bacterium. GTDB lineage: Bacteria > Pseudomonadota > Gammaproteobacteria > Arenicellales > JAANXG01 > CALZGZ01. The sequence continues at coordinate 13,108 of CAMYMN010000052.1, read as the reverse complement.
ACCGGCGGCAATTCGATTACGCGCAGCGTAACGAACGACGACGACACCTTTGACTTTGGGTACTTCGCCCCACAACAACCCTGCGGGAAATGTGAAGGCAAGGTTACCGAGCTCACACTCAAGTACCTCGGCCACATGAACAATGCCCATATCGTGGTAAAGCAAAAGAAAAACCGGGCGGTAGTGTTCAATGGCGTGGTGCAACCTGGTCAAACCTTTAGCTTTATGGGCTCGTACAAGGGCACCTTGGGCACTGAGATATCGGTATACGTCAACCGGCACCTCAATACCAAGATCCATACCAGTTGCTCGCAACCGATTGGACCAGGACTGGTGTTTGGTGACTTCGAAGTCATCGCCGGCGAAAGCCTCAGGGGCGGCCCGCTGTGTCCGGTGGAATGTGTCGAGGACGACGATGGCGGTAGCGACGACGACAGCAGCAGCGGTAGTGCAAGCAAATCGGGTGACAGCAAGTCCAGCGACAGCAAGTCAGATGATGACAGCCGCAGCGGCCATAACAATCGCTGCGGCTGCCCGAGTGATGGAGACGACGCCAGCAGCGACGGCGATGACAGCAGCGGCGATGGCGCCAGCAAGAGTAGTTATTTTCACCGCAGCGACGATGCCAGCAGCGACGACGATGACAGCAGCGATGATGGCGCCAGCAGCGACTTTCGCAGCAACGCGATCTGCAGGCCGGGTGAAGACGACGCCAGCAGCGACGACGACAGCAGCAGCGACGGCGCCAGCCATGACCACAGACGCCGCACTAGGTGGAGCTGGTCCGGCTGGTAGTTGCTGACCGGTTGCTTAGGTTCACACCCCACTGAACCTCCCCCCGGGCAGTCCCGGGGGGTTTTTGTTGCCCATAAAAAAAATGGGGTCACGCCCCATTCCCATGAGAAAATGGGTGCTGACCCCATCGTCCCATTTTCCCGACTCTCGCAACCGTGGCCGGCATCGCAGGAATTGTACACTTTGACGGATCTCCGGTTAGCGATGATGCGCTGCGGGCGGTTGCGAGAAGCGCCGCGCATCGCGGACCGCATGGCATCTCCTGCCAACAATCCCAGGACTGTGGCTTCGCGCATTTAGCGCTGAACGTCCATCCCGTCAATAACAGCACCTCGCAACTGCATCGCTACGAACGACACGGTCGCGTTTGGTTGCTTACCGCCGACGCGCGTATCGATAATCGTTTAGAAATACTGGCTCGTTTGGGTGCCGATGTCGTGCAGCCCCCTGCCGACGACGGCGAATTGATCCTGTTGGCGTTCCTGAAGTGGGACATGGCTTGTGTGCAGCACCTGATCGGCGATTTTAGCTTTGCCATATGGGACGCGAACAAGCAAACATTGTTTTGCGCGCGCGATGCGCTCGGGGTGAAGCCCCTGCATTACGCGAAGTTGGCGCACGGCCTATGTGTGGCATCCGAGGCGCAGCAAATCTTACACCACCCACAGCTCAAGTATCGTCTCAATGACGGCATGGTGGGCGAGTATCTCGTGGGTGCCCACGATGATCCGCAAGCATCATTTTTTGTCGGCATCAAAAGTCTTGCGCCCGGTCACACGCTGTTGGCCCGGCGCAGCGGCATACAGGTGGCGCGATATTGGCATCCGGAACAGCTGCCACTGATCGAATACTCGGATCCACGTGACTATACCGAGCATTTTCGTGAATTGTTCACCACCGCGGTGACGGATCGAATGCGTGATCTCGAGCGCGTCGCAATCACCGTAAGCGGCGGCCTGGATTCGAGTTCTATTGCCGCGGTAGCGCACCGCTCGAACCATGACGTCAGGGTCCATGGGTTTACCCAGGTTTACGACCAGCTCGTTCAATGCGACGAGCGTGCCTACAGTCAGCACCTTACGCGCGATTTGGGGATCGCCATCGAGCCTGTGCCCACCGAGCGGTTCTGGTTACTCGCAGATGAATCGGCTTTTCGTCCCCGGCGCGAGTCACCGTTCCAAGCGTTCACGTCTTGTGAACGGTATGTGTATCAACGATGTCAGCACTTGGGGATAACGGTGTTACTCACCGGTCAAGGAGGCGATAGTCTGCTAACCGGTACTGGTATTGCGTATTTCGATCGACTTATCGGTGGCGACCTGAGCGTGTTCCACGATATGTATTCTCACGCAAAACTGCGCGACCAATCTGTCGCTGCCGTGGTAAACCGCTACCTGATACGATCACTGATCCCCAATTCGATTAAGTCCGCACTTCGCACTCGGTTTCCTTGGCGTGATCCTGCTATTCCCGCGTGGCTAGATCCCCGTTTTGCCCGACGCATCGGCCTGGGCCATCGTCTGCGACGTCACACGCGAATAACCGGCATCAACAAGCGGGCTCGGCGAACACGAATCGCCGAGATGTTGTACCCTGGAACCGTCGCCCGTGCAATTTATTACCTCGATCAAACCGCATCCGAGTTCGGTATCGAATGTCGTCATCCATTTCTCGATCGACGCCTGGTTGATTATGTGCTGGCGCTGCCCGATGAGCAGTTGTTTGACGCGGGCAGGACCAAGCTGGTTTTGAGAAATGCACTGGCCGGCACGCTTCCCGAGGCGATTCGCGGCCGACACGACAAGACCTATTCCACGGCATTTATCGATTATAGTCTTAGAAACGCATCTGCCGATAAGGTATGCGCACTGTTCGCCGCCCCCAAATGCGAAGCACTCGGTTATGTAAGCGGTGCTAAACTGCGGCACACCTGGGAGACGTTTCGCACCGGCACTGCCCCAATGGAAGGGGCAACGCTGTGGTTTCCAGCGACGTTGGAAATGTGGCTGCAACGCTACCATCGGGACACGCAATTTAATGATGTATCTGAAAGTTGATTTTGGCTACAATGGTGTTAGCCCGCATTTCTCACCAGGCGGCGATGATTAGTTTTCAACGTACCGTCAATACCAGGATATTCCGTGTTGCTCGACAAACAGTCTGTAATTGAATTGCCTATCCTGGCCCTGGCTGGTCCAGGCACGCCTGAACTTGGGCTTCATTCGATCCATAGCTACGGCCATGCATCTCATTCCAGCCTGGCGCTTGTCCTCGCACTGCGACTATGCGCAGCACAAGCGCAGCAGGGGGGTTCAGCCGCACCTACCCTGCGCCTGCGTCCGGGATCCTGGTGAGAAATGCGGGCTAGCTACTTGCGGAGACGTTCGTCTTGAAATTAAAACGTGAAGCCGACAAACGCGCGCGGCAACGTCATGACAAGCAAAAAAAAACGTATTCTCCACCGGAGTTAACTCGCTGGGGCCGAATCAAAGACATCACCAAAGGCATGACCGCCGGTATGGCGGATGGGTTCACCGGCACTGGCGGCGTTTGAGCGTCAAATCCGCGGTGTTTTTATCCTTGGCCACCTTCGTGGCGAACTCTGGTGGGACGCCCATAGCGGATGACTCAATCGATGATAACTGAGGTAGCGCTCCCGCCCGTTGATGGCTTAGTTTCCAGTGACAAAACAATTGCTCAAATACTCGGTGTACGGTTTTGTATGGGAAACGGACCTTCACCTTCGCTCGTGTTTAATACCCGCCGAAGGCCGAAGCGATGTTGTGCTTCATCGTATCTGGGACCTGTCAGATCCACCAGGAAAATGCCTTTTTAACAGCCCGCTCATTCGCAATGGGTCGCCTTTTCTGAAGATCTATGGAACGAAACAGAGAGTCTTTATACGTTACCCAGGGCTTGTGGACATTGCGATAACCCCAACGAACATACACTACCTCCCAGCGCCAGGTAACGACGTTGCGTTAATCGAAGCGCAGTGCTTGGGTCCCGCGTCTGCACTGTGGCTCGAGCTCAACAATGTTCTGGCGCTGCACGCCTCTGCGGTGGTGGTAGACGATGCAGCGATCGCATTTCTACAAGATAGCGGAAGTGGCAAATCCACGCTCACGGCAACGTTCTTGAGCCACCAACATGCATTGTTGACCGACGATATTCTCGCCGTAAATGTGACACCGCAAACAGTGTGCGGCAGACCGGGGTATCCGCAGTTACGCCTATCTCCACAGGTCGCTCAACACTTTGTCGCGGACACTGACAAACTCACGTCGTTGCATCCGCGGCTTGAAAAAAAACGAATTCCCGTTGGTATGTCGGGATTGGGTACATTTTACAAACGACCGGCAACCATCTCCCACATCTACGTCTTGAACCGAGTCGAGGATGATGGGGCCCCAATCACGATTCGCGACTTAACACCGGCCGATGGATTGCGCGAGTTGATCCGTGGCTCGTCCGCCGCCAATACTACAGATGGGCTCGGACTGCAGCAGCACCGCATTCCCCGCTTGGCGCGGATTGCGGAAACTGTGCCCATTCGCCGCCTCACTTACCCTTGCGGCATGCATCATCTACACGACATCTACCAAAGCGTCGTGAATGACATTGACGCGGCACATGGACGGAGGATTCACTGACTTAACCATGCGACACGTTGCCTACAAACTGTCTTCTGACATCTTGCTGCAGGAAGTCGCCAACGAATTGGTGATCCTGAATCTCGCCGACGGCCAGTATTACGGTTTGAACGAGATTGGAGCGCGAATCATTGAACTGATGTCAAGCGGCGAAGATATCAACTCGATCACCGAAACATTACTGGAAGAATTCGATGTCGAGCAAACCGTTCTCGAACGAGACATACAGACCCTGATTGAAGAGTTGCAGGAACATGCACTTATTGAAAGTGCTGATTAGAAAAATACGTACCGCCTCTACACTGCCACTCACGCGGATTTGGCGTATCGCAACAGCATGGTGGGCGTTAATGTTGGTGCAGTTGTCTCTCGACATCTTACCTTACCGGTACTGGCAAAAGCGCCTCAATACAGCGATTAGTACTGATCACGACCGATCGGCGGCCGCGACTGCGCCACAGGAGTGTAGAGAAATGGCCCGCGACATTGCGATTGCGGCACGCAACCACTTTTTAAGAGTCAACTGTCTGGGCAGGAGCTTAGCACTGCACGCGTTATGCCATCGCGCTGGATTTACGACTCAGATCGCGATCGGAATTCGCAAACAACGCGGTGATATTGAGGGTCATGCCTGGTTGGAGGCGGACGGCGTGGTGTTAAACGATACGGTGGAGGGTATCAACGCGTTCACCAAACTCTGTCGATTACCCTCGTTTCGACCCACGTTTGTAACTTAGACGTTAGGCCGATGGGTAGGAAGTGGTAAATTACGGTAGGCCTGATGACCAACCAATTTGTCGAGCGCAATTTTTTTGTTTGACACCTGTTGCAGAACTAGATCCTTAACGCGGGCTCCCGGTTCCAGATAGTTTATCTTTACCGGAACACCGTGAGCCAAATCGAGCACGAATCGTGGGATCAAACGCGCCCCAATATCCGTGGCCGCCGCAATCTCCTTACCGATGCGATGCATCTTAGCTAACACCGACCAATCGTTGTCAGCGATATTCAGTTCGGAATGTTTCGTTGAGCACAGCTCGCGGATCTTTCTTTGGTCGACAACGACCTCCGTTCGCGTACAAGCATAGGTACCGCTGTTCACCTTGTTATCGGTGGTGCGGTACTCCGCGAGTCGCGGGCGCGCCCCGAACAAACGCGTTTCCAGGCCATCAGCAAATCGTTTGATCTTTTCGTGATCTTGTTGCGGCGATTTGGCAATTTTTGCATCACGATCCCGCCGCAGCCGTTGCCGACCTGCTTCAAGCGCCGCAAACGATGCGCGTGACACTTCGAAAACTCCCCTGTGGGAGCGCTCCAAAACATGGAACGTGCCGTCAGCACTATTGAACCATATGGAATACTCTTGTCCCGAACGCGCCTTACCCGTCAACAATGCGCGACCTTGGGCTACAAAGATGTCCAGGTTACCGTGACGCGGTGGGGGGTCCGCCGGTTGCGGCTGGGTTTGCGTGCCAGCCTGGGATGCGGTCGTCGGCTTCGCGATATCGGAGGGCAAGTAGCGGATAAACACATCCGCGTGCGCCCGGGGCACGGTCACGACGAGGCACGCCAACACCATCAACAAGGGTACCGTATTGAGAGACATGATTTGCTGACCCAACTGCTACGCACCCCCACGAACGTATTACCAGTTCAAAAACAATAACGGCTCACGAATACATCGCACGAACGGCGTTTTGTACACCAGTCAGTTTAGACTAAAAAGGTATGCGCGGCATGTTGGGCTGGCGGTTGCCGTCGGAGTCCGGCTTGGGCAGCTGCCGCCGCCGGGCCTGCCGTGCCTTCCGCTCCGCCCGTTTGCTGGGATCGGCCCGTGACTGTTTCTTCGCATCCCGCGGTTGCGGGGCGCGCCGCGCTCTCGCTGGGGGACGACTAGGAGATGATGGCGCCGATGCGAGATCCGGACGCTCCAGGCTCAGCTTTTCCAGGCGCTTGCCGCGTTCTATGATCACCCGGTCCGTTTCAATTGCGTAGAGTTTCGCATCGGTGCCATTGATGCGATCACCGATCGAGTAGCTGCGATCGGAAGCGGCATCAGAGGCAATCACCGCCCGCGCGTTGTCGTCACGGTTACTGGCCATGACCCCCAGCAGCGTCAGTCGCAGCCGGGTTTCCGGGGCTTGCTGCACCACCGGTTGTTGTTTAGGCGCAACGCCGAACAAATGCGCCGCGATGATCTGATTCAAGCGATAGTCCTCGGAGGGCGTTTTAGCGTCTGATGCCACCTGAGTGGGTGCCGCATTGCGCGCCGAAGACAATGCCGGTACGAAACGCCGGCCGACATCGTACAGCACCCAAGCCAGAATCAAGATCGCGGCCAATAACGAAACAGTCGGTAAGTAATTCCTATAGGTCATTGTATGATAGACAATTGATGCGCCCTAACGGTCGCCCTCGCAGCTGTGCTGACATCAGTAACATAATAAAATATAACAGAATTCTGTGACTTTTTTCGGTATTCAAGGGCAATTAGTGAACCCGTCGGCCCGGGCTCCGCGGTATGCGCCCTGATGCCACCCCAAAACTTTACGCCGCGTGCGCACGAGCGCTCATGGATGACCCCGCACAGCTGCTCGCCCTGGCGGGCGGCACTCCAATACCAAGGCTGACCGAATTTTTCTTCGACCACGGCATTCACGGCCTGCTTTTTGCCACGCTGTCACGATTGGAGATTGGCTCCCATCACCCGCAGCTGTTGGCAGCAATTCAACGCTTGTCCCATTTGGAGGGCAGTCGAAGTTTGCTTCACGAACAAGAGATAAAACGTATAGATGCCGCCTTGCAACGAACCGGTATACGCTGCTTGACGCTCAAGGGCACACCCCTTGCCTACACTATATATCCATCACCGGCCCTGCGACCGCGTGCGGATATCGACTTGTTATTCGATGACCGCGACATCGTCGCCGCGCGGCACTTGTTGACCAGGCTCGGCTATCAGTGTCAGCCGCTGGTGACGCCTTTGGAGCAGTCGGTATTCCTGACCACGCAGTTCACGTGCACCCGGCAAGTCGACAACCAGCCGTCCCGTGTCATCGATGCCCACTGGCGAATCAGCAACTCGGTATTGTTTGCAAGCATGTTTTGCTTTGACGAGTTATACGCCACCGCCGCGTCAATTACCGCGCTAACGGACACGATCAAGGCACCTGATCCGGTCCACTGCCTGCTGATTGCGTGTTTGCATCGTGTCACCGAGTCACACAGGGACCGGATGATCTGGATCTACGACATTCACCTGCTGCTCCAAAAATCCAGCAGCCAACAGATCGCGCAAGCGGCTGAGATCGCCGTGGACCGCGGTTTGGCGTGCGTATTGTTGGCTGGCCTGGCGGCGGCCCGTGATGCATTCGGCACCACTGTCGATCCCGGCGTGCTGCAGATGCTCACTGAGGCCATGTCTAACAATGCGGAACCCGCCGAGCGGCTGCTGCATGCGGATGGCATGCTGGCGCGCCGGTGCGCCGAACTGCGCGCCGTGCAGAACTGGCGTCGGCGCCTGCACATGCTTTGGGTGAGCCTTTTCCCGCCGAAGTCCTACCTTGCGCTGCAAGGCCTGGCACCCGGCCACGCACCATGGATTTGGGCCTATGTGAAGCGTTTGGCGTGCGTATTTAGAACCAGGCAGCGGCGTGTGTGACGCCCCATTGGATGGCGTGTCCCGGCGTGTCACACGGTTCCGCTCGGCCTCAGACCGTAGATGAAAACGGCCGAATCGAGGGCGAATTTACGAGACCGTCGCCCCGCCGCTCGATCCCGCCCCCATTCCTGGAATACATCGGCGAAATCCGCAGTGTCGCTTCAACGAAATGGCAATGTTCGCCGTTCCGGGTTACTTGATCAAAATGGGGGCGGGATCCTTACTGCCTATGCGGGCTCGTGACGACCGGGTTGTGCCGGATACCAGGCATCCGGCACCCGCACCACCTGGGTGTCGAACTCCCCATCCTGATACAGGTTGAAGACGCGGTAGCCCGGGGCAAGTCCGTCCAGTTCCATGCGCCGGCTGCCGGGGGTGAATTGAAAGCAGGTGGCGGGAGCCGCCAGCAAACGCACGCCACCGCGCCAGTCATCGAACAGCTGATGATTGTGACCCCAGGCGAGACCCCGCACCTGTGATGCGGCATCGACGGAAGCGAGCAATCGCTGGGCGTCACGCAGTCCCATGGCATCCATCCACTCGCTGCCGATGCTCACCGGTGGATGGTGCAAGAACACCAGCGTCGGCGTCCCGGTGTGGGACGCGAGTTCCACCGCCAGCCGCCGTAACTCCGAATCGGACAGGCATCCGTACTCCGCGTTCGGTACCAAGGTATCCAGGGCCACGATCAACCAGTTGCCGACACGCGCACTGCGATTGATATGTACCAGCCCGGAGACCAGCCCAGCGGCCATCGCCTTGCGGTCATCGTGGTTGCCCGGTATGCACACCACTGGGACATCGAGATCACGCACCATTTGATCCAGATGATGATAACTGTCCGGGTGTGCATCTTCGGCAATGTCACCGGTGTGTACGATCAAGTCGGTGTGCGGGTAGTCCCGGCGAATGTTCCACAACACGCGCCGCAACGCCTCCCGGGTCGGCACACCTAATACCGCACCTTCGGCGTCCTGCAGCAGATGGGAGTCGGTAATCTGGATCACGGTAACGCGGGACGGGTCGCCCACCTCTACCGCCAACACACCGGCCCCCTGGAACACCGTACTATCCGCTAACGTCTAGCTTGGTAGTCTTTCAGATAATCGATGGCGCGTTGATCGTCACCATCAGCGGCGTTTTGAATCCAATACAGGCCCAGACCTTTATTTTGTTCTACCCCGCGTCCCTCCATGTACAACCGTCCAAGATTGAACTGGGCCTTGGCGTGTCCCTGGTCGGCGGCAGACCGATACCACCCTGCCGCCTCTTGATCATTACGCACCACACCCCACCCGCTCTCGTACATGAAACCTAGATTGTATTGCGCCGCCGGGACGCCGCGCTCTGCGATCGGCCGCCAGATCTTGAGGGCCTCAGCATAGTTTTGGGAATTAAACGCCGCTTGGCCGTTGCGTATTCGCGCGTTATCTGCGCCGGCGCTGGAGTCGCGTCGCCACCCACGACCGATCGCCGTGACGCGTTTCGCAGCGGACACCTTAGCAGGACCGGTGCTACCGGGGTTGGATTTCCCCTCGCTGCTTGGTACGCGCTCCTCGAGCTCCGCATGGACCCCGGCAAACGGCCTGATCCACGGGTTTTGTTTCTTCACTACTTCCGGCAATCCGTCCCGCGCCAGTTTGGCATGTTGCACACTCTGGAACGCGCCATAGATCAGTTTGTACTGGTAGCGCGTACCCTGACGGACGCGGAAGTACGCTACCGGTTGTTGCGTAAGCTGGTGCGTGGCAATAAATTGCTGCAGGGTTTGTTCGTTCGAATACACCGCGAGCTGGATGGTGAGATGTTGTGGATCTTGGTTTTGAATCCAAGCCTCCCTGCGCGCGCCGCCCGGTGCTTCGAGCCGCGCGGTTGCCGCAGGCGCACCATCCTCAGCCGCTGCAGTACCAGCCGGCTTGGCGTCACCGGCCCGTGACGCCGCCTGGGCGCGTGGCGGCTTAGCTTCGGTGGCCGGCGGCGCGGCTGCTTTCGCGGAAGCCGGTGCGCCACCCACAGGCGCCGCCGATTGCGTGAGCTGGTCAACCACTTTTCTCGCTCTTTCATCGCCCTGCTCCGCGGCCTGACGGTATAGTGCCAACGCCTTGGCCTGGTCGGTCTTCACCCCGTCCCCTTGCAAGTACAGGGTTGCGAGATTAAACAGGGATTGCGGATGTTTCTGCGCCGCGGCCTTGGTCCACCACTGGAAGGCCTGGCCCTTATCCGCGGTGACGCCTTTTCCCTCCAGGTAGGCCGATCCGAGGTTGAATTGCGCCGGCGCATAGCCGGCTTCGGCCGCACGGCGATACCACTTGGCCGCCTGGCGCATGTCCCGGTCGACGCCTCTGCCCTCCGCGTGCAACACCCCGATATTAAACATTGCCACCTGGTCGCCGCCCTCCGCAAGCGGCTTCCAGATGCTGTAGGCCTGTTGATACTCGCCGGCGAGATATGCGTCCAGCCCCCGATCGATGTTTCCCTGGGCATATGACAGCAGCGGCATCAGCATCGCGCCCAACCAAAGAATACGCTTTTTTTTCATACAGTTAACGGAGAAACCTCGACTGTTTTAAGAACATATACGGCGCTCCGCGACGGTCAAATCAGATATCGTAACCCCGCTCCTCGTGCAGCACGATATCCAGGCCTTGTTGTTCCTCCTCTTCGCTCACCCGCAGCGTGACCAGCGCGTCAACCACCTTCAATATGATCAAGGTTAACACCCCGCACCACACGATAGTGGCGACGACGCCAACGATCTGGATCATCACCTGTCCCCCGATTCCCACCCCGTCGGGCAGGCCCAAACCACCCAGACTCGTAGCCGCGAATATCCCAGTGGCCACGGTGCCGATGATGCCGCCCACGCCGTGGACCGGAAATACGTCCAACGAATCGTCGATCTGCAACACGCGCTTGACGTACTGAGTGGCCGCGAAACAGGCGACCCCGGCAAACAGGCCGATACACAGCGCACCCACCGGGCCCACGAAGCCGGACGCCGGGGTGATGGTACCCAATCCGGCGACCATTCCGGTCACGATACCCAGCACACTGGGCTTTCCGAAACGCACCCACTCACTGAACATCCACGCCAACGAACCCGCGGACGCGCCGATATGGGTCACCAACATCGCCATGCCGGCGGAACCGTTCGCGGCTACCGCCGAGCCGGCATTGAACCCGAACCAGCCGACCCATAGCATCGACGCGCCGGCAACGGTGATGGTCATGTTATGCGGCGGCATCGGCGTCGACGGAAATCCCCGTCGCCCCCCCATGACGAGCGCCGCGACCAGCGCCGCGACCCCGGCATTGATGTGCACAACCGTGCCCCCGGCGAAGTCCATCACCCCCAAGTCAGCCAGCCAGCCGCCGCCCCACACCCAGTGACAGATGGGCAGGTACACCAACACCAGCCACAATAGCGAGAACAGCAGCATTGCCGAAAAGCGCATTCTCTCCGCAAACGCACCGACAATCAGGGCCGGCGTGATAATCGCGAACGTCAGTTGAAACATGATGAACACGCTCTCGGGGATCGAACCGCTCACGCTGTCCACGGAAACGCCCGCGAGAAACGACTTGGCCAAGCCGCCAATGATTTTCTGCACGCCGCCCCCGTCGCTGAACGCGAGGCTGTAACCAAACAACAACCACACAACGGACACCATGCACGTGATCGAAAAACACTGCATCAGCACCGATAACACGTTGCGGTTACGCACCAAACCACCATAAAACAACGCCAGGCCGGGGATGGTCATGAACAGCACCAAGGCCGTCGACGTCAACAACCACGCCGTATCCCCCGGATTCAGTTCATCATTCGCCCACGCTAAGTCGGGCAACAGCAAAGCCAACCCTACGAACAAACCACTCGACAAGCCATTCGCCAATAAACTCATTGTTGCTAACTCCTGTGTGATCCTGGGTCGCGGCGCGCGCGACCCGGCTACGTCGGGATGCTACAGCGCTTCTTCGTCGGATTCCCCGGTGCGGATGCGTACCACCTGATCGAGGTCGTAGACAAAGATCTTACCGTCTCCGATCTTGTTGCTTTTGGCGGAGTTAATGATCGCTTCCATCACGTTGTCGACCGAATCCTTCGCTACCGCCACTTCGATCTTGATTTTGGGAACGAAGTCCACGACATATTCTGCGCCACGGTACAGCTCCGTATGTCCTTTTTGGCGACCGAAGCCCTTGACCTCGGTGACTGTCATACCCTTGACGCCGACCTCGGAGAGTGCGTCGCGCACATCGTCGAGCTTGAATGGCTTGATAATTGCGGTGACTAATTTCATGTTGCCTCCTTTGAGCTCATCGCCAAATCGTTATTGTTGTTGGGGATTTGTGTGGTTTTTTGACAGCTCCCCACATCGCTTGGCGCGGTTTTAACGCCCTGATCGGACGGCGGCTCATTCTACGCCATTGCGGAGAATTTTTGGGAAACTGTTTTCACACCCGGCCGTCCACAATGGTTTCGACGCCAGGCGCTAGAGAAAAGTGTCTACAGCAAGCTGTTAAATCGTCTTGCGAGCAGGAACATTGCAATAGAAATACATAATTCTCAATAAGTTATCCAAACTAATTTAAGTCATGCTTTAAACTTCAGTGACCTCAAATAGAGGTGGCGCTGACGCTACGACCTTCGCGGCTGTTGTCGCCGCGCAGCCAGCGAACAAGCCGCTCCCACTGGTGTCATCCCGAGACGCCCCTCTGTATCTGCATCCCAAGACGCTTGCCTTTTCCGTCATGCCAAGGCGCTATCCTTAGTTGTCATCCCGAGGTGTTTTTCTTGTTTGTCATCCCGAGGCGCTTTGCTTTCTTGTCATCCCGAGGTGCGTTTTTTCTTGTCATCCCGACAAGCGTAGCCCCCTGCTGCGCGGGGACAAGCGCGGAGGGATCTCACCCTGTCGAATGCGTCGCCGCCGTTCAACACGGTGAGATGCCTCACTGCGTTCGGCATGACAACGCGACGAGACACGCTTTGCAACAA
>CAMYMN010000051.1 GCA_947259395.1 uncultured Gammaproteobacteria bacterium | reverse complement strand
GCAGAACGTTAGGAAAAAAAACAGCCTCAGGAGTCGCAATGAAAACAAAATTCCCGTTCAGCTACGATTTACGCGAAAGGTTCCGGAACTCGCCGTGCAAACCAACGGCGCGGGTGGTGTCGTCGTCGGCGCTGTCGTTGGCGTAGGTGTCGGTGCGGGTGCTGGTGCTGCCGCTGCTCCAGGCGCGGTGCTGTTGTACAGACCATTTATCGTATTATTGGTGGCGGTGGCATCGACCGTCACCGCTGCGCCGCTGGTATCGCTCCAGCTCAAAATGACTCTCGCTCCGGTGATCGAAGACGTGGTGTCTAATATCCCGCCGATCCAGCAATTGGTTTCCGGATCGCTGATATTGATGATGCCGGTTATGAATCCCAACTCATCCTGGGTAATGCTCATGGCCACGTTACCGCTGAACCTGGCGTTGGGATCATTTGTGGATACCATTGTCCCAACCCAATTACCGGATAACAGCGCCAGAATGCCGCTGGTCGTGCCACTGCTGCAACTCACGGTAACGAACAGTGGAAGAATGAGCAGGAGTCGTCGCATGGTGTTCCTCGTATTTATTAAAAAATTCAATTAGTTATTATAAAAATCGAATCTTATGTCTTATGTATTATAGATAATTTAGAGCGAATTAAAAGAAAATCGGAACTTCGACCCGATTAAGAGGCGGACACCGATTGCGTGCTGCGCAGGTCCTCGGCCATACCGTCGGGTTGGATTTTTGCCACCGTCACCGCGGTGCCCCGGGTCTGCACGATCTCGATCGGATATCCGGCCAATCTGATGCTCGTGCCCGGCTCGGGAATGTCTTCCAGGTACTCCAGAATTAGCCCGTTTAAGGTCTTGGGACCATCTATCGGTAGGTCCCAATTCATCTTGCGATTCAGATCGCGAATATTGGCGGTGCCGCGAATCAGGAAACTGCCGTCCGATTGTGCGTGAACGTCCTCGGCGAGCCGCGGTGCGTGATCCGTGAATTCGCCGACAATTTCTTCGAGGATTTCCTCTAGCGTAACCAATCCCTTGATATCTCCATACTCGTCGACCACCAATCCCAAACGGCGACGTTCTTCCTGCAGGTTGAGTAATTGCTGCGTCAAAGATGAACTCTCGGGTATGAAGTAGGGGTCACGAATGATCCTCATCATGCCTTCGCGGTTGAATTCATTGGTTTGACTCAGATGGAGTACTTTCCTGAGATGCAATATTCCGATCACGTTATCCAAAGAGCCCCGGTAAACCGGGAGGCGCGTATGATGGCTGGTGGCAAGTTGATTTACGATGGCGTCCCAATCGTCATCGATGTCGATAGCCTCGATCTCGGAGCGCGGAACCATCACATCTTCTGCGTTCATTTTTTCCAGCTCCAAGATCTGTAACAACATATTCTGATGTGATTTCTGTATGTATTTGCCCGACTCCAATACCGCCACCCGAAGCTCTTCGGCGCTGAGTGCGTCCGCGGAGCGTTTTTTATCGCCCACCAGGGGTTTCAACAACCAGCTACTGGCTTTGTTAACCATCCAAACTACGGGCCGCACCACTTTCTGCAGTGGATACAATACGAACGCGGCGGGAAAAGCAATCCATTCGGGATGTAACGCAGCCACAGTTTTTGGCGCGACCTCGGCGAATATCAGCACAATAAGAGTGAGGCCGAATGTGACCAGGGCGATGGGTATGTCGCCGAATACGCGCAACGCCAAAATCGTTGCGACTGCAGAAGCGGTTAAATTCGCGGCATTATTACCGAGCAGGATGGTTCCTAGCAGCTGATGCGGATTTTCCAGCAGTTTCCGCGCGTACTTGGCACCCCGGTGGCCGGCCTCTGCCAGATGTTTGAGACGATAGCGGTTGATCGCCATCATCGCTGTTTCGGAAGCGGAGAAGAACGCCGAGAGGATTATCAAGAAGATAAGCGAGCCGGTTAGCGCGCCTACCGGGATACCTTCCAAACAGGGTTAACCTCGATATCTGGGACGTTGATTCTACAACAAAGGTAGCACATGGTGATAATGAACGTACCGCGATCAGACGGCGATCATTTCTGGATAATAAACTCGAAGATAAATTTAGTGCCTAAATAGGCCAACAACAAAAACGCGAAGCCACCAATAGTCCAACGTGCCGCAACCCGCCCGCGCCAGCCGAGCCGCCAGCGCCCGGCCAGCAGAACCGCAAACACCAGCCAGCTGACCAGCGATAAAACCGTATGGTGGTTGAACACCAAGGGCTTGCCAAAGATCTCCTTGGTGAAAAATACGCCGCTGATGAGCGTCAGTGAAAGCAAGATGAAACCCGCGGAAATCAGCTGAAACAACAGCGTTTCCATGGTCTCGATAGGTGGAAGCGCTTGTAATAAGTGGCCTGGTTGGTGCTGGTGTAAGCGATTTTCCTGAATCGTCAGCAATATGGCTTGGACCATTGCCAGGGCAAGGAACGCATAGGCCAGCATTGAGATCACTAAGTGGATGGCCAGCAGGGACGAGCCCGTAACGCCGATTTGTGGTTGACCTGGCCACAACCATGCGCCGAGTATGGCGATGGCGGCCACCGGCAACACCAAGACACCGAGATTCTCGATGGGTCTGGCGAGCGCGGTAACGAGGAAAAGTGCGGTGATTACCCATGCTATCAGTGATACGGCGCCGGTAAATCCAAATGCCAGGTGCGGTGACATGGTGTTGACTATGGATATGGCATGTAAGATTACGCCCGCCGTCGCCAATCCCAAGATGAGTAATTTCCTCGATGTGGAAGGACCAGCTTCGAAAAGACCCCTGACCAGCAGGCCACCCGCGCTCAGATAGCACACACTCGCAATCAGGATCATTATCGGTGTCAGCATAATCGATAGCCGAGTATTAAAATGGGTTACTATTACTCAATATCCTAACAGAAATCTTTTACACAGAGATTGATTAGTCATGTTTGACCAACTCAGTGACCGGCTCCGTGAGACCCTCAGGCGCGTACGTGGACAGGCCCGCCTGACCGAAGACAATATTGCCAAAGCGATGCGTGAGGTCCGCATCGCTTTACTCGAGGCAGATGTGTCGCTGCCTGTTGTAAAGGTGTTTATCGCACAAATCCGTGAACGCGCGCTGGGTGCGGACGTAATGCAAAGCGTGACGCCAGGGCAGATGGTGGTCAAGATCGTCCATGAAGAACTGGTGGCGATCATGGGTGAGTCGAATGATGAGCTCAATCTTGCCGCACGACCGCCGGCAGTGGTGTTGGTTGCCGGTTTACAGGGAGCAGGCAAGACCACGACGGTTGCCAAGCTGGCGCAGTGGATCAAGCAACGGGAACATAAAAGAATCCTGCTGGCGACTACCGACGTGTATCGACCGGCTGCGATTGATCAGCTAAAGACGCTGGCGGGAATGATCGATGTGGATTTCTACCCGGCGTCAGCGGATCAAGAACCGGTGGCGATTGCCCGTGATGCGATCGACCACGCGCGTAAGACAGGATTTGATATCGTGTTGATGGACACTGCCGGTCGGCTGCACGTCGATGCGCAAATGATGTCTGAAATACGTGCCGTTCATGCCGTGGCCGATCCTGTGGAGACGTTGTTTGTCGTTGACAGCATGACCGGACAGGACGCCGTTAATAGCGCTACCGCGTTCGACGAGGCCTTGCCTTTAACTGGTGTGATTCTGACCAAAGCCGACGGTGATGCGCGTGGCGGCGCCGCATTGTCGATCCGTCATGTGACTGGAAAACCGATCAAGTTTCTCGGTACCGGCGAAAAGCTCAACGCCCTGGAGGCCTTTTATCCAGACCGGGTGGCGTCGCGAATACTGGGGATGGGTGACGTTTTGACCCTGGTCGAACAGGTGCAACAGAAGGTCGACAAGGATAAAGCGGAAAGATTCGCCAAGAAGATCGCCAAGGGAAAGCGCTTCGATTTAGACGATTTTCGCGAGCAGATCATGCAGATGGAAAAGATGGGGGGCATTGCCTCGCTCGTCGAAAAACTTCCGGGGATGAGCGGTTTGCCCAATCATGTCCTGGATCAGGTGGACGACAAGCAGATTCGGCAAACGGTAGCGATCATCAATTCCATGACCCCGGGAGAGCGTGCCAATCCGGCGACTATCCGGGGATCGCGAAAACGGCGCATTGCGGCTGGCTCGGGGACGCAGATACAACAGGTCAACAGGTTGTTAAAGCAGTTCACGCAAATGCAGAAAATGATGAAGAAGATGCGCAAGAGCGGCGGAATGGCCAATCTCATGCAAGGCATGAAGGGGCGCATGCCGGGTATGCCGTTTTAGAATCGTGGCGATCCGACTGTTGTGGTCAGCGTGTCTGTAACCCATGTTTCCCGGGGTTTTCGATAAAAATCAGCATTTTGGGTGACCAGGCGGTTTCCTTTATTCGCCGGTGGGGATAAAATCGCGCACCCTTTGGATATTCGTCTAACCGTCTATTGATGGCTGCCCCACAAGGCGGCCCGACAAACAGGTAATGCGCCTATGGTGACAATCCGTCTGGCCCGCGGCGGGGCAAAGAAAAAGCCGTTTTATTCAATCGTGGTCGCGGATCAGCGCCGTGCATCGCGGGGAAAATTCATTGAGAAAATCGGGTTTTTCAATCCGCGAGCGGTCGCTCATGAGGAGCGCTTGAAAATTGACCGGGAACGCGCTGACTTCTGGCTGACCCGGGGCGCGCTGCCTTCGGAGCGGGTGAAGCAACTGCTGAAGGTGAGCCCGCCACCGGCCCAATAGGGTGTCCGCATGCAGCGCCCAGATCTGGTCACGCTGGGTAAGATATCAGGCATTTGGGGTGCCCATGGATGGGTACGGATTTACTCCTACACACAGCGGAAGCAGGATATTTTTTCCTTCAATCCGTGGTACCTGATGCGGGGCGATAGCTATGATCGGGTGCGCGTACTCCAAGGAAGCGTGCATGGGTCGCGACTGGTAGCTCAATTGGAAGGCTATGCCGATCGTGAGCAGTGCCGTTCATTGATCAATACGACGATAGCGGTACCGATGAAGATGTTGCCGGAGCTGAAACAGGAAGAGTATTACTGGATACAGCTTGAGGGACTGCGCGTGATTACCGTGAATGGTGAGGACCTTGGAACGGTGGATTATATGATCGAAACAGGGGCTAACGACGTGATTGTCGTTCGTGGCGATCGGGAGCGTCTAATTCCTTATCTCCCGGGGGTAATTCGCCAGGTGAATCTTGGCGAAGGAATGATCCGCGTTGATTGGGACGTGGATTTTTAAGCGGCGGGTGATCGATGACGACGGATATTCACGTCATCACCATATTTCCAGGGATGTTCGCGGCGATACGTAATTACGGAGTGTGTGGCCGCGCTATCGAGCAGGGACAAGTGAAATTGCAGCTTTGGAATCCCAGGGACTACGCCGAAGATCAGCGGCGAACAGTGGACGATCGCCCCTACGGGGGGGGTCCCGGGATGGTGATGATGGCACCGCCGCTTACTGCGGCGATAAAATCGGCAAAACGGGAATGTGCCGCACAGACAGCGGTATGTTACCTGAGTCCGCAGGGAAGGCGTTTGGATCATCACTCAGTACGGGAACTTGCGCAAAGGGATGCGCTGATACTGTTGGTTGGACGCTATGAAGGCGTTGACGACCGGGTAATTTCCAAGCTTGTCGACGAGGAGTGGTCGATCGGCGATTATGTGTTGTCCGGCGGTGAGTTGGCAGCTATGGTTTTGATCGATGCGATCGTCAGGCAAATGCCAGATGTGCTGGGAAACGAGGCGTCTGCGGCGCAGGATTCATTTGTCAATGGAATATTGGATTGCGGACACTATACGCGACCAGAGGTTTTCGAAGGTCAGCGCGTGCCGGAGGTATTGCTTAGCGGGAACCATCAAGCCATAAAACGCTGGCGGCTCAAACAAGCTTTGGGAAGGACCTGGATAAAACGCCCTGATTTGTTAGACGGGTTGCAATTGACGCAAGAACAAAGGAGCTTGTTACAGGAGTTTCAGTTGGAACTCGAAGGAGACAAACGATGACAAACATTATTCAAGAACTTGAAGCCGAACAAATCACGGCAGATTTGCCGGAGTTCGGTACAGGAGACACCGTGGAAGTTCAAGTGCGTGTTAAAGAGGGTAATCGCGAACGACTACAGGCATTCGAAGGTGTAGTAATCGCGAAGCGAAATAGAGGATTGAATTCTTCTTTCACGCTACGAAAGGTCTCCTATGGAGAAGGCGTAGAAAGAGTATTTCAAACTCATAGTCCCCTGATATCAAGAATACGGGTTAAGCGGCGTGGCGATGTGCGCCGTGCAAAACTGTATTATCTTCGTGAGCGAAGTGGTAAATCCGCGCGTATCAAAGAAAAAGTTTGATGCACAGGATCAGCGCTAGCATTTTTTTGCGATCTTGGTGTTAATCAAATCAAGGCTAGGCACGAGCGATGCGCCGAGCGTGTACACTTGCGTTAATGTGTTTGGCGCTGTCGCTGGCTTCAGCCGCCAGCGGTGACTCTTCACACCCACAGCTGCAGCGGGTCGAATTTCTGATCGATAACGGCGCCCCTGATCTGGCGCTACGCTTATTATCCAATCTGCAACCAGATCCATCGGATTCACAAAAATGGATGGACTGGGAGCGCTTGAGATTTAGCATCTATCGTGAAAAACGAGACTGGGATGCGGTACAGGAACGCTTGGTGCTGCTGCCGTCAGAACTTCCCGCCCATTTCATGCATACCTTGCTCACCCAGGGAATCGAGGTATTAATCGATTCCGGCCGCGGTGACTCGGTGCGGCCTTTTCTTCGCGAGTTGTTGTGGATGGGCTCTTATGATTCGGTACAAGTGAAGCATTGGAGACGCCTTACCATACGTGGCTATTTGTCCGAAGGATTGCTGGAAGATGCGCAAAGCGCCATGGCTATTTACCAAAGCGAGTTTCTTCCCAACGATGCCGGTTGGTCACTGCTGTATGCCCGGGTGCTGCTTCAGGCGGGTCATCCAGCAAAGGCGGCTGAGTATTTAGCTACTGTCCAAGATGGAGAAGGCCGCTTTCTGAGGCTGTTGAGTCGGTTGCGTTCGCAGACGGACAGTCCGAGTCAGGTGATCAAACAGGCCACGGCGATGCTAACCAGTCTACGGTCCGATAGTCCTCTGCGTACGGCCTTGCGGGCACTGATGGCGGAAGCTGCGCTTCTTTCCGATAATCTTACGGTACGGGTCGATGCGCTGGAATATTTCTACCAATTACCCATGCCCGCGCATCTGAAGGGCCTATACGAACATGATGTCGATCAATTGTGGCAAGCATATATTCGCTTGGGCGAAAAAACTGGGAACGCAGCAAACCTTCTCATCGGTGACGATGAGTCCTGGTTGCGTTTAGCCGAGTCAGTGTCAAGTGCCGAACCCATCAAAGCACGATCGATTTATGCGCTACTGGCCGAACGTACGAGCAACTTGGTCGATAAGGAGGCTCATCATCTACGGTTTTACCTCAGCTTGAAGCAGTCTCATCGGGAGGAGACTGCGATCAGCCTATATACCGATAAAGGAAGATTTTCTACCGTTCAGCAGGTTCCCAACGCGGTCCGCCTGCAACTCGTCAACTTAGCATTGGCAAGGCGGAATATCACACTTGCTGCCTCGATGGCTGCCGATCTCAGTGACGTGGGCGAGGGAATCGACCATCTGGACTGGAGTTTGAAACGAGCCCGGTTGGCGATTTATACCGGAAAGTTTAAAGATGGCGCCCAGATCGTGCAGGACTTGATTAACGATAACGCGGTGTTGGACAAGGATTCAGTCGATCGAATCTTGCAAGTGATATTTGATCTGCAAGCGGTCAACTATCAACGCGCCGCTTATGCACTGCTGAGTGCGCTGTATCAGCAAACCAGTGAGCGCGGGCAGCAACGAGAGATCTTGTTTTGGATGGGAGATTCATTACGTGGAGACAAAAAGTTCGACGGCGCTGCGGAGCACTATCTTCGTTCTGCACTGTTTGATAATGATGGTAGGGATATGTGGGGACATACGGCCCGTTACCGGGCGGCAGAGACCCTGACGGATGCCGGTTTTGTGGAGGATGCTCGACGCATATATCGATCCTTGTTGCAGGACACCGCTGATCCAACGAGAAGGGCAATTCTCGAGAGGTCAATCCAACAGTTATTAGTGAAGGACCAAGAAAAATCGTCCGTCAGCCATTAACCCGTATATTTCACTAACGCATCCCGCCCTTATACACGGCACACAACGGAGACACCCACGGCGTTTCGTCCAGGAAATGACAACATTTGGCTTTCCAGGTTTCTTGGCAAGAATAAGGACGAGGCTCTCCCGGCGCTGGCATGGTTTAGAACGCCCTCACTTTCATCGCTTAAGCACAGCGTCCAGGCGCCCGACCCTGCGGCTACGCGCAGTACAAGTCCTTGCGCCATCATCCGGAATCCTGGATGCCATGTACGGGCAAACCCAGTAACGGTGACGGAGAATGCCCGAGCTCGACCGCCAAGACCAAGAACTCATGGATCGCTTTTTGGACAATCTATGGCTCGAGTTTGGGTTGAGCCACAACACAATCCAAGCTTACCGAGCAGACATCCTGGGCTATACGACCTATCTTTCCAGTCGCGGTAAATCATTACTAACAGCCGATCGTGGACACTTGCAGGCCTACCTCAGCCTACGTTTCCGATCCGGTGTTCAGGCCAGTACTGCAGCTCGGTTTTTGTCGTCGGTCCGGCGGCTGTACCAATTTCTGTTACGGGAACGTGAGTTGTCCTCAGATCCTAGTGCAGACATTGAATCACCGAAAACCACACGGGCCCTACCTAAGTCCTTGAGCGAAGAGGAGGTCGAACGATTGTTGATGGGGCCTGACCATGCAACACCGCGTGGACGCCGGGATTACGCGATGCTAGAGACACTTTATGCCACCGGACTCAGGGTCACTGAATTGGTCAGTTTGAGTATGTCCGAACTGAACTTGGCAGCCGGCGTAATCCGGATCATGGGAAAGGGTGGAAAGGAACGACTCGTACCGCTCGGTGATGCGGCGATTGAGGCGCTAAATGCTTATCTGCACAACAGTCGGGGAGAGATCTTGCATGGGAGGCCAAGCGAAGCGGTGTTCGTGAGCACCCGCGGAAGGGCGATGACTCGACAGGCCTTTTGGCAGACAATCAAACGCTATGCGCGGCAGGTGCAGATCGCGACGCCGCTGTCACCCCATACATTGAGGCATGCCTTTGCAACCCATCTGCTCAATCATGGAGCGGATCTGCGGTCGGTGCAGATGTTGCTGGGGCACAGTGATTTGTCTACCACACAGATATACACCCACATAGCGCGGGAGCGTTTGAAACAATTGCATTCCGAACATCATCCTCGCGGTTAAGCCAACCTGAACCGAGGGGCACTCCGGGACACGCCGTAAACACGATCGTGCTGGCTCGATGCCAGCGTCCGTGCTGGTGACGATACTGTAAATTCCGTCTCGATTCAGCCCGTTTCGTTTAATTGGTAATTGTATCAAGGGTGCAAGATACGGTTTGCCGTTTGTTAATTTAACGCCCGCGCCAAGAGGCTTCGATAGCGATTGACGAGCGTTCCTTTGCCACCGAGCATATTGAATAAGCCCAGCAAGTCCCTGCGTCCCACGTCTGCTTCGAACGAGCGATCACGCTTGACGATTTCCAACAACTCAGCCATCGCATTTTCCATATCGCCCATAATTACGTAACGTATTGCCAGCTTATGGCGACTCACGAGATCGTTAGGTTCGCGTGATAGCCGCGAGACGAGCTCGTCCAGTGTAACAGACCTATCATCGCGGTCCTCGAACTCAATTCTAGATTGCAGAATTTTGTAGGGCTCGCTATTCTTCGCATCTTGAGAAAGCTCAGATAAGATATGCTTCGTTTGTTCGAGTTCCTTGTTTTCCAGGTAAACCTCGGCTAACTTTAATTTAAGCCGGTCATCTGTGGGGTATTTGGCCAACGCCGAGGTAAGGATCGATTTGGCCTTGTGGTTATTACCGGCTTCTAGTAGGGTAGCGGCGCGCTCGAGTTCAGAATCCGACCCGCGTTGAATATGCGCATCAATCATACGCGTGATAACTGATTCCGGCTGTGCCCCCATGAAGTGATCAACGATTTGTCCATTTTTGAATAAGACGACCGTGGGTAAGCTGCGAACTTGGTAACGAGCGGCAAGTTCTCTTTCTGTATCCGTGTTCACTTTAGCGAGCAGGAAAGCACCTTGATACTCGTCGGCGACTTTCGCGAGCAATGGCGTGAGCATCTGGCATGGCGCACACCAAGATGCCCAAAAATCGACCAGGATCGGTATGCGATGTGATTGTTCTACAACGCGTGAATCAAATGTGGCCGCGTTGACATCGAAAATAGAATTAACTTCGGTCATGACAAACGTGTCCGTAACATTGCACCGCAGACATAACAATCGCGCCGCTGTGCGCGGCATATGGCGCTCCCTAGGGGACTCGAACCCCTGTTACCGACGTGAGAGGCCGGCGTCCTAACCACTAGACGAAGGGAGCACTGGACCTGAAAGCGTTACGGCAGATAGTGGAATGGTATTATACGGTGGACCATGCATGATACAAGACACGTCTGTCGTTGTGTCATTTAAACGAGGAATTACATTAGGGTTCTAGTCAGGAGTGAACAACAGACACTTCCCCCAAATCATATCGCCGGACGGACATTCGATTTCCCTGTCGGCGGTCAGTGACAACGCAATCAATATCGTTCAAGAGCTGAAGGGCGCCGGATATGAGGCGCACCCACCCCGAAAGACTTCGATATCGCGACCGATGCTCAACCGGAGGAGATAAGATCTCTGTTTCGCGGGTGTCGTCTCATCGGCCGGCGGTTTCGTTTGGCACATGTACGAAGAAATGGGGAAATCATCGAGGTCGCCACATTTCGAACTGCACCCTCTCTGGCTGATGATATCGATGAGGATACGATCCGTATTACAGATCATGGTCAGGTCCTGCGCGATAACGTTTACGGCACTCAACAAGACGACGTGTTGCGGCGCGATTTCACAATAAACGCGCTGTACTTTGATCCCCAAGACCAATCGGTGAAGGACTTCGTCGGGGGAATGATAGATCTCGATAAACGGGTCATCCAGACGATTGGCGAACCGTCGGAAAGGCTGCGTGAAGATCCTGTCAGGATGTTGCGTGCGGTTAGATTCGCTGCCAAATTGCAATTCAGCATCGACCCTGCAGTACTTTCGGCAACCGCCGAACTGGCGCCTTTGCTGCATCACGTGCCGCCAGCACGGATGCTTGACGAGGTGATAAAGCTGTTCCATGGTGGCTACGCGCTCCGTACCTATGAAATGCTCCGCGAATACGGTTTATTTCGCTATCTGTTTCCATTTACAGAACAATGCCTGGACGGGGTTACGCCTAACTTGTCGTCGTTGGCGCTGGAGAATACCGATACCCGGGTACAATCGGGCAAACCGGTTATTCCTGCGTTTTTGTTTGCCTGCCTGTTATGGGATCCGCTACAAGCAGACGTCCACAAATTGAGAGACGGGGGAATGGATAGTCGACGCGCTTGGAGCATTGCGGCCGCAGATGCACTTCGTGACCAGGCGCAACATGTCGCTATACCTAGGCGTTTCGTGATTGTGATAAAAGATATTTGGGCGCTGCAATCATTGTTGGAACAAAGATCGCCGAAAACCATAAATCGGCTACTCACGCACAAACGTTTTCGCGCCGCTTACGACTTGATGTTGCTGAGGACTGAGGTAAACGAAATCAAACACGAGACCGCACAGTGGTGGACTCGCATCCAGGAAGCGGATGAACAAGAACGAGAAAGTATGATTCGTGGACTGCGGGGAACCGCGCAGAAACGGGGTCGCAGGCGCAAGCGTAAAAGCCGAGCGGCGTGACGGTCAAAGCAGTCGATGAGACTGTGCTTTGCTATGTGGGCTTGGGCAGTAATCTTGACGGGCCGGATCAACAGGTATTGGCAGCGATGGATCAGTTGGGCGCAGGCACGCATTGCCAGATCGTCAAATGCTCATCGCTGTATCGTTCAGCGCCGATGGGAGATCAGCAACAGCCGGATTTTATAAACGCGGTCTGCTCTATTCACACACAGTTGGGCCCGCATGCGATACTGGATTACTTATTTGATATTGAGCGTGACCATCAACGAATACGATATGTTGATCGGCCCGGCGGTCCGCGCTCCCTGGATCTCGATCTCTTATTGTATGGTGACTCACAGATAAATGAGTCCGGGC
The DNA here is from genome assembly GCA_947259395.1 of uncultured Gammaproteobacteria bacterium. Taxonomy (GTDB): domain Bacteria; phylum Pseudomonadota; class Gammaproteobacteria; order Arenicellales; family JAANXG01; genus CALZGZ01. The sequence goes on along the minus strand of CAMYMN010000051.1, from coordinate 16,157 downwards.
TCACTGTTCCACATCCCCGCATGCACCTGCGTCGCTTCGTATTGTTGCCATTGAGTGAGATTGCACCTGAGTTGTGTATACCGGGGCGTGGGTTAGTATACGAATTACTGAATCAAGATCAGATAAAACGACAACGAGTCAGCCGGTTACCAGTTCAAGCTTAGAGTCCAATGGCCCAATACTTCGAAATACATCCAAGAAACCCGCAGCAGCGTCTGGTCAGACAAGTCGTCGATATCATTCGGCGTGGCGGTGTCATCGTCTATCCCACCGATTCCAGCTACGCCATTGGCTGCCACATTGGCGATAAGGGGTCGATGGATCGAATCCGTCGTATCCGTCGTTTGGATAAAAAACACAATTTCACTCTAGTCACCCGTGATTTGTCGGAGATCAGCTTATTTGCCAAGATAGATAACGAACAATTCAGGATGATAAAATCGTGTACTCCCGGTCCATTTACTTTTATCGTTCCAGCCACCAGACAGTTACCGCGCCGCTTGCAAAACCCGAAGCGAAAAACCATCGGTTTGCGCATCCCGGATTCAGAGATCGTTCGTGCCATACTGACGGAACTCGGCGAGCCGATAATGAGTTCGACGTTGATCCTGCCTGGTCAGGAACTGCCTCTAAGCGATCCTCAGGAAATCAGGCAGGAGTTGGAGCATGATGTAGATGCGGTGATAGATGGAGGCCAATGCGGGTTTGAGCCCACGACCGTGATTGAATGGATCGCCGAAATGCCCATTGTCGTGCGCCGAGGTAAAGGTGATGCGGCGGTATTCGAGCAGTTGAAGGCTTTGTCGGGATGAATAGCCTGATATACTCATGACGCATAATGCAGGAATCGAGCAAAGTTTCCATTAATCTCCAAGGTGTCCTGTACATGGTCTGCGCTTGATGACGCCAGAATGACGCCAGATGCCATATGTGGGCGCCATCTTGATTAATCGCGCCGGTCAACCGGAACGCGTGGTGTCAGGCATGCGACCCACCGGGCGCCTGCATCTTGGACACTACCATGGCGTACTCAAAAACTGGATACAATTGCAGTATGAGTATGACTGTTTTTTCTTCGTCGCTGACTGGCATGCGTTAACTACGCACTATGAAGATGATCTCAGCATCATCGGTGAGAGTACGTGGGAGATGGTCATCGACTGGTTGGCTGCTGGAGTAGAACCAGGACGTGCCACCCTGTTCATACAGTCACGCGTACCGGAGCATGCCGAGTTGCACGTATTACTGTCCATGATTACCCCACTGGGTTGGTTAGAACGTGTGCCTAGTTTCAAAGATCAGCAAGAGAAGCTCAAGGAACGCGATCTGGCAACCCATGGTTTTCTCGGATATCCGGTACTGCAAAGTGCTGACATTCTGATCTACAAGGCCAAGCGGGTGCCGGTTGGTGACGATCAGGTACCTCATGTAGAGTTAACCAGAGAAGTGGCAAGGCGTTTCAATTACCTTTTCGGTCGTGATCCGGGATACGCGCAGAAAGCGGAGGAGGCGATAAAAAAACTAGGCAAGAAGGGCGCCAAGCTGTACCGGGAGATGCAATCTGCATACTTGGAGCGCGGTGATCAAGAAGCTCTGGAAAAGGCGCGTGCATTGTTAGAAGAAAATCAAAATATCGCCATTATGGAGAAGGAACGTCTGTTCGGTTACCTCGAAGGCGGTGGCCGTATCATCCTGGAAGAGCCGGAGGCGATTTTGACGCACGCATCCAAGTTACCCGGTCTGGACGGTGAGAAAATGTCCAAGTCGTACGACAATATCATCGCCCTTCGCGATGAGCCTGAACGAGTTGCCCAAGGACTTAGAGTGATGCCGACTGATCCAGCCCGGAAACGACGTCACGATCCTGGGGAACCGGAGAAATGCCCGGTTTGGGGCCTTCACAAGGTATATTCAAGCGATGAAACGAAAAAATGGGTGCAAGAAGGCTGTCGCTCGGCGGGTATTGGTTGTGTGGATTGCAAGCAGCCATTGATTGAAGCGATACTAGCCGAGCAAAAGGCAATCCATGAACGAGCGGCACCCTATGCGGAAGACCCGACGCTGGTGCGTAATATCATTGCCGACGGTTGTGAGCGGGCGCGAGAAATCGCTGGCGAAACCTTAGAAGAGGTTAGACGAAGCATGGGCCTGGAGTACTATTGATGGCATCCGATAGCCTGCCCCCTGACGAGACCAATACCGCATCCGTGCGCGCAGTGGTGCGCGGAGAAAGGCTCAAAGAATGGCCGCAAGATCTGTACATACCGCCCGACGCATTAGAGGTTATTCTCGAAAGCTTTGAAGGTCCCCTCGACCTGCTGCTTTACCTTATCCGCAGGCAGAATATCGACATACTTGACATCCCGGTGGCTGACATAACGCGACAGTACATGGAGTACATCGAGTTAATGCGTGTGGCAAAGCTCGACCTGGCCGCTGAATATCTTGTGATGGCGGCTACCTTAGCCGAGATTAAGTCCCGCATGTTGTTGCCAAAGCCTGTCGACGAGGAATACGAAGAAGATCCGCGAGCGGCCCTGGTGCGTCGTTTGCTCGAATACGAACGGTTCAGGGATGCGGCACAACAAATAAACAATCTACCGCGTCTTGAACGTGACATTTTCATCGCCAGGGCGAATTTCGAAGAACCGATACCACTGCGCCTGGTTCCAAAGGTGGGTTTGAACGAAGTAGCCCTGGCTTTTCAACAAGTGCTTGAGCGGGCGGCACATCTAAAACATCTCCATGTTACCCGGGAGCTGTTATCCGTGCGCGAGCGCATGACACGCATCCTCGATCTTCTTCAAGCAAACGAGTTCTGCCGGTTTGAGGAGCTATTTGATATGACGGAGGGACGTATGGGCTTAGTCGTGAGTTTTATCGCATTACTTGAGTTGTGCCGTGACGATCTGATTGTTGTTGTTCAAAATCAGCCGTTTGCACCGATTCATATTAGGACTGCTGCGTGATGAATGATCGGCCGACGCCCGTCAAGGAGCAAAGCGAACTGAAGAACATCATCGAAGCTGCGCTGTTGGCGGCGGACAGACCGCTGACCGTTAAGGCGTTGAAATCCATATTTCCTAATGATGGGCAGCCGAGTACGGAACAGATCAGAGAAGTGCTCGATACTCTGGAACAGGAATACGATGCCCGCGGTATTGAATTGCGGCGTATCGGTAAAGGGCATAGATTTCAGTCGCGGGAAAAATACGCGCCGTGGCTCAGAAAACTCAATGAGGGAAGGCCACCGCGTTACTCGCGCGCGGCCTTGGAAACCCTGGCGATCATCGCCTACCGGCAACCGGTTACCCGTGGTGATATTGAGGAAATCAGGGGCGTCGGCGTCGGCACTGACATTATGCGCGCGTTGGTAGATCGTGGTTGGGTAAAAGAGGTGGGCCGTAGGGATGTACCTGGACACCCGGCATTGTTTGGCACTACGCGAGAGTTTCTTGACTACTTTAGTTTAGGCAGTCTGAATGACTTACCCACCTTGAAGGAAAGACGCGAACCTGCGGAGGTGGCAAAGGAATTGAATCTACGATTACCGCTCGAGATAACCGATAGTGAAATTGAGGCACAGGCGGATATGGAACAATCCGATGCCCAGTCTGATGTGCAACACAGCGCGGAAATTATCCATCTGGATACAGGCGGAAAGATGCATTCAGAGCACGAGTCCGAAGCGGATTCCGATCTTGACGTGGATAGTGGGCGAGAAGTTACATAAAGTTCTTGCCAGAGCGGGACTGGGATCTCGTCGCGAAATTGAAAAATGGATTGAACGGGGTCGTGTTACCATAGACGGCGAGTTGGCGCATGTCGGCGTACGCGTCAGCCCAGGCACGAAAATTGCCATTGACGGCAGAACCGTGTGCGCCGACCGCAGGCAAGAGCCACGCCGTGTGATTCTTTATCACAAACCGGAAGGCCGAATCTGCACCCGTTTTGATCCTCAAGGCAGGCCCACTGTTTACGAACATCTTCCCACGCTCAGTAGTGGCCAATGGATCTCCGTAGGCCGTCTGGATATCAACACCAGTGGCCTGCTCATGTTCACAACCGATGGCGAGCTTGCACAGCGGCTGATGCATCCGCGCTTCGGGATCGAGCGTGAGTACCTGGTTCGCGCTTCTGGCGTGCTCACAAAGACGCAGCGACGCCAACTGATCGATGGCGTAAATGTGGATGGGCGGCCCACTGCATTCAAGGAGATCAAGGCGCAACGATCATCGGGGGGGGTCAATCGTTGGTACCGGGTGGTAATCACTCAAGGGCGTTATCGGGAAGTTCGACGGTTGTTTGGGGCGATGGGAATATCAGTGAATCGCCTCAAGCGTTTGCGTTTCGGCATTGTAACTCTGCCTAAGGACCTGCCAGCGGGTGGTTGGCGCAGACTCAGCGGCCCAACCATAAGGCAGTTGTTGGATTCTGTCGCGTTGGCTGAGAACGACCGGGCTCCCAAGTAGTAATTTTCGTGGAATCGGCAACAATCGTAAACCGTGTATATCGTCAAATGTTTCGTCGCTACGGACCACGACACTGGTGGCCGGCGGATAGCAAATTCGAGGTTATAGTCGGCGCGATTTTGACCCAGAATACAAATTGGAAGAACGTAGAGCGCGCGCTGAATAACCTTAAACGGGCTGGGGTGCTGGATCCAGATTCAATATTGGCCGCGCACCATGAAAGATTGGCAACTTGGTTAAGGCCGTCTGGGTATTTCAACATCAAGAGTAAGCGTCTGCGTAACATCTGCGGTTGGCTGGTCAACAACGGAGGATTCAGGGAACTACAGCAGATGCGCACGCCAGCTCTGCGGAACGCACTGTTATCGGTCCATGGGGTCGGACGTGAAACTGCTGACGACATATTGTTGTATGCCTTTAATCGTCCGGTATTTATTATTGACGCCTATACGCGGCGAATTTTTTCTCGACTTGGTTTCATTCAAGGAAACGAAGACTATGATGTGATACGCCGTCTGTTCGAGTCGAACATGGCGAGACGGCTATCGGACTATAAGGAATATCATGCGCTGATTGTGTTACATGGAAAGACGGTCTGCCGCCCAGCGCCAGATTGTGAACAATGCTGTATCAATAAGTTATGCGCGTTTAGCCGCACCGAAAGATGAGTCAAACAATGAAAATTTCAATTATCACTGCGGTATACAACGGTGCAGAAACAATTGAGGACACGATAAACTCAGTAGCCGGCCAGACGTATTCCAACGTCGAGCATATCATTATTGATGGTCTGTCAACGGACGATACTATGTCCATCGTGCACCGGCATCGTGACGACATATCGGTGGTCGTCAGTGAGCAGGATACGGGTATCTATGATGCAATGAACAAGGGCATTGCAGTTGCTACCGGAGACGTGGTCGGAACCCTGAACGCAGATGACATGTATGAGCATGACCACGTTCTAAAACGGGTCGCGGAGGTGTTTTCAGACCCCGAACTTGATGTCTGCTATGCGAACCTCGTTTACGTGGACCGAGCAGACTTGGAAAAAGTTATTCGATATTGGACCTCGCAGCCCTTTGAACCTGGTTTATTTTGTAGAGGTTGGATTCCTGCACATCCGACCTTTTTCGTCAAAAAAACAGTTTATAACCGTTGCGGCAGCTTCGATCTCGACTACAAGATTCAGTCTGATTTCGAATTAACGTTACGATTGTTAGAAATGCACCGGATTCGTTCGCTCTATGTTCCTGAGATTTGGGTCCGGATGCGCATGGGTGGCACCACGAACAACAGCATTCTAAATATGATAAAAGGGAATCTGGAGGCTTATAAAGCTTGCAAAAAACATCAGCTGAAGGTGTCACCTTTGTTTTTCGTGACTAAAATTGCCACCCGGGTTCCACAGTTCTTCCGGCGGCCGTAAGAGATCCTCAGCCCGTGGTGCAATATTGTTTACAGATACCGGCGCGGGGAGTAGGATCATTTCACCGAACAAAAGAGCATAACGATTGATGTCGGACGATCTTACGACAGAACGCAGCGAAGATCGGCGTTTAAATACTCGAGAATTAGTAGACAAACTCCTGGAAGAACGCGCAAAGATGCTGGTGTTGTATTGCCGGGCGGCTGGCCTGGATGCTGATCCGCCAGGGAATTCCGTGGCGAAGACGGTTCAAGAATTCTGTCAGTTACTTGTAGATTACATCGCCGCCGGTCATTTTACCCTCTATGAAAGGATCGTGAATGGGGAGGAGCGGCGACAACGAGTCGCTGACGTGGCCGACGATATTTATCCGGACATCGCCGCTACCACCGGCGCAGCCTTGGATTTCAATGACAAATATGAGCATCCCGACAAGGTAAATGACGACGAACAACTCGCCCAGGACCTGTCCGTGTTGGGAGAGCAACTAGCGAGCCGTATCGAACTCGAAGACAAACTAATCAATCTCTTGCGTTAAGTGCGGATCATACGGAGAGCGCCATTCCGTTTACGTGCCTACTGTCTTCGCCCATTAAGTACAGATAAGCAGGAACGATATTTTCCGGGGTGGGATGGCTCTCGGGATCTTCTCCCGGGTAAAGTCTGCCGCGCAGCTTGGTGCGTACCGACCCAGGATCAAGGGTGTTAAAACGAATAGAGGTGTTGACCTCGGTCTCCGCTGACCAGACCTGCGCGAGACCTTCGATTCCGAAGTAGGCAACGGCATAGGCGCCCCAGTACGCGCGTCCTCGGCGCCCCACATCCGCGGAAGTAAACAACACTGAGGCAAAATCTGATGCCCCCAATAAAGGGAACAATTCCCGTGTGAGTAAAAACGGAATTTCCAAATTAACTTTTATCGACGTTTGCCAGTCTTTCCAAGCGTGGCTTCTTAGCGGAGTCAGCGCATTGATAGTCGCCGCGTTATGCAGCAATCCATCCAAGCGCCCGAAATCATGGGCGATACCCAATGCGATTTGTTGACATGTCTCTTCCGTGGCTTGCGCCAGGTCTTGAACAACAATTACCGGCTCCGGCCAATCTTTTTCGCAGATTTCATCATATAGGACCTCGAGTTTTCGCCGCTGTCGATCCAACATGATTACCGTTGCTGCATGTTTGGCGTAGCCGCGAACGACTGCGCGGCCGATACCATCCGCGGCGCCGGTAACCAGAATGATTCGTCCTTTCAACAGATCCGGAGCCGGATCATATTCACGTAGACGATCTATCATGGTATATCAGGAATTGTCCGGTTTGGCCGTTAAGCACCAGCGTTTAACCACGTGATGATAGCGGACGGTGTGTCGACCAACCCATCAGCGCCCCACGTATCGGGTTGGTCTGTGTCTCCCAGATAACCGAAAGTTGCTACCAATGTCGCCATGCCCGCGCTATTTCCGGCCTCGATATCCCGTGAAGCATCCCCAATATAGACGCTGCGATCAGGTGTCCCACCGATGAGACGGCACGCATAAAGAAGTGGATCTGGATGCGGCTTACGGTTACTCAGACTGTCGCCACTGACCACGCAAGAAGCTCGTTCGGCAAGCCCGAGCTGGTCGACCAGAGGTTCTGTCAGATAACGCGGCTTGTTGGTCACGATACCCCAATCAATACCGCGGTCCTCACAGTATCGCAGCACTAGTTCTATTCCATCGAACAACTTTGTATCTAGACAAAGACTTCGTTGATAATGATCGAGGAACCGCAATCTCAAATCTTCGAAGGCCGGATCTTCTTCATAAACGTCAAATCCGAGTTCAACCAAGGCGCGTGCGCCGTGAGATACCCGCGGACGAATAACGGAATAAGGTAGCGGGGTTTGACCTTCATCTTTTAACAACGCGTTAATAGCTGCCGCCATATCAGGTCCAGTGTCAGCAAGTGTCCCATCAAGGTCGAACAACACCGCGTCGATGTCAGGCATCGGGCTTTTGGGCATAAACGAGATAGTTCACGTCCAATCCGGGCGCCAACCAATAATGCTTTGCGATTGGGTTGTAATGCATCCCAATCATTTCGTGAATCGATAGCCCCGCGTTGCGTGACCAACCATCCAGTTCGGAAGGTTTGATCAGCTTCGCATAATCGTGAGTGCCCTTGGGCAGCAGTTTGAGAACGTATTCGGCGCCCACGATAGCGAATAACCACGCTTTAGGGTTGCGATTGATGGTGGAGAAAAACACCGTCCCCCCCGGCTTAACTAGTTGGGCGCATGCCTGCACCGTAGACGCCGGATTCGGCACGTGCTCGAGCATCTCGAGGCATGTGACGACGTCATAGTGGCGGCTATAGCGAGACGCGAAATCCTCCGCCGTAGCCCGTTGATAATCGACCTCAAGGCCGCTTTCCTGCAAATGGAGTTTGGCCACCGATAGCGGCGCCTCACCCATGTCAATTCCGGTCACGCGGGCGCCGAGTTGGGCCATGCTCTCAGTCAACAAACCACCCCCGCAACCTACGTCCAAAACTGCTTGACCTGGAATCTCAACGCGTTGTCGCATAAATTCGACACGCAGCGGGTTGATATCATGCAGCGGCTTGAACTCACTATTCGGATCCCACCAACGAGACGCTAGTTCCTCGAATTTGGCGATCTCCGCATGATCGATATTATCTGTCTTCATCATGATGCTGTCTCTACGGTATCCTGAGAGTCGGTAGCAATGATCTTGTTTGCCCACACTGCCACTTGTGCAAACAGAGTGTTCAGCTCGATTGTCTCAAGCTTGCCGTCGCGAACCACATGCTCGCCGTTGACCCAAACATCGCTGATCTGGTCACGGTTAGCGCTGTACACGAGCTGGGTAACGGGGTCGTAAGTGGGCTGAGTGTTGACGTGGTTGAGATCAACGGCTACCAGGTCGGCACATTTTCCCGGGGTGATAGTGCCCGTGGTGTCTTCCAGGCCCAGCGCCCGCGCACCATTGACCGTCGCCATGCGCAAAGCCTGATGGGCGGGTAATATGGTTGGGTCACGGCTCACGCCCTTGGCCAATAAAGCCGCAGTCCGCATCTCACTCAGCATGTCCAGATCGTTGTTACTGGCGGCGCCGTCTGTGCCCAGAGCAACATTCACCCCGGCATCGAACAAGTCAGCCACCGGACATAATCCGCTGGCGAGTTTCAAGTTAGATTCTGGGCAATGAATTACATGCGCTCCATTATCGGCCACCGCCTCAAGTTCTGACGGCAGAAGCTGGGTCATATGTACCGCCAACAGACGATCGGTGAGTAAGCCAAGTTGACTCAACCTTTCTAATGGCCGCACACGGAAATGCTCAATAGATGATTTGATTTCCTGCTCAGTTTCATGCACGTGCATGTGGATGGGGATGTCTAGTTCGTCAGCGAGGGTCTGAATCTTGATTAGTGGTTTATCCGAAACCGAATAAGGTGCATGTGGCGCAAATGCAGTCGTAATCAAGTCCCAGTTCTTGACTTCGTCGTGAAGTTCCAAACCCTTACGCAAATAATCTTCAGGAGTCTGCGCCCAGGTTGTTGGAAAATCGATTTGTATCAGACCGACACTGGCACGCATCCCAATTTTCCTTGCAACGTCAGCGACGATGTCGGGGAAAAAATACATATCATTAAAACATGTTGTGCCACTGCGGAACATTTCAGCCATCGCCAAGCTCGATCCAACCCGAACAAACTCTTCATTAACCCACCTAGTCTCTGCAGGCCAAATGTGTTGGTGCAGCCAATCCATCAGCGGCAGATCGTCTGCCAAGCCCCGGAACAGCGTCATTGCCGCATGCGTGTGGGTATTGATCAATCCTGGAATCAAAATATGATGATCCAGATGTGACTCTTCGTTGGCTTGGTATTTAGTGTTTGCAATGGATTGTTCTAATACGTCGATGATTCGATGATTGTGAATCGCCACGCTGTAGTTGTCGTGGGTATGGCAATCTGGATCGACGGTTACAACCCAACGCGCGTGAACCAAGGTGTCGATAGCTTGTAGCATGAGCGAAAGATACCGGTCCCCCGAAAGCAGTACAAGTCGAACCCGTTCTGTAATCTTAGTGCCCATTAATGTTAAGGTTTAATCGTGAATATGAAAACAAAAGGCGAAGTGCACGCCATCAAATGGTCATCTGATCGGCTTTTGCTGTTGGATCAACGGCTGTTGCCGGAGCAAAAAAAATATGTATCCATCGATACATGCCGTGACGCAACGCGTGCTATTCAAGACATGGTGGTGCGCGGGGCGCCGGCAATTGGCATCACCGCCGCCTACGCAGTGGTGTTGGCTGCTCGAGAGCATTTTGTCGCTAACCCAAAGCAATGGCGGGAGTCGATTGAAGCGGACCTGCAAGAATTGAGTGCGGCGCGGCCCACCGCGGTTAATTTACGCTGGGCGGTGGAGCGAATGCGAAATATTGTCGCTGCGGCGCCGGATTTAGACCCACTCGACAATCTGCTGGCTGAGGCGAAATCTATTCATGAACAGGACATCGCGGCCAATCGCCGCATGGGCGCTTTGGGGGCTGATTTGTTAAATGGAAACGCAACAGTGCTTACCCATTGCAACGCCGGTGCCTTGGCGACGGGTGGATATGGCACCGCATTGGGCGTGATCCGTGCTGGGTTTGAAGCGGGCAAGATTATAAATATCTATGCCGGAGAGACACGCCCCTGGTTACAAGGCGCACGTTTGACCGCGTGGGAATTACTGCAAGAGGACATCCCTGTGATGCTGCTACCGGATTCGGCAGCGGCGCATGTCATGCGCAGCCGTGGTCTCGATTGGGTTATCGTTGGCGCCGATAGGGTGGCGGCTAACGGCGATGTCGCAAACAAAATCGGGACCTATTCACTAGCGGTATTGGCGCGTGAACATGGAGTTGGATTCATGGTGGTGGCGCCGATGAGCACCATCGATCGCGACTTGGATCAGGGTGCGGACATTGAGATTGAGTACCGAAACAAAGAGGAGGTATTGACGTGCGGCGGGAAACGTGTGGCCCCTGAGGGGGCGCGGGTATTCAATGCGGTGTTCGACATAACCCCTGCCGAGTTGATCGATTATCTGGTTACTGAGAACGGTGTGGTGGCGCGACCGGACGCAGCCGGTATTCGCGCGTTATTCGATACTGATACCTAGCAGTCTGTCGGACTTAGGATTAATCTACTGCGGCGGCGGGAAAGTCGGCCCACTGTAACGATTTCTCTCGTTAAATAGCTCGCTATTCGCCTCGATAAATCGTCAAACTGGGCTCGATTTCCCACCAGCCTCGCTACGACCACCTAAGTCCGACAGGCTGCTAGCGTAGGGTGATACGGTGAGGGTACCGGTCACCGGTGCTGCCGGATTTAAAGGACACATGATCTGCGACTTCACCTATGTCGATGATATCGTCGAGGCGATTGTTCGCGTGAACGACGAGCCCGCAGCACCGAATCCGGACTGGTCGGGCGACCATCCCGATCCCGCCACCAGCGGCGTTTACAATTTAACGACATAACGCGACGCCCGATACCTTGATACAGGTCAGAATCCGCGTGTCGCCGCTTGACTTTGCCTCGATCTTTGCTATTTCTTAAATGTAATCAATTAGTTCCACATGATATTAGTTCGAGGTTTAAGCTGCTATGATGCGTCTCAATGCGGTTATCAACGTGACATCAAGAATCGTCGATGCCGTGATATACCCGTTCTATTTGCTTTATGCCGCCCTGTTGTTTTGGGCGTTCGGTGCGGAAGATGTCGCCGAGGATCAAACCAAGCGTTTTGCCGACGGTCACACTGCGGCGTTGGCCGAAAGCCGTACCGGCTGACTTTAGCCCTTCATAATCCGTTTTCCTTAAGATTACAACCGGCGAGGAAGCCGTGCGGGTGTCGAAAAACCAACCGTCGTCGTCGGGTATGAGCCACGGATAGCGCGTGCAGTAGCGGCGGTTTGTCCGTGTAACGCGAATGAACCACGCGCGCGGCCGATCAAACTGTTTGCGATTTGCTACCAGCCCCGCGCCAGGCTTATTCACGATCGCTTGCCGAAGCCCGGCGGCGGGTGCATGGACGGTGTGTATCGGTGAAAAACCGCGAAAAATCAGGGGTGGGAATCTGTGACTCCGACCCCTGCATTTCCCAAATTCCGACCGCTGGTTGTTCCTATACTGTCTTGTTGCCGTTTCGAGATATTATACTTAACTAATTGTTTTCTTTTAGGATGGGGTTACTATAAATGGTAGTCCGGCAAAAGCCGATAAATATTCAACCTCGCATCAGACTAGGCTTGACACACCCTCGGTAACCGTATGTACCACGAGTATTACAATCTGAGCATGGAGCCGTTTCGGTTGAGTCCCGATTATCGGTTCTGCTACAAGCACCGCAGTTACGGACGGGCCAAGACCTACATGAGTTATGCCCTCGATCGGGGGGAAGGCTTTGTGGTGGTGACCGGTCAACCGGGTACGGGCAAGAGCACCCTGATCGAGGACTTGTTCGCCGACCTACGGGGTAAACCGTTAGTACGGGCCAAGCTAGTGAGTACCCAGGTGGAGGCGGACGAGCTGCTGCGTATGGTTGCTTACGCCTTTGGGGTCGAGGCTGCAGACCTGGACAAGGCGACGCTGCTAGCCAGGTTGACGGACGTACTGATACGGAACCGACGTACCCAGCGGGGGGCGTTGTTGGTGGTCGATGAGGCCCAGGACCTCGCTCCCAGTGCGCTCGAGGAACTCCGCCTGCTTACCAACCTGCAAGAACACTCAACGCCGCTGCTACAGATCTTTCTGGTTGGACAACAAGGGCTTCGTGATGTGATTCGCCAACAGAATATGGAGCAGTTGCACCAACGAATCATTGCCGCCTGTCATCTCGAAGCGTTGGCAACCGAGGAGACGCAGGCATACGTCGAACACCGCTTGGTGTGTGCAGGATGGGAAGGAGATCCGTGCATTAGCGATGCTGCGTATTACATCATCCACCAATTCACCGATGGTGTTCCGCGGCGCATCAATCTTGTATGCAGCCGGTTACTGTTGTACGGCAGCGCGGAGGAGAAGCACAAACTTCAGGCTCGCGATGTCCGGGTCGTACTGCAAGAGCTGTGCGATGAGCATCTGGACCCGGCCGATGGCCTAGGATTTTCCAAAGAGATCCGGGACCTCGTGATCAATACCCATTTGGGCATTGACGATGACTGCACACCAACAAAGACGCAAACTACCGTGGTCATAGGCAACGAACAGCCATCACCGGAAGCACAACCCTCACACGCCGCCCTCGAGGACTCAGAACTGCCGGAGGACGAGGCAATTATAGAACCGATGCGCGCTGCGCGCAGCGCAACGCGGCAACACATAGAGCGGGACTTAGACAATGGTGCGCCTGCCGCGACGGTGGCCCCGGTGGTGGAATCGGCCAGTCCACCCGCAGACAGCGAAGCGCTTGTTTCCGGGGGCAATACTCAAAAAATGGAGTTGCGGCGCTTGCGTCGGCGTAAACGTCGGCGTGGGATAATGTTTTCGCTACTCGCCGCTGCGCTGAGTACCTTGGTCATTTACGCGGTGGCTCCAGAGCCGACTGCCAAGGTGGGCGCCAGCCTCGCCGCCGGCCTCAAAGCGAGCGCAGGAAGACTCGCCGCCTTGCTGCCGGCGGCGGACGAGCAAACCCACGAGGGCGGCCGAACGCCAGTCCGTGGCGACGATGTGGCCGCGACGGAATCGACCGTCAACAAACCATCAAGTAAACCGCGACCCGAACCCGGAGTTGCTGCGTCAAGGCGGGATTCTGGGGAGGAAACCGTGCGCAAGGGGATCGCGCAGGATCCTGAAACCAATATTGAAACCAAAGTCGACGAGTTCGCGCGACCGCTTATGTTAGCGGATAAGCCTGAATACCGGACGCAGAGTCTGGATCCTAATAAGGAGACATCGTCTACGCAGCGAGCATCTGCGGCCGCGACAATGCGCCCGGAGCAATCGACGAAGATTTCGCCGTCCGAACATGAATCGGGTGGCGATAGCACAGAACTACCGACAGCCGGAAGCGGAGAGGGACCGTCCGTACGCGGTCATGAGCGCCCACTTAACCCGGTGGCGGCCGGGAAGAAGAAAAGTACGGGATCCAGCAGAAATGGGTTTGATGATCGTGAACTTGAGCCATTGCCAGGAACTGCTAAATCCCAGGTAGCGATAAAAAGTATCGAAGCGCTGGAGAAAAAACTGCGAACATTCCCGATCCAGGTGAAGCGGGTAAGTGACGACGTAATCCAAGTGGATCTTGGTCGAGAAGTGTTATTCGCTTTTGATAGTGCCGTGATCAGTACGTCTTCTCGGGTCTTGTTGGACCGGCTCGCCCGCAGCCTGAGACGCTATGCTGATATCGGGCTACGCGTCATAGGCCACGCCGACGGTGTCGGATCTGAGGAATACAATCTGCGGCTCTCCAGGCGTCGCGCCGAAGCGGTAGCCAATTACCTCAAACAGCGAGACGTCCAGGGGCTTTGGATCCAGGTTGAGGGCCGCGGCTCGAGTGAGCCGGTGGTGCCATCTGCCGGCGGGAGCCGCAGACTCAACCGTCGCATCGAGCTTTACATCCAAGCCGCTACCCAAGGATAGAAGGATGGCAAAAAGACCGGGACCCGAGGCTCGAGTTTGACCGCATGCTTTAAGGCGGTGCGATGGTACAATATAAACCTTGGTAAACGGGGGTGTTTGGCGTTGATGCCATTTATGACGCGAAGCGAGTCCGTAACGCGCACCCCATGGCTTAGCAGAAAATTGGCGTGTGACGGGGGTCAGGATCCGATTGTTGAGGTATACATCCAATCCGTCTAGAATAATTAATAATATCAATGGGATAGACGGTAATATTGAAGAAGGATCGAGAAACGAGTGGGTAGGTGCGGTGCAAACATCCACACGTGCCGTGTCGTTTTGTGCCACGGCAATCTTTGCGCCGGTGATGAGGGGGTCTCGTTCCCCCGCAACGATCACCGATTGCGCCGCGAGCGGATGGCCATTGCGCACCGTGTGCGCGCGGTGCTTGGATGGCATTGCGCGTGGGAAACCATACGGGACCGGCAAGCCGTGAAGATTGTTGCCTTTGGAGTGAACAGATGATCGCCTGCGAGCATCGTGGCCTTATCGTGGAGCTATGGCGTCGATGGCCGCTGTAGGAGTGATTGCTTACGTGGCCGCGAGCGCGGCCTTTGCGTTCCTCACCGGGTTGTTGTTGACGGTGTGGCGCGGCCGCACGGCAGGAAGGGTGCTGCTTGTCGCCGCGGCGTGCTCGATGCTATGGGCTGCCTTGCAAGCGTATCACGCCTCATCGCTCGGCCCGCTGCCAGATGCATTACTCGAGATCGCTGAGTTAGGGCGCGCGGCTGCTTGGTATGCGTTCATAATTTGTCTGTTGGGTGATCCTACGGCCGAGGAGCGGAATGGGTACGGCGTGCGGCGCACGATGAAAATCGTCGCAGTCGGATTACCGGCGGTCTTGTTCACACTATTGGTCGTCGTTGCGAGTGTCCCACAGGTTCCGGGGCACCAGTATGCCGCAGATGTATTCCGCGTCAGCCATCTGCTGCTCGCGGTGTTTGGCTTGGTTCTGATCGAACAGCTTTTCCGCAACGCAAATGTCGAGCGGCGATGGGGTATCAAGTTCTTGTGTTTCGGCATCGGCGGGTTATTTGCGTTTGATTTTTACCTGTTTGCGGACGCGTTGCTGGTAAAGCAGATCGATTTGGATCTTTGGCACGCCCGGGGGGTGGTGAACGCGTTGGCGGTCCCGCTCATTGTGGTGTCGGGTGTTCGCGACCCGTTGTGGGCCAGCAAGGTGGAGATGTCGCGACACGCGGTCTTCCACAGTGCCGCACTCCTGGCGGCAGGCGTGTATCTCATGCTGATGGCGGCTGCCGGCTACTACATCCGCGCCTATGGTGGGCAGTGGGGCGGTGCGCTGCAGATCGCCTTTCTCTTTGGTGCCGCCGTAATCCTGGCGGTGCTGGCACTTTCCGGGCAGGCGCGTGCGCGGCTGAAGGTGTTTGTCGGCAAGCATTTTCTACAAAGCAAATATGACTATCGTCGCGAGTGGCTGCGTTTCGCCGATGCCCTTTCGGAGACCGGACAGGACGAAGACATTCCCGTGCGAGTGGTGAAGACAATAGCCAAGATCGTCGAGAGTCCAAGCGGCATGATGTGGATAAAACCGGACAGCGAAGCGGATTTCG
>CAMYMN010000050.1 GCA_947259395.1 uncultured Gammaproteobacteria bacterium | reverse complement strand
TGTGGAAGCCGGACTGATGCTTGTTCAGGTGTGGCATCAACGTGAAGACGCTGTAACGATCTCCCTTCGATCCCCGACAGGCAATACGTTCAATGCCCCAAAGAACGATAAACAGGAATTTGATTTCAGCAGCATTTTTGTCGAGGCCAGTCATCAGCAGCATCCCTACAGCTTGGATTACTCAACGACGTTCTTTATTGTCACCGATCCGGATCAGTCACTGCTCAGTGGTTGGAGCATCATTGCCGAAGCCGACCAGGCTGCCGGCGGCGTCCAGGTTGGTAGTGTTCACTGTTGGATTCCCGATAGTGCGATGGGTTATTTCTCGAGTGGCGCCACGAATTCGCACTTGGTTGGTATGCCGGGAACATCGTTCGCAGCGATCACTGTTGCGTCGTACGCGTCCCGCAAAGAGTGGCCCAGCCGAGATCCCAACACGCCTGGCGGCATTTTTCGGGCAGACGCAATTAATGTGAACGATATCTCTCACTTCAGTAGCATAGGGCCGACGCGTGACGGCCATAACAAACCTGAAATCGCCGGGCCAGGGCAGCTTCTCCTTGCGCCACTTTCTAAGGGTGCAATAAAAGAAGAGATTCCGGATTTCTTGCGCGTTCCAGGTCGACCGTACGCGGCTCTTCAGGGAACCAGCATGTCCGCGCCGTACGTTACTGGTGCCATTGCACTGTTGCTTGAGAAAGATAAAGATTTGAACTGGGCCGAAATCAAGCGCAGGCTCATCAAGTCGGCGACGCAGGATGAGTTCACCCATCCCTGCTGGAACGCTCGATGGGGCTATGGTCGCTTGCAAGTACAGCGTCTGTTGGAGATTGAACCAGCGAGTTGAGTATGACCGAATCGTCTCGAAAACTGTTCCTTACGAATAAACTGCATCCAGAAGAATCTGACAGCATTAAGGTCTTGGTTTCGTTGAAAGCACCGCCCGACGATTTGTGCCTGACGGGCCTAAAAGAAATCGGTCTTAAAGTGACGTCAGTCAAAGGAAATAAGCTGACGGGCGAGATTGCTTCCAAATTCCTGACCAATCTCGAACAACACGAGAGTGTGACCGAAGTCGAACGCTCCGTGATGCTCAAACCGACGGACCACCACGATTGAGATGTTTGAACGTGTGCGTATCGAATTTCTAATCACGCAGCCATCGTCAAATGGACGAGTCCGCGACAATGCGTTTCCCATCGAAAGTCATCAAGGTTAACTTGCTCTTTAATGGAGTCACTAGTGATTTCAGCCTGGGTTTTGCCGACAAGCGAAGCATGAACACGTTCTTGGTTGTAATAATACTGGAACTCTCGAAGCTTTCATTCTAGATCAACCGAGTTCCAGAAAAGAACATGATCAAGGAATTCACGGCGAACCGTTCCAGCAAGTGCTATAGCGAGGTTTTTAGGAGAGTGAAACCGCTCCAAGTCGCGCCCTTTGGCGAGCTCAGCAAGTCGATTCTGCAGGGCTTTGATATCTATGGTGTCTCCTGGTGTGGTCGCCCTTCTGTGGTATCTGTTGCATGTAGAGGGTGGATACAAATCTACTATAGATATTGTCGTCGATACGAACGTTATAGTGTTCCCTGAACCACTTTATTTCTACGGATACGCAAAACCTCCGGCACCTGTGTAGACGATCCGTATTGAAGTCTGCTTGGATCGGCAGTCCTCGCAGCGCAGTTGGGCGATTGGCTCCGGTATCGTGACCGAATCACCGAATCTGGATCGGTCTATTGCATTTGAATGATCACAGTCATTGCAGAAGGCGAAGATCGTGAACTTTTCTGAGTCGAAGTCAGTGAGTCGATTTAAACATTGCCATATAGCTGCCGCGTCACGTCCTGCAAACTTCCTTTTACGAACACTCTCC
The DNA here is from genome assembly GCA_947259395.1 of uncultured Gammaproteobacteria bacterium. GTDB lineage: Bacteria > Pseudomonadota > Gammaproteobacteria > Arenicellales > JAANXG01 > CALZGZ01. The sequence continues at coordinate 24,673 of CAMYMN010000050.1, read as the reverse complement.
CAGGGCGTAATGCGTTGCGTCCCATTAGCAGAATGCAGGATGCGTGGTCCCAGCACATGACAAAGCAGATCTCATCCACATTGATCTGGGTCGCATGTCTGTCAATATGTGTCAGGGTGACGAATTGCATAGTCGATCTCGCGTTTCCTGTAATGCTATCAGACGTTTCTGGCTTGATGCGTGACTGCTTCGGGTGACTGCGTTGCGTTGATTCTTGACTGTTTTAGGGGGGTGATATTAAAGCAATAACCAAGTAAAATCAGGCGGTTAACTAATTGTTTGCCGTGGATTCATAAAATGCCTGCTTACTACAGCAGCAAGGATTGAGTATGACGTTTATCGAATGGAAACCTGGATTCTCCCATGCCATACGGAAGATGGACGCCGACCACCGCTACATGATCGGACTGATCCACGGGCTTGATGAGCAACTGCAATCGGGCAAACACCAGAAGTTCGTCATAGGAATTCTCGAAGAGCTATATTCCCGCGCCGCCAAGCACTTCGCCCTCGAAGAAGCGATCATGCGAGAATGTGGCTGCGAGGAACACGAGGCAGATCATCGACGGATGCTCGATAGGGTTACGATGTGGATGTCCGATTATCAAACCGAACCGCTGGACGACGACATGGCCAATTGGCTAGCCAACTGGTTCTGCAATCATATTCGGAGCGATGGCAAGTGTTTGCGCCTTCCGAACGACACGCCCATCGAATCGGTGCGTTCGCAAGACACCACACAAATCGTTTGATTCGTCCTCCGCACCCTGGAAAGGAACCACACGGAGCAGGGTTAATCGCCATATCTCCTCCCACAACTCCATCTTTGTCATTTTTCCAGTGGCGTAATCTCCGGATCGTTGGGGTCGATAGCTAATTTTCTAGGTTCTTTCATATCCGGTGATGCTATCAAAGACCTTTACCGGCTCGCACCCTGCGCAAACAGGCTTCAACAATTTCTCCGACCGTGATAAGAGTCACCGAGTATACGTCTGCATTCGTGATAACGTGATCACTGCAGGGATGCTGTGGGGGGTGTATTAGAGCGAAGGCCGCCACAAACATGGCGGCCTTTTCTTGTTGTTTATGTGATCAACAATAATCTTAGAAATCAATTCTGCACCCTTGTGATCCGCAAAAAAGTCGTCGCACTTAAGCCGGCACGACTTCGTACTCATGATGATGAAGCCGTCCAGAGCGGGGCAGATAGGATTTTTGCCGACCAAAACTATCGAGCGGTTAGTCCGCCGTCCACGACGAGTTCGCTGCCGGTGACGTAAGACGACTCATCCGATGCCAGAAACAGGACGCAATACGCGATTTCTTCTACGGTGGCGAACCGGCCCAACGGGATCTCCGCGATGCGCGCTGAGCGGCTTTGTTGATCTGGAAACACATCGACTAGCATGTCGGTCTCCGCTGGGGCGGGATGAACGGAATTACAGCGGATACCTTTTGCCGCGTATTGGACGGCGATGGATTTGGTCAACAGTCGCACTGCGCCTTTGGAGGCGTTGTAGGCGGTCGAGTAGGACCCTCCGGTCAAGCCCGAAACGGAAGACATGTTCACGATAGATCCTCCCCCAGCGCGTTTCATGAACGGAATAACGGCGCGGCATCCGAGAAAAACACCTTTGGCGTTCAATTCCATAACCTGGTCCCAATCGTGGGGACCGGTTTGATCGAGTGTTGCCCGTTGGTACATGCCGGCGTTGTTCACCAGGACGTCCAGTTTTTCAAACCGCGTGATCGCTTCTTTGACCGCACGATTCCAACTATCCTCACTGGTGACGTCGAGTTCGAGGAACACGGCTTGTCCGCCATCGTTGCGGATAATGTCTTCGACGTGACGCCCGCCGGTCTCATGAATGTCGGCAATAATGACTCGCGCGCCTTCCGTTGCAAACAAGCGCGCAACCGTCGCACCGATGCCGCGCGATGCTCCGCTGACTAGCGCAACTTTATCTTTCAGTCTCATAGTGAAAAACAGAATGCGGGAGCGCGCACTTTTTGTTCACGTTTCGGGATTGTCGACCAGTCCCGGGAGGCATCACTAATCGGCTTTTTGTGCGGGCTCAATCAGAAAAAGTACTTGATTGTATTCCACTACGTCGCCCTCTTCGGCGCCGATTTCCAGGATCCGGCCATCGAGCTCGGTGCAGATCGTGTTAAACAGCTTCATCACCTCTACCAGGCACAAAGCATCGCCTTTCTTGACCTGTGACCCAATCGACACGAAAGGTTCCGCATCCGGGGACGGTTGTCGATAGAAGATGCCGCTCATCGGCGCGCACACTTGCACCAGTCCGTCGGACTGTTGTCCGGAGAGTTTTGGAGATGCGGAGGCTGGTGTCTGCTCTTGGACTGAGGGCGATGCCGCCACTCGTGGTTTCGTCTGCGACGCCGACTCTTGCGACTTTGGGGTCTGAACGAATATGTCGTTTCCCGAACCCTCTGCTGATTTCCGCCGTACGGCCAGCTTGATATCACCGACCTCAACAACGAATTCATCGATTGAGCTGGTATCAATTATTCGTAGAATCTCTGCGATTTCTTGATAGGTCAGAGCCACGATCTGTATGCGCTTGAATAATAGATGTTATCCCGATGAAGATACCGTCAATCCACTGTCAAAAGTAAACTCGCTTGTCGGATCCACCGCGCGCCTGTTATACAATGATTCCAGGCACCGGCCAATAGACCCTCGCGGATCAACCGGATGACAACCCGTGTCGTGAATCCATATGCCGGTTTTTGGCTCGTGTTCTATCGGATCGCACCATCTCCGTCGCCGCGACATATTAACAAGTTAGCTTAAAACATGCAGCGTGTTCTGATTGCAAATCGTGGAGAAGTGGCCCTTCGTGTGATCCGGGCATGCCGTAAAGCAGGTCTGGATACGGTATCCGTCTACTCTGACGCAGACGCCAATTCTCCGCACGTTTGGGCCGCCGACCGGGCTGTCTGCATCGGTCCTGCATCTCCGCAGCGTAGTTATCTTGCCGGTGACACGATTATTACCATCGCTCTTGGCAGTGGCTGCGATGCAATACATCCCGGATACGGTTTTCTTGCCGAAAACGCCGAATTCGCGGAAAAATGCCGTGAGTCCGGGCTCGTATTTATCGGGCCGCCCGCCGAAGTTATTGCCCGGATGGGCGACAAAGTGGAGGCCCGCCACACCGCCGAGCGGTTGGGATTGCCGGTTGTGCCGGGCGCAGCCGATGCCTTTACTGATACTGCCTTGGCGGTGACCGCGGCAGCAGACGTCGGTTTTCCTTTGATGTTGAAGGCCGCCGCGGGCGGTGGTGGGCGGGGCATGCGGATTATACGTGCACATGACGATTTCGATCTCTTGTTTACGCAGGCGACGCGTGAGGCGAAAGCGGCATTTGACGACGCGCGAATCTATCTGGAACGATACTTTAATAAAGTTCGCCACATCGAGGTCCAGATCTATGGTGACGATCAAGGAAACTATCGCCACCTCGGAGAACGCGACTGCAGTGTGCAGCGCCGTCACCAAAAACTAGTAGAGGAAGCCCCCTCTCCAGTGCTCGACAATACGTGCCGCCGCGAGATGTGCGAAGCGGCAACCGCGTTGGCGGAAGGTATCGAATACGTCAATGCGGGGACGGTGGAATTCATTTTCGATATGGAGAGCGGAAAATACTTCTTTATCGAAATGAACACCAGAATCCAGGTCGAACATCCCATCACTGAAGCGGTCACCGGCGTCGACTTGGTTCTGGAGCAACTGCGTATCGCGGCGGGAGAACCGATATCGTTTCAGGATCGATCCACGCCAATTCTTGGGCACGCGGTAGAGTGGCGAGTCAACGCCGAAGACCCGGCCAATGGCTTTATGCCGAGGACGGGCCGGATTACCCGCTGGGATCTGCCAAAAGGATCGGGTATACGATTCGACGGTTACGCTTACCGGGGCTACGATGTTGTGCCATTCTACGACTCGCTGTTGGGCAAGCTGATTGTCTCGGGTAAGGATCGCGACCAGGCTATTAGCCGGTCCGGCGCGGCACTTTCGAGATTCGCCGTTGACGGTGTTCCCACGACATTACCGTTCCACCGCAGGCTTGTTCGGCATCCAAGTTTTACCCGTGGTGAGATTGACACGCGTTGGGTGGAGGAGGAAATGGAGGACAGTAATGAGCAATAACCGCACAATATCGGTCATCGATGTAACCTTGCGTGACGCACATCAATGCCTTTGGGCGACACGCATGACCACTGCAATGATGGCGGATGTTGCGCCGTTGCTGGACCGGGCGGGCTTCGAGGCGATCGATCTGGTTGGTGGAGCGGTGTTTGATGTATGTGTTCGTTACCTCCGTGAAGATCCGTGGGAACGGATGCGTATCCTCAGCGGATGGGTGAAGGATACGCCATTGATCGTGCACCATCGCGGGCAAAGTTTGTTCACCTTTGAACTGTTTCCCGACGACGTGGTGGACATGACCGCACAGCGAATCGCTGCCAACGGTATTCGTTATCACACGACCTACGATGCCCTGAATGATATGCGCAACCTCGATGTTCCGGTGCGGGCGGCAAAGAGCAATGGGCTCCACGTCGTTGGCGGGTTTGTATACACACACAGCCCCGTGCACACGGACACCTATTACATTAATAAGATACAACAACTGGTAACGTTGGGCGTCGACGGCGTGTTTTTGAAAGACCCTAGCGGCCTGCTCACTCCGGAGCGCGTCACGACCCTGATTCCGGCCGCCAAGAAGGTCTGTGGCACGCTCCCATTGCAGATTCACACCCACTGCTTGTCGGGGTTGGCGCCGTATGTGCTGGTCCGGGCAATCGAGTGTGGAGCGGATGTTGTGCATACGGCGACGTCGACCATCGCGAACGGGGCCTCGCATCCGGCGACCGAGGTATTTGTAGACAATGCGCGCCACTTGGGATTCACCGTCAACGTGGACCTGGAATGCGTGAAGCAAGCGGCGGACCGTTTGCACTACATAGCCACTCGCGAGAATAAGCCGGTGGGGACTCCGGTCGAATACGATTCGTTTCACTTTCACCATCAAGTGCCGGGAGGAATGATATCGAATCTCAAGTCCCAACTCGCCGACCTCGCAATTGAGCACCGCCTGGAAGAGATACTTGAAGAAGCTGGACGGGTTCGGGCCGACCTCGGTTATCCGATCGTGGTGAGCCCGTTCGCGCAGTTCATCATCACCCAAGCGGTGTTGAATGTAATGGGTAAGGAGCGCTACGCGACCATTCCCGATGAAGTGCGAAAATACCTTCTTGGGCACTATGGAGAAATCGCCGGACCCGTAGAGCCCGGTTTGTACGACCGAGTGATCGACGGCGCACAGCCGGTTAACTGCCGACCCGCAGATTTGCTGGAGCCGGCCCTGGGTCGTATCCGTGCGGAGCGCGGGCCATTCGACACCGACGATGATCTTTTGCTCGCCGCCTATTACGGGGAGAAGGAATATAGGGCTCTAAAGGCTGCGGGTACGATCAAGACGGTTTATCCGTTGGCCGGTAGCCCGATCGTAACGCTGGTAAAAGAACTCGCGGCACGCGGTGACATCGCTTCGTTCCAGATCCGGCGTTCGTAGCCAAAAAGCGTCTGTAGGCCGTTATTTCGCGCCTGTCTAGAATATTCTAGATAACGTGCATCTGATACGTTTGCGAACCCGACGCCGATGACCTTGACGTGGAGTGATATATGGTGTCCAGTAAGCGACGGCGGCAGTGATCAGCCGTGTCGGATTGTCGCCGACAGGGACCGTGAATACCACCGTTAAGAAACGATAAAAGGAGGAGTTATCTATGATATCGCGAGCATTGTTTCGTGTTCCCCGTTCTGTATTGTTGATCGTTGTGTGCGCTTTGCCGTTGATTAGCCATGCTCAATCGAAAGCAATTCCGGTGTTGCTGTGTCCCTTTGGATGCGGCCCCATGGCCGGCGACACCGTACTGATGAACCAAATGATTCAATCCGGTGTGCCGATTACCCTGTTGCCACAGGAAACCCCCGGATACATGTACAACGTCCGCGAGATGGCGGAGAAAAAGCATTGGAAGCGGACGATATTTTCTACCGAGGATACCATCGTACAGCTGGGTTTCTGGGGCGGAACGCCGGAACTGAAGGAATTTCTTCCCAAAAAAGTCCTCATTAAATATAAGCTGCTTTACGGCGAGGCATGGTGGGGACAGGGAAAGTTTTTCGTTACCTTCGATCCCAAGATCAAATCGGTGGCCGACCTGAAAGGCAAACGCATCTCCCTGGGGCTGCGCGGCCAGAGCGACTGGGGCGTGTTTTCGAGGTTATTTCTCGAACACGGTTATGGCATTAACCCGGATAACTCCGATATTCGGCACATGACGCCGGGCGCCTTGACGCAGCAGTTGATTGACGGCACGACGGATGTCGCAGTGACCCCGTTCGGGACCGAGCCCAATCTCAAGGCTTGGCTAATCCCTGGACCCCTACGTCAACTTGAGGCCGTGAATAAGCCATTGTACTACCTCGGCGTAGAAAAAGAGGTGGTCGACAAAATCAACAAGAAATTCGGCACCACGTGGCTGCATTTGACGTTGCCGGCGGATACCTTGCCCAAGCAGACTGAACCGCTTTCGGTGGCGGTTAATCGTGGATTCAAGGCTTCCCATCCTGATTTTGCCGAAGAAAACGCCTACGAATTGGTCAAGGCGGTGGCAAAACTTGGTCCGAAGATGAAAGAGCTCCATCCTCTCTGGAGCATCTGGTCGCCGGAATTGATGGTGCACGGGCTGTCCGAAGAAAATGTGCATCCTGGTGCTAAACGAGCCTACGTGGAGCTCGGATGGTGGGATAAACACAAGCAGTATCCCGCGGTAACTTATCCAAAGTAGACCGTGGACGATCGCCGACGCCGATCCGGTATGGCGTCGGCGATTTTCACCGAGAGTTGACCAAAATTGCTTGGTTCGCGGTCCAATAACGCGCGCGGTCAGGCCTATCGCGTCCTGTCTTGGACGTTCTGGGCTGTCGGTGCTGCGTTAACGGCGTATGTGGGCATCGCCGTTTTCGGATTCATTCGCAGTTCGTCCCAGCATTACTCGAATTTCATACTCGCGATCGTGTTCTTGGCGGGCGTGTTGGCGCTTCGCAATCTCGTCGATGAACGCCGCCCTCGCTACCGTTTGTTCCATACGCGCATGGCAATCGCGATAGCCGGGACCCTGCTGGCGACGATAGGTATGGCCTACATTCGCTGGCACGCAGATCGGCTGGAAAGCACAGCACCGTTTTTCGAACCCACCGATCTGTATGCGGGCTACGCCATACTCGTCGGCATCGTATTACTGGCCTATCTACACTGGGGGGGGTTGCTTACTTCGGTGATCGTCGCGGCCATTCTTTACTTCTTTTTTGGACACAAGATTGACAGTGTTTTGTTCACACACCCGCACTACGACTCGAACTTTGTGCTGCACTACATCGGATTGGGGACGACACAGGGGTTCTTCTGGCTGGCACAAGTTGCGGCCGACAGCATCTACTTTCTCATCGTTTACGCGGCTTTATTGTTGGGACTCGGGATGCTGCGCATGGTGCTGGAAGTCGGTAAGCTTAGCGGCCGTCGTATTTCCGGAGGTGCGGCGTTCCCGGCGCTCGTCGGCAGCGGCATCGTTGCGTCCGTCATGGGCCAAGCGGTGGCCAACGTTGTGATGACTGGGCGATTCACGATACCGATGATGAAGCGCCACGGTTTTCGCGCGCCCATGGCCGGGGCCATCGAGTCCGTAGCGTCGACCGCCGGTCAAATCATGCCTCCTATTCTAGGGCTCGCCGGCTTCATCATCGCTGCTTTTCTCAACCGCCCATATATCGAAGTGGCGCTGTCCGCACTCATACCGGGATTGCTTTTCTTGAGTGGGACTGCGATAGGCGTATTGGTGTACGCGCGACGCTATGCGTTGCCTACGCTCACCGAACCGGCCGACATGGCACTGGTATTCCGTATGTTACCGACTTTTCTCATTTCGTTTCTCGTTGTGCTTATCTTGCTGTTGAACTATCTGTCACCGGCTATTGCCGGCGTGTGCGGAATTGTAGTCGCACTTATCTTGTGTCTGTTTCAAGGCCGATACCGGCCTGAGCGGCGTGAATTCCTTGAGTCGCTGGAAGAAGGTCTGGCATTGGTGACCGTGCTCTCGTTGTTGCTCATCGCGATCGGTCCACTGGGACAGGCGATGCTGACGACCAATCTTTCAGGCCGGCTGGGTTCGGTGCTGGTGGCGATTCTCCCGGATGCTCCTTTGGTGCTGTTATTTGGCGCTATGGTGGTGTCCCTCATTCTCGGAATGGGTCTGCCGACTCCCGTAGCGTACATCGTTGTAGCCCTGGCTGTAGTGCCTTTTATGCAACAACTCGGCGTACCACCGCTTCAGGCGCACTTCTTCGTGTTTTATTTTGCGGTATTTTCGACGCTCACACCGCCGGTCGCCGTGAGCGTGCTCGCGGCCGCAAGGCTTGCCGACGCTGGCTTATTCGCCACCGCGCTAGATGCGATGAAACTGGCGTTGACGACATTTATCGTTCCCTTCGCGTTTGTGTATAACCCGGATATCATGACCTTTCCCAACACCCCCTGGTCGGTGTGGCCGACAGTGGCGGAAATATTATTGTTGCAGTGGGCAATCTCTGTTGCCGCCTATGGTTACCTTCGACGTACGCTCTTGGCAACTGAGCGCTGGGTGTTCGCGCTGACTTCCGGAATAGGATTTCTTGCGGTGATCGAAGACAGTGTCCTGTTTTCCCTGTGCTTCGCTGGCATGTTTGGAGCAATGTGGCTATGGATAGGCGTTCGGAAATCGTTGCTTCCCACCGAGCACGAGACCGTGTCCGGAAAGTGACAACAAACCGATTCGCTGAATGTTCAATTGCGTAACCCATTAACGACGTACTGGAGTTCCCCATGACAACACCCGCCATCATTACCGTCGCCATTACCGGCGCGATCCCGCGCAAGGCCGACATCTCGGGAATACCCGTCACACCTGCCGAGCAAATCGAGTCGACACACGAAGCCTATGAAGCGGGTGCGGCGCTGGTACATATCCATGTGCGGAATAAAGATGAGTCGCCGTCTTCCGATCCGGAGTTATTTGCTGAGGTACAGGAGGGCGTTCGTAAACACTGTCCCGGCATGATTATCCAGTTCTCTACCGGAGGACGAGGCCGAACGCACGAGGAACGTGGACGGCCATTATTATTGAAACCCGATATGGCGTCTCTCGCGACGGGTTCAGTCAACTTTCCCAATCAAGTTTATGAGAACCCGCCGCAACTGATCGACTCGCTTGCCGAGACGATGCACAAAAACGACATCAAGCCCGAAATCGAGGTGTTTGACCTCGCGATGCTGTACAACGCCGAAACCCTCATCAATCGAGGTCTGGTACGCCCACCGGCGCACGTACAATGGGTGCTGGGCATCCCTAATGCCCTACCGGCAAGACGTGAGGTCATTGAGTTCCTCATCTCGGAACTGGTGGACATCATGCCTGGCGCCACTTGGTCCGCAGCAGGTATCGGACGACATCAATTGGATGTGAATCGTTGGTGCCTGGAACTCGGGGGCCATCCGCGAACCGGCCTGGAGGATAATATAAAGTTTGACCGCTCCCGGCTTGCTAAAAGCAACGCCGAACTCGTTGCCCGGGTCGCGGAAATCTGTGCGGAGTATGATCGTGTTCCTGCAACGGCGAAGCAAGCGAGATTGATCCTGGGACTAACCCAATAGCGAGTCAGAACATACTACTAATTTGCTGTCCACTGCTGTTCGGTGTAGTGGTCCAGCTAAATTTAGGGTTGCATGTTTGAGTTGGGGGACTGCAGGGAACGATACGGACACTGCCTTTTAGCGGCAGTGGTTGGTGCAACCAAGAATCAAGAACTTACAGCGAGAGAGAAAATGGGCAAATCGCGAACGTTGCAACCGGGTTGGACCATTTTGAATTGGTCGGGGTGAGAGGATTTGAACCTCCGGCCCCTGCCTCCCGAAGACCATTCCTTTCGTATTAAACGTTATTTAATCAACTAATTACGCGCTTGGGCCCAGCGTAAATGTGACCAGGAGTGACACACAGGGACTCGTTAGGACAAAAGCTAGTCACATTCTCGTCACACTGTTTGAATCGCGGTATTGCTCAACGCACAAGTTTGTCATCGATAGATCGAACTGCGATGTCCCACAGCCAATACTACGACAACGACTCTATCATCCTCAATTCGACATGCCATGCGGTAGGGTCCGACGCGATATCGCCATAGCCCACGTAGCTCGTGACGTAACGGTCGACCGAAACGGCGCGGGTCGTCGTCGGTCATAATTCGTTCTCGAAAAGAACGCAAAATCTCGCGTTGGGCTTGATGATCCAAACGGCGTAACTCACGTCGCGCACGGTCATCCCATTCAACTTTCCAAGTCAAGCTCCCGCTCCAACTCCTCCTGAGTCCAGCGTTTAGCGGTACGCTTTAGCCTACTCGCGGCGAGATAGGTATCTTCTAGGTCCTCGATATGCTCGAGGATCGCTTCGCGCGCGTAAAAAGTCTTGGTGCGGCCGGTCTTTTTTGCGAGCCGCGCCAGGCGTTTTTCGATCTCTTCGGGTAATCTAATTGCCAACATGTCGGTACACGTGCAATGATATACATGTATAGCAAGTATAACATAACCTGTGCCTGTCAGTTTGTAGTTCAGGTCGTGTGAGTCGAGGATTCCTAGTAAATGCGGACCACAGGGGATGGTTGAGGATAGTCTAAGCTTTTGATTTTATTGGTCGGGGTGAGTGGATTCGAACCACCGGCCCCTGCCTCCCGAAGACAGTGCTCTACCAGGCTGAGCTACACCCCGAACGATGAGTTAACACCAGTGTTTATAAAGTATAAAGGAGAATCTAAAAGCTTCTCTCGACCGCAAACACCGCCAGATCCATTAGCGCTTGTTTGTGCGGTGAATCCGGCACGATGGCCAGCGCCTGCCGGGCCAGTTCGGCCTCGTTTCGCGCCCGGCGCGCAGTGTACGCAAGTGAGCCGGTGGATTCAATGATCGCGCGGACGTCATCGATGTATTCGCGTCCACCGTTTCTGATCGCTTCCTGCAGCAATCGGCGCTGGACATCGGACCCGCGCTGCATCGCGTTGATGATTGGAAGCGTCGGTTTGCCCTCGTCGAGATCATCGCCGATGTTCTTGCCGATGTCGTCGGCGTTGGCATCGTAATCCAACACGTCGTCGATCAACTGGAACGCGGTGCCCAGGTGGATGCCGTAGTCGGCGAACGCCTGTTCCACGGCGCTGGATTGATTGCTGATTACGGCGCTCAATTGACTGGCGGCCTCGAATAGCTTGGCGGTTTTGCGATGTATGGTGTCCAGATACTGCGCCTCAGAGGTCTCCGGAGAGTGGCAGTTCATCAACTGCATGACCTCGCCTTCGGCAATCTGGTTGGTGGTTTCAGCCATGATCTCCATGATCCGCATGCTGCCGAGTTCCACCATCATTTGAAACGCCCGGGTGTACAGAAAGTCCCCCACCAACACGCTGGCCTCGTTGCCCCACACGTGATTTGCGGTGGCCTTGCCGCGACGCAATTCCGAGGCATCGACCACGTCGTCGTGAAGCAGGGTGGCGGTGTGAATGAACTCCACGATGGTGGCCACGCTGATATGGGCGTCGCCCTGGTATTCACAGGCGCCGGCGGCCAGTAACACAGTGACCGGGCGCAGTCGCTTGCCACCGCTGTGGACGATGTAAGCAGCGAGCTGGTTGATCAAGGCGATATCCGATTGCAAGCGCTCGTCAATGAGCTGGTTCACGGCAACCATGTCGGCATCGACCAGCGCCATGATGGCGTTGAGGTCGACCCGTGCACGGGCGGTGGTCTGTATGGGGACGGAATGGATAACCAAGCGTGAAACTCCGACGATTCTTGTGGGTGATCGTTCTTCCCGTGGTTCGCTATGGGTAAAGCATGCCGGGAGTGTGGAAAACATGCAAGCCACAGCTGGGATTGCCTGGGGTGATTGACCTGGTCACGGCCCGTCGCTACAATCGCGCGCCTGCTTTTTCTAGCTATTTTTCTTGAGGAAACAACCATGTATGCGGTCATCGACACGGGCGGGAAGCAACATCGGGTGGCGCTGGGGGACCGGCTCAAGGTCGAGAGCCTGAAGGCCGAGCCGGGCGCTAAAATCAACCTGGAAAACGTGTTGATGGTGGCTGATGAGGGAGATATCAAGGTTGGGACGCCGCACCTCGACACCGCGGTCGAGGCCACGGTCATCGGTCACGGGCGCGGCGAGAAGGTGCGCATTTTCAAGATGCGCCGGCGCAAGGGGTCGCGGCAGCACGCCGGTCACCGGCAGAATTACACCGAGCTGGAAATCACCCGGATCGGCGGCGCGAAAGCAAAGCCAACCACACCCAAGACCGAAAAGACCGAACAAGCCCTAGAGTCCGAGTCTGAGCAGCTGAAATCGGCGGCGCCGGAAGCCACGACTGCAGCAGATGATCTAACCCAGATCAACGGCGTGGGTCCGGTGATTGTGGATAAGCTGAAATCCATCGGCATCACCAGCCTGGAGCAGATCGCGGGATTTACCGAAGAGGACATCGACCGCGTCAACGGGGATCTCAATTTCAAGGGCCGCATCGAGCGCGATGATTGGGTTGAGCAGGCGAAGAAATTACTGAAAGAGGGGAAAAAGTAGATCGGGCAAGGGGTAAAATAAGCCTCAATCCTTTGCATCGCACTTTTTACCTTTTAATATTTACGGTTGAGAGTTTAGTTATGGCACACAAAAAAGCCGGCGGCAGTTCCCGAAACGGGCGCGATTCGATTTCCAAACGCCTGGGTGTGAAGCGTTATGACGGCCAGCAGGTGTTGGCGGGCAACATCCTGGTGCGGCAGCGGGGCAGCACGTTCCACCCTGGCCGTAATGTCGGCATGGGCAAAGACTACACCTTATTCGCCAAGGCGGCCGGCCGGGTGAAGTTCGAGATCAAGGGCCCGCGCAAGCGCAAAACCATCAGCGTCCTGGCGACGTAAGCAGAACCCGCCTGCGAGGTTCGACAAACCCCACCTTGGCGACAAGGCGGGGTTTTTTATTTTTGTCGATGCAACAGCCGGGTTTCACGATGCGTGACGCCGTGATCCTGGCTGCTTGTATCGGTGACCGGTCCGCTTGTATCGTTCGGTCATGAAATTTGTTGACGAAGTGACGATCTCGGTGCGGGCCGGCAAGGGCGGTGATGGCTGTTTGAGTTTTCGCCGCGAAAAGTACATCCCCAAGGGTGGTCCGGACGGGGGCAACGGCGGTAACGGCGGCAACGTGTACCTGGCCGCCAAGGCGGGGCTGAATACGCTCGCCGATTTTCGCTATGCGCGCGTGTTCCGCGCCAAGAACGGCCGCCCCGGCAGCGGGCGCGACAAGACCGGGCGCGGCGGTGATGACTTATATATACAGGTGCCGGCGGGTACCGTGGTCAGCGATCGCGATACCGAGGAAATTATCGGTGATATCACCGATGTCGGCGCCACGCTGTTGGTAGCGGCGGGCGGCCGTGGCGGGCTGGGCAACGCCCATTTCAAGTCCAGCACCAATCGCACGCCGCGACGCACCACCAAGGGCAAGGCGGGCGATGCGCGCGAGCTGCGCCTGGAGCTCAAGGTGTTGGCGGATGTCGGGCTGCTGGGTTTGCCGAATGCGGGGAAGTCCACATTTCTGCGTGCGGTGTCCCAGGCCCGTCCCAAGGTGGCGGATTACCCGTTTACCACCCTGCACCCCGAGCTGGGGGTGGTCAGTGTCGATCCGGGTCGCAGTTTTGTAGTTGCCGACATCCCCGGTTTGATCGCCGGGGCGGCAGATGGCGCGGGGCTGGGGATCAAGTTCCTGCGTCACTTGGACCGCACGCGGCTGCTGCTGCATTTGGTCGATATCGCGCCGTTGGACGCGCAGCGCGACCTGGCCGCCGATGTGCGTGCGATCATGACTGAGTTAGAGCGCTTCAGTGGCAACTTGGCTGGACGGGAACGCTGGCTGGTGTTGAACAAGATCGATCTGCTTACGGAAGCGGAACAGCAGAACCGCAGCGGTGCGTTGATCGATGCGCTAGACTGGCATGGTCCGGTATATCAGATCAGCGCCGTGAGCGGCACGGGCTGCCGGGAGCTGTGTCAGCAAGTGATGACACGATTAGAACATTTGGAGGCCGAAGTGCAGCCGACAGTGGAGCCAATGATATGGTGACCCGATCGATCTTCAAAGATTCCAAGCGTTGGGTGGTGAAGGTCGGCAGCGCGTTGTTGACCGATCACGAGGCCGGTTTGAACCAGGACCTGATCCAGGGGTGGGCCGGTCAACTCGCCGAACTGCGCGAGGGCGGTCTGCAGACGGTGATTGTTTCCTCCGGGTCGATCGCCGCAGGCATGCGGCGCCTGGGGTGGCGCGAGCGGCCGCATGCGCTGCACCACCTGCAGGCGGCGGCGGCGGTGGGGCAGATGGGCCTGGTGCACCTATATGAATATGCGTTTCAGGCGCATGGGGTGCATACCGCCCAGGTGCTGCTGACGAATGCCGATCTCGCCCACCGGCAGCGCTATTTAAACGCGCGCACGGCACTGCGCACCTTATTGGAATTGGGCATCATTCCGGTGATCAACGAGAACGACACCGTGGTCACCGACGAGATCCAGTTTGGCGACAACGATACCTTGGCGGCACTGGTGGCTAATCTGGTGGAGGCCGACGTGCTGGTGATCTTGACCGACCAAGCCGGGTTGTTCAGCGCCGATCCCCGCAGTGACATTCACGCGAGCTTGATTTCAGAGGCCAATGCCGGTGATCCAGCGCTGGAGTCCATGGCGGGAATGGGCAGCGCCGTAGGCCGGGGCGGCATGGTCACCAAATTGGCTGCCGCCGCGAAGGCAGCGCGCTCGGGAACGGTGACGGTGATCGCCTCGGGCGCGGAGTCCGATGTGTTGTTGCGTTTGCGCCGCGGCGAGCCGCTCGGCACGCTGCTCAAGCCGGTCACCAACCGAATGGCGGCGCGCAAGCAATGGCTGGCCGGGCACCTGCGGCCCCGCGGCCGGCTGACCTTGGACGATGGCGCGGTAAAGGTGCTGCAAACCGCCGGGCGCAGTCTGCTGCCGGTGGGGGTGACCGCGGTGTCCGGAGAGTTCCGGCGCGGCGAACTGGTGATCTGCGAGGATCTCGGCGGCCGCGAAGTCGCCCGCGGGTTGATCAACTACCCCGCCGCAGAGGCGCAGGCGATCATCGGACGCGCCAGTGATGAGATCGAAACCATCCTCGGTTATGTCGATGAGCCGGAGTTGATCCATCGCGACAACATGGTGATCGTGTAACGCGCGCTCGGTGGCCGGCCATGGGTGGCTGGCGCGCTGCGATGATTATGCTGTCCAGGCCGAGCGGCCGCGGCGGCAGGTGTTAAGCTGATTGGGAGAAGGCATTGAGCCGCGCGTTGAGCCGGCGTTTCAAGCGCGCCGCGCGGTTGCGGTGATGCAGATGCTTGGCGGCCGCGCGGTCAATCAGTGAGGTGGCGTTTTGGTAGGCGCTGCGCGCCGCTTCTACGTCGCTGCCGCCCAAGGTCTTGAGAAACCGCTTGACCGAGGTGCGCATCGCCGAGCGCTGGGTCGCGTTGAGCGAGCGCTGTCGCAGGTTTTGCCGGGCACGCTTGCGCGCTTGAGCGGAATTCGCCACGTGTCAAAGTCTCTTTGAAAAGTGGCGCGAACTATCCGGATTTTGCCGGGCGATGTCAAGGTGTGCTCCCGTCCCTATTTCTGGTAGAGCCGCGAGAAGCCCGAGTATGGGCGGGGCTTGGTCCCGCACTTATTACTGCCAAGCCGCGTCGAGTACCTCTGCCGTTATTTCATGGAGGCTAAGTTACGGCTGCCTCTAACGCTTACCACGAATAGGGGCGGGGATTGGCGCTGGGCGGTATTTCTCTCTATAGTCGCCGCATTTGCCCGGAGATTAACCACCACCCCATGTCGCGCAAGCTGCTCAAATCCACTGGTGTGGTCGGCGGGATGACGTTGTTGTCCCGCATCACCGGATTGGTGCGGGATGTGGTGTTCGCCTATATCATGGGTAGCGGTCTGGTCGCCGATGCGTTTTTTGTCGCCTTTCGCATCCCCAATTTCTTCCGGCGTATTTTTGGCGAAGGCGCCTTTTCTCAGGCGTTCGTTCCGGTGTTCGCCGAATACCGGGAAAAGCACACCGAATCCGAGGCGCGCGCGTTTACCAATCATATGGCGGGACGCCTGGGCCTGATCCTTTTAATTCTCACGGTGGTGGGCATTGTCGCCGCACCGGCGGTGGTGGTGATGATCGCCCCCGGATTTATAGATAATCCAGAACAGTTCGCGCTCACCGTAGACGCGCTGCGCATCACCTTTCCGTATTTATTGTTTATTTCACTGGTGGCGATGTCGGCCGGGATATTGAATACCTGCGGTTATTTCGCCGCCCCCGCCGCCACCCCGGTGTTGCTCAATCTTGCCCTGATCGCCGCTGCCTTTTGGATCGTTCCCGGTCTGGGCAACGCGGCGCTCGGTTTGTCGCTCGGGGTGTTGATCGCCGGGGTGATGCAATTGGTTTTTCAGGTGCCGTTTCTGAAGCGCGCCGGGTATCTCCCGTTCCCGCAAGTGCGGCCGCGAAACGAGGGAGTGAGTCGGGTGTTCCGGTTGATGTTGCCGGCGATCTTCAGCGTCTCGGTGGCGCAGATCAATATGGTGGTGAATACGCTGTTGGCGTCGTTCCTGGTCACCGGCAGTATCTCTTGGTTGTATTACTCGGATCGGTTGATGGAGTTTCCCTTGGGGGTGTTCGGCATCGCCCTCGCGACGGTGATACTGCCGAGTCTATCCCGGCTGCACGCACGCGGCGAACCGCATGCGTTCTCGCAGCTCATGGACTGGTCTTTGCGTTGGGTGTTGTTGATCGGCGTGCCGGCGACCGTCGGCTTGATCGCGCTGGCCGGGCCAATGATGACCACGTTGTTTCAATACGGTGCGACCACGCCGGACGATGTGCGGATGATGTCCAACAGCCTGATCGCGTTCGCCGTGGGCTTGCTGGGATTCGTGCTGGTCAAGGTGTTGGCGCCAGGTTTTTTCGCCCGCCAGGATACCAAGACTCCGATGCGGGTGGCGGTGGTGGCCGTGGCGGCGAATATCGTGTTTAGCCTGCTGTTGATCATGCCGCTGGCACACGTCGGTCTGGCGCTGGCGATATCGCTGGCTGGGTGGATCAATGCGGCATTGCTGTTCCGTTTGCTGCGCAAGCAAGGCATCTACGCACCGCTCTCCGGTTGGTTGGCTTTTGGTGCGCGCGTGGCGGTGGCGGGCCTGGTGATGGGTGGCGTGTTGTGGTGGGGTGCGGGGGATCTGGATACCTGGATCCACACGGATCTTATCGATCGGGTGCTGCGGCTGGGTGGCTGGGTGGCGGCCGGAGCGCTGGTGTATTTTAGTGTAATATTTACCCTTGGCATCAGACCGAGACAGTTGATTTTGAGCAGAACCGGGATCGAATAGGCATCGTGGCCGCAAACGCCTCACCAATCACCCAGATCGGTTCCCTCGAGGAGCCCCGCATCTTCACCCTGGAAGAGGCCAACGAGCTGTTTCCGTTGGTGCGCCGGATCACGCACGACGCATACAAAACGCTGCGGCCGATCAAGCGCCGGCTGGAAAATATGCTGGCGACGGATCCGCGCATGGTGGTGGTGGAAAAGGAATACGAGGCGGTGGTCAAGCGCTGGGTGAGAAAGATGGAACGGTTGGGATTGGTGGTGCAGGGTTTGTGGCTGGTGGACTTCGATACCGGTGAAGGATATCTGTGTTGGAAATATCCGGAACTCAGGATCGGCCATTTTCACGACTATACCTCTGGATTTTCCAGCCGCCGTCCGCTCAACGAGGTTATCGAAGAGCTGGACCCGGACTGGGCATAATCGTTGCTCATTATCCCGCCTTGGATAATTGGATGGGCCGCGGGCTGTGGTTACAATGCGCGGCCGCAAATCCGTAGTCTTTGTGATGTAACACCTTAAATGAGCGGCCATATACGTGCCGCGCGGATACCACGAATCATGGAACTTATTCGCGGCGTACAAAACCTGGAACCGCGTCACCGCGGCTGTGTTGCCACGATCGGCAATTTCGACGGCGTCCATCTCGGCCACCAGGCGGTGATCCGTCAGCTTCAACGGCAGCAGGCGGTGTTCGCTATCCCGTCGACGGTGATCCTGTTCGAACCGCAGCCGCTGGAGTATTTTCGGGTGCCGAATTTGCCCCCGCGACTGACGACATTTCGCGAAAAGTACGATTTGCTGGCCAGTTACGGGGTTGACCGCGTGTTGTGTGTACGATTCGGTCGCTCATTGGCGGAGATGACCGCAAGTGATTTTGTGCGCGCGGTGCTGGTGGACGGCTTGGGCGTGAAGTATCTGGTGGTGGGTGACGATTTTCGATTCGGCAGGGGGCGGGCCGGAGATTTTGCCGCGTTGCAAGCGGCCGGAGAAGGATATGGATTTCGTGTTGATCGCACCGAGACCTTGGAATTGGATGGCGAGCGAGTGAGCAGCACCCATGTTCGCGCCGCGTTGCAAGTGGGTGACCTGGATGCTGCAGCGCGTTTGTTGGGACGCCCCTATGAAATATTCGGTAAGGTGGCCCACGGCGACAAGCGTGGACGGGATTGGGGATTTCCGACCGCCAACATCCATCTCAATCGCCGTAAATCGCCGCTGACCGGGGTGTACGCGGTGACGGTGGGCGGTATCGACCACGCGCCGCTCACCGGCGTCGCCAATCTCGGTAACCGGCCTACTGTGGGCGGCACGCGCACCTTATTAGAAGTACACTTGTTCGACTTCGATCGGGAAATCTATGGCCAATGGGTGGCGGTGCGCTTCCTGTATAAACTGCGCGATGAACAACAATTTGAAAGCTTCGATGCGCTCAAGTCTCAGATCGAGCGGGACGTGCACCGCGCACGGGGTTATTTCCGGTCCCACATGGCGCAATGTTCATAATCCTTTGCTAGGATTTATTTCCATAACACCCGCTGATGTTTTTGTTTGCTTGAAATGGCGTCCCGTTGATGGATTATAAACACACGATCAATCTGCCCGCGACCAAGTTTCCGATGAAGGCGAACCTCGCCCATCGGGAGCCGAATATCCTCGCCGCATGGGCGGAGATCGATATTTACCGGCGCCTGCGCGAGGCCGGTGCGGGCAAGCCGAAGTTCGTGTTACACGACGGTCCCCCGTACGCCAACGGAGACATTCACATTGGCCACGCGGTCAACAAGGTGCTGAAGGACATCATTGTCAAAGCACGGACATTAAGCGGATTCGACGCGCCCTATGTGCCGGGTTGGGACTGTCACGGGCTGCCGATCGAGATGGAGGTCGAGAAAAAGGTCGGCAAGGCCGGGGCCAAGGTCGACAAGCAGGCATTTCGTAAGGCGTGCCGCGCCTACGCGGAACGGCAGATCGACAAGCAGCGTGAAGATTTTATCCGGCTTGGCGTGGTCGGCGATTGGCAGCGCCCCTATCTGACCATGGACCCGGCGACCGAGGCCAACACCGTGCGCGCGCTGGCGAAGATCATTGCCGGCGGCCACGTCTACCACGGATTGATGCCGGTGTACTGGTGTACGCATTGCGGTTCGGCCTTGGCTGAGGCGGAGGTCGAGTACCTCGATCGTACCTCGCCGGCCATCGATGTGCGGTTTCCGGTGGTGGACGAGGCGGAGTTTCTCAGCCGCATGGACGCCGCGTCCGGGGCCGCCGGCGACGGCCCGGTCAGCGTGGTGATTTGGACCACCACCCCGTGGACCTTGCCGGCCAATCAAGCGGTGGCTCTGCATGCGGGATTCGACTACGTGCTGGTGCAGCTCGACCACGGTGACGGCCGTCCCGAACGCTTGCTGCTTGCCGAGGCGTTGGCGGCCGAATCGGTGCGACGCTTTGGCGTTGCGTCCTACGATATCGTCGCCCGCGGCCGCGGCGACGCGTTAGAGCACGCCGTGTTGCGTCATCCGTTCTATGACCGTGACGTGCCCATCATCCTCGGTGAGCATGTGACCACCGAGTCCGGAACCGGGGCGGTGCATACCGCGCCGGGCCACGGTCAGGAGGATTTCATCATCGGCCAGCACTACGGGTTACCCGTCGACAACCCGGTGGGGCCGGATGGCAAGTTCCTGCCGCCAACGCCGCTGTTTGCGGGGGAGTTCGTTTTCAAAGCCAATGACCACGTGGTCGAGGTGTTACGCGACAAGGGGGCGTTGGTGCATGTGGAGCCCTTTGCCCACAGTTATCCGCACTGCTGGCGGCACAAAGAACCGATTGTGTTCCGCTCTACCGCGCAGTGGTTCATCAGCATGGACAAGCAAAAGTTGCGTGAGGGGGTGCTGGCGGAAATAGAAATGGTGCGCTGGCATCCGGATTGGGGCCAGGCGCGTATCGCGGGCATGGTGGAAAACCGCCCCGACTGGTGCATCTCGCGGCAGCGCACGTGGGGCACGCCGATCACGCTGTATCTCGACCGCCGCAGCGGTGAGCTGCATCCGCACACCCAGCAGATCCTCGAGGAAGTGGCGCTGCGCGTCGAGCGCAAGGGCATCGACGCCTGGTTCGACATGGACGATGCAGACCTTTTGGGATCGGACATTAGCAATTACGACAAGGTCAGCGACATTCTGGATGTGTGGTTCGATTCGGGCGTCACCCACGACACGGTGTTGACCCGGCGGCGCGAACTCACCGCGCCGGCGGATCTGTACCTGGAAGGTTCGGACCAGCACCGGGGTTGGTTTCAGTCTAGCATCATGACGGCCGTGGCGATGACCGGCAGGGCGCCGTACAAAGGGGTGTTGACCCACGGGTTTACCGTCGATGCCGAGGGCAAGAAGATGTCCAAGTCGCGCGGCAATGTGATCGCCCCGCAGAAAGTGATCAAGACCCTGGGCGCAGACATCCTCAGGCTGTGGGTAGCGGCAACCGACTACCGCGGTGAGATGAGCATCTCCGACGAGATCTTAAAACGCATGGCCGATTCTTACCGCCGCATACGCAACACCGCGCGCTACCTGCTGGGCAACCTGGCCGAGTTCAATCTCGATAAGGCAGTGGCCCCCGAGCAGATGTTGGTGTTGGATCGATGGGCGCTGCACCAGGCCCAAGACTTGCAGCAACAGATCGTGCGCGCTTATGACGACTACAACTTTCATCTGATCTATCAGAAGCTGCACAAGTTCTGTGTCGTGGAGATGAGCGGGTTTTATCTGGACGTGCTCAAGGATCGCCTGTACACCTTGCAGTCCGACAGCATCCCGCGACGTTCGGCGCAGACTGCGATGTATCACATCCTCGAGGCGTTGGTGCGCTGGCTGGCGCCGATTCTGACGTTCACCGCCGAGGAGATCTGGCAGCACGTGCCTGAGGAGCGTGCCGACTCGGTGTTGCTGATGTCGTGGTATGAGGACTGGCCGCAGGTGTTGCTGAATCAGGGCGAGATGGATGAGGCTTACTGGAACGATGTGATCCGCGTGCGGCAGGAAGTGAGCCGCGAACTGGAAGCGCTGCGCGTGGCTGGCGATATCGGCTCGAGCCTCGATGCCGATGTCACCGTATATTGCAACAATGGAGATTACCAAGCCTTGCGCAAGCTCGAAGACGAGCTGCGTTTTATCTTTATTACCTCGTCAGCCAGCGTGCAGCCCGGTGATACCGGGGCGAAGGGCGGTGAACAGCCAATCAACGGCATGCGCGTCGATGTGCAGCCATCACCGAACAAAAAATGTATTCGCTGCTGGCATCGGCGTGCGGATGTCGGCGCGAATCCCGATCATCCGGAAATCTGCGAGCGTTGTGTCGACAACGTCGAGGGGGCCGGAGAAGTGAGAAAGTACGCCTGATGCTTCGCTGGTTGTGGTTGTCCGTGGCGGTGGTCATCCTTGACCAGGTGACAAAATGGTTAGCGGTGAAAACGCTGTTTGGCCAGCCACCGGTCGTTGTCATTCCCGGTTTCTTCGATTTGACGCTGGTCTACAACACCGGTGCGGCGTTTGGATTTCTACGCGATGCCGGCGGTTGGCAGAACGCATTTTTCATCAGTGTCGCGGTGATCGTGTCGTTGTTCCTGATCTCCATGATGCGCCGACTCAACGCCGGGGAAGTCCAGAGCGCGGTGGCCTTCGCGCTGATCTTGGGGGGCGCCATTGGCAACGTCATTGACCGGGTCAGCCAGGGTTTCGTCGTCGATTTCATCCACTGGTTTTACCGGGATTGGCACTGGCCGGCGTTCAATATCGCCGATTCCGCTATCACCATCGGCGCCGTTTTGTTGGTCCTCGATGTGTTCGGCATAAGGTTGCTGCGCGCGAGGTCAACGTAGGTGCGCGCACATCCGGTGGCGGTCGGTTCCAAGGTGTCGGTGGAATTCAAGTTGTTGCTTGCGGATGGTCAGATCGTCGATTCCGCAGGACGTGATGATCCGCTCCAATTCGTAGTTGGTGACCAGACCCTGGTGGAGGGGCTCGAGCAACGTCTGCTTGGCCTGTCGCCGGGCGAACGCGCGCGCTTCAATATTTCGGCGCAGGAGTTCGTGTTCGGTGTCCACGATGACGAGAAGATACTGACGATGGCACGCGAAGAATTCGCCGACGAGATGGAGCTCGATCAAGACCACATCGTGGCGTTTGATCTTCCCAACGGTGAGGAGGTGTTAGGCACCATTCGTGGGTTGCACGGCGATGATGTGGAAGTGGATTTCAATCATCCCCTGGTGGGGCGGGACTTTGTTTTCGAGGTGGAGATACTCGACGTAATGAACAAAACTTAAACCGCATCGATCTCTGACAAAAACCGCTGTCATCCCGAGGCACTCTTTAATATGTCATCCCGAGGCGCGCAGCCCCCTGCTGCGCGGGGACAAGCGCAGAGGGGTCTCACCCTATCAAAGTCGT
Organism: uncultured Gammaproteobacteria bacterium; assembly: GCA_947259395.1. GTDB lineage: Bacteria > Pseudomonadota > Gammaproteobacteria > Arenicellales > JAANXG01 > CALZGZ01. Next base: position 1,627 of record CAMYMN010000050.1, on the reverse strand, counting down.
CACCGCCATCCAACACGGTGAGATTGTTGACTTCGTTTAGAATAACAGGGGCAGCGTTCGGAATGAGAGGGAGAGTGTTTGGAATAACGGGACAAACATTTCTTACTGTGTGGGTTCAGTGATCATATCGCTTTCAACTTGTTACTTTTAACTTTAAACTCGTGATATGCATATTTTGCTTGCCAACCCGCGTGGTTTTTGCGCCGGGGTCGATCGTGCCATCGACATCGTTGAACGCGCGCTGGAGATTTACGGCGCGCCGATCTACGTGCGTCATGAAGTGGTTCACAATCGGTTCGTCGTCGATAGCCTGCGAAACAAGGGCGCCGTATTTGTCGATGAGATCGCCGAGGTGCCGGACGGAAACATCGTGATCTTCAGTGCGCACGGTGTGTCGCAAGCGGTTCGCGAGCAAGCGGCGCAGCGTGATCTAAAAGTGTTCGACGCGACCTGTCCCCTGGTGACCAAGGTCCATTCGGAGGTGTCGCGGTATCGCGCGCGCGGTATGGAGTGCATCCTCATCGGTCACGCCGGCCACCCCGAGGTGGAAGGCACCATGGGCCAGGCGAGGGATGGCATGTACCTGGTAGAAAACGAGCAACACGTGGCCGAACTTGAGGTGGGCAATCCGGACAATCTGGCTTATGTGACACAAACCACTCTCTCCGTGGACGACACCACGAAGATTGTTACCGCCTTGCGTAAGCGGTTTCCGCGGATCCAAGGACCGCGCAGGGACGATATCTGCTACGCCACCCAGAACCGTCAGGATGCAGTGAAGGCGCTGGCCGACGAGTCGGACGTGGTGCTGGTGGTTGGCTCGCGAAACAGTTCGAATTCCAACCGCCTGCGGGAGATCGCCGAACAGAACGGTGTCCCGGCTTATCTGATCGACGGCGCCGAGGACATACAGCGCGCGTGGCTTCAGGGCAAGGCCCGGGTCGGTGTGACCGCCGGCGCCTCGGCCCCGGAGCTGCTGGTACAGAATGTCATAAACCGGCTGGAGCAGTGGGGCGGCGAGGCGGTGACCTCGGTGCGCGGTGCGGCGGAAGACATCTCGTTCTCGCTGCCGCCCGAGCTGCGCAGTGACGCGCCTGTCGAAAAGGCTTCGTAATGCAGCACTAATAATTCAAAGGGTCTTGGGTCGAGAGCATCCATCCCACGGTTTTTTGCTTAACGATACCAAGGCCAGAAACCCGACCTGACGTGGGATATTCCGGGTTATTATCAGTCGTTATGAGTGCCGCGAAGAATCTGGTCGTCTTAGAAGCCTGGTGTCAATCCTGACAGGTTGAGATCCTTCCTCCTTACACTCGTCAGGATGACAAATGCGAAATCGTCATTCCGAACGCAGTGAAGAATCCGACCTGTTGTGGGTCGTGCCGAGCATCGCGAGGCATCTTACCGTGTTGGATGCTGGTGACGACCTTAACACGATTAAATCCTTTACTGCGACTGCGCGCAGCACTGCAACGGCACCAGCACTGCAAAGGCACCAGCACAAGCACAAGTACCGCCACTACAGCGGCATAAACACTGCAACGGCACTGCCACTGCACCAGCACAAGCGGCTTAATGCCTCGGGATGATAGGAAGGAAAAGCGCCTCGGCACAACCGGTCCAAGAG
>CAMYMN010000049.1 GCA_947259395.1 uncultured Gammaproteobacteria bacterium | reverse complement strand
CGGTTGTGTATCACCGACAGCGGGGGCTCGGGGTCGTAGGAAAGGGTGGTGTAAAAGGCTTGATAATCGTCTTCTGAGACATCCTTCTTATTTCGAGACCACAGCGCTGATCCTTTGTTTACGGTCTCCCACTCCAATTCTTTGGTTTTCTGATTCTTATCAGTAGCTTCTGACGCCGGCATTCGAATGGGCAGGGAGATGTGATCGGAATATTTTCCGATGATGCTTCGCAGCCGAAACGGGTCTAGAAACTCTTTTTGCTCGGACCGCAATGTCAGCACGATATCGGTTCCGCGCGTATCTTTGGTGAAGTTTTCAATGGTGTATTTTCCACTACCGTCAGATTCCCAGCGAACGGCCTCTCCCGGTTGGGACCCGGCCTTGCGGGTAGTCAGTGCTACGTTGTCGGCCACCATGAATACGGAATAAAAACCGACCCCAAACTGACCGATTAGATTGGCGTCCTGCGTCTGGTCGCCGGTCAACGCATCCACGAATTCCTTGGTGCCGGAGCGGGCGATGGTACCGATATTTTCCACCACCTCATCGCGGCTCATGCCGATTCCATTATCCGACACAGTGATGGTTTTTTTCTTTTTGTCTACGGTAACGTGGATGGCAAGTTCCGATCCGTCGCTGATTAATTTGTCGTTGGTCAGCGCCTCGAATCGAAGCCGGTCCGCGGCGTCGGAGGCATTTGAGATCAATTCGCGAAGAAAAATCTCCTTGTCGCTATAGAGCGAGTGGATCATCAGATTCAGCAATTGCTGTACTTCGGTCTCGAACTTGTGTGTCTCAGTATTGCTCATGGCTGATCAGCTAGTTGTTGGTGGTAACGTCAATGATTCAGGGCACCGGCCCGTGCACAGCAGGTTGTGGTCGCGTCATCCACGGGCCATATATGGTGAAAGATATTCCCAGATTCAAGAGGAATCCGGATCGCGATTCTCGGCAGCCTGTAGGGTATTCTCGAGTAATGAGGCAACCGTCATCGGCCCGACGCCCCCGGGGACCGGTGTTATCCAAGCGGCCCGCTGCCTGACGGCCTCGAAGTCCACATCGCATGCCGACATCGATAACGATCGCCCCGGGTTTGACCCAAGAACCCTGGACGAAGCGGGGTTTGCCCAGGGCCGCGACGACGAGATCGGCGTTGGCCACTTTTTCCGGTAATTCGCGCGTGCGGCTGTGGCAGACCGTGATCGTGGCGCCAGCATGCAGTAATTCCAGTGCCATCGGCCGGCCGACGATATTGGAACGTCCCAGAATCACTGCGTCCTTACCATCTATGGTGATGCCGCTGCGGTGCAGCAATGTCATCACCCCCCTGGGAGTGCAGGGCCGCAATCCCGCCAGCCCGAGCATCAAGCGGCCGATGTTGTATGGATGAAATCCGTCCACGTCTTTGGACGGATCGATGCCGTCGGTGACCGCATCGCTGTCGATATGTTCCGGCAACGGGAGTTGTACCAGGATACCGTCGACTGCGGGGTCGCGGTTCAAACCATTAATCAGCGTCATGAGTTTCTGTTGTGAGATCGAATCCGGGACCTCATGGGGGAATGCATTCACGCCGCAGCGCTCACAAGCCTTGAGCTTATTGCGTACATAAATTCGCGACGCTAAGTCCTCGCCCACGCGCACCACCGCCAGGCCCGGCGCCCGTTTGCCGCGTTCACTGCGTGCCGCAACGCGCCGTTTCACCTGCTCGATGATGTGCTGGGAGATCTGTTTGCCGTCGATTAATTGAGCCGTCATAGAATGAGCTAGTTGATTGTATTATTTGAGTTCTTTGCGTCGACGCACGCGTTGACGGTGTGTCGGGCAGCGCGTATAGTCAGTTCACAACCAGATACTAGAAATCTAAAAGAACCGATTATTTTACACCCTATGAGCGGGGAACAAGTGTGTACCGTTCGATGGCCTGGTTCTTGCCAATCTAGTGTCTGGTTTCTCGTGTCTAGCCCGGGGTATGGCGCAGTCTGGTAGCGCACCTGCTTTGGGAGCAGGGAGTCGGGGGTTCAAATCCCTCTACCCCGACCAGATGTCAGAGATTGAGATTAGACTCGTTTGGCGCGAGTTTAAGCTCGATGATTTGTGCGCCCGTAGCTCAACCGGATAGAGCAACGGCCTTTGAGCGCGCGAAACATGTCGCGCCAGGGAGCCTGTGGAGGGAAATTGAACCTCCATAGTGGAGGGCACTGTATCGGTGGACCCTTAACGCGTCACGGCGATGGTAACACCGAGGAAACCGAGCGGTGTGAAGACTCACCTCCCCCAGCGGGTGAGGGGTAGCGCTTCGGAGACCTTGGGTCTTCGCGGGATCCGTAGAGACTATACGTGCCCCGCCTGAGATGGTGAAGATATAGTCCAGGCCACAAAGGAGTAGGAGGCCGCAATCGATGGCAAATTGGCCCTTTAGATTACGGGTGCCGACGCGACCCTAGATGCGGCGTCTGATTCCGTGCAGCGAAAGTTGTAGTGGTAAGCTAAGCCGTAGGTTACAGGTTCGAGTCCTGTCGGGCGCGCCAAATTATTGGGGTTACACGGATCTGCTGGTCTGTGTGAATGGTGAGCGTAGCTCAGTTGGTAGAGCTCAGGATTGTGGATCCTGCGGTCGTGGGTTCGAGCCCCATCGCTCACCCCAATGAATTGGGGACCGGGGATGGGAGACGCGAAAGCTTATCGCGTGCGATTTCCCATCCCTTAGCGTTATTCCCCACCCGTGGGCCGTTAGCTCAGTTGGCAGAGCAGCTGACTCTTAATCAGCGGGTCGTAGGTTCGAGCCCTACACGGCCCACCAACTTCATCTAGTTCATTCTTGCTTATGCTTCTTCGTCCACTCCCGCGCTAGGCGCTGGGCCTCGGCGATTTGTTCGGGGGTCATCTTGCTGGCAACTATGTCGCGATTTTTTGCCGCCTCTTCGTCACCCTGTGAACTCGTCAGGTTGAACCACATGTGTGCCCGTACGTAGTCCTGCAGCACGCCTTGCCCCCTGCCGTACATCGCCCCGAGGTTGTTTTGCGCGTTGGCATGGCCTTGCTCTGCTGCCTTTCGGTACCACTTAATGGCCTCCTTGTAATCTTGCGGGACGCCGTGCCCCTGACGGTACAATTCACCGAGGTTGTACTGCGCATTGGTATAACCTTGTTCCGCCGCCTTGTGCCACCACTTGGCCGCCTCTTTGTAGTCCTGAGGTACGCCTTGGCCTTCGTAGTACATGCCACCGAGGTTGTACTGCGCATCGTTATAACCTTGTTCCGCCGCCTTGCGGTACCACTTGGCGGCTTCTTTATAATCCTGCGGCACGCCTCGGCCAGTGTTATACGACAAGCCAAGTATATTCTGTGCACCGGCATGTCCCTGTTCCGCCGCCTTGCGGAACCACTTGGCGGCCTCTCTGTAGTCCTGCAGCACGCCTTGCCCCCTGCCGTACATCGCCCCGAGGAATCCCTGCGCGCCGGCGTCTCCTTCTTCAGCCAATCGCCTAAAGATCGAGAGAGCCGTTTTGTAGTCGTCGGTATTGTAAGCCTGGAGAGCGCGCTGGAAATCCTGCCCATCGTCCGCCCACACGAGGGGTGCGCTAAGAAACGCGACGATAAATATAAAAGCCCTAAAGTGATTTTTGTTGCAGACCATAACCCTCCACAATTGCCTCCCAAATCTTTTCTACGGTAGGACTTTGTTCCATTTTCTCGGCAAGCTGAGCTGCTTCCGGTTCCCGCCGCTCTAGGGCTTCGAGCCAGTGCAGCAACGCAGCCTGCTGGTGGGGCGGTAGGCTGAAAATTTGTTGTAGCAGCGTGATGACGGCTTCGGGGTGCATTACCAGGATTATAGACAACGGCCTCAGTTCGCGGGCGCACCATCCTCCCACTGACTGATTAACAGCGGATCAATATTTTTTCGTGGTGCACACATGCGACACTGCGCCTAATAATTACTAAGAATTACCACTTCCTTATCGCGCCTAAATCATTGATAATACTCACTTCTACTAATCATTATTAGTCCCTGGGTCGGTCTCTTACATCAGCGGGTCGTAGGTTCGAGCCCTACACGGCCCACCAACATTGTGTGCACGTGTTCCGCGCGCTGTTGCCGGCAGCGCCGATTGGCGGGCGAAAGTGGCGGAATTGGTAGACGCGCTGGTTTTAGGTGCCAGTGGGGCAACCCGTGGGAGTTCGAGTCTCCCCTTTCGCACCATTTTCTTGAGGTTAAATGACGTTACGCCTGCTTTGAACGATTGTAGGAGCAACAATGCGAGTAGCGGTAGAAACAACGGGTGAGCTGGGTCGTAAGATGACCGTGGCGATACCCGCCGATCAAGTGGAGCAAGAAATTGCCAACCGCCTGAAGCGGTTGGTAAAAACAGTCAGGCTTCCCGGATTCCGTCCGGGAAAGGCGCCGCTCAAGATCATTGAAGCGAAATACGGCACCCAGGTGTTGCAGGAGGTGGCGGGGCAATTGATCGAGAATAGCCTGCGGGACGCATTGACCCAGGAGGGGTTGCACCCGGCCGGGGGGCCGGAGATTGAACCCAAGTCCGTGAACCGCGGCAGTGATCTCGAGTACGTAGCCAGCTTCGACGTGTTTCCAGAGATCAAGAAGTTGGATTTGCAAGGTGTTACCGTGGAAAGACCGGTGTGCGAAGTCACCGATGCGGACATCGATAAGACCGTCGCGACCATGCGCAAACAACGTGTTGAGTGGCGGGCCGTGGAGCGCCCGTCGGCAAGCGGCGATCGGGTGCGTATTGATTTTCATGGTACCGTGGATGGTGAGCCGTTCCCGGGAAATGAGGCCAACGATTACCCGGTGGTCCTGGGAGAGACCAAAGTGCTGGAAGAGTTTTCCCAGGGATTGGAGGGGGTCGCATCCGGTATCCACAAAACAATTACCGTGAGTTTCCCTCAGGATTACCACGGTAAGGAGGTTGCCGGTAAGCAAGTGGACTTCCAGATTGAGGTGTTAGACGTGTGCGAGCCGGTATTACCGGAGGTGAATGAAGAATTCGCCAAATCGTTCGGTATCACCGACGGCAGTGTCGAAAAGATGCGCCGGGAGGTACGTAACAACCTGACGCGGGAAGGAGAGGAACAGATCGCTGGAATGGTGCGTGAACGGGTGATGAACGCGCTCTTCGATGTTAATCATATCGACCTACCGGGGAAGCTGGTGCACGAGGAGATGCAGCGAATGATGGAAGCTGACAGGTCTATGCGCGAGCAACAAGGGATAAGTGTTGCCGAGGGGCCCGATCCAGCGCAATTTGAATCCGACGCGCGGCGCCGAGTGGCGCTGGGATTGATCGTTTATGAGGTCGTAAAAGCCAACAACCTCAAGCCCGACAAGGCCCGGGTACGGGCGAGAATCGAGAAAATGGCTGCGAGTTACGAGGATCCACAGGAATTCGTGCAATGGTACTATGGAGACCGGAAGCGTTTGGAACAGGTAGAATCAGTAGTATTGGAGGAGCAGGTCGTCGAAACATTGCTGGCCACCGCTACGGTTAAGGATCAGCCAAGCAGCTTCGACAGGTTGATGTACGGGGCCGGGTCTACCAATATATAGAGATAGAGCGCGTTCACCAGGTATGACGAATCATGAATGATAACAACCCAAAGTCCGGTCTCACTCCACAAGGTATCGGTCTGGTGCCTATGGTTATCGAAAGCACCGGCCGGGGCGAGCGTGCATTCGACATCTATTCAAGGATGCTGAAAGAACGCGTGGTGTTCCTGGTTGGTCCCGTGGATGACCACATCGCCAACTTAATTGTTGCTCAGTTGCTGTTTCTGGAGTCGGAAAATCCGGACAAAGACATTCATCTTTACATAAATAGTCCCGGTGGCGCGGTCAACGCTGGTCTCGCGATCTATGACACCATGCAATTTATTAAGCCCGACGTCAGTACGGTGGTAGTGGGCCAGGCGGCCAGCATGGGCGCGTTGATTCTCGCCGGTGGGGCAAAGGATAAACGACACTCGTTACCTCATGCGCGAATGATGATCCACCAGCCTTGGGGTGGATTCCAGGGGCAGGCGACCGATATCGAGATTCACGCCAACGAGATCCTGCAGATTCGGGAGCGGCTCAATCAAATCCTGGTCAATCATACCGGGCAGCCGATGGAGACGATTTCACGCGATACGGACAGGGATTTTTTCATGGGAGGGGAGGAAGCGGTGGAATATGGGCTCATTGACACCGTTATCCGCAGCCGAGAGAGCCGAGAGGGGTAAAAAGCACGATATTTTGCGGTTTTCAAGCTTGCAAAATTTTTTCGGAACCTGCATCTTTGTAGCCCAGTGCGGGGTTTGAGACGATGGCGGAAGACAAACACGACGGTAAGAGCGAGAAACTTCTATACTGCTCATTTTGTGGTAAGAGCCAGCATGAGGTCCGCAAGCTAATCGCCGGCCCATCTGTGTTCATCTGCGACGAGTGTGTCGAGCTGTGTAACGACATCATTCGCGAAGAGGTGCAGGAGGGCATTGAGGAATCTGATTCTCAAAGCAAGTTTCCTAAACCTAACGACATACGCCACATATTAGATGAGTATGTCATCGGCCAACAGGACGCAAAAAAGGTACTCTCCGTCGCGGTCTACAATCATTACAAACGGATTGAAAATGAAGATAAAGTCGGCGACGTCGATATTTCCAAGAGCAATATCTTGCTCATCGGGCCCACAGGTTCAGGAAAAACCCTATTAGCCGAAACTCTGGCGCGTCAGCTGAATGTCCCGTTCACCATTGCTGATGCAACCACGCTCACCGAAGCTGGTTACGTTGGTGAGGATGTTGAAAACATCATTCAGAAGTTGCTGCAAAAATGCGATTACGATATTGAGAAAGCTCAGATCGGAATCGTGTACATCGATGAAATTGACAAGATTTCCCGTAAGTCCGACAACCCGTCAATTACCCGAGACGTGTCGGGTGAAGGTGTCCAGCAGGCGCTGTTGAAATTGATTGAGGGCACGATCGCGTCGGTGCCACCCCAAGGCGGGCGCAAACACCCACAGCAGGAGTTTTTGCAAGTAGATACCCGCAATATTTTATTTATCTGCGGTGGGGCGTTTTCGGGGTTGGAAAAGATTATTCAGGATCGCTCGGAAAAGAGCAGTATTGGGTTTGGCGCGGACATTAAGAGCAAATCCGATAGCCGCAATGTCGGCGAGATTCTCCGTGAACTTGAACCCGAAGATCTCATTAAGTATGGGTTGATTCCGGAATTCGTCGGGCGATTGCCTATCGTGGCGACCCTCGAAGAGCTCGATGAAGACGCGCTGGTATCGATTTTGACAGAACCAAAAAACGCCTTGGTCAAGCAATATCAGAAACTGCTCAAGCTGGAAGGCGTGGATCTCGAGATTCGAGAGGATGCATTGCGCGCCGTGGCAAAAAAGGCCATGGATCGCAAAACCGGCGCGCGGGGTCTGCGGTCAATTCTCGAGAACGCACTCCTGGAGACGATGTACGAATTACCATCTATGGAAGGAGTAAAGAAGGTCATTGTGGATGCGAGTGTGATTACCGAAGGTGCGCGTCCGTTGTATATCTACGAAGAGGCTGAACAGAAGCAGGCCTCCACCCACTAATTCCCGCAGCCAGCAAGGTGTTTTTATGCACTTTACCGCGGCAGCGGGAGGCCCTTTCTTTCCAATTTATCCAGAGTTGAATTCTCGTGGTTTTCACCCCATAGTTACAAAAGGGGTCGAACGGCGTATTTTGAGCGCATCGGTGCTGTGGATGTGTCTTAGACGGTCTTATTTAGTGTTAACAAACTTCAGGTATCGGCATGACTGACACGACTGAAAGTTCTTCTAATCGCGAATCTCCTATTCCGGTTCTCCCGTTGCGGGATGTAGTGGTATTTCCGCACATGGTTATACCGCTGTTCGTGGGTCGCCGGAAATCGATTACTGCTCTAGAGAAGTCAATGGAAGCCGGCAAGCATATCTTGCTGGTGGCGCAGCGTGATGCCGCGGATGATGATCCGGCGGCGGAGGATATTTTTGCCGTCGGCACTGTGGCCAGCATACTTCAGTTGTTGAAGCTGCCGGATGGCACTGTCAAAGTGCTGGTGGAGGGGGAGCAACGCGTAAGAATCGTCGATTATGTTGAGACCGAAGAGCTATTCAGTGTGAACGTTACTTCGGTTGAATCGAAGAATATTGATGAACGTGAAGGAGAAGTTCTGATCCGGACCGTGCTTGCGGAATTCGACCAGTATGTAAAGATAAATAACAAAATTCCTCCGGAGATATTAACCTCCCTGTCGGGAATTGACGACCCCGGACGCTTAGCGGATACGATAGCGGCTCATTTGAGTCTTAAGATCGAAGATAAGCAACAAATATTGGAGATGACCGATACCCGTGCACGTTTAGAGCATATCCTGGGCGTGATGGAATCTGAGATAGATCTGTTACAGGTCGAGAAAAAGATTCGCGGCCGGGTTAAAAAGCAAATGGAGAAGAGCCAGCGCGAATACTATTTGAATGAGCAGATGAAGGCGATTCAGAAGGAATTGGGTGAGATGGAGGATGGGCCGAATGAGATAGAGGAACTAGTCAGGAAAATCGAAGAAGCCGGGATGCCTAAGGAGGCCAAAGAGAAAGTCGAAGCGGAACTGAAAAAGCTCAAGATGATGTCGCCAATGTCCGCAGAAGCGACTGTCGTGCGCAACTACATTGACTGGCTGATACAGGTACCGTGGAAAAAAAGGTCAAAAGTGCGCAAAGATCTGGCGGTAGCGGAGCAAATCTTAGAGGAAGATCATTACGGTCTAGAGAAGGTCAAGGAGCGCATACTCGAGTATCTCGCCGTTCAGCAGCGCATCAGAAAAATAAAAGGACCGATCCTCTGTCTGGTGGGCCCTCCTGGCGTTGGCAAGACATCGCTGGGTCGGTCTATCGCGCGTGCCACGAATCGCAAATTCGTTCGTATGTCGTTGGGTGGCGTACGGGATGAGGCCGAGATTCGCGGTCACCGACGAACCTATATTGGTTCACTTCCCGGAAAGATCGTTCAAAACATGTCAAAGGTGAAGACGAAAAATCCCTTATTCATGCTGGACGAGGTTGACAAGATGTCCATGGATTTTCGTGGAGATCCATCTTCGGCGTTGTTGGAAGTATTGGACCCGGAGCAAAACAATACGTTTGTAGACCACTATTTAGAGGTTGATTATGATTTGTCCGAGGTCATGTTCATTACTACGGCGAACACGCTGAACATACCACCACCATTGCTGGATCGGATGGAAGTCATACGTTTATCCGGTTACACGGAAGATGAAAAGATAAATATAGCGATCAAGTATTTGGTGCCCAAGCAGCGAAAAAACAATGGCCTTAAAGAAGAAGAAGTATCAATCTCCAAAGCAGCTCTTTATGACATAGTTAGATATTACACACGCGAAGCCGGCGTACGCGGTTTGGAACGTGAGATCTCAAAAACATTCCGTAAGATTGCCAAGGAACTACTGCTAGATAAATCCAAGGATAAGATTTCCATTTCGCCACGGAATCTCGGCAAATACCTAGGTGTGCGCAGATATCGTTATGGAAAAGTGGAGGATAAGGATCGCGTTGGCCAGGTTACTGGCCTGGCCTGGACCGAGGTTGGCGGTGAGTTGCTGACTATTGAATCGGTCATCCTGCCGGGTAAGGGTAAGCAGATTTACACCGGTAAGCTTGGTGATGTGATGCAGGAATCAATACAAGCTGCGCTGAGTGTCGTCAGGAGCCGGGCCGAAAGCTTTGCAATTGATCCTCACGAGTTTTTTCAATCTCATGACTTTCATGTACACGTACCGGAAGGTGCCACGCCTAAAGATGGCCCGAGCGCCGGCATTGGGATGTGCACCGCACTGCTGTCTGCGATTACCGGGATCGCGGTCAAATCGGATGTCGCCATGACTGGTGAAATAACGCTTCGAGGTGAGGTGTTACCCATTGGTGGTTTGAAAGAGAAGTTACTCGCTGCTCATCGCGGTGGGCTCAAGACAGTGGTTATCCCCGATGAGAATGAAAAAGACCTGGCGGAAATTCCAAAGAACATCAAGGATAAGATGAACATTCGACCGGTAAAATGGATTGATGAAGTGTTGGAGATCGCCTTGGAGCGTTTACCGGAGCTGAAAACAGGTGCAAAGGGAAAAGGTAAAAAGGCCAAGGCGTCCAAGGAAGTTTCCGATAGCGCCACACAGAAGCCGGTTACTACCCACTAAGAGATAGATTAAAAACCAATCCAAGTTCGCGATGTAGGCGTTTGTTTTCGTTGGTGAGAACATCAATTTGCACCGATGCAACTGAAAACGAGCGATGCATTGTAGCCGACGAGCTTCCTTGACAACTCCCTTTTAGCGCTTGTATAAACCCGCTGTGGAGGAATTTTGTTCGTCTGCGAACAGCCGGGTGCACAGGGCTGTTGATTTCTATCCTGAGGTTTAAATCTTTCCACCGCTTCAAACTACAAAAGGGGAGTCACCGTGAATAAAGCGGAATTGATTGATATGGTCGCTTCGGCGGCGGATCTTTCTAAATCGAATGCAACGACCGTGGTAGATACCGTATTTAGTGGTATAACAAATCGTTTGAAACAAGGTGAGTCGGTAACCCTCGTTGGATTTGGGACGTTTTCGGTTAGCGAGCGGGCGGCTCGAACCGGCCGTAATCCTCGCACCGGGGAGGCAATAACGATTCCCGCCTCCAGGAGTCCTAAATTTAAGGCTGGTAAAGCACTTAAGGATGCCCTAAATTAGTCCATCAGTAGTACCGTGGGTGCTTAGCTCAGCTGGGAGAGCGTCGCCCTTACAAGGCGAAGGTCGGGGGTTCAAACCCCTCAGCACCCACCATGATGATCATTGCCAAGTACGGAGCGGTAGTTCAGTTGGTTAGAATACCGGCCTGTCACGCCGGGGGTCGCGGGTTCGAGTCCCGTCCGCTCCGCCACGATTACCAATCCGCTAACAGGGCGAGTTTGCTCGCCCTTTTTGTATTGCCTTGATTCGGATTGAACTGCGGAAGCTACCTAACCTATAGTCAGCAGAGACCCTAGGCCACCAATGTAAACCGAGCGCTATGCTAACCGAAATACGCAGTCGGGCAACGGGATGGATTGCCTGGTTCATCGTGATTCTCATAACCATCCCATTCGCCTTATGGGGTATCAATTCTTATTTTGAGGGTGCTGATGCCATTACTGTGGCCAGCGTAAACGGCGAAGATATCGAACAGCAAACATATCGATATGCATTGGAGGATCAGCGCTCACGGTTGAGTCGATTATTCGGTTCCAACGTAGATCCAAATCTGGCCAATAGTCCGGAATTTAAAAAAAGGGTCGTAAACGGGTTGATCGATCAGATATTGTTGTCTTCGGACGCAGATGTCCGGGGTTACCGCATCAGCAATGAACAGCTAAATCAATTTATCCAGTCTGCTCCACAGTTTCAACGTGATGGACAATTCGCGAGCGATCTTTATGAGAGTTCGGTGCGAACACAGGGTTACCAGCTCGGTGATTTCGAACGCCGTTTGCGGCAACAACATGTTGCCGACCAAATCCGTATTGGATTCACCGATTCGGAATTTGTTACCGATAACGACCTCGATGGTTTACTGCGTCTCGTACTGCAGCGCCGGGAATTTGATTACACCGTAATCAAGCCGCAGCATTTCATGGAGCAGATCGAAATTACCGACGCGGAAATCGAAAATCAATACCAGGAAAACCCAGAACTGTATCAACATCCAGAAAAGGTCAAGGTTCAGTTTGTGCGCCTTGCGGTAGCCGATATCGCTAAAGGCATCACTCCGGGAGAGGATGAATTACGCCAAGCCTATGAGACTAGTCAAGCGCGCTATCGGGCGCCGGAACAGCGTAGAGTCAGCCACATATTGATTGCCGTCAAACAAGACGCCGACGAAGAGGCCAAGAATGCCGCCTTGGAAGAAGCCCTATCGTTAACACAACAGGCACGCTCGGGTGTGGACTTCGAGGATTTGGCGAAGCAACATTCAGACGATCCAGGCTCGGCGGCAAAAGGTGGAGACCTGGGAGTAATAGCCGAAGGTGTCATGGTCAAACCGTTTGAGGACGCGGCGTACCAGATGCAACAGGGTGAAATTAGCGATCCAGTAACGACTCGTTTTGGTTATCACGTCATCAAAATCACTGAATTGGTGCCCGAGTCGGTGAAGCCATTTGCAGAAATCCGCGGTCAGCTTGAACAGGAGGAACGCAAGCGATTGGCGGAGGTTCAGTTTATCGAGCACGCGGAGACCTTTAGAAATCTGGCGTATGAACAGCCAGATAGCCTCGAACCGGTGGCCGAGGAGTTGGGGCTCTCGCTGCAAACCTCGGATTGGTTCTCAGCTGAAACTGGAACCGGCATTGCCGCAAATCAGCGCATACGCGACGCGGCCTTTGCGGATGACGTCTTCGTCGAAGGTCTCAATAGTGAAACCATCGAGATCGATGTCAATACATTAGTGGCGTTGCGCAAGCTCGAATCTCGACCGGCCGCTCTGATTCCGTTACCGGAGGTTCGTGACCAGATCGCAGAGACATTAAAACAAGAGCGCGCCCGCGAGCGCGTGGCGCAGCTGGGTGGCGAACTGCTCGATATGTTGCAGCAGGGAAGCGCGTGGGACGCCCTGATGCAAGAACATGGTCTGGAGGTGGCCCAGTCCTCCCAGACGCGGATTGAGCAGACGTCCACCCCCAGTCGCGAGATCGTAGAGGCCGTTTTCAAGTCGCCAAGGCCGAAAGCGGATGAGCCGCCCGTTCGTGGTGGGGTCAATACCGCCACGGGAGATTATGCACTTTTCCAAGTGCGGAGTATCGAGGATGGCGACCCGGAACGGGCCGATAAAGAGGTCGTGGACCGCTATCGGTCAGTGCTGAGCCGTCGTCGTGGTTATGACTACTTCTTGAGTTACCAGAACGGATTGCGAACCGCGGCGGATATCAAAATTTTTGAAGATCAGCTCTGAGCTCTAACACGCCGCCTCAGACCCTAGCTTGCCGGTTAATTGCATCAAGGCGGCAGAAGCAAGAGCCATGAATTTTGAAGTAATGTCGTTTCACCGCTATTCCAGAAATCTATCACTCATCCCGACAATATTAAATCCCGCATCCACGTAAGTGATTTCGCCGGTCACTCCCGACGCGAGATCGGAACACAAGAATGCACCGACGTTGCCCACCTCGTCGATGGTCACGCTCCGGCCTAGGGGCACCATCTTTTCGTAGTACTCCACCATCTTTTTGAAACCACGGATACCGGATGCCGCGAGGGTCCTGATCGGGCCTGCGGAAATAGCATTCACGCGGGTGTTCTCGGGCCCCAGGGACTGGGCTAAATAACGCACATTTGCTTCGAGACTGGCCTTGGCGAGACCCATCACGTTGTAACCGGGCATCGCGCGCACCGATCCGATGTAGGAGAGGGTCAATAAGGCCCCGTTACGTCCAGACATCATGTCGCGTCCGGCTTTGGCCAGCGCCGCGAAGCTATATGAACTTATCTCATGAGCAACTGCGAACCCATCCCGGGTGACGGAGTCTAAGTACAGTCCACTCAATTCTTCTCGAGGCGCGTAGGCAACCGAATGGACAATGATATCCAGACCGTCCCAATAGTCGTCCAATTGTTTGAACACGCTGTCGATCTGTTCATCGCTGCTTACGTCACAGGGTAAACAGATAGTGGACTCGACGGCGGATGCAAATTTTTCAGCTCGCGGCCGAAGCTTTTCCGTTTGATAAGTGAAAGCAATTTCGGCACCTTCGCGGTGCATGGCTTTTGCAATTCCCCACGCGATAGAGCGATCGCTTGCGACCCCGGCGATGAGTGCGCGTTTATTGGCTAGAAATCCCATGGGCCTCGGTCCTCGCTGGTGAAACTTGGTTATAATCGGTTCATGATTTCGTTATCGTATTCCTTGTATAACATCGATAACGGTGTGTCAAAATCCATCATCAATACAAATTACGTTCTATGCATAGGCTGGCGGCATTATTATTTTGTGTTTCGATTTCCCCCGCATCGCTAGCTCTATGGAACAACCCTTATCCAGACTCACAGACCAGCGAGAACATTCTGTATTCGTCGTTTTCAGAACGACCCAAACACCTGGATCCGGCCAGGTCTTACAGTGCTGGTGAGTATGCTTTCATTGCGCAGATATATGAACCACCGCTGCAATACCATTATTTAAAGCGGCCATATACCCTGGTTCCGTTAACGGCGATCAACATGCCCCGGGTGACTTACATCGGCGCTGAGGGAGGCAGACTTGGAGAGGATGCGCCGGTGAGCGATATAGCATTCAGTGAATATGAGATTCAAATACAAGCGGGTATCCGTTACCAACCGCATCCGGCGTTGGCAAAAGACAAACGGGGTGAGTATTTATATCATTCACTGAGTGATGATCAAGTTGATCAAGTGTATGAACTCAGCGACTTCATGGAAACCGGTACTCGCGAACTGACGGCGGCGGACTATGCACACCAAATCAAACGCATGGCGAACCCACAATCGCACAGTCCTATCGCTGGGGTAATGTCTCAGTATATCGTCGGCTTTGCCGAATTGAGCGAAGAGATCGAAACGACGTTGAGCACGCTGGAGGATGGCGAGTTTCTGGACCTGCGTCAGTTTCGGCTCGAGGGAGTTACTATCGTCGACCGTCACACGTACCGAATCCGGATCCGGGGCAAGTATCCGCAATTCTTGTATTGGCAGGCGATGCCGTTTTTTGCCCCACTCCCCTGGGAGGCGGAGCGCTTTTATGCGCAACCTGGATTAAAGGAAAAGAATATCACCTTGGACTGGTATCCGATCGGCACCGGTCCGTTCATGTTGGCCGAGAATAACCCAAATCTACGTATGGTCATGGCCCGCAATCCAAATTTCCACGGCGAGCATTACCCTGCCACGGGTGATGAGGTGGATCAATCCAGGGGTTTGTTGGCAGACAACGGGAAACCGATGCCATTTGTCGATCGGGCAATATACAGCCTGGAGAAAGAATCTATTCCGAGATGGAACAAGTTTTTGCAGGGATTCTACGATAACTCGGGTATCACGTCGGATAGCTTCGATCAGGCCATTCAATTCAACCCCCAAGGCGAAGCGGCTTTGACGGCGGAGATGAGCGGCCGCGGGATTCGTTTGTCTACGGCGGTGGCTACCAGCATCTACTACATGGGCTTCAATTATTTACACCCGGTACTCGGTGGCAGTGGCGAGCGTGCGCGCAAACTTCGCCAAGCGATCTCAATCGCCGTTGATTTCGAGGAATTTATATCGATCTTTCGCAACGGACGCGGCGTCGCCGCTCAAGGTCCTATTCCAGCCGGTATCTTCGGTCATCACCCCGGGGAGGCCGGCATTAATCCGTATGTTTACGACTGGGTAGACGGCCGTGCGCAGCGAAAACCGCTTGCCATTGCCAAGAAACTGTTGCGCGAAGCCGGTTATCCCGATGGCATCGATAACACCACCGGCAAACCCCTGGTGTTGCACTTCGAAGCAATCGGCTCCGGACCGGACGAAAAGGCCAGACTCAATTGGATGCGCAAACAGTTTAAAAAGTTAGGCATACAACTCATTGTCCGCGCCACCGACTACAACCGATTTAGAGACAAAATGCTGAAAGGGAAGAGCGAAATATTTTTGTGGGGTTGGAACGCCGATTATCCGGATCCCGAGAATTTCCTGTTTCTACTTTATGGGCCAAATTCGAAGGCTAAAAACAACGGGGAGAACGCCAGCAATTATGCGAACCCGGAGTTCGATCGCTTGTTTGAGCGGATGAAAAACATGGAAAACAATACTGAGCGCAGGAAATTAATCGATCAAATGGTCGCCATCGCACGACGCGATGCGCCATGGATGTGGGGTTTTCATCCAAAGGATTTCTCCTTGCACCATGCCTGGGTGCGCAACACCAAACCCAATCTCATGGCGAACAACACGCTCAAATATCTGCGCATCGATCCAAAGTTGCGCGCCGATGAGCGTCAACAATGGAATCAACCCACTTTGTGGCCGCTTGGATTAATGGGCGGACTGTTGGGGGTTAGCATCATTCCTGCAATTATCAGTTTCCGCCGCCGCGAGAAGAGCACCGCGCTGTGATTGCCTATATCGTTCGGCGGATACTGTACGCAGTACCGATATTGATCGGCGTCAATCTGCTGACCTTCATTTTGTTCTTTGTGATTAACACGCCGGATGATATCGCCCGCTCGCAACTCGGCGACCGGCGCGTCACTACCGCGGCCATTGATACCTGGAAGCGTTCTCATGGCTACCACAAGCCTATGATTTACAACGAGAATGCGCAAGGGCTCGGCAAATTCACGGATACCGTTTTCTTTAACAAGTCGGTGCGGCTATTCGGGTTCGATTTCGGCCGTTCCGACAGCGGCCGCGATATCGGTTACGACATCGGTCAACGCATGTGGCCGAGCCTCGCCATTGCCGTGCCGACTCTGATTGTTGGCATCTTGGTAAACATCACGTTCGGACTGTTCATCGCGTTCTTCCGCGGCACCTACATCGATTTTTGGGGGGTCGTGACGTGCGTCATCTTGCTTTCCGTTTCCTCGTTGTTTTACATCATCGGGGGGCAATATTTGTTGAGCAAGCTGTTTCACCTGGTTCCGATATCGGGCTACGACACCGGTATCAACGCGTTCAAGTTTCTAATTCTGCCGGTTGTCGTCGGCGTCGTGAGCGGTATCGGCAGTGGAACGCGCTGGTACCGAACTTTATTTCTTGAAGAAATCGGCAAGGACTATGTGCGCACCGCAAGAGCCAAGGGTCTCAGCGAACAAGTCGTGTTGTTTCGCCACGTATTACGCAACGCCTTGATTCCGCTGCTCACCGGTATCGTCGTTGTGCTGCCGTTGTTATTCATGGGTAGCCTCATCGTGGAATCGTTTTTCGGTGTGCCCGGGCTTGGAAGCTATACGATCGACGGCATTCAACGCCAGGATTTTGCGATTGTTCGGTCTATGGTTTTCTTGGGGTCGGTGTTGTACATCGTCGGCCTGCTGCTCACGGATATTTCTTATACCGTGGTGGACCCGCGGGTTCGATTGCAATGAGCAAGAACATAAAGAGATTCATTAAACAGCGAGATCACACGCAGTCTGAGCCGATATTCTTTACTTTGAATTCGAGGGTTTTTGGCAAATGCTGGTGCTATTCTGGACCGACGTTCTGATTTTTTTGTTGGTCGGCATGGTTGTGATTTTTGTCCTCTATGCGCGGCAGCGGGAACATCTGCGTGCGCCATGGCGCGCGGTCACACGCAGTGGTGTGGCGATGGGTTCGATGGTTGTCTTGGGATTCTACATAACGATCGGGCTGTTGGATTCGATACATTTCAGGCCGGCTTTGAATCCCGACGAGGGCAACGGCCAGGTCGAGTATGCCCATGAAATTTTGAGCGTCTTCGATTGGTTGGTAACCCCGCTCAGGGTGCGGGGAGAAAAAACCTATTCGGCGCCGTTTGCCGCATACTTGTATACAAAACAGACCGTAGAGCTGGCGGATGGCCGCCAGCAGCGGCAATTTCCGAGATTGAAATACGGCGCCCGTCATTTGAGTGATCCCAAGACGGAAAAAACTGCCGACATCGTTGTCACCGGCGTGCTCGGAGCGGTGAAAGGATTAGTGATTTGGGGAATGGTGTGCACCGTACTCATCGCCGGTCTTGGAAAGTGGAAGCACCAGTCATTGCGGTTGGTTCTCGAGCAAATGCATGCCGGTCAGACAGCTGTGCGTTGGCGCTCGATGCTTTACACGCTGGGTGTGTTGATGGTGCTCTGCTTCGTGGCCGGCGACCTCAGCATGAAATATCATATCCTCGGCACCGACAAAGTCGGTGAGAACGTGTTCTATCAGGCCCTAAAAAGCATTCGCACTGGTCTGGTAATCGGCACTTTGACCACCCTGGTCATGCTTCCGTTCGCGGTGTTGTTGGGGATCATGGCCGGTTATTTTCGCGGTTGGATAGATGATGTGATTCAATACCTCTATACGACCTTGAGTTCCATTCCCGGAGTGCTGCTGATCGCAGCGGCGGTACTCATCCTGCAGGTGTACCTGGACAATCGTGCCGACCAGTTCTCCAGTGTCGCTGAGCGTGCCGATCTGCGGTTATTATTTTTGTGTTTGATATTGGGAATCACCAGTTGGACCAGCCTGTGCCGTTATCTTCGCGGTGAGACGTTGAAACTGCGTGAGGTGGATTATATCCAGGCCGCGACCGCCTTGGGTGTGCGGCACTTTACGATCATCACCCGGCACATCTTGCCGAATGTCATGCACATCGTGCTGATCACCGTGGTGCTCGATTTCAGTGCCCTGGTGCTTGCAGAAGCGGTGTTGTCCTACGTGCAGATCGGCGTGGATCCGACCATGAACAGTTGGGGCAATATGATCAACAGCGCGCGCCTGGAGATGGCGCGCGAGCCGATCGTGTGGTGGTCTTTGCTCTCGGCATTTATCTTTATGTTCAGTTTGGTGCTGGCCGCAAACCTGTTTTCTGATGCGCTTCGCGACGCCTTCGACCCTCGTTTACGGCAACAGCGTTGATCATGTCAGACCCATGTCTATCGGTATCCAATCTGAGCACCCACTTGGGAAGCGACACGCGGCCGATCCGGGCTGTGGATAGCATTAGTTTCGAGATACAAAAAGGCGAAACGTTTGCGTTGCTGGGTGAATCGGGTTGTGGCAAGTCGATGACCGCGTTATCCCTGATGCGCTTATTACCCACGTCGGGACGCATCATGTCGGGGGCGGTGCGGTTGGGCTCACGTGATCTGTTGAAGTTGAGCGAATCGGAAATGCGCGGCGTTCGCGGTGGCGGAATGACGATGATTTTCCAGGAGCCGATGACGTCCTTGAATCCCGTTCTCACCATCGGCAAACAGATCGTTGAAGCATTACGTGTTCATCTCGGGGAAACCGGCACTACCGCAAGACAACATGTGCTCGATCTACTGGATGCGGTACGCATACCGGATCCGGAAAAGCGTGTCCATGAATATCCCCATCAGCTCTCGGGCGGCATGAAACAGCGAGTCATGATCGCCATAGCGCTGGCGGGTCAGCCGGACCTGTTGATTGCAGATGAGCCGACCACTGCGCTCGACGTCACCATCCAGGCCCAGGTATTGGATCTCATGCAGCAGTTGCAACAGCAGTGGGGGATGGCGATGTTCTTGATCACCCACGACCTGGGCGTGGTGGCGGAGATGGCCGATCGCATCGCGGTGATGTATGCAGGCCAAAATTGAGGGTTTTGTCCCTTCGCTACAGACCCGGTTCGAGGGTTGCCGGTTTGCGCCGCGGTGTGACCGTGCGATGACAATCTGTCATCAGCAGCCGCCTGCCTGGCATGTGGCCGGGAGGCGGCAAGTTCTTTGTCACCTGTACACACGCGGCGAGGATGTGACTCGATTGAATGAACCGCCGACTGTGTCCGTGCCGGTTGGTTCAGTTGCGCAAACAGAGGCGGAACCTGAGCCATTGTTGCAAGTGGACGCGCTACAGGTCCACTTCCCCATCGAGGCAGGCGTTTTCAAACGAACCGTCGGCCACGTACGCGCGGTGGACGGCGTTGATATGACCGTGCAAAACGGACGTACGCTGGCGCTGGTCGGTGAATCCGGTTGTGGTAAGACCACCGTCGGAAAGAGTATCCTGCAGTTGATACGTCCCACTGGAGGTTCGGTCCGGTTCGACGGTGCTGAACTCACCAGGTTATCACATTCGGAACTACGTCAGCGACGATCTGATTTTCAGATTATCTTTCAAGATCCCTATTCATCGATGAATCCACGGATGTTGATCGGGGACATCATAGCCGAGGGTATGAAGGTGCAAAGTGCTGGGGATACTCCGGACAAGCGACGCAAGCGAGTGGAGAGGCATTTGCAGCAGGTGGGATTATCCGCAGACAGCGTTGCGCGTTATCCCCATGAGTTCTCGGGTGGTCAACGGCAGCGGATCTCAATCGCTCGCGCGCTTGCCGTAGAACCAAAATTAATCATCTGTGATGAGCCAACCAGTGCCCTGGATGTATCGGTTCAAGCACAGATCTTGAATCTGCTCCAAGAACTGCAAAAGGAAATTGGGATATCATATCTATTCATCACCCACAACATGTCCGTGGTTTCATACATAGCCGATGAAATCGCTATTATGTACCTGGGACGCATCGTTGAGTGTGGCACCGTACGTGACGTGTTACGAAGTCCCCAACATCCTTATACCCAAGCACTATTATCGGCGGTGCCGACACTCGATCCCGCGTCGAAGCGCGAAGTCATCCGTCTACCGGGTGATATACCATCACCATCGAATCCGCCCGCGGGGTGTTATTTTCATCCCCGATGTCCACAGTCCATGGATATCTGCAGACGCCGCTACCCACGGCGCAGCCCAGTCAATGGACAACATTATGTCGACTGTCATCTATATACCTCTGATGAGCCAAACCCCAGTGGGATTGAGCGTTAACCCCGGGTGATGCAGCCAAATGTTGCGATACGGCGCGAACACGGGCTCAAGGCACAGCATGCCGCAGTGCTTTCCACACGCCTGGGACTACCGTTGATTGATGCGCCGCAGGCAGGCGGACCAGTACTAATGTTGGAATATCGCAGTGGCCGGCTGACGCTATGCGATCATCGGGAGCGCCGCGCGAGACCGGTGTTCGTCGACATTGAAGCATCGATCCGACGATACTCGTCGTTGCCCGCTCCGAAGCGTGGACCCCTCGCTCAAGCCATAGGTAAACGCACTCGCAGTATCATCGATGCCACCGCAGGGTGGGGACAGGATCTCGGCTTGCTGGTAGCGATGGGATACCGCGTTACCGCTGTGGAGCGCTCGCCAGTGATGGCCGCGCTTCTGGAGGATGCGTTGTCCAGGCTTGCCGTTACCACCGATGTTCACGGACCTTTCATTCCCCCACGGCTGGTGGTAGCCGATGCCGTTCACTACCTTTCCGATTTGCATGCACCGCCGGATTGTGTCTACCTGGACCCGATGTTCCCGCCCAAACGCAAGCGGTCTGCGTTGGCCAGGCGTCGATTACGGGTGTTGCGGGAGGTGGTGGGCGATGATGAAGATCGCCAGCGGTTATTCGCAACAGCGCTTCTAACGGCAACAAAGCGTGTCGTGGTAAAGCGCCCGGACGACGCGCCGCCAATCGCCGATCATCCAGACGCAACATATACTGGTAAGCTGGTGCGTTACGATGTGTACATGCATGGATACCGGGAGGACTGAATATGAGTCTGCCAGTATTCTACTGTGCGTCTATTCCACCGCCGGGCGAATTCACGAAACTAGACGCGGAGGAAACGAAACACGTCACTGGCTCGCGCCGGTTGCGATCCCATGACCGCATAGCAATTATCGACGGTGTCGGCATCATTGCAGAAGCGGTGATCCACGCGACTGAATCACGCGGCCACGAAATCTCCGTAGCGGTCGTGTCCCGATCTCGTCAACCGCGTTCATACCCGCGCATTCACTTGGCGGCGGCGATGCCCAAGGGCGAGCGCCAAAGAATATTATTGGACATGGGTACCCAACTTGGCATGGCGAGCTTTACGCCGTTATTGTGCACACGGTCGATCGTAAAGTCTTCCGCCAAAGGACGAGGCCGCTGGCAAAGAATTTGTTTGGAAGCGTGCAAGCAAAGCGGTCAACCGTACTTGCCGGAGATTCATGAACCCAAGACACCGGAGGAATTCACTGATCACATGCGGCGGAACCACGCCGAATGCTTCGTGGCCCATGCAACGGGCAGACCGATCACCGCCGTTGATGTGACCGCAGACGAAGTCGCGGTCCTGATTGGTCCGGAGGGCGGGTTTACGGCGCAAGAAATCACGACACTGCAGTCCTTGGGAGCACGGCTCATCTCACTGGGTATCCATGTCCTCAGAGTGGAGACCGCAGCGGTCGTCGGTATGAGTTGGTTAAAGATCGGCTATGGGTACCGCGGTCAGTCCAATCGTAAATGACCGTTTTTTGTCCAGCTGTACACGCGCACCGGTGGAATATTCAGCAACTCCAGCTGCACCCGGCTTGGTCCCAACACTTCACGGCCAAGGCTGTTGACACGATCGCGAAATTGATAGGCGACGAATCGGCCCTGTTGCGTGAGCAGATCGGATATCGACTGGATTATTGAACGTCCGAATTCCGGTTTAATTATCGAAAACGGTATACCGGACACGACGGCATCGACAGGGTCAATTCCATAGCCCGAGACAATATCCACGAGATCACCTGCACAACCATGATGCGCGATCAATCTCGGATCTCGGATAGCGGAGATAAATTTGTGGAACCTCGGGTTAATCTCGATCGTCAGTAGGACTGCGTCGGACGGCATAGACCGCAACAAGGCGCGCGTGGTTCCGCCAGTCCCGGGTCCCAGTTCCACGATGGCTTTTGCGGATCTCGCGTTCGCCAAATCAACAATGCGGCGCTCTAGAAAACGGGAACTTGGTATTAATGAACCAACTTCGGCAGGGTGTTTTAGAAAGCCTCTAAAAAATGCGATACGCCTGTCAGGCTGCAGTAGACTGTCAGATAGCTTCATTTGGAATTTATTGTGTCCTTTTGTTTCGTATATGGTAAACCATTAGGCTGATCCGAGTCAGGTACCCTGGCAAACAAATCCTCGTAGCGCAGGGGCGGACATCCGTGTTGGTCATGGTTTACCAATGTTTTCATAGGCATCGATTGTTTCTTTTTCAGCCGCGGCGTCGGCCATCCATCGCGCTACGTTCGCATCTTTCATCACCGCATCAATATATTCTTGGACGGTGTCTCCGGTGGCCACTTCGTAAGTGACAAACCGCGAGACCACCGGCGCGTACATCATATCGGCGATGGAAAACTCGCCGAATAGCCACGGTCCTTGGCGCCGATGCAGCTTGCGGCATTGCTCCCAGATTTCCACAATGCGAGAGATGTCTTTGCGGACGTTCTCCGTGAACGATATGCGCCGGTCTCGGGCGCGACAATTGAGCGGAAGATGTGTGCGTAACGATAGAAACCCGGCGTGCATCTCGGCGCTCACTGCGCGGGCCATTGCGCGAGTGCCGGGCTCCCGTGGCCAAAGTTGCGGGTGTTGTTCCGCCAAGTACTCAAGGATCGCCAATGATTCCCAGATCGTGATATCACCCTCCCGGTAGATCGGAACCAGGCCTGCCGATGAATAAGCGCGTATTT
>CAMYMN010000048.1 GCA_947259395.1 uncultured Gammaproteobacteria bacterium | reverse complement strand
TCCTGTCTTGCATTCAGTGGCCGATCAACCACTTGAGGTATCCATCATCGATGGGAGCCCTCGAGTCAAGGAGGGGGCGTCTATATCTTCTATACTCGTTACAAAGCATCCGATCATCCAGGTGAAAGCGGTCGATGCGGTCGATATAACCTCTCAATCTAGCTGTGGCTCACCTAACGAGCCACCTGCTCCCTGATAATTGCAGGATCAGTCGAACACAAATGTTCCGACGTCTGTGCGTTGTGAGGCGTCGTATTCAGAATCGACAGGTTTATCTTCCTGATCCATCTATTTTGCATGTACCGCGGCGGCGCTTTTGAGCGCCCACTTCCGGTCCTTATCTCTATGGCAAGACATGCACGCGTAGTCGACGGTTACATAGGCCCGTCTGTCGATGTCCTTGCGTACGTACTTGTTGTCGCCGGTGAACATTTCCCATTCCGGGTCGGTGGCGATGCGGAAGATATGACCACGCACATCCCCCTCGGGCACTTCGTCCCCGGCGAACTCGCGGGTTACCGACACTGCTGACTTCACCACCCGGGGCATGTGGCAAGTGATGCAGTCCATATGCGCCATGGCGGGAACCATAACTTTTTGTTTGGCGTGGCATACCAAACAAGTTTTCTTTATCCCTTTGAATCCGCGCTTTTGGTATTTGACGCTCCGGTGCGGATCGTGGCACGCGGTGCAACGGAGGTAGAGATGTGGCGAGGCCAACAAATCTTCATACTGATCCCGGTGTGCGATCAAACCGTCGGACGCATCGATGCGCGTGATATCGCCGCGCCGGTGGCAGTCGCCGCAACGCTCCTCGATGGTAGGTCTGACTTGGGCGGGGTTTTTGACGTGTCCGCTGCCCGGTCCATGACACGCCTCGCACCTCACGCCCGGCGCTGCCCAGGTTCCGTAGATACCGGGCAATCCATCCTGATGCAGGCCGTCCGCACCGGTCGCCACCCACCCGGTCGTGTGGCAGGTGCCACAGGTATAGGGTACACGCGGCGCCTCTTCGGCGCGGTAGCCATCCCAATTGGCCTCAGTTTCCAGGCGTGAATTCGCGAGGATGTATTGACGGTTCTTCTTACCGGTGAGGACATACCCCTCGTTATCCATAAACACCGCTTTCCAAGCAAAGCCGCCAATGACATACGATATGTCGTCCCAACTCATATCTGCCGGCGGCGATGGGACGCCAGACGACGTCCCTTCTGGATAGAAAGGTGGCCCGCCGTCTATCTTCTGTAATTTGTACGGATGGCCGGTCTTACGGTACGTCAGGTAGATTTTTCCATGACAAATCTTGCATTGAGCATCGCCCACATACTCTTCCCGGGCGCGTTGGCCTTGTTCAGCGCCGTAGCCCGGCGCCACCAGATCAACCAGAACAAGTGCCAACAGTATCCCGTGCGCCGGTACGATCTTGTTGAGCAAATGGTTTGTCCCCACGTGGTTGGAAATCCACAGAAAGTGAATTGCCTATTCATTAGCGTAGCACTTTAATCGATTAGCACAATTGCGCCCATCTTGTGTCCCCCTTATTCCGTCATTCCTAAGTAGAGCGTTGTTCGCGCGTATTGCGTTTTGCCTTGAGTTCAGTCTGTGGAAACGGGTCTGAACTGGCCGTACAGGGCCGGTCGTTGTCGGAATCCCTGCACCGTGAATTCGGGATCGCTCCTGCGCGTAAGATACAAGAATTGACATGCAGAACGACTGACGGCGTTGCAAACGGCTTGGATTCCGTTCGAGCTGCGGCGCCCCGGCCGAAGCCGGAGATGGGGACATTCAGAGTTCGTAAGCTATTGATTTTCAGATTCGCGGTGGCGATATCTGTCCGACGTCTCGTGGGAAAAAATCAAAAGCTTACGAACTCTGAATGTCCCCGGCCCCGCCCCGCTTATTCGAAGGTGTGATTGAATTTGGCCTCGACGGCTTGCGTCGCACCGGGTCTCTCAATATATACCGTGAGCACGTACCGAGTTCCCGGCCGCGGCTTGGTGTAGTTGCCGTAGTTTCCGCCACCGAACTCCATTCTCTCGAGGTTAGTCGATGTGAAGTTGAGCCCCGGCTCCTTGAGCTGTATCCGAACTTGGGCGTCGTCGATGGGCGCTGCGCTCTTCGCATCGTTTTGAAGGTAAACCCATAGACCACAAATCCAAACCGCAGATCACCTTGCTACGTTGGGGCAATTACACGCTCGAATGCCGTCATCGGCCGGAAATTCAAATCGGCAAAACGGTGCACTGGATTATTCCGCCTCAACACGTGATTCTGCACCGCCGCGAACGGCCCTCCCGGGGCGAACGAGAAAATCCGGTCGACGGCGTGATTACAGACTTTGTGGTCCTCGGCGGCGACGTGAGCATCACTATGCTCGTCGACGCCAATCCGGATTTGCCGCTGTCTTTGACGCTATCGCGACACGTCGCGCGCCGCAATCGCCTTGATGTCGGCGAATACGTCACTGTCTCGTTGCTCGCTGATGGTATTCATCTCATGCCGGAACAGGGTTGAACAGATGCAGGCAACACAAGGTGAACTCGTACACGTGTTGTTTCCCGTCTCGCCTCGGGTGTTTCCATTTCGCCGGGGGATCCGCATTGCGCTTCGCACCGCCCATATATTTACCAGCGGCGTTCTGCTTGGGGGCTACATCTTCCATGAGCCGGCATCGGTTCTGGAACCGTGGTTGTGGTGGTCTGTTATCACCGGTCTATTGCTGTTCGCGCTTGATCTGTTCGCAACGCTTGTATTAATGTTCGAATTACACGCCGTTGCGGTGCTCGCAAAAATAATACTCCTAGCGATCGTTCCCGTGGCCTGGGATCACCGGGTGCCTTTGTTGGTCATCATCCTTGTTATCGGCGGTATCAGTAGCCATATGCCGGCTAGATTCCGGCATAGGTTGGTATTTTTTCGTTCACGTTTTGCCGATTATTGGCGATGGGGGTGAAGTGATTCTCTGCAAATATTTTTAGCAGTCGGTGGTTTCCTGGTCTTTGCAGCGTACGTTATTCATTTACCCGCGTTTTATGTGCAATGCCTCGATAAAGAGGTTTGAGATTAGCGGGTCGTCTCCGGGTCACGGATTCCATACTTACGCATTTTCTCCCACAAGTTCTTGCGGCTGATACCCAACGCCTCGGCTGTGGTGGAGATCTGCCACGCGTGCGCCTTCAACGTTTCGAGGATATGCGTGTGTTCGCAGTTTTCTAGATAGCTTTTCAACTGTAACGGCCCTCCAGTATCCGCCACTTCCGCCGCCGGCGATTCGTTGTGCAGCGAGGCGCCCAGTTCACTCGGCCCCAGGACCGCTTGCGACGAAAAGATACACGCACGCTCTACGGCGTGTTTCAATTCGCGGACATTGCCGGGCCAGGATTGCTTGCTTAGAAAATCCTCTCCGGCAGCCGTTAATGTCCACGCCTTACCTGAACTCTTAGCAAAGTCGCTGACGAACATATGCGCAAACCACCCGATGTCATCGGGACGCTCACGCAAAGGGGGCACGTGCAGATGCGCCACATTGATGCGGTAGAAAAGATCCTCGCGGAACGAACCGGCGTCGACCATTTCCTTGAGGTCGCGATTGGTGGCACAAATAACCCGGACATCCACATCGATCGTCTGGTGACCACCTACGCGCTCGAAATTCCCCTCTTGCACAACACGAAGCAAATTAGCCTGCATCCCCGGCGACATTTCGCCGATCTCATCGAGAAACAACGTGCCTCGGTCAGCGCGCTCAAACACACCGCGGCGGGATTGGACGGCACCGGTGAAGGCTCCTTTTTCATGGCCGAACAACTCAGCCTCTAGAAGGGTCTCCGTGACCGCGGCACAGTTCACAGATATAAAGGGCAGACAACCTGTGTCGTCGGTGATGCGGTGAATGTACTGCGCCACATACTCTTTCCCGACACCCGACTCTCCAGTGAGCAGGACGCTGACGTGGTACTCTCCCAGGACATGGGCCATTTTCTGAATTCGGCGCATAGATACCGATGTTCCTAACACTGGCTCCAAATCCTGCCATTCGTCGTCGATGAACAGGTTCGGGGAAATGATCCGCAGCTTATCCATGAGCTGATCGAGGTCGAATGGTTTTGTGATGTAATCACGCGCACCGAGCCGCAGCAATCTCACTGCCTGGTCAATTGAACCGTAGCCGGTGATAAACAGGGTGGGGGGCAACAGCACCTGCTCGCCGTAAAGTGCTTGAAATAAGTCTTCACCGCTAAAATCCGGCAGCTGGATATCGCTGATCAGCGCCGCATAAGACTGATGTCGCAGTGCATTCAAGGCGCTTTTGCCGTCCCGGTGCCAATCGCAGTGCAAACCTTCCAGCTTCAATCGATGCGCCAGGGATTCTCCCATGATGGGATCGTCTTCCACGAGGCACAGCGCTTTGTTCAACTCCTTACTCATGCCGCCAGCTCCAACGGCAGATGAACCATAAAACTCGTCGTGCCGTGTTCGCTCTGCACATAGATGTCACCTCCGAACTGCCGAACGATCTGGTAGGTGATCCACAAACCGAGGCCAGTCCCCCCGGGCCGTTTATGGACAAACGGTTCGAACAGGTGACCGATCTCCTCTTTCGAAACGGTCACCCCGTCGTTGGAGACGCGGATCTCCAACACACCATCGACCAGTGCCACGCTGAGCGTCACTTGTCCAGCCTGTTCAGCGGCCTGCACGGCGTTGAGTGAGAGATTCATCAACACCTGCCGTACCGGTGTCGAGGGCAGGGATAGCGGCCTGTCCAGCTTGTTGTCCCACACCAATTGCAGTCCTTTCTTTTGCGCATCGGATTGCACCAGTAATCGAACATCCTCAATGTCATCAGGCGTCAGGTCGTGACTCTCCTGTCGCGCCTCCACCAGCAACGCGGAGACGGTCTCGTGGATCTGCTTGAGCCCCCGTTCGAGCAAAAACATGGTCGTGTCTGTTTCGCTATCTGACCGCCCGAAGCGCCGGTACGTGTTGACCGCGTTCATCATGCCACCCAGGGGGTTGTTGATCTCGTGGGCGACGCCGGCGGCCAGCCGGCCTATCGCCGCGAGTCTTTCGGAGACGATCACTTGCCCTTCCAGATTCTCCTTCTCTTTCAATTCCGCAATCATGGCGTCAAAACTCTGCCCGAGTTGGCCGATTTCATCATCCCGTTCCAGCGGCTTGTAATCAATATCTTGCAGTGGTCTACTGCCGACTTGACTCATGGCCCGAGACAGCCGCACCAACGGATCGACGGTGCGGTTGCCCACCCACCAACCGATAGGTATCAGGAACAGCATGACGATCAGCGAAGTCAATCCGACGCGCTCCACAATATTCAACAGACGCGGCCAATAGATGGTCCGCGGATAACCGATGATCACGTTCGCGATCTGAATACCGTCGTCAATCACCGGTATCACGACGTACAGCCGCTCGTCCTGCGATCTTTCTTGAAGGAACGGAGACAACGAGTCGTGGTTCTCAATTTTCAACTGCAACGCTTCGAACTCCGAACCCAGTGTCTGCAACTCTCTCATCATCGGAAATTCTGTCGGCTGATTTGATACAAAAATGCGCTGTTGCTCATCCAACACGATGTAGATTCTATATCCCGCCGATCGCAGTATCTTATAAGCTTTCCAGATATCATCATGTTTGAGCGGTGCAACCAGCGTTCGCGCGAGCACCGTTCCAAGCTCTACTGAACTTCGGAACAGGTCATTGCGGATCTCTTCATAGGACCGCCATATCAACACGCTCCCGATGACCAAACTGGTCAGCAGGATGGCGAGAGTGAGGTTAATAGGTATCTTGTAGCGTAAGCTGATTTTGCGAAACATTGCGCTCAGCCTGATTCATGTAATGCACGTTATCTCGAATCCCTTCATATAGTTCCGGTGTTCCTGTAACGAAGCCATCCAAATTTAGTTCCCGCAGTAATACAACACCGTCTGGCTCATCTTTCATTCTAAGCATCACATGGCGCAACAAACGGACGTCCTCGTCCGGCAGCGTGTTGTTTACCACTAAAGGTGGAAAACCAAACTTGCGCGATTTATTGACGATTCGCGTGCGTTCGGTAATCTCGGGGTGAACCCGCTGCAGCGTATCCCAAACATAGCCGTCCACCGCACCACCCTGCGCGACGCCTTCAGCCACCGCGTTCACCACATCGTAATGGGCCCAAGCGAAGAAAGTACGCGCGAAAAAAGCGTCTGGATCATATCCCATGCGTCGCAGCCCCACGCGCGGAACAAGATATCCCGAGTTGGAGTCCGGGTCCGAGTAGGCGAATATCTTGTCACGAAGGTCTGCAATACCTCGGGTTGACGCGTCTGTAGCAGGGACAATCAGATAAGACTGGTAGAGGGGTTGCCCACGATATAACGGCACCGCCAGTAAAGTAAGTTGGCTTGAATAGCGAACAAACGGAAATCCACAGATCCACGCGGACTGGATGTCACCCGTCAGGAGTAATTCAGTGATCTCGCGGTAAGTTTGCCGTTGAACAAACTCGATCCGGCGTTGGAGGCGGTTCTCGAGGTAGCGTTTCCAGATTCTCAGGATGGATAATTTATTGTCCAGAAAGACCGGTGTCAGGCCGATACGCAGCGTCGGTAACAGCTCCCCAGCCACTGCCGGCGAACCGCTCAACGCCAGCATCAAGCACAGAACAAGAATCAACAACTGTCGCGAACGGACCATAGCGCGAAAACACCGGTTCTTGCCACCCGTTAATATTGTCCTCCTATTGTGGCACATCGCCTATCACATGATCTGGGCGTAACTTGGGCGGTAATCTCGGGTTGCACGACGTTTACACCTGTCAGCCGTGGCGCCATGGTTGTTCGTTGCAACAAAGTCTTGGACCGCAACCAATCTTGATGCAAAGCGACCATTATCGTCAACGGTCCTCCGGGCGCGGACCATGGAAACGCATGATGGGCCGCATCTCGACTCGCCGCGCCGCTTCGACGAATCCGGCCGCGGTAAATATCGACTCGAGACCGGTCCAGGTCGCCGCGGCGGGGACTTTGGCATCACCGTCCCGGGGCTTGATCGGATATCCCTCCACGATCTCGGCGCCGCGTTGCCCGGCATAGTCCACAGCCGCTTTCAACAGCTCAAGACTCAGGCCTTTCTTCCGGTATCGCCTGGCGACGAAAAGACAAGCCACCGACCAAACAGGTTGCTCATCGACCTTGGCCAGCAAGTCAGAGACGCTGAGACCACAAAGGCTGTCGCGTGGTCCCACCGAACACCAACCCACGGGCAGGTCATCGAGATAGCCAATGATCCCGCGTACCTGTCCGGAACGTATCCCCGACCGCAGCAAATTCTTGTTCGCCTCACCGCGCTGGGCCTCGAACTCACCCCTTGGCAACCGCCAGCGCATGCACCAACATCCACGATTGGCTCCCCGGTCACCAAAAAGCCGCTGCAGGTCATCCCATCGCTCCATGGAAATAGGATGGAACTTCAAGTCGGGCACCGCATTTTCTTTACGCATGGGTCAATTAGCGATCCCGCTATCTACCTGTGGCGATGTCGAGCCTCCTTTCAATGTCCGTTTCTTCGCTTTCCAGAAAATCCATGGTTAATTGCGCCATATCGCGGTAGAAGGACAAGCTGGCAACGTTCGTTACCTTGGAGCAAAAAATCGGCACCCACTTGGCGAGGTGTTCGGCCATGAATTGGCACTGATAGGCAAGACTGTTCGCGGCGCCTTCTGTGTCTCCTTGTTTCCACGCAACGCTTTCCCTTCTCGCCAGCTCCGCCATGAGCTCCAATTCGACACTGATATGATCCGGCATCCCGGTGAACCCGTCGGCGTATTCAAAACCAAGCGCATTCACGAATTTACGCACGGTCACGGTCTCCGCACCCCACAGGTTTCCACCTTGCGGGACATGCACTGATTCATGGGGTGAGATGTGTTCACCCGGGCCCAAGAAAAGTGCCGTGAATTCAACTGCAAGATCGCGCAACACCTCCTCATCAGGACCTCGCAACAGACGGTCATCCAGCGTGATTCCAGCATCCGCCAAGGTGTCTCGCAACTGCGGTGACCGAACTTGCACAAGAAACTGCTCGGATACCTCCTCTCGGAAAATAGCGGCGAGGAAGCCATAAAGGTTGCTTACCTCTATGGCCGTCCTCGCCAAACCATTGGAGGAGCTGTCAACCGTCATCGTCGCGGTCCTCGCGACCAACGGCTTTACACCCTAGTCACTTGCACCACCGTATCCATCCACCGCTGCTGGCCGTTGATGGGATCCGGCGCGTTGGGAATCACCCAGTTTGGATGTACACCATTTTCAGTCCACCACTTCAACTTGAAGTCGCGATCGCCACGCTCTTCGTCCGTGGCAGGTGCGCGACGGCCCGACGCATAACGACCATATGCCCAGTGACCACAGTGGTGCGAGATCGCCACCACGCCGGGGATGATCGCCTCCGTGACCCGCGCCTTGGTGACCATCTCGCCGACTTCCGAGGTGACCTTGATCCGGTCCCCGTCATAAATACCCCGCGCCTTCGCGGTGACTGGATTAATCCACGCCGGATTGTTGTGGTACACCTCCGCCAGATACTTACAGTTCATGGTCCGCGAATGCGTTTGTGCCGCGTGCTTGAAGGTGGTCAGGATCAAGTCGTCCGGGCCCATCTTCTGGTGCTCGGGAATCTCCATCCAGGTCGGGAACGGGCTGAAACCCTTGTTCTTCAGAAGTGGCGACCACAGCTCCAGGTAACCGGACTTGTTGACCTTGTCCGGCGCAAAGCCGGAATACACGCCATGCGGCATCTTCTGGGCTACGTACTTCTTGTACGCACCCTTGGTGGCCACATAGCCCTTTTTCGCGTCCGCTGCGCTCGCCGGCTTCCAGTAGACGCCGGACTCCTTATCGAGCACCACGCCCTTGGCCATGTACACCGACTCCGGGACCGGGCGGTTGTAGACCTGCTGCTGCGGCTTGGCGTTCTTGTCGTGCCACACGCCGTGCTTTTTCATGTACGCAAATCCGCCGGCCTCCTTGACCCCGGGTGTGTTCTCGCACGCCAGGCGCACGAAGTCCTCGTGCGACTTCGCCTTGCCCATGTCGACGCCGAGCCGTTTGGCCAGGTCGAAGACCACATCCGAGAAGTCGCGCGCCTCGCCTAACGGCTTGGTGAACGGCTGGCGGATGTAGAATTCGCCGATCTGCGCCGGGTCGACCATGTCCTCGGCGGTCCAGCGCTCGGTGTACGGCGTATCGGGCAGGATCAGATCGGCATACATCGTCGAGTCACCGTAGAACGGGTCCACGGCGACGACGAACGGTATCAGCTTCTCGTCCTTGAGGATCTCGATCGCCTCACCGCAGTTGCCGTTGGCGTAGGCCGGCGTCCAGCAGTACTCGATGTACATGTCGGGCCGACCGTTGCGGCCGTCCTTGATCATCGGCAACACCATCTCGGCGACATGGTGGGTCGGGTACGCGACCTGCCCCGGGAAGCCGTCGAAGATGTCCAGCTTCTTGATCTTCTTCGCCGCCGGGATCTTCGGCCAATTCCAGCCGGCGCCGACCGCTTTCATGCGCGTGCCCGGCTTGTCCATCTGACCGGTAACCGCGCACAACAGCTGCGCCAGGCGCTCGCCCTCGTTGCCGTTGTAGTGGCAGACCAGGCCCCGGTAGGACACCAGCACCGACGGCTTGGTTTTCGCGAACTTGCGCGCCAGTGCGGTGATCTTGTCGGCCGGTACGCCGCTGATCTTCTCCGCCCACGCCGGCGTGTAATCCTTCACGCCCGACTTGATCGCCGCGATCTTGGTCGCTACGTCGGCGTTGACGTCCTCGGTCACCCGGGTGTATTTGAGGAACTCCTCGCCATCACCCTTGTACAGCCCCTCGCTCATGACCACGTTAATCATGGCGGCGATGACGGCCGCGTCAGTGCCCGGCTTGATCGGCACCCACTCCTTCGACTTGGCCGCGGTATTGGACAGCCGCACGTCGAAGCTGACCATCTCCACGCCCTTTTCGGCCATCGCCCACAGCAGGCGATGCGCCGTCGGGATGTGATTGGTGTGGGTCTCCAGGACATTGCTGCCGAAGTTCAGCACGAACTTGGTGTTGTCGAAGTCCCAGTTGTCGTAGTGACCGCCCCAAGTGAGCTCCTGGGCGGTCCACTTGCCGCCCTCGCACAGCGCGGTATGGTTACCGATGCTGCCGGTGCCAAAGGCCTTGAAGAAGCCGCCGATGGTCTTGGAGTGGCTCGCCTTCATGCGGCCGTAGTGGAACGCGACCTTCTCCGGGGTACCGGCGTCGCGGTTCTTCTTCATGCGCGCCGCGATCATGTCGAGCGCCTCGTCCCACGAGATGCGCTCCCACTGACCGGAACCCCGCTCACCGACACGCTGCATCGGATACAGAATGCGATCCGGGTCGTAGGTGTGGTTGACCCCGCCCTGACCTTTCGCACACATCACACCCTCGGTGCGGATCGAGTTGACGTTGGATTCGATCTTTACCAGCCGGCCGTCCTCGACGTAGCCCATGCTGGCACAACGCGTCACACACTGCCAACAGGCGCTCGGAATGGCCTTGCGCTCCGTACCGGTGGTCGGCGAAAAATCCTTGTTCCCCCATTGCGGCAGATCCATTACCGCGTGCACGTTCAGAGAGGCCCCGCCAGCAACAGCTGTGGTTGCGGCAGCACCGCCCAGTTTCAACAAATTACGACGATCTAACATGGCACACCTCCCCTAAGACCAACGTTGGGTGGACCGCTCGTTGCGATGCGTGTCCAGTCGGAAGTATTGATCGGCCTTTGGGTCCTTCTTCGCCTCGAGATAATCCGCACCGATGTAGAAAACGCTCGGTTTGGTCTTCTTCTCGCGAAGCAGCACCGTCGTATCGTACTCTTCGACGAGCTTGGCAACCTCGCTGGTCGGGTCGTTGAGATCGCCGAAGATACGGGCCTTTCCCTGACAGGTGTTGACGCAGGACGGCTGCACACCCTGAGAGATGCGGTGCAGGCAGAAATCGCATTTGTCGGCGACCCCGTTGCCCTTGGTCTTGACCGGATCACCCTTGAACGGATTCATGAAGCGCGCATCGTAGGGACAGGCATCCACGCATTTTTCGCAACCGATACACAGGCTGTCGTCGACCACAACGATGCCGTCTGATTTGCGCTTATAGGTGGCCTTCTCGGGCTTAGTGGGACACACCTCAACACAAGGTGGCTCCGAACACTGGTTGCACAGGCGCGGCAACATGCGGCGTTCGACGTTCGGATAATTACCTACCTCGATGTGCTCAACCCACGAGCGGACCGCGCCCAGAGGAACCTCGAACTCCGATTTACAGGCGATGCTACACGCCTGGCAACCGGAACAGCGCCGCGTATCGATAACCATCGCGTAGCGCACTTCCTGCTTGCCGTGCGAGGCGGCACGCGCGGCCATCGGCGCCGCGGCAACCACCGTGACACCGGCCGTGGCCGCCCCCATGCGGTTTATCATCTGCCGACGGCTCATCGTCGGCGCAGAGACTTTTGTCATACCTAAATCCTCCTGTTTCTGAAATTTCTTCAACAGTTGCATCAGATTTGGCCCGTCTCAACCGGCGAGAACTGGCGCATAGCAACATCGGCAAGAGTTCCTATGCAATATCTGAACCAGTATATTTATTGCATAAAAATCAGAGACATAAATAGATGCCGTCGGATCGAACAAAGCCTTCCGTTACCGCTCAGTAACGTCGGGGTTGGTGGTGTCGCCGACCCGTTACCGCTTGGTAACGGATCGATCGCAGAGAAGAATTCAGCCAATCGACGTCAGTCGAGGCAAAATCGATAATGCTCCGCACGCAAACCACCCACGTGGCTCACGCGTGGACCGTGGATAAAGGCGCTACGGTTTCGACGGCTGAGCGGTGATACCGGCCCGGGCCTGACTGAATTGAGACAAGCTTGTTCTGAGGTGGGCCAAGCCTGCCTTGGCGGGCCCGTCGTTGATCTTCACCGCCAGATCGATCTGACGTACCGAACGCTGCACGGCAATCAACCGTTCAATCAAGTCGAGATAGTCGCGGTAGGCTCGGGCCGTGCGCGCCACATCCTCCAGTGCAGCACGATTATTCCGGAACAGGCGCGTGAGCTCTTGAACCGCCCCGTCATCATCGCCCTTGCCCTTTGCGGCCACCCACTGCTGTGCGGCGGTTTGCGGATCTTTCAACTCTGGTCGATCTAGCAGGGTCGCCACCAGCGCTTCCACCGCCAGCAGGTTTTGCAAGGCCTCGGTGTGATGGTTTTTGCGCCCGCGCAGCACGTAGTTCTTGAAGTTATGAATGCCGTTCCCATATCCGAATTGAAATTCGATCTCTTCTAGATCCGTCCACGTCCATCTCGCGCGCAACGTGTCCAATCCCTGTACGGCGGCGGTGTCGTCGATAATCACCACGCGGTCGATGTCCTCTATGCGCCATTCCTTATTGCGCAGATCGGCAATCCGATCCAGGGCGGTGTCGTAGGATTCCACGACCACCTTGATGGCTTTGAGCGCCTGCTGCTCGGCGGCGTTCAATTTGTCCGAGCGCTCGAGATTCGCAATCAGATCTAAGATGTCGCGGAAGTTTGTGCGCGCCGCAGAGCGGTACTCCTCCCTGTCGCGCAGGACGTAGTTCTTGAAGTTGTGGATCCCGCCGCCGTAACCCATCAGGCGCACGATTTGAGCCAGCTCATCCCGTACATCAGCAGCGTACAAGGAGACAGGAGGCAATAACACCAGACATGCGCAGACAATCGAAAAACCAAAACGGGTCTTCATCTACGCCCTCCGAATCAACAAATAGGAGACACCTGCATGCATATCCACGATTCGGTCTCAGGTCGAGTCGACCCTGGTGACCTTTACCACGGTGTCCATCCAACGCTGTTGCCCATTAATCGGATCCGGCCGGTTGGGAATGACCCAATTGGGATGCACACCGTTACGGTCCCACCATCGCGTATCTCGATCCGGGATATCGTCCACTCCCTGAGGCGAGCGTTTCCCCGAGGCAAAACGCCCATACTGCCAGTGTCCGCAGTGGTGGGAGATAGCGATGACGCCGGGGACCACCCCCGGCGTCACCTGCACTTCGGTTTCGATCTCACCGATCGCGGAACTCACCTTGACCGTGTCACCCTCCCGGATAGCCAGGGCCTCTGCAGTGCCGGGGTTAATCCATGCCGGGTTCTCATGATACAGCTCCGCTAACCACGGGCAGTTCATGGTACGCGAATGGGTATGTACGTTGACCTTGTAAGTCGTCAATATCAGCTGCTCGGGTGCCAGGTCGGCATGTTCGGGGATGGCCATGTAGGTGGGCATCGGCGGCAGCCCTCGTTCTTCCATGAGGGACGAATAGATTTCGAAATACCCGGACTTGTTGAGCTTATCCGGCGGAAAACCCACGTAGACCAGCTCGCCAAATTGTTGCGCGACATAGCCCCGGTAGGCCTTTTTGGTATGTGCGTAACCTTGCGCCTCGGCCGCCTCGCGACTGCCGACACCGGCCGCCTTCCAGTCCCAGTAAACCCCCGTTGCGTCGTCGAAGATAATCGTCTCCTTGTTCAGCTCCTTGTCCTTGATGACCTGTCGGTATGTGAAGTATTGCGGTTTGTCGCGTTTGTTGTGCCACACCCCCCTTTTTTTCATCCCGCGGAAGCCGCGCGCTTTTTTCTTCACGATCTTCGTCATCTTGCAGGATTTTTTCACGAAGTCTTCCATGGACTTGGCGCCGATTTTCAATCCCAACCTCTTGGCGAGGTCACAGCACACATCGGCAAAATTTCTGGATTCACCCATCGGCGTTACAAGCGGTTGACGGATGTAAAACTCCGGAATTTGGGCCGGCGATACCATATCTTCCCAGTCCCACCGTTCCAGATATGTGGTATCCGGGAGGATCATATCCGCCAAGGCCGCCGACTCATCGTAGAAGGGATTCACACATACCGTGAACGGCAGCAATGACTCATCCTTCAGAACTTCTTCGTTGGCCCTGCAGTCCCCGTTTGCATACACCGGTGCGTAGCAGTACCACAGGTACACCTCGGGACGACCGGCGCTGCCTTCTTTGATCCGTTCGAATATCTGGTGGCTCACGTGATGCGTCGGAAAGGCGATCTGCCCCGCAAAGCCATCCATGAGATCCAGCTTTCTCGTCTTGGGGATCTTCTTCGGTTTGGGGTAATTCCAACTCGCCCCCACCGCCTTGCAGCGCCCGCCGGGGTTATCGATGTTACCGGTGATGGCCGCGAGCATCTGGATCGCCCGCTCGGTCTCGTTGCCATTGTAATGGGCGACGGCACCCCGGTAACTGATCACGCAGGCCGGTCGCCTGGTCGCGAACTCACGCGCAATCTCGACGATCTGCCACGCCGGCACCCCGCTGATCTCGGAGGCCCACTCCGGCGTATATTCCTTGACGTGTTGTTTCAATACCTCGATCTTCTCGTCCATGGAAGCCCGGTAATCGGCGGTGACTTTGCAGAACTCGAGGAACGGCACGCCCGCTTCGTAGAGCCCCTCGCGCATAATCACGTGGCACATCGCCAATACGACCGCCAGGTCGGTGCCGGGCCGGATCGGTACCCATTCACTCGATTTGGCCGCCGTGTTCGAAAGGCGAACGTCAAAAGTCACCAAGCGCACACTGCGATCCACCATCGCCCTGATCAGGCGCTGGGCGGTGGAAATATGATTGGTGTGGGTTTCAAATATATTGCTACCGAAGTTGAGAACAAATTGTGTGTTGTCGAAGTCCCAGTTGTCATAGTGACTACCCCAGGTCAGTTCCTGGGCGGTCCACTTTCCGCCTTCACAAAGGCTGGTGTGATTGCCGATGGTTCCCGTCCCATAGGACGCCAGAAAATTGTGCACCAGCTTGCTGGTGCCGCCTTTCATGCGGCCATAATGGAACATGAACTTCTCAGGTTCCCCGGCATCACGCAAGCGTTTCAAGCGTTCGGCCAGTTCTACCAGCGCCTCATCCCAACTAATGCGTTTCCACTTGCCCTCTCCCCGTTTTCCGGCGCGCCGCATGGGATGCAGAATGCGATCGGGATCATACAGTTGGTTGATACCCGCTTGCGATTTGGCGCAGATCTTGCCAAGAGAACGGATCGACCTCGGATGCCCCTCGATCTTGGTCAGCACCCCGTCTTCCGTGAATCCGATGATGGGACACCGCGACACACACTGCCAACAGGCGCTCGGTACCGCCTCTTTCTCGGTCCCGCGAAGATACGAGTAGTCCCTGCCGCCCTCATCGAAGAACTCCCTTGCACTACTTCCCGTACTGGCCGTGGCCTTGGGCTGCGTCTCAGCAGCAGCCAACGCGGTACTCAGCGGCGCGGCAACCGTAGCCCCTGCAACTGTCGCGCCGAGCCTTAGAAAATGTCGTCGATTCACCATGGTTACGTACTCAGATACCGACGGGCCCGGTGATCTGGCCGCCCACGACGATCACGTAGCGAAGCATCAGGCCACCGAAAAGAATGGCGATGGGTGCGGAGACGTTGATCACGTAGGGCCATTCGAATTCGTGCCCCAGCACCGCCGTGCGTAACAGATAGAAACCCTCGATAAAGGCGGGCATCAGCAACCCCACCAGGATGACCCCGACCCAGAAGGTGGTCGCCAGTTCGCCTCCCGGCAACAGCACCTGCACGGCGAAGTTCGCGGAGTTGATAGTCATGTGCGCGAACATGAAGAACAGCCCGATGACCACCAACTCGGCGATGATCAGCAGCACCTTCATGCTCACCAGGTAATACTCGGTCACGCGGAAAGCGGGATCCTCGCGCCGGACTGCGCCTCGGACTGCGCCTGGCTTGCGGAACATGAAGCGTTGCACCAGGATGATGGCCGACAACCCGGTGGAGATCGCGGAGACGGTGAACAGCAACCACAGCACCGGCGTGTGCCACAGGGGGCGCGCCGGTATCGCCGCCAACAGGATCGCGGTGTAGATCGCCATGGCGATGGCCAGTGGTACGCAGACCACCGCCATCGGCGAGCGCACACGCTCGCCGCGCGCTGCCAGCCGTTCACCCCATTCACCGCCCAGCAGCGTCCGCCAGGGCAAGAAACTGAGCGCGTAGACGGTGGTAAAAACGCCGAATAGCAGGATGAACCAGCTGCCCCAATTCATGGGCGAGGGATTGAGCACCATGAACCAGAAGTTGCTGGTCAGGAGGTTGAGCGCGCGATACGGCCGGCCGAGCTCGAAAATCAGCAACGCGCTGCCGACCAGCGCCGGCAACGGGCCGATATAGGCGCCCAGGCGCGCGACCAGCGCCGCCCGGTGGCGGAATTCGCCCGCTGGACCCCACAGGACGACGATGCCGCTCACCGCTATCGCACCTGCGCCGACGCCGGCTAGAAACAAATAACCGATGACCGGCCAGTGCCACATGAGATGCTGTTCCATAATCAAGTTCTCTTCGGCGATTTGGCCTTGTTCGTCGTGACCCGCACGTACTGTCCCGGTTTCTTGGTGTTCTCATCGGTGGTATCCAAGCCGATGTAGTAGACATTGGGCTGAGTGCCGTAGGTCTCGCGTATCACCGATACAGGGTTCTTAGCGATGAGTTTGTGAATCTCACTGTTGGGATCATTGACATCGCCGAAGATGCGCGCCCGCCCCTGACAGGTGTTTACGCACGACGGAACCAGGCCCTTGGAGACCCGGTGAATACACATGTCACACTTATCGGCAAAACGCGTCACCGGATTCAGGAACCGCATGTCATAGGGACACGCATGAGCACAATACAGGCAACCGATGCATACCCCCTGGTCGATGACAATCAGGCCGTCCTGAGGACGCTCATAGGTGGCTCCGGTGGGACACACCCGCACGCAGTGCGGCTCCGAGCAGTGGTTGCACAAGCGCGGCAGGAAGGTCCGACCCGCGTTGGGATAAAGCCCTTTCTCGACGTACTCCACCCAGCTTCGCGCGACCCCCATGGGCACGTCCGCCTCGGCCTTGCAGGCCACTGTGCACGCCTGACATCCGATACAGCGCCGAAGATCGATGAGCATGCCGTACTGGACTTTGTTTTTTTCTCGGGTACCAGTAGACGGCTTGGTGGCAGCGGCGTGCATACCCCCCCCCGCGACGCCCGCGGTGGCCACCGCTGCAGCCCCTTGGCCTGCCGTCTTCAGGAATTTCCGCCGTCCGACTGGTCGATCGCTACCGTCATTCATTACCTGTTCTGCCACGCTTCGTCTCAATCAGCTGACCGGTTTCTCCTTCGCAGAAGAGGTCGAAGCCTCCTGCTGCTTGAAGATGCCCTCGCGCACATCCACCGCGCGGTGCGTTTCGTTGTAATGACATTCGATACAGGTCTGCTCGTCCTCAAGCGCTTTCTTGTGGGCGTTTTTTCCGCGCTCACGCTTGGGTTTGATCTCTTCTTCGATATGGCAGAGTCGGCAAGTCGGGCTGTCATATTCGAACAACCGGTCTCGCACCCGATAGGCGGCTGCTTGCCTCGGCGGTAGCCACGGGCCGGCGCGCTCCGCCGTACGGTGGCGAAAATGCCCGAACAGATCGGTGAAGCTGGCGAAGTGCGTATAGGTATAAAACGTATTGATAAAACCGGTGGGGAGGTGGCAATCCACACACATCGCCTGCTTGTCTTCATACCCCTCCGTCGTGGACAGCGGATGATGCTTGGAATAGGACAACCGGACCTTCGCACGATACTCCCGATCAACATGGCAATAAGAGCAGGCGTCATTTTGTGCAATGACACTGCGGGTCAATGGCTCGAACATCAGGGCTGCGCCAATAACGAGGACAACCGTAACCCCAATGATCGCGGTTTTTCGATTTAGCGATAGCCGCACTGGCCTGATCTCAAGGTGAGCTCCGTATCAATTGAGCGTGACCGCCTGGATGTCGGCCTTGCCGGGGCCGATGCTCACGGTAACCGGAAACGACACGTGGTGGGCTCGTTTGCCGGCCGCGTCGTCATGGACTGAAAAGCTGAAGGTATAAACGCCGCCCACTTGAAGCACCTTGTCATCCAGCGGATGGCCGGTATCCAGTTTGCGCCGCACGACCACGGTGTATTTCCCGTCCTCTAAGACTCCCTTGGCGTAATCCGCGTCGGCCGCAGAACCCTCGGCGGAACCGGTGTCCAACACGTGCGCCGGCAACAGATCGCCTTCCTTGATCTTGCCGGCATCAAAAAGCACCGTGTTCTGACCAACGATCAGGTGTTTCGGCTTTGCGGCATCCGCAAGGTCTGATTCGGTAAGGGCGGAGAAACCCACCTTGCTTGCATCAAACATGTATTTGGGACCGTCACGCATCTCGCCGTTGGGCCACAGCGGACTCGTTCCTTCGTCTATTTTTTTCATTTCCAGCACATTGAAATCTGCGGCAACGCCGGCGGGATTGGTCATGGAGGCGTCCCAGATGATGAGATCCAGGAACGCCCCTTCTTTGCGCAGGGCCAGCAGTTCATCTTCAGACTTGACCGCCGCCCACTCGGTGCCTTCAGAGCGCGAACCGGGAATGTATTTGCGCACCAGGTAATTGGTGATCGGGATCCCGATACTATGGTAGAGCTGGCTGATCACCGGGTGTTCGCCGACCTCGTCCTCGTCGGCCTGCTCGACCATGCCCACCAGCGAATCATGGCAGGTCATCCAGCAGCCGTGCTCGGGGTAGAGCGGCACCTTGGCGTCTCCGATCATGATGCCCAACCGATCCGGATAGATCGCCGGCTCACCCTCATCGATGACCGCTTCGTGCTGCCCCGTCAAAACGCATCAGATTGCCGATGTCCCCGGCTCTTTCGCCGTCCGTCTTCCAACTGAACCGCATGTACAGGTGTTGATCATCGTGCGCCGCCTGGACCGACAGGCGTTTGTAACCGGACTTATCCTCGATCGGATCGGGCTCCAGGCGGTTCTCTACCACCAGGATTTCACCCAGCGATTTCTCTTCGGCCTTATGGCACCGCAAACAGGCCTCGCCTGCCTTGGTCTCTTCAGCCGCCTTTTTGTGTTCCGCGGTGCGCAGCCACTGATAGCTCGACTGTCCGGGATAGTAGAGCCTGGGCTTATTCACCGGCACGTTGGACCAGTCGATAGACTCCACATCAACCGCCAGTACCACCGGGCTCGTCGCCATCAGCACCGCCAGTCCAGTCAATACACTCGCAAACCGCACGCGGCGCTTTGTATTGGAATCAATCCGTAAACCGCCAGACATGAGCAACCCTCCTTTACCTCTAAACCTGCCTATTGTTTTTACCCCGGTGCAATACGGCTCACCTATTCGTCCGCACGCCGATAGCGCACTTAACTCACGACACTTCGCGTTCGCGAGGAGAATGACGCCCCACTGGATGATCGCCCCACGGCAACCCACGCCGATGTCGGCACACCACCGACCTTGGGACCCAATAGCGTGTCACGTCCCCGTGGAAATCACCCTTGCAATTCTGAAACCAACTTTCATCGTGCATAAATTTCATTCATAGTTTCAGAGGCTTGCGTGCACAACACTCAACTCAGATCCCGGTGCCGCGTTACCGACAAGTAACTCCGGATGTGGGATCTTGGAATTCGCACGTTACCGAACGGTAACGTCTCGCTTTTTGGTAGGATTAAAAAGTGCGCCTAGTCCGCGCCGGTCAGCGTCATCTCACCGGCAGTGTCTGCGCGTAAGCAAGCACATCGACGTGGTCTCGGGTAGTGAAAGCGAGCATAGACACCATATCCACTTCCGGCTGCC
This sequence comes from uncultured Gammaproteobacteria bacterium, assembly GCA_947259395.1. GTDB lineage: Bacteria > Pseudomonadota > Gammaproteobacteria > Arenicellales > JAANXG01 > CALZGZ01. Next base: position 28,321 of record CAMYMN010000048.1, on the reverse strand, counting down.
CCATGCGGATTTTGTGCAGCGTCCGCCATGGATTTTGGTTTGCGACGGTACCAACGAACGCCGGATCTTCGGTGGTATTGAAGTTCAGGAATTTGCCGTTGATGCCATGACATCTTGCACAGATTGTCTGGTAGATCCGCGCGCCTTGATCAGGGTCACCGCTGGCCTTGCGTGTCTTGCGGTCGATGTATAGATCCATGTCTATCTGGCCGCGGGCGACAAAGTACGCCAATGCGGTCATGGCCTGCGCGGGAATCCGCCCGCCAAAGCGGTGGGCGTCATCTTTCAGAACAGCGACGATCGGCTCTAAAGGGGCATAGGTCATGTTGCGTATTCCCGTTATACCCTGCCTTTGCCGACCTTGTGCATACCCCCCCCAGTCGCCTTTGTAGTCCCAACCGTGGCATGCCGGACAGCGCCAACTTGCGGCGCCCTGCTCACCGATTCCGGTATATCCAGGATGCGTATCGGTCGGCGGCGGTGTCCCGAGATGCACGTACCAATTGTCGTAGAGTAGCCCTCCCTGACTGATAAACTGCAGATGCCCGACCTCCTGCTCTGCGCGGGCCTTTACGGAGCCAAGAACAACAAGAACAATTAGTGCCACCAACATTATCAAGGATGTACCTACAATTGGCGTTGACCGGCCAAGATAATTGCGCATGTTGTGCTCCTTATGATCCACCTTCATACCCTCGATAAGAAACCTTATAATTGATTTGTTGGGTTCTTTCAGGTACTGCATCAACGCTGGCTTGGGAAGCGACTATCCTTCTCTGACAACAACAAATCGATTTGGAAATATCAGCACCCGATGACGTATGCGTTTAGGCAAATGGCTGCTCACCGCACCAATCAGAAGGATCACCACTAGCAACGGCACACGTGCCTCCCAAAACACCGGAATCAACATAAACAAAACAACCTTAGCGATCACGGCAACACCCCTGACTTCACGCAACACGGCGACACCGGCATGCAGGTCCGTAGCCAACAAGAGTATTCCCGTCACCACCGATCCCCACAGCCACGGTATCAACGTGGCCGCCGGCTGGATGAAGATATACCCACCTACCAGTGTGCCGGTAGCAAAGATATGAGCCGAACGCAGCAAAATACGCACTGTGCGCCGATATGGAAAGTCACGCGGCTGGGCGGGACGGGACGAGCAATACGTGTCATTGGAGGATCGGCGATCAGAGCTTTTAGGTAGCATTATGTTCACGTTGTGCGTTATGAATTTAATGCATTAATGATCTGGGTGACCGCGCATGACGCCCGGCGCCGTACACATCATCCATTTAACCACTTCATAGCAACATGGATCGGTGCGTGCCACGCGTCAACAACCGACCCGTACTGATCACGACGTAGCAAGAATCGAACCATTTGTAAGGCTTTGCACCTGCGTCCAGGCATTTCAAGGCTATCGCGGGAAGTGGTCCGCTGTGGCCGGACCCGCCGCCGTTACAGACCCGTAACCTCGAAAGCTGTAACGATCCAACAGCGTTACCAACCGGTAACATCGATGAATGGTGTTTTTGCGTTCACAGCGATAGTGCATCACTAATCTTCAGCGCTATCCATCCCCGCCGTGAACCGCGGCACGGAAGATGGCCCACTTCTTGCTTCAAGATATCCAGGGTCTTTTACTGAAGGATCGGGCATGAACAGAAATCTGATGGATTCTTTTGGGCGGCGAATTGACTATCTGCGCCTATCGGTGACCGATCGTTGCGATCTTCGCTGCACGTACTGCATACCGAGGGGATTCAAAGGATTTGCGGAACCGGAGAACCGGTTGACATTCGATGAGATCGAGCGGCTGGTCCGCATTTTTGCCGGCCTCGGAGTCAACAAAGTCCGTTTGACCGGTGGTGAACCGCTACTGCGCCGCGGGCTGCCGCAACTAGCGGCGCGATTGAGCACTATTGACGGCGTCACGGATCTCTCGCTCAGCACCAACGGCACCCAACTTGCTCGTCATGCGGCGTCGTTGAGAAACGCCGGGGTCGCGCGTATCAATGTCAGTCTTGACAGCCTAAACAGATCGCGTTTTCAACGCATTGCCGGACGCGATGCCCTGCCGCGCATCCTGGAGGGCTTGAAAGAAGCGAAAGCGGCATGTTTCGAGCTCGTCAAAATCAACATGGTGGCGATGCGCGGTGTCAATGATGATGAAATCGAACACATGGCGATGTTCTGCGTGAAACACGGTTTCACATTGCGGCTAATAGAAGCCATGCCCGTCGGGGACACCGGCCGCAGTGTCAAGTATCTCGATTTGCAACCCGTCAGGCGCGGCCTCCAAGCGCGGTTTGATCTAATAGATGGCGTCATGCCCGGGGGCGGGCCGGCACGCTACCTGCAAACCGCCGATGGTCAATTTAAGGTGGGGTTCATCACTCCCATTTCGCAACACTTTTGTGCGACGTGCAATCGCGTCCGCTTGGCGGTCGATGGCACGCTACACCTGTGTCTGGGGCAGGAACACCAATACCCATTACAACCTCTATTGCGCGGCGGCGCCACAGACGCGGAACTGGTGCAAGCGATACAAACGGCCATAGCAGCCAAACCTGAACGCCATGATTTTCGCAATCACCCCCAAAAGATTGTGCGTTTTATGGCTTCACTAGGAGGTTAATGACAAAATCAGGAAATAGCAGCTCCAAAGATTATGGTTCTCACAAAGATCGATCCATTCGACAACGAGTCAGATACTAACGCGTTCTCGCTCAGAATGTGTATTATCCCCACCTTATGTCGTTCTTAGATTGGCGTGACGAGTTTACGGTCGATGTGTCCTGGTTGGATGAGGAACACGCTGAAATGTTCGATTTGTTGAACGAAATTCACGCCAATGTCCAAGCCGAGGAAACACACTTCCGGTTGCATTATTTGCTTGATCGCCTGATCTCGTGCACAGAATCGCATTTCGCCGAGGAAGAAAGAAAAATGCTGCAGCTTGGCTATCCCGATTATGAAAATCACCGATTGCAGCACAAGGTCCTGCTCAACGAGATCCGGCTTTTGCAAACTGCGTACCGCGAAGATTATGTATCGCTGTCGTCAGAGGCATTGGCGCACATGAAGACGTGGTTGACGAAGCATATCGCGGGATTGGACACCGATCTGGCACGGTTCGTGAAACGACTCCAGGTCAGAGATCCCGATACCAACGATACAACGGATCCCTAACGAGCATCTTCATGCACAGCCGGGCAAACGAACACGTCAGCAAGGTAATCTAGTGAGACCATCAATCCCAGGAGGAGGTCTGAGGAGAAACACACTGGTAGCCTTCGCGTGGGCCGTCCTTTCCACGGCGTCTCCTTTAGGTATTACTGCAGGAGTGGACGACCTGCCGCGCGTCGTGCAGAAGACCGTCGCACCGCCGTTCGTCCCGGAACACGGGCAGTTAGTCACGGGCGGCTCCAAGGTCGTCCAGGTGCGCTTGGTTATCGAAGAGAAAAAGATCGAGATCGATGACGAAGGTACCGAGGTGTGGGCCATGACCTTCGGCGGCACCATACCCGGTCCCCTGATAGTCGTACATCAAGACGACTACGTAGAAGTCACTCTGGTCAACCCCAGTGCCAACAGTATGATTCACAATATCGACTTCCATGCCGCGACCGGCGCGCTGGGGGGGGCCTAGTTGACCAGGGTGGGGCCCGGCGAGGAGGCGGTGATCCGTTTCAAGGCGACCCGGCCCGGCGTATTCGTCTACATCTGCTGCGCCCCCGGTGGGGTGCAGGGCTGTAGCGCCCCCGGCGGCGTCATGACCCCGTGGCACGTCATCTCCGGAACGAACGGCGCGATTATGGTGCTTCCGCGTGACGGGCTGAAGGACCAAAACCGCAATCCTATTCGTTACGACCGCGCCTACTTCATTGGCGAACAGGATTTTTACGTGTACCGCGAACCGTCGGGCGAGTACCGCACCTACGGTACCGCGGTGAACGCGCTACGCGATATTGTAGACTCCATGCTCGGACAGAATCCCAGCCATGTGGTCTTCAACGGCGCAGCGCCCTGTGCAGCAGATCGATCAAACGATTAAGATATACGACATCCCGGCCAAACAAGGGCTTGCTCGCCTGCGTCAAGCGGGACCATATTTGTTCGCGCCGGCGACACGCGGCTTCGCGGATTAATCGGGCCCAAGACACTAAGCATCGCACCACCGCTCAGTTACGGTGGCCTCGCCGCCATCACGAAACTCCTGCAATATTCACACGCGCAGAGAGCTTGGCAAACAAAATGCAAACATAACGAGGACCATCCCAATCCATTGGCTGATTGATGTGATTTGCGATCTGTGGTCGCATGGTTGTCGTTAAAGATTTTGCCACTAGAATAAAGCCACAGGCAATTTTAACGATAGATTAGGCACCTTCTCATTTCAGGTCAGAAGTGAAAAAATAACCGTTTGTTTTCATGCCGGCCGTTCGCGGATAAGATTCATGTTTGCGGACCCCGGCCGACCTCGGTTCGGTGGAATGATAAAACCGTCCTCTATCCTCTTCGATGCACAACAACTCCAACGACTTAATCAAGCGTTTTCGAGGATCTAGAAAAAATGCGAACGCGTCAGATCTTAGTCGGGGCCGTCGTCTCCTTACTGTTGATTGCGCCGGGCTGCATCGACAAAGGCGTCAGCTTCTCGAGGGATGTGAAACCGATATTGGACGAACACTGTCTAGCGTGTCACCAATCGGGGGAAGAAGGTTACCTTGTAAGCGGATTAAGCGTCGAAAGCTACGACGATTTGATGAGGGGAACGAAATACGGACCGGTCGTCATGCCGGGTTACAGCTTCTCGAGCACATTACAGATACTGGTTGAGCACAAAGCGGATCCCTCTATCAACATGCCCAAGCGTCGAATGCGGCTATCTCAAGACAAGATCGAAATAATCGGTACATGGATTAGCCAGGGGGCGAGAAATAACTGATTCCGGGTGACCTTCAAAACTCTCTCTAGAGAGAGAATCCGTGGCACATGCTGGACGCTAAGATGTTACGCGTTGGTAACATCAATCGCTCGACTGGGGGTTGCTATTACGATCTGGTAACACTTAACGACACGCCTGGAGTACTGATACTTCTCTAATTACATAACTCTGCAACATCGAAAAACGCAAATGCCACGAGCCGCGGCGTAACCCGGCTAACGAATTATGGGGTGTGTAATCCCCAGCGAAGGCGTTATCACAAGCCACGGCGCGCCCGGAATCGATTTTATCGGGCACCTCAAAAGAAAGCCCCCTGATTCAGCTCGGAATAATCCAACCCCCGTGTCGCCCACACGAGCGGTGTCCTGGTTGTTGACCAAGACACTGCGAAAAGTAAGGTGGCACATTTCTTGTTTAGTGTTTTAGTGAACGTACGGGAGTCGAGTACTTACAAGAATCAGATTCAGCTTAGAGAGGGCAACGCCAGCGATAAAACGGTTACATTAGGTCGGCGTATTTCTGGTGACGCTTATCGCCGCACCGACCACCGTGGTCTCGAAATTCGATATTCAGCGCGTTGACCAAGTCGCGACTGATGATGTGGCGACAAGATTGGAGCACGTGCTCCAGTGAAGAGTCGGCGGCTATTTGTGTTGGTATCGAGCACAAGTTTACAGCGCATCTGTTTCTTCCACAGATTCGCAGTAATGTTAGATTGAAGTGGCACACCGCCGAACAAAAAGAGCGTCACCAGTTCGAGACGGGAGGTAGAGCAGGACTAACACATGACAGCATTTGTCTGAGAAAGCGGCGGCACGTTCTTTGCGAAGCAGGTGGGCGAAGTACGCGTTGCTACTTTATGGACCAGTTAAGTTTACGTAATTCAAAACTATGATTATCAACGCCTTTAGTTTTGTGAAAGTAAGACCAAAACAACAGGCACTTTCAGCCAATTAGGCACAATCCCTAGCCATCGACTCGATTGGAGACTGGGGAGCAGAGGAAAACGATGGCCAATCAAACACCTTACCAGTTCTATCTGCACTATCGGGAAATGCCCGCCAGTATGCACGTTATCTATACGGCTACGCTGATCATGCCCGGGTTTGGTTATATCTTTGCGGCGCTTTATCTTTTCGGTTCACACGCTGGACGCGACGGACATTCGGCGACCCTGTCGGTGGATGATATCGTTATCGCCTACAGTGGCAGCACGGAAGGCACCGAGCTGGAGACGGCTCTCAGGGGACCGATGGCCGCTATGCTACCGGCTAACGAGATTGGCCAGATTTTCACGTGGGTGCAAGCAGGAGCAGATAAGGTGGGGTATGAAATGGAGATTCGATCTATCCTGGACAAACGCTGTATGGCGTGCCACGACGGGAGCAATCCGCACCTTCCGAACCTGGAAGGTTACGAGAACCTGATGGACGTGGTCGTGATGGATACGGGGACTGACCTATTCACGCTCGTACGGTCTCTCATATTCATTTGTTTGGCCTCACGTTCATCTTTTTCATCATGTGCGTGATCTTCAGCCATGCCTATATCCGTCCCGTGTGGTTCAAATGTACCGTGGTGGCAACGCCGTTTGTTGGCCTTGTAGTGGAGGTTAGCGCCTGGTATTTGACCAAGTTGTTCACTTGGATGGCGTGAGTAGTGTTGTTGAGCGGCGCCCTCATGGGACTCTCTTTCGCTTTCATGTGGGTAGTTTCCATGTATCAGCTTTGGTTCGGGGGTGTGCCGGTCACCGGGACCGGTCGCGGAGCGTAATGCTGATGCAGATCTCAGTAAGAGTGTAATCGGCTGAACTAGCAGTCTCATCATCCCAATCACCCGCCATAAGTCATTCGTCTCTGCTTAGCGTGTCCTTTAATTGTCCTATTGGTGCGCAACAAACCTCTTGAGTTATAGTATTCAACTACAATAGATGTAGAGTCAGGTGTGAACCGTCACGTTGACATGATCTCAAGACGCTCTACCAAACGGTCCAGACATTCGCCTCAGCAGGCCGCGCTGTTGAGCCTTTTCATCATCTTTTTACAACCCAATTTTATCCAAACCGCCAGCGCGTGCGGTTGGTGGGGTGATGGAGAGGCAGATGATGACGGAGAGGTAATTGTAGTTGGGAAGGATGGAAAACCTGTGGCAGCAGAAGATACTTACTCTGAAGTAGATCCGGTCCACCTGACCGGCATTGCCAATGCGCTGCGCCGCCAAGCCGAGAATTCCATTGATTTGCTCGAGGCAGCGCAGCTGTATCGTCGAGCTGCAGAAATAGGCTTTGTGCCTGCCCAAAACAATTTGGCCGCTATGTATGAGAACGGTATGGGCGTGCCAGTCAATATGCGGGAAGCGGCTCGCTGGTATCAATCAGCAGCGGAGGCCGGATTGGTTTATGCACAGCACAGCTTCGGCGAGATGCTTCTGGAGGGGCGCGGCGTGGCAAAAGACACGTTGGCCGGAACCTTTTGGGTACAGCGCGCGGCAAATCAAGGTCACAAATCGGCCTGTATCCATCTGATTGAGATGTATTGGAGGGGCATCGATGTGCCCCGCAATCCATTCAATGCCCTGGTGTGGGCCATTCGTGCCGAATCCTTAGGTGAACCGAAAGCGTCCCGACTTAAGAATCAAATTGTTTCGGCGCTGTCCACACAGGAAGTCGAATTGGCGGAAACGACTGCGCGCCAGTGGCAACCCAAACGAGAACATCTCCCTTTTGCGACCACCGACCGCCCACAATAATCGGCAGTCCCGTCCATGGACAGTGTGTCGTGTTCGTCAGCACGGGTATGAGGTGCGGAAAAACGTTGGCAGAGGAATCCATTTCAGCGCTTAACTACTACCGCCACTTATCAAACTAGCAGGTTTGCGTAATATCCACTGAGCAACGTACTGTCGAGACCGGATCCAGATCCCACGTATGGCCTAGCTGCCATTCACGTAAGTGCATGCTGAAGATCCAATTATTCCGCGGGCACAAGACATTCTGGGAACGCGTGCGAAGGTTATTAATAGGCGATTAACTTCCTCGTGGACGAGTCACTCTTTCACCGACGACGAAGTATGCGAAAGAGACTCTTATCAGCTCACTTGATAACTTGGGCGCATTTGCTCATCGGACTGAGCCTTGTCGGCAATAGCGTCGCCCAAGACCAGCGCGCTCGAGAAGAGTATGTGGTTGACGCTTACTGTAAAACGTGCCACGCGAAGATTTACCTTTCGTACCGCAGGACCGGTCATCCCTACAAGCTGCAGAAAGTCAACGGCGGGCCACCCATTTATCCGCCAGGCACCTCCCCGGGGGTTCCCGCTCCTCCATGCGACAAAGTTTGGCATGATATTACCTATATCATCGGTGGGGTTCGGTTGGCAGGCGTTATTTGAACCGCCCCGGGTTTCCCGGAGACTCGATTCTTTGAGAGGATTGAGTCATGAACACAAGAAAGCGATATTCCCCGGAGTTTCGGGAGAGAGCGGTAAGGCTGGTTGAAGAGCTACAGGCCGAAGGGTCATCGCAATGGGCGGCGATCCAATCATTGTCGCAGAAGCTGGGTTGTACACCGGAGACATTGCGTCGCTGGGTTCGGCAATGGGAACGTGATCACGGCAAGCGAGCAGGGCTGAGGAGCACTGATCAGGAAGAACTGAAGCAACTCAGGCGGGAAAACCGCGAGCTGAAGCGCTCCAATGAGATTCTGAGAAAGGCCTCAGCCTATTTTGCCCAGGCGGAGCTCGACCGCCGACCGAAGTAATGACGTCGTTCATCGATGATCATCGTGAGGAGTATGGGGTCGAGCCGATCTGTGCCGAGCTACCGATTGCCCCGTCGACCTATTACGAGCAGAAGCAACGTGAGGCGGACTCAAGCTGCAGGTCGGCGCGAGCGAAGCGCGATGCCGAACTCGAAGTCGCGGTGCTGCGCGTGTACGTCGAGAACTTCTGTGTGTATGGAGCACGCAAGATCTGGCGGCAGCTGAGGCGCGAAGGCTTCGATGTCGCCCGTTGCACGGTGGAACGCCTCATGCGCAAGCTCGGTATCCGCGGCGTGGTGCGCGGCAAGGGCTACAAGACGACAGTGCCGGACTTCGCGGCAGAGCGGCCGGCAGACCTCGTTGAGCGTGCGTTCACAGCAACCGCACCCAACCGCTTGTGGGTGGCGGACATCACCTTCGTGGCGACTTGGCGCGGTCCGGTGTATACCGCGTTCGTCATTGACGTGTACTCGCGCCTGATCGTCGGCTGGCGCGTCTGGAACTCACTGAAGACCGATTTCGTTCTGGATGCGCTGGAGCAGGCACTGTACTCGAGGACCGGCACCGAAGGTCTGGTGCATCATAGTGACAGAGGGAGTCAATATCTGTCGATCCGTTACACCGAGCGCCTGGCCGAGGCCGGTATCGAGTCATCGGTCGGCAGCGTTGGCGACTCCTACGACAACGCCATGGCCGAGAGCATCATCGGCCTCTACAAAACGGAAAAGATCTGGCCGAATGGCCCCTGGAAAAATCTCGAGGAGGTCGAATACGCGACACTGGAATGGGTGGACTGGTATAACAACAAACGGCTGTTAGAGCCGATCGGCAACATCCCGCCAATCGAGTTCGAGGCAGCCTGGTACGAGCAGGAAAACGGTCAGGCTATGGCCGCCTGACTCACACAAAAGAGCCTTCGGTATACCCGGGGCGGTTCAGTGAGTTTGCGGGACCCACAGGCGACTATTACACCTACTGTCTTTTCCTGGTGGCTCTTCGCGCCTGAACAGCAACACCGGTCATTCGCAGTCGCCATTGCAGCAAGTCGTGACTAACGCCGAAATGCGTCGCGAGTGACTCGGGATCATTGTTTGCCCGATAAACCGTTTGCAATCCAATGCGAGGCACCAAGAGTGCCCCTGATAACCAGTCCGCCTCCTCCTCTTGGTCCTTTTCGAACGAGCTGAGCAACAGGTGACCGGCGGGAGAAATATCAATCCGGCCTGGTTGGTGATCCAAGATGAGGTGGGCGATTTCGTGCGACAAGCTGCTGCGTTGTCGAGTGGCCGCGTGCGCGGAGTTCACTATCGTCAACGTCACCTCCGCAATCCGTAGGGTAACCGCCGACCAGCCCTCACGATCATGGACAGTTAGTTGCTGAAGGCTGCTGATCGATAATTCTGGCACGTCTTCGGGCCGCCATACCTCAACGTTGAGATGTGCGGCAAGCGCTTCGAGGTCCAGAGCGTCTTCGAGCCTAAGACCTAGGGCTGTGCGATATTCTGCAGACGTGTTTTCACACCACGCCTTGAAACCTCGACGCATTGAATCACAGCTCGTCTCGCGCGATGAGCGCGCGCTGTGCGGCCAAAATCATATCCGCCAACGCTGATGCGGTTTCAAGTGCCATGGTTTGTTTCTTGCGGAAATGGACAGCGGCAACCGGACGATTTGCTGCCTCGGCATCGAATCCCAGTAGTGCCGATGGATCCACTTTGAGCCACCGACAGATCTTTTGGAAGTTTTCGAGATCTGGTAGGTGGCCGTTCTCGACGCGAGACAGGGTGGCGGGCGAGATGCCGATCTTCTGCGCAGTTGCCCGCACCCCTAGTTTCCCCCGCTTCTCGGCCACTAGCGGTCCTAAAGATTCCAGCGAGGGTTCGGTCATAGGCGATTCTCCGTGTTTAACTGGTGACGCTCGAACTGTTTGACATGAGAAACAGTCCTCGTTATGGTCCGGGGTGTTTCACGGGTGAAACACTTTGACAGAAACGGGTATTTTGGTCAAGGGAGGCCCGTGCCCAAGCGGCGGGGGTCGTCGTACGTAGCAGATGTTAAGGAACGGATATGAGCCGTAAGCCAACGATTCATGAGCTCGAGGCCATTTTGGAAGATGAAGAGGATATGCCCATTGAGATCCTGCCGAATGGCGAAGTTCGGGCGCTTGGAGGTAGCGACTTATCAGAGACCGGTTTTCGAAAACCCATCACGATGCAAGAAGATCTGGGAGGAGAGTACTGCTCATGAATACAGGGCGGGTGCAGCAGGACATCGCGGCTGCACAGCGGAAGTTTGACTATGTAGAAGCACATCGCACCATCGCCGGTCAACCATACGCGCTGGTAGCATTGCAAACCGCCACCCGGACGTACACGCTTGAGATCACTTTTACCGGCTACCCCAATCAAGCACCGGAAGTTGTCGTTAGAAAGCCCACGCTAGCGCCGTCGAAGCATCGTTACCCAGACAATCGGATTTGCTACATTCACCCCAGCCGGTGGAACCCTGGATTACACGATGTGGAATTCGTCATCGCCCGATCGGCGAAATGGCTGCATAAATACGAGGTTTACCGCTCGACGGGCCGGTGGCCAGGCGCGGGAATTGAACACTAGCAAACCTGCAAACAGGAGCGTTTATGGACAGTAGTCTGTTTGCACGGCTGTCAACACTGTTTGACGTTGAAGCGTTTGCTGATTTGAAAGTAATGATTGCGGGCTGCGGCTCCGGAGGGGGCCAGGTGGCACTGCAGTTAGTGATGTCGGGCGTCAAGCACTTTACGCTCATCGATCAAGAAATACTTGAGATCGAAAACGTCATTCGCCACGTGTGCGGGCGCCGATATCTGGGCCAGCCTAAGACGGCCGCACTCGCTGACGTCTTGCGAGATCGTAGCTGCCGACGTAGTCGTGCTGGCAACCGACAGTGACAGCACGCGGTACCAGATCAATGAGCTGTGCGTTCGTGCGCAAACGCCGTTTGTGGTTGGGCGTGTGTTCACACGGGGAATCGGGGGTGAAGCCTTTGTTTATCGGCCAAATGTCGGTGGTTGCCTTGCGTGCCTCGAAGGATTGTTAGAGCGGGCCACCGATTACCGCACTGGTATTCGCGAAGTAGATTTATGGTCGGCCGAAGAACGCGACGAAAAGCTATACGGCTTGAATCCAGAAGAGGTCAAAGATTCTCCGGGTCTATCGGTCGATATTGGATTCATCACCGCTTTTCACACACGGCTTGTACTTGATGCACTGGGCGAGGCCACGCCGAAGCGACCGAAATTCTTGTTGCCCATTAAGGAAAATTACGTGGTATGGGGCAATCGGCCGGTTGCGCCGTTCAACAAGAACTTTCAACTGCAAAGAATTTCGTTGACACCCCAAGAGGGATGCCGTGTCTGTGGAGATCAAAATGAAGACAATTGATAAGTCGACTACCCATGTTCGCGTGATGCTTCCTAAAAGCGCACTGCTCGCGGTCTTTGATGAATGCGATCGATATGACAGCGACGAGACGGGCGGACGACTCCTGGGCGTCTATCGGAAAAATGGCAGTGAGCTTGAAATAGACGTTACCGGCATCATTGAACCAGGCCCCAACGCCCGACGAACTGCAACGAGCTTTTTTCAAGACGGCGACTACCAGGCGCAGGTTTTCCGGACTTTGGAATCGCGGCAGCCGGAAATCGAACATCTTGGCAATTGGCACACGCATCACGTCAATGGGTACCCCACATTGAGCAGCGGCGATCGCGCCACCTACCATCGGATCGTCGATCACCGCAAACACAATACAGACTTCTTTTACGCACTACTGGTGGTCACGCGTAAAGCAGATGCAAAGGAATTGGATCGCTACGAGATACGCCACTATCTTCTGCGCCGAGGCGACGGTGCCGTATATGAGATCCCTGCGGCCGATGTGGAAATCATTGACAGGGCTTGTATCTGGCCCGAGTCCTCGCGGATTGAGCAACAACTTACGCCGCCAACAAACACCAAGGCTATGCGCGCGCAAGATCAGATGATCTTTCATGCGCTATACCCAGAGATGCAGCCGTTCATATCAAATCGCACCCACGCAATGACCTGGAAAGGCCGGTTGACCCTTGTGGATGATTCTGCGGTCGATGTTCGGGTTGTAGAGCTCGAGGATGATGACTATCGAGCGTTAATCAAACACGCCCCAGAGGAGTGCGCGGCGGTCGTCGCGGAAATCGCCGAAAGTCCTCACAGGTCAGCTGCGCGTGCCCTCCGGCACGCTGAACATGTCCTCAATCGCAATCTTCACGGTTCCCGGGACGAGACGTAAGTGGAGGCTCTTACTCTGTACATTGGGCAAGGTGAGTGTGGGATTGTCAGGCACCAGGGGGAGGCAGTTGTCATCGACACCCGATGGCCCACAGACATCCAAGACGATTTAGAGCGGAAAGTGGCGTTATTCCTCGAGAAACACAAACTCGTTGGCGTCATAATTACTGGCTTCGACAATGACCACGCAGATCCGTTGGGCTTGGACTATCTACTCGATGCGTATGTGCCGAATTGGGTTATGTACCCAAAGTACTATAAGGATACCGATAACGCTACAACCGTTTTCAATGTCATCAAAAAGCATGAACGTCGTCGCGAAAATATGGCGACGCCGTTAAAGCGGGTGTCGGTTCGGCTCGCCAACCTCGACTCCCGTTACCAAGATCATCTGTCCACTTGGTTTAACTACGAACTTTTCTCTCCTCACATCGAAGATATGGACAATTCGAACAACTGCAGCATCGTACTCAAACTCGAAGGACTCGGTGATGGCGGTTTTGCTTACATGATCACCGGAGATACTGAGAATGACCGCTGGGAAACCATTACACGATTTTTCGGTGACAATCTTGATTCCGATGTATTGAGCGCACCGCATCACGGGTCAAAGAATGCATCGCATCCACAGATGGTACTGGATGTCTCGCCAAATACAGTGTTAATAAGCGCCGGTGTCGACAATCAATACGGTCACCCAGACGCTCATGCCGTGAAGATCTATCAAAGCGTTGCCGACCATGTGTTTCGGACCAACGTCGAGGGAGGAGTATCGCTCCATACTCAGCGCGATGGGGATGATTTTCTAACGCGATTGGTGCGTTAGCGCTGGTGGGCTCGATCGGTGTCTGACTCGATAGACGAGACGATGATGAGTGGAATTCCAGCGAACGGCGTAGGTCTTGCTTTGTCAGGCGGTGGCGTTCGCGCTACCGTTTTTCATCTTGGCGTTCTGGCTCGTCTCGCATGTCAGAACATGTTAGAGAGCGTTGCCTATATTTCCAGTGTCTCAGGTGGCAGCTTGGCCGTCGGGCTAATTTATGCCAAGAACGATAACGTGTGGCCGTCGAGTCAACAGTATCTCGACTCGGTCGTCAGTCAGGCACGCGAGACATTAACGAGCAAAACCACACAATGGTCGTACGCTTGGCGATCGATTGCATTACCTTGGCGACTATTTCAAGGCCGCGCACATGTATTGGCGGGTGTATTGACGAAACATTGGGGCGTCGACGACGATTTGCAGTCAATACCGAGTTCACCGCGATGGTTTATTAACTCGACCTGCTACGAAACCGGTAAGAATTGGCGCTTTAGTCAACTCCGCATGGGCGACTATGAAACGGGCTATGTTATTGCGCCCAAGTTTCCGATTGCCGATGCGATTGCGTCTTCTGCGGCCGTGCCTGGTGCGATCGGTCCGTTAGTGTTACGAACAACGGGCTATCAATGGAGCGCCTATCGAAGCGGCAAACTCATATCTATCCAACCTAAGGCAATGCGCTACGATCTTTGGGACGGCGGGGTCTACGATAACCTCGGCCTTGAGGCGCTATACAAACCTAGTGGGGGACTACGAGACGGCCTCGTCTTTGTTATTGTGAGCGACGCGTCTACACGCGTCGACTTTGCAGCTCGGTCCAAAAGACGTTTTTTGAGGCCCGCACGTCGAGCATTTCGACTGGTGGACATCGCGACGGATCAAGTCCGCGCTGTGCGTGCGAGGACACTGGTCGCGGAATTTCTTCGTCAATCTAGCCAAGGCGTATATCTTCGCCTAGGCAGCACGAGCGACAAAATCTATGAGGCCGTCGACATGGAGCCACCTTCACTCGACGTACTCGTTCGGGATGATGTACAGGCTGCCGCTAGGTTGAAAACGACCCTGCGGCGTCTGTCGAGCCGCGAATTTGATCGACTCTACCGCCACGGATTCGAAGTAGCCGATGCAACACTGTGTAGTCGCTACTGCACCGAATTTAGCCCATTGTGTAGCAGTGCAGTCATGTAAATTGCTGTTTTATCGAATGTTTTTTTAATACTTGACTTCAATGCTTTCATACCGCATATTTACGTATGTCTCACATGTGAAACACTTAATGTGACGTAAGTCCTACACCTTGTGTTGTCCATGCGTAAAATAGAGCCATGAAAGCACTATCCGAAAACAAGCAGTCTCAGTACCACGAGCTTCCCCTGGTTGCCTCGACATCGCTCGATTGGGTTCTAGGCGAGGGCGTAGCCACAACGACTCTGCAAAAACGTCGAATGGCTATTCGTAGTGAGTTGGGCCTGGGTGACGAAGACCTTCAGTGGATGCGCAAGCAATCAATGGGTGGCTTGGGCTCGTTCCAATTAGTGCCGTCTTCTGTGCTGCTCTGTCTTCAAACCGACCAAAGATGGCACAACAGAGTGTTCCTGAACACCTTGAGCCAGTCGTTGACAGCGCACGGATTGCCCAAGCTGATGCGCTCCGCTACGTTCTTGGCGCTGACCGAAATGATGATTAAGGCGGTGAAAGCCCTAGTTAAAGGCGGTGAGCAGCCGAAGAACATTGGTCGCTCAGTGAATCATGTCATTCGAGAGCTGTCGCTTCGGACACCGATGTTGCGCGCAGCGGCCGTAGATTACAGCAACATCATGATTAAAGTCGCGTCTGTGGTACCCCAGCTCGATCGGTACACTGGTCATGTCGTTCGACTTGAAGGGCCTGATGCGCTGATTTTGGTCGACCGACCGGAAGGCAAAGATTTGCGATGGATTGCCACCGAATTGCTCGAGACTTTCGGCCTGGATGAGGCGGATGCACCATTCGTGATGCTCGAACAACACTGGTCGCCGGACGTTCGCACCAGTTATTTGCAGCCTGCGATTGTGGACAGCGATTATTCCGATGAGGAACTCGCAGATGTAGAGCAGCAAGTACGTGCGCAAGAAAAGCCAATGCGCGATGCGGTGGTTCCTGTTTACTGAGTACAGTAGCCGCTCGCCCTGCGCGCGGGCCCATTGGGATCGTGATCCGTGACTTGAGCGCCAGTTGGCGCCAGTTCGATCTCAATATCACCAAAGCAGGGCCCTTCACGGACCAATGTCGTATTCGATGCTAAATGAGCGAATGCTGTGCGGCATTGATGAGCATATGACGTGCAAAACAGCGAAGAAGGCGTCGTTTGACGGCAATGCGGCCCAAGTAGCTGTAGGACACTCAATGAAGGGTGCGAAGGCCGATTGGCTCCTGCGGAGATGACTGCGACCCCCTGAACGTGTGCCGTAAGCCACTTCGGCCAATTGTGCGATGAGCCATGATGAGGTGCGATCATCACGTCATTGTCTATATGAAAGTCCGGATAACGCGTCGCATGATCTGCCGCAAACTTGAGCACGGCAGGGGTTGCATCGCCAGGGAGCACTGCGCGCCCTTGAGTAGCCTTCGTCGCGACGTAGCGAAAGAGCAGCACAATACTCGTCGGGTTACCCGGATTGATGTTACTCAAATGACTCTTTATCTGGTGTCGGTTGTTACTAGAAGATGGGGGCGCCAGGATCGATACATCCCAATCAGGATTGGCTGCAATCGCAAATGGCGGAGCGGGGTTTTTGGGGTCGAAGTCGTGTACAGAGACGCTATGCGTCGGAATATGGTGATCTACCGCATACTTGACCGCACGCCCCAAGTAGTCGCTAGGTCTTAGTGTGAGTTGACCAATTGCCGGATAGAAGAAATTTTCCGGTCTTACGCCTCGGTTGACGCACTCTTCTAGGACATCAAGTAATCCCATCGTGTGGTCGGCATGTGAGTGGGTAGCCAACACGAAACGAACCTTCGGCGGCTTCTCATCATCAAGCAACGAACGAATACAACTTCTGTCGTCGGTACCCCAATCGACGATGCCGATCGTCTGGTCGGGAAAGATAAATGCACAAGCATTGCCGTTGCCTTTAACGACTCGGCGAACCTGTAGTCTCGTATAGCTACCCATAATCGTCGGCGGCCTACGTCAGTATCGAGACTTGCGATTGATCTCGGTATGAATAACTAGTCGTCATAGTCGAACTATGTCATCGTATAATTATCGTCGCCGCCAGTCGCGATAACCACAGTACCATTAGTTGCTGTACTGAAAATCGCCTTCGTGTAGTCGGGTTCGTAATGCCAAACATATGCGTTTTTCTTACCTGTCGACGAATTCATACTATGCGCCTCCCAATCCAACGATTTCAATTCGCGCTGGCTCCACGATTTCCGTCTGGAGGAGATATTGTACGTCTACGCGTTGATTCGGAACATCGCTCAGGATGCTCAAAACTTCCGAAAGAACCAGCAATCACTCGCGCACTTAATAAGATATACGTCTGCGACACAAAGTTTTTCTAGTTCAGATTCGAAAAACACGAAACGACATGTAGAACGGCCTGTCGTATCTGCCCAGGATTTCGTTGATAATCCACCGCGGGCGTGGAATTTCGAGATGTCTACTCGATGCAATATTCGAGCATCCAGAACTCAACGGCGTTCGTTTGTTCAGGCTATCAACCAAAGACGCGCATGGGCTTTATCGGAAGTACGGATTCGCCTCGATGGTGAACCCCGAAAAGTCGATGGAGATGTTCATCGACGAGCTCGATGACCGTGTGGGCAAGGTGGCGGGATTTTCGCTGCATGCGGGAGTCTCGGCCCGGGCGGATGAACTCAAGAAGCTGGAACGTCTGTGCCGCTACATCGCCCGGCCAGCGGTGTCGGAGAAGCGCCTGTCGCTCACCGCCAATGGTAACGTGCGTTATCAGCTCAAGACGCCGTACCGTGATGGCACCACACACGTCATCTTTGAGCCGCTGGACTTCATCGCCCGACTGGCCGCCTTGGTCCCCAAACCCAGGGTCAACCTGATTCGATTCAAAGTTGTGTTCGCCCCCAACAAGCATCAACAGCTGCCCCGCGTTTACCCCCGTGTCGGGCGCCACCCCAGGCTCGCTTATTCGGCTGATACAGCGGACACCACAGCTGCAAGACCAGCGGCTGCGACATCGACGGCGCGGCTTCGGTCGCTGTCGGCCCGACGGCAGGAAGCGTTGGAAAATCGGCTGAAGCGTGCGATTTCTCCTGGCTCAAAAAGGGCGTTTATTCGACTTCATATAGACGCCCCAATTGCCAACCTGAACACTCGTTTTCTGATCCAGAGCGGGATATGACCTTGGACTAACATCCTCATATTCGCGTGCTGGCTAACGCAGTAAGATTTGTCCGTTTCGGGGTTACCACAACCTATACCCAGGGGCTTTACGCTGACGGGCAGCGCGGTTGTCTAAAGTCGACTGCGTGGACTTCCCGAGCTCCGTCTTACCCTCCAGATCATGGCTCGTATTCAGACCAACAAAACAACAACAATTTCCCAATGTCTCTAAGCAGCCGCCACCCGATTCAGTGATTCCCAAACAAAGCCCACCATCTCTCTAGCACAAGCCACCTTCACCTTGTTCGGGTGTTTACCCGCGAGCAGCAAGCGATTCCCCTTCTTGTTCAACCGACGTAAACAGCGATCGGCAATCGCAATGTATTCGGCCGCGCTGGTCGCTCGCCTGGCTTTGATGTCTTTGCTGATCCTGGCCGAGCGATAGCCGCGTTGATTCGCTTCAATGAACGCCGTGCGCAGATAGCGATTACCTTGGCGGGTAATGCCAAAACGGTTCGACTGACCGCCGGATGCGTATTCGCGAATGTCCATCCCGACCCAGGAAACCAACTGTCGTGGATGGGCGAAGCGCTTCACATCGCCAATCTCGGTGATCAGGGTCAAGGCAAACAGATTCTTGATGCCCTTGTAACAGGTCAGTGCCTTGACGGGTTCTCGATACCTGGGTGTCATCGCGAGCGCTTCAACTTCCTCACCGTACGCGCCCAGAATCTCATCCAGACTTTTGAGTTGGCGCAGCAGCAGCGACAGATTCACCTTCAGGCTGCCCGAACATCCGGCAATCGTTTTCTCCAGCCAACCGTAGTGATGGGTCTGCCAGTGGGTCTTACGTTGCGTCTCGGCCTTGTAGTGAAAGCCATTGCGGCGTAGCAATGATTGGATGTGCCTGCGCATCTTTCCTTGCTGCTGCATCAACTGCTGCCTTGAGCGCAATAAATCGCGAGCCTGTTCGGTTTGCGCATCCGGTGCCGCGACAATCGTCAACAAATCATTGGCATAAAACTCAGCCAGTTCCATCGCATCGATACGATCCGTTTTCACCGCCTTGCCTGCTCGTCGCGGAATGCTCGATGGGGCCACCACCTCACAATCGAAGCCTCGAGCCTTGAGGTCGCGCTGCAGCGAGAAACCCACGTACGATGCTTCGTAGCACAGCTGCAACTGCGAACCGCCATAGTACTCTTGGACTTTTTTGAGCTGCTGCACCAGGCCCTTCAAGGTCGGACGGCATCGAAAGTCCAGCACTTCACCCGTGCGCTTATCCAGCGCCGAGCCGTGGTAGCGCACGTCATCGACATCGATTCCGACGTAAATTACATTCTCACCCATGATCCCCTCCTGTCTGTCTTCAGTGGTCTATCAACCACTTGAGGTAGTCCATCATCGATGGATGCCCTCGCGTCAAGGGGGGGTCTATATCTTCTATGCTCCTTTCGATTGTTTTCCAGTTGCATCGAAACTTGACAAGCCACGGATACTATTTGACCACCCGGAACGACTTCGTACCAAGAACGCAATCGGCGAGATCTCCAGAAGGTGTTGACCAGCCCAACTCAAGGGATCTGACCCTGACGAATCCAGGGTTTCAACAACTTGAGTGACAAACGCGTTTAAGCCTGTATTTGCAGCGCCAAACAAACTGGCCACGCCAGAGCGCACAACTGTCTTCTATTTGTAGTGTGAATCGTTGCGCCGTGGCGGCCATAGTTTATGGCGCTACAAATTGGGGTGTTTGATTAATTTATTGATTTTCGATCAACTTTTGTGGGGGTCCCTCAGGATCTGACCCCTCGGTTACCTCGGTTACCCATTTAGACGCAAGGGTGATCCTTAGGTATGGTGGCACTGAGCACCGCGCTTAGCGGCCGCGGACTTAAGCCACGGATCGAGTACAGCCAAGGTGCCCCCAGCTTTCCGCTGGGTCGCGCTGCCGGCGCGGAAAAGAAAGTTCACGAATAAGAACCAATGGTAGAGACTCCGGACGCACCCGCGATTGCTACCGAGACCCACCGGTTTGATCTCACCGGCGGCCGTTTTCCAGTAGTCGAGTCATTTCGAGTGACTCTCTCCCCGGCGCAACAACGCCAGCTCGGGGAGCTCGCGCAAGCCCTCCTGGATGGCGATCCGAGGCTCTCGCTAACGCCAGACCTCGGTGCCCGAGTCGGCTCCGGCCTCGCAACGGGCCCGGCCTTACTCATCGAGGACCACAGCCAAATCCGGCTGTTCGAACGACAATTCGACCAGCCCTACGCCTATCGGGCGCTGTGGTTGGCGCAAGACGGCGATCTGATGGTGGTGGACGCGCCGACAAACGCTCACTTCGAGCGCTACGCCGAGCAGATGCTCGGCCTCGCTCGGGCGGAGACATTGCTGCCCTCGCCCCGGCCCGCGGATGATTCCCTCTCCGGCTGCTGCCTGCGCGACCACGTCCTCATTGATCGCGTAGTCGCCCGCGCGCGCGAGGCCGGCACCCTCACGGTGTTGCCCTACATGGGAACCGGCGGAGTCTGGGCGCTGGCGAGCACGGTCGCCGATCGGGCACGGGTGCCGGTGCGGGTAGCCGCGCCCGCCCCAGGACTCACGCGACGGGCCAATGACAAGCTGTGGTTCGCCCGCCTGATCTCAGCCGTCGTTGGTCGCGCGGCCAGACCCAAGACCCGGGCCGCTTATGGCTCGGCGCGGCTCGCCGCAGAGGTCGCGAGCCTGGCGCGACAGCACCCCACGGTTGCCATCAAGCTCACCGACAGCGCGAGCGCCAAAGGCAATTTTGTGCTCGATGCCAGCGCTGTCGCGCGACTGCCGCTTGAACAACTCCGACAGCGCCTGCTGCGGCGCATGCGCGTCGCAGGATGGCGCGGCCAGTTTCCGGTGATGGTTGCCGCATGGGAGGAGCCGGTGATCGTGAGCCCATCGGTTCACCTGTGGATTCCAGAACTCGATCAGGGAAATCCGATTGTGGAAGCGGTATTCGATCAGCGTTTGCTTGGCGAGCATGACGAATTTGCCGGCGCCGCGCCGACGATGCTCTCCGAGGAGTGGCAGCAGCGCCTCGCGCACGAGGCCGTGATGTTCGGAGTGGTGTTTCAACGCCTCGGATACTTCGGCCGCTGCAGCTTCGACGCCATCGTAATCGGGGAGGATCTAAGTGCTGCCCGGCTGCACTGGATCGAGTGTAACGGGCGCTGGGGCGGCGTGTCGCTGCCGCTGACGCTGGCGAACCGGCTGTTCGGCGACTGGCGAAAGCATCCCTTCTTGATCGAAAAACGCGAGCACCTCAAAGCAAAGGCGCGACCTTTTGGCGAGATACTGTCTGCGCTCGAAGACGCGCTTTATGTCCGGGGTGGCGCACCTGCCGGGGCAATCATTATGACGCCGTCATCCATCGAGCACGGCACCGGTTTTGAGCTCATGGCTTTTGACGACGACGTCGAGCGGGCCGCATCCAGGGCGCGTGCGGTTAGTCATCGAATAGGTAAGCTGCTGGGCATCCCCCCGGAAAACTGAACGCCCCTCCTCCGGGGAGGTGCTTTGTACCGACTCAAGCCCGGCCTTCAAGCTCACTCGATGCGCGCCGCGTTACCTGCTCGAAGTAGCGCGCACCGACTTTGAGCACGGCCTCGTCGATGTCGAACTCCGGACTGTGCAGCGGAATGTATTCCTGCTCCGCGCGTCGCGCACCGAAGCGCACGTAGCACCCCGGAATAGCGTGGAGGTAGTAGGAGAAATCCTCCGAGCCCATGCTGGGATGGTCCATGGCCATCAGGCCGCGCTCGCCGACCACGTCGCGGGCGGCGCTGAACGCGATGCCCGTCTCGTGCGGCGTGTTGACCACCGGCGGATAGCCCTCCTCGATGGCGACGGTGACGTTGGCGTTGTGCAGATCGCCGACCGCCTTGGCCATGCGCTTTAGCCCGGTATGCAGCTGCTCGCGTACATCGCCCAGCGTGGTCCTGATGGAACCTTCCAGTAAAGCGCTTTCGGCAATCACGTTCGGCGCGCTGCCCGCCTCCAGACGGCCGATGGTGACCACGGACGGATAAACCGGGTTGATTTCACGCGAGACCAGCGTCTGAATCGCGGTGATCAGCAGCCCCGCGACGACGATCGCATCGGTGGCCTCGTGGGGTCTCGCGCCGTGTCCACCCCTGCCGTGCACCTCGATACGGAATCGATCGGACTGGGCCGTGATCACGCCGTGGGCGACCATGATCTCACCGACACGGTAGTGATGCGTGACGTGGCCGCCGAATATGGCGTGGACGCCGTTGAGCACGCCGCTGTTGAGAACCACCCGCGCGCCGCCGCCGCGCTCCTCCGCAGGCTGAAACACGAACATCACGTCGGCCGGCGGCGGCTCCCGAACCAGCAACGACGCCGCGCCGAGCACCATCGCCATGTGCGCATCGTGACCGCAGGCGTGCATCTTGCCTTTGATCGTGGAGGCGAACGGCAAATCGGTGTTCTCCGCCCCGGGAAGGGCGTCCATTTCAGCCCGCAGCGCGATCGTGGGGCCGCCGGCACGATTCGCCGGCAGCCGCCCAACCACCGCGCCGCCTTTGCCAGAATATTCGTAGTCGATATCGAGACGCTCGAGCTCCTGCATGATCAGTCCGGCGGTGTGCTCTTCCTCGAACGCAAGCTCGGGATGACGATGAAACGAGCGCCGCAGCTCGACCAGGTGCGGATAGATGGATTGGGCGTCAATGGTGGCGCTCATGCGATTGCCCTCGGTTCTGTCTTTATTGAACCTAGGCCAATCGGCAGCCGCAGGCGTTGATGTAAATCAAAGCCAGGCGAGCGTGTCCGCACCGAGTGCCCAACTACACGTTGTGCGCGCGCCGCGGGTCAGCATGAGTCTGCCATCAGGCGACAACTCTTGTTGGAACGGCGGAACCCCAAGGGCGGGTTGGCGGGGTCCACCCGCTTATCTTGCCGGACGCTACGCCGAGCCGGGGTTTTTTTCGCCCATTCCTAGCCGGTGATCGTGTGAACAGTAGATCGCGGCGCAATACGCTTGGCTATTGCGCCCTACATGCGGTGCTAGCCACTTCTTCCGTGCGCACGTGGTGCGGCGCGTGGCCGGTTTCAGGGAGCTCGACCGGTTCAGCCTGGGGCAGCAGCTTCATCAGGCGGTCGGCATGATTCCACGCCGGCACGACGTCGTCCATCTTGCCGTGGATCATCAGCAGGGGCTTGTCGAAGAGCACTACCCCGCGTTCAAGGTGCAGCTGGCGGCTCGGGGAAGCGCATTGCCGAGCTATGTCAAGCGCGAGTTCGAGGCCGACCTCAAATGCGGACCCCTCGAGCGTGGCTTTCTGCGGGTACGCTGCGAGACCTGCCATGCCGAGCGCCTGGTGGCGTTCAGCTGCAAACGACCGGGATTTTGCCCTAGCAAGCGTAGGGCGCAATAGCGAAGCGTATTGCGCCGGATTCGAGAGAAGGAGCTCATGACACGATGCCGGATTCCGGGCGCGCATGGCAATGTGGCGGCACCTACCTCTCCACCGTCAACCTGCTACGACGCAGGCGCAACGGCTTGCTCATCCGAAACAACGCTCTGCTGCATGAGGCGGTGACCAGCGTCCGTCGCGGCCACTCATTCGACGTTCACGGCTGGGTGGTGTTGCCCGATCATTTGCACTGCGGATAGCCTTGCCTACCCAGTTTGAATCGCGGCGCAATACGCTTCGCTATTGCGCCCTACGTGCTGGATGCACTCGCAAGGTCGGCCACACCGGTGCGGTGACGCTGGCCCAGCGTTTCGGCGGCGCGCTCAATGCAAACGCTCACTTCCACATGCGCTTTCTGGATGGTGTCTACGTCGATGGCGCCCATGGATTGAGCGCCCGGTTTCAGTGTACGAAGGCGCCGACGAGCGCCGAGCGGTGGCTTCAACGAGTCAAACCGGACCGACCCATCAGGGCGCTCGACATACGCCGCATCGAGAAACAGCATGTGGAAGCGGTAATCAGGAGCATTATCGGCTTGGAACGCATGGGTTATGAGGCGGAAGTCGTCGGTCGCATGGCAATCCGGTTGGCACAGCGTGACCCGCCCAAAGGTCAATATCGTGAGTTGTGGCATTTGGGCAATCTAGTGAAGGAGATAGTGCATAATGCGTTGGATACGTTCGCGCGAACCGATGTGGAAGCTGCGGTGTCCATACGGGCGTACGACCGCGAAGTCGATCAGGAGCACGAGAGCATTATGCGGTAGTTGATCACCTTTATGATGGAAGATCCGCGCGAGATACCACGTATCCTGGAGATTATGTGGTCGGCAGGTTCCTTCGAGCGGATTGCGGACCGCGCCAAGAACATTTATGAATATGTGATTTATTTAGTAAAGGGGTGCGATGTCAGACACTCCAGTTGGTACCAGGTCCAGGCGGAGTTGCGTGAACAACACGAGACAAGCGATGACCGGTAATACTACCGAAGCGGATCTCAAACAAGCAGCGATGCGGTACTTGAAGGACCATTACAACGAGGACACCGTGTCTACGGGTGTGCTCAAGAATGGTTTCGAAGCTGCCAATGGTGCGTTACATGTCAACAGTACGGTCAGTGCCGGCGGATCCTGGTGGGGCTGGACGAAGTGGTTCACTTTCAAACAGGGCCAAGTAACGGATCTGCGGGCAAAGGTGCGTTAGTAGTCATACGCGGGATGCCTGTAATTCGATAATCGACTGAGCGGTGTTACGCTACGCTTTCCTGTGACGAATCGCCCAGTCCTTCCGTGGAAAGCATGCGGCCGAATTCTTCGGCGGATACAGGGTGGCTGAATAGGAATCCTTGGGCTTCATCGCAGCCGTGGAAACGAAGGAATTCAAGCTGTTGCTCGTTTTCGACCCCTTCTGCGATCAAACCCAGCTTCAAGGCATGCGCCAAAGAGGCGATTGCATGGGTAATTTCGGCATCCTTGTGGTCGGTCAAAATATTTTTAATAAAGGTCTTGTCGATCTTGAGTATGTCGACCGGGAACCGGCTCAAGTAATTGAGTGAAGAGTAGCCGGAGCCGAAGTCGTCGATGGAGATAAAAACGCCGATCTCCTTCAACTCGTTCATCATCTCGATAGCGCCGCGCGCATCTTCGATGAGCAGGCCCTCAGTCAGTTCGAGTTCCAGGAACCGGGGCTCAAGGCCGATCTCATCCAAGATCTCACGAACTATTTTCACCAGGGATTTATCTCTAAATTGAGACGCGGAAACGTTTACCGAGATTCGCGTGTGAATCAAACCGGTGTCCTGCCAGAGTTTGTTCTGTTTGCACGCAGTCAGTATGACCCACTCTCCCACCGGCACGATGAGTCGAGTGTCCTCCAGGATCGACAGGAATTTATCCGGTGTTAACAGGCCCAATCGCGGATGATCCCAGCGCAACAACGCCTCCATGCCGACGATTTGGCCGCCGGGTAGCGACACCTTGGGTTGATAATATAGAAGCAATTCATCGTTTTTCAGGGCGTGATGCAACTCGGTTTCGAGGGTGAAGCGCTCGGTCGCTTGGACGTTCAAATCGGCGGTATAGTTCGCGTAGGTATTGCGACCGGACTGCTTGGCACGGTACATCGCCGCGTCAGCGCTCTTAACTAACCGATCAACGTCAGTGGCATCTGTGGGATAAATCGCGATCCCGATACTAGCGGTCACAGTTATCCTGTGATTGAGCAGTTGAACGGGTTCTGCTATCGAGTCAATCAATCGCTGCGCGACCCTGGCCGCATCCTCCGCATGACGTAGAGTCTCCAAAATGATGGTGAACTCGTCGCCGCCCACGCGGAACACCATGTCGCTCTCCCGCGCTACGCTTTGAATCCTTTTGGCCAGCACCCCCAGTAATTGATCGCCGGCGTCGTGGCCGAGGCTGTCATTTACGGTCTTGAAGCGGTCGAGGTCGAAATACAGGAGACCGGCCGAATTATTGCGCCGCTTCGCGCGCGCTATCGTCTCGCTTAATCGCTCACCAAAGCTGACCCGGTTGGGAAGATCGGTCAGCGGATCGTGGTATGCCTGATAACGGACCCGGTCCTCGTTTTCCCGGCGTTCTTGTACCTGGGTGCTGATAATCTTGTCCGCGTGTTTGACAACCAGATATAGGAATAGATAGAGCAGACCCAAGGCGATCGACACCACGGCAACGATCTGCGTCTGATTCCGGTTTAGCTCGTCTACCAAGTCGGTGACATCAGAGTAGAGTTCAAAGACCGCCTCCACGGCCCCATCGGCCTTGCGGACCGGTATGTAAGACGTAACCAGATTACGATCGACGATGAATCGCTCGAACGCGTAGAACTCATTGCGGAATGTAATCGAACTGGCGACATCTCCTCCCCGCGCCTTTTGGAAGCCCGTGTTATCGCTCTTGTCTGCCCCGATCTGCTCGGCATCCGTGGAAAATACGGTCAAGCCGTGCAGGTTGTAGATCTTCACCTTGACGACGTTCAGGCCCTTCATCTGAGCCAGGACGTCCGTCCGCAGTGCGGTGATTTCTCCCCGTTGGGGCAGATCCGCCGTCGGAATGTCCGAGGCGGACCTGACGAAGTCCGAGTACTTGGGCCAAACCGAGTTCGCAAACGCTGTAGCGAGCGACACGTTGCTTCGGGTTTGATGGGTTATCAGCGCGTTTTTCGTGGTGCTGCGGTAATACCACGACAACATGGTAATCACAGCAACAATCGCCACGAAACTCGCGACTGAGAAATAGCGGCTCAATTTGAACACGTAAATAACTTCTATAAAGCGCTTCGTGTTTTCTAAGCTTAGCCACCCCGATACCTTATTCAACATCATTGACAGAGGAATTCTTCCTGTTGTCGTTCGCGCCGAACCCTTTATGGCATTTCGAGTATCGGGAGGAAGGCAACCCTTTGTTGGTTGTGCCGATTTCTTAGGTGTAATTCCGAGGGTCCAGCTAGCCCGCACGGCGGACAGGGGCTCCGAGAGCAGCGAGGCGAGCAGCCCCTGCAGCCTTGCGGCCACGGCTTTCGGAGCCGGATCGAAGTGCGGCTCGCGCCGCCACATCAAAAAGGCATTCAGCATCGGCGTCGCATCGGAGCCACTCTGGCGCCGCTGTGAACATAGCGCATCCGAAGCGGGTAGTTCGAACAAAGCGCCTTTTTCGAATTCAGTCGAGTATCAGCAGGGATCAGGGTCCGATAGTACCCAAGTTATTCAAACCCGCAGGCCCATCCCGACGGACCCGGCGCACCCAGAGGCACTGCTTTTCAGTAGCCGGGGGGGGGCGATGGGGCGGATCTTCGAATTCACTGCGAACAGCAGCGATGGCGTGTTCGCGGTCGATAGTCGTCAGTCGATTGTGCTATGGAACGAGAAAGCGACCGGGCTCCTCGGTTTCAGTTCCGAGGCGGTCTGAGGCAAGAAATGCGCGTATCGCCACCGGGCCCCGCGCCGGCGAGGCCGCGTTGCGTTTCGGCGACCGGGTCGACGTCGAGCAGCTTCCCGCGGTTTCGCGAGGCCCGCGTTGCGCGAGCATTGACGAGGTAAGCCTCCATGCCAACGTGGCGGTACGGTACATATTAGCGGAGGTCCGCTGATTACGACCCGATTATTAGTCGTGCAGCAATGGATGCGGTCTGATAGCCCCGGGTAAACACCCCATCGCAAGGATGCGATCATGTTGCCGTTGCCTGCTGGCAGGGAAGCCAGTGCGGGCGTTGCTGCGTCGCTCTACGAGCGCCATCGCCCGGGGCGGACCCTTCTTTACCAACTTGTCGAAGAACACTGCCCCGCGTTTACCACCGTGTCGGGCGCTACCCCAGGCTCGCTTGTTCGACTGATACAGCGGACACCACAGATGCAAGATCCGCGGCTGCGACATCGACGGGGCGGCCTTGGTGGCTGTCAGCCCGACGCTAGCAAGTGTTGGAAAATCGGCTGAAGTATGCGATTTCTCCTGGCTCAGAAGGCGCGATGACAGCGACACCACGCCGAAGCACCGGCTGACGACTGTTCGATGACCTGGGGGTACTCAATCGACTTTCGGAAAAGGGCGTTTATTCGACTTCATATAGACGCCCCAATTGCCAACCTGAACACTCGTTTTCTGATCCAGAGCGGGATATGACCTTGGACTAACATCCTC
>CAMYMN010000047.1 GCA_947259395.1 uncultured Gammaproteobacteria bacterium | reverse complement strand
TGATCCCAACATGGTTTCTCATCCCCGTGAGTCATCCTACGTGCGTATGGATGGTTGGGACGAGGAAGCAGAAAAATGGTTTAGCCGTAAGGCGGAGGAGAAAGCGGCCGCCGGTTGAGGCGCGCGCTCCAGCAATAATGAATACACGGGGCGGCGCGGGTCGCCTCCTTTACAGAATTCAATCTTAAGCAGGGTTTTCGGAGGTCCACATGGCGCAGAAAAAAGAAATGCGCAGCCCGATTGAGTCCGGATGTCCGGATGGATTTCAGTACATGCATCCGGTGATGCTCAAGAACTTCGGTCAATGGAAGTACCACGACCATCCACGACCCGGTGTGCTTCGCCACATCGCCCACAGCGGGGACGAGGTGTGGACTGTCAAGGCCGGCACGCAACGCATCCTGGATGTATTCACCCTGCGCAAGCTGTGCGAGATCGGTGATAAGTTTGCCGACGGGTACGTGCGGTTCACGATCCGCAGCAACATCGAATACATGATCGAGGATGAGTCCAAGGTCGAGCCGCTGATCGGCGCGTTGGAGGGTGCCGGCTTCGTGGTCGGCGGTACCGCGAATTCGGTGGCGATGATCTCGCACACCCAGGGGTGGTTGCATTGCGACATCCCCGGCACTGACGCCTCCGGCGTGGTGAAGGCGATGATGGACGAGCTCATTGACGAGTTCAAGAACTGTAACATGCCCAACCGCGTGCACATTACCACTTCCTGCTGTCAGATTAACTGTGGCGGGCAGGGCGATATCGCCATCAACGTGCAGCATACCAAGCCGCCCAAGATCAACCACGATCTGGTCGCCAACGTCTGCGAGCGTCCGTCGGTGGTGGCGCGTTGCCCGGTGGCCGCAATTCGTCCCGCCCAAGTGAACGGCAAGCCGACCCTGGAAGTCGATGAGAAAAAATGCATCTGCTGCGGCGCCTGCTATCCGCCCTGTCCGCCGATGCAGATCAACGATCCAGAACACAGCAAATTGGCGATCTGGGTGGGGGGTAATCACTCCAATGCGCGCAGCAAACCAAGCTTCCAGAAGCTGGTTGCCGCGGGCGTCCCCAACAATCCGCCGCGGTGGCCGGAGGCGACGGCGGTCGTGAAAAAGATCCTGCGCGCCTACAAAGCGGACGCCAAGGACTGGGAGCGTATCAACGATTGGATCGATCGCATCGGTTGGCCGCGTTTCTTCGAGTTGACCGGTCTGCCGTTCACCAAGTATCACATTGACAACTGGCGCGGCTCCCGCAAGAGTCTCAACTCGTCGTCTTACATTCGGCTGTAATCGGGGTTAGCTATGAAATTCGGTATCCTTGTCAACGAAGGTCCCTATCAGCATCAGGCCTCTGACACCGCGTTTAATTTCACCAAAGCGGCGTTGGACAAAGGTCATGAGATCGTGCGCGTGTTCTTTTACCATGACGGCGTCAACAACGGCACGCGGTTGACCACGCCCCCGCAAGATGACCGGAACATCGTCAATCGGTGGGGCGAGTTGGCCAAGGAATACGAACTCGACTTGGTGGTGTGTGTCGCTGCAGCCCAGCGCCGCGGCATCGTCGATGCAGACGAAGCGAAACGGCACGGTAAAGACGCCGACAATATCGCCGAGGGGTTCCATATCTCCGGTCTCGGGCAGTTGATCGAGATGGGGATCAAGGCCGACCGCGTAATGGCATTTGGAGACTAGAGGAGCGGTTTATGGGAAACGGTGTGAAAAAATTTATGTACGTGAACCGGCGGGCCCCCTATGGGACGATCTATGCGCTGGAGGGACTCGAGGTAGTGCTGATCGGCGCTGCTTTCGATCAGGATGTGTGTATGGCGTTTGTTGATGACGGCGTGTTCCAGTTGCAGAAGGGCCAAGATACCGCGGAATCGAATATGAAAAACTTCTCTCCCACCTACCGTGCGCTCGGCGACTACGATGTGAACAAGCTTTATGTGGAGAAGGAATCCCTGGAGCAGCGCGGCATGAGCGAAGATGATCTGTTGGCGTTGACCTACGAAGACGAGGACGATGATTACAAAGAAAAACCATCGATCCGAATCGTAAATCGGGAGGAGCTGGCGGATCTGATGGAACAACAAGATATAATCTTGAATTACTAGGAACATTACGATGTTGCACACAGTTAATAAATCGCCGTTCGAGAAGAATAGCCTGGACACCTGCCTGCGCCTGGCGAAGTCGGGGAGCGAGATATTGTTGCTCGAAGACGGTGTGTATGCCGCAGTCAAAGGGACCGTAGTCGAGCAAAAGATGCTACAAGCGCTGAGCGACTATAGCGTGTACGCCCTGGGTCCGGACCTGAAGGCGCGGGGGATCGAGGAGGATCGATTGATTGATGGGATTGAGGTGGTCGGATACGACGGATTTGTCGATCTCGCCGCCAGCAGCGATCGCGTTCAATCCTGGTTATAACTGTCTACCCTTATCCATAGGAGACGAAGACAATGGCATTCGAAATTGGTGGTAAGAGCTACGAAACCGACGAAGAGGGTTACCTGTCGAATTTGGCCGACTGGAGCCCAGACGTCGCCGGCTACATGGCGAAAGAGGACGATTGTGACCTCACCGACAACCACTGGGAGGTGATCAACTTCCTGCGTGAGTACTACGAGGAATACCAGATCGCTCCAGCGGTCCGCGTGTTGACCAAGGCGATCGGCAAACGGCTCGGCAAAGAAAAGGGCAACAGCAAGTATCTCTACGAGCTGTTTCCATACGGTCCTGCAAAGCAGGCCTGTAAGTACGCCGGGTTGCCCAAGCCGACTGGCTGCGTCTAGGCACTCTCCAGAACAGGGGGCTTAGCCCCCGCGTCAGCAACGATTCTGTAGGGGAAGGCTGGACCCATGTCGGTCTTAACGGCGATTTTCGCTTTGTTGTTTTACACCGCGACCGTAATCCTGGTGGCGGGCCTTGCCGCGAAGATCCGCCAATACGCGCGCACTCCGGCACCGCTGAAGATCCCTACGACCCCGGCGCCGACGACCCGTGGCGGCGTCATAGCGCGCCTGTTCCGCGAAGTGGTGTTTTTTGAAAGCCTGTTCAAAGGCAGCAAATGGAGCTGGTTGTTCGGCTGGTTGTTTCATTTCGGTTTACTGATTGTCTTGGTTCGCCATTTGCGTTACTTCGCCGAACCCATCTGGTTCGTTGCCGCCTTGGTTCAGGATATCGGCGTGTACATGGGTTTTGTGATGCTGCTGGGATTGTTGGGTTTGTTGGCCCGACGCTCACTGGTAGATCGCCTCCGCTACATCTCGGCGCCGTCGGATTATTTGATGTTGGTGCTGCTCATCGCCATCGGTGGCAGTGGCCTGTTGATGAAATACGTAGCGCGCACCGATATAGTCGCAGTGAAGGCGTTTTTCCTAGGACTGATGCGATTCGACTGGCAGCCATTGCCGGCGGATGCCTTGTTGCTGCTTCATCTCGCGTTGGTGGCGGCGCTGATGATCATTTTCCCGTTCAGCAAACTGCTGCACGTGCCTGGACTATTTTTTAGCCCGACACGTAATCAGGCCGACGATTCCCGCGAGCGCCGGCATGTCGCGCCCTGGGCCGCGAAGTTGGACGCCACACGGACCACGGGTAACTAGACAAAGGCGCAACAATTACAGGCACACGCATGGCCAAGGCTAAGGAAGAATTCACAACCCCGACGCTCGCGGACATCCCGGTCATTCCGGTGATCGCGCCGGATGCCATGGCCCACAGTAAACCGTTCGTGGCCAAGCCCGAGCACCAAGAACCCCTCGGTTTCCCCGGTGAGTTGGTGGACAACTGGAAACAGAAGGCCCTCGACAAGATGGGCGAGCTGCTTGGCAAATATCGCTCGCTGCCGGTGTTCCTCGACGCGTGTGTGAAATGCGGCGCCTGCACCGACAAGTGTCACTACTATCTCGGAACCGCGGATCCAAAAAACATGCCGGTGGCGCGCCAGGACCTGTTGCGCAAGGTGTATCGCCGGCACTTCACCGTCGCGGGCAAGTACTTCCCCAAGTTGGTGGGTGCGGTCGAACTCAGCGAGGAAGTCATCGAAGACTGGTATAAGTATTATCACCAGTGTTCGGAATGCCGCCGCTGCTCGGTGTACTGTCCTTATGGCATAGATACCGCCGAGATCACCATGGCCGGGCGCGAGATCCTGGATCACATCGGCATCGGCCAGAAATACTCCAACGAGATCATCGCCAAGGTCTACAAGATCGGCAACAACCTCGGTCTGCCCGAACCGGCCCTGGCGGATACCCTGGAGGGGCTCGAGGAAGAGGTCCAGGAAGACATCGAAGTCGACGTCAAATTCCCCCTCGACCAGGAGGGCGCCGAGGTGCTGCTGGTCACCCCATCGGCGGACTTTTTTGCCGAACCCCATGTGGACGGCTTGATTGGCTATGGCAAGGTATTTCACCAGGCCGGCCTCAGCTGGACCTTGAGTTCATACGCCTCCGAGGCGGCCAATTTCGGCATCTTCATCGGCAATTACGAGAACATGCAGAAGGTCGCGATGCGCATTCGGCAAGCGGCCCTCGATCTGGGGGTCAAGCGCATCGTGGTCGGTGAATGCGGTCACGCGTGGCGGGTTGCCTACAGTTTCTGGAACACCTTGATCGGCCCGTTTGATTTTCTCGATCCCAACTATCCGGTGCCGCAGCATGTGTGCGAGTTTACCTACGACCTGATCCAAAAGGGCGCGCTGAAATTCGACAAGGAAGCCAATGACGACAAGGTGGTGACGTTTCACGATTCGTGCAACGTGTCCCGCGCTTCGCGTATGGGCGATATGCCGGGTGGGCAGTTCGTGATACCCCGCGAGCTGCTCAAGGCTTCGTGTAACCACTACGTGGACATGTCGCCGGACACCATTCACGAGAACACCTTCTGTTGCGGCGGCGGCGGCGGTTTGTTAACCGACGACCTGTTGGAGCTGCGCGTCAAAGGTGCGGTGCCGAGGATGGAGGCGTTGAAGAAGGTCATCGACGAGGACGGGGTCACGCATATGGCGGCCATCTGCGCGATCTGTAAGAGCCAGTTCACCAAGGTCCTGCCCTATTACGGTATGGGCATGGACATGATCGTGAGCGTGCACCAGTTGGTGGGCGACGCGTTGGTGATGGGTGCCGAGCACTGAGACCTTAACACACAGCGAAAGATTACATCGAATTTCGGAGAAGCAACATGGCGACGTCCCAGGACGAGATGAAACAAGGCTTAACGTTCCGTGCGTACAAAGACGGCGACTTCAAGACGACGAGATGGCAAGAGGACATCTTTGAAGCCGATCACTCGCACAAATGTCCGACCTATGTGCATCGCACGCCGCCGTGTCAGGGCAGTTGCCCGTCCGGTGAAGACATTCGTGGTTGGTTGCAGATCGTGCGCGGCATTGAGCGGCCGCCCGAGGGCACCAGCTGGCAGGAATACGCATTCCAACGCTCCACCGACGCCAACCCGTTTCCCTCGATGATGGGACGGGTGTGCCCGGCCCCCTGCGAGGATGGGTGCAACCGCAACAACGTCGAGGATTTCGTCGGCATCAACTCGGTGGAGCAGTTTATCGGCGACACCGCTTTCAAAGAGGGCTTCAAGTTCGAATCCGCGCCGCCGCTGTCGGGCAAGCGCGTCGCCATCATCGGTGGCGGTCCCGCCGGTCTCGCCGGCGCCTATCAACTGCGCCGTGTCGGTCACGCCTCGACCATTATCGAGATGCAGGAGGAGCTCGGCGGCATGTTTCGTTACGGTATCCCCGGATACCGCACCCCGCGGGACTATCTCGACCACGAGATTCAACGCATTCTCGATCTCGGCGACATCGAAGTGCGCACCAACACCCGGGTCGGCAAGGACATCACCATCGAGGAGCTGGAAAAGGAATTCGACGCGGTTCTGTGGGCCATCGGCTGTCAGAGCGGGCGCGGTTTGCCGGTGCCCGGTGGCGACGCCCCCAATTGCGTCAATGGCGTGAAGTTCCTCGAAGCGTTCAATAAAGGATCGCTGCAAGTGACCGCGGACAAGGTCGTGTGCATCGGCGGGGGCGATACCTCCATCGATGTGGTGTCGGTGGCGCGCCGTCTTGGCAAGATCGAGAAGTTTAATCCCAAAGACCGTCCGGAAGAAGTGATCGGCGGTTACGTCGCCCACGACGCCGCCTACGCCGCCGCCCGCAAGGGCGCAACCGTCACCTTGACCGCCTTGTTCCAGCGCGAGGAAATGACCGCATCGGAACACGAGGTCGACGACGCACTGCAAGAGGGGGTCACCATCTTGAACGGGGTGATGCCGGTGGAGGTGATCGTCGGCGACGACGGCCGCGCCACGGGCGTGAAGATGGCCAAGTGCACCGTGGATGATCGGGGCATTCCGACCCCCATCGATAACACCGAGTTCGAGCTCGAGGCCGATCTGATCGTGTCCGCCATCGGCCAAGGCGGCGATCTGAGCGGCATCGAGGAAATGGGTAATGATCGCCGCTTAATCGATGCCGACAAGTTCTACCAAGTGCCGGACCGGCCCGGACACTTCGTCGCCGGCGATATCATCCGCCCGCACCTGTTGACTACTGCCATCGGTCAGGCGTCGATCGCCGCGGAGAGCATCGATCATTACGTCAACGGACAAGAGCCAAGCAAGCGGCCGAAGGTCGACGTGGATCATTTCAACCTGCTTGCCAAATTGAACGAGAGCGGGTTGGCGCCCACCGAGTACGATCACACTCAGGATTCTGGAACGGATTCGGCGGATTTTGCGGTGCATAACTACGAAGACCGCTCGGCCCATGAAATCATCGCATCCGACAAACTGTTTCTCTCCCACTTCGAATATACGCCGCGGCAAAAGCGCGCAGCCAAAGTGCCTGGGCCCGACGAGGTCTTGGGCCACTTTGCGGAGCGCCACTATGGTCTCGAGGAAGAACGGGCGATAGAGGAAGCGAAGCGCTGCATGAGTTGCGGCATGTGCTTCGAGTGCGACAACTGCGTGATCTTCTGCCCCCAGGACGCCGTGTTCCGGGTCAAGAAGGACAAATCCACCACCGGACGCTATGTGGACACCGATTACAACAAATGCATCGGCTGTCATATTTGCGCCGAGGTCTGTCCCAGCGGGTATATCGATATGGGGATGGGTGAATAGAGCGATGCGCGCCGCCGCTGCAGTTTTGAGTTTGGCGTTGATCTGCGCCACCGGGTGGACCGCCGCGGCCGCGGACACGCCGATGCCGAAGCCGCCGCGCGGCAAGGGCGAGCAGTGCGTAGAGCCGACGGACGTGATGCGCCGTGATCACATGCGGTTTCTCACCCATCAGCGGGACGAGACCATGCACCGCGGTATTCGAACCAAGAAACACAGCCTGATCGAATGCCTGGAATGCCACACCCGCAAGGATGTTCAAGGTAGATTTCTACCGGTCAATGCCGAGGGTGAGTTTTGCCAGGTGTGTCATGACTACTCCGGCGTGAAGATGGATTGCTTCGAATGCCACGCGACCACGCCGCGGCAACCGAAGCCGGGATCGGCGCGCTCGTCCGCGGAACCGGGCAGCGACATCAGCTTCCGGCTGAGGATCACGCCTTGAGGGAGTCAGATTTCGTGCAATCCAGGAACGCCAAGTCGAAGACGAATAGAAAGCGCCGCGAATTCATTGGCCGCGCCGGCGCCGCGGCGGCGATGTTGACCTTGGCGCCCGGCGTGCGCCTGGTGGATCTGGCGCTCGCGCGGCCGGCGGACGAACCGGCCTCGGATAAGGTGCGCTGGGGTATGCTGGTGGACGCGACGAAGTGCGCCCAGGGATGCACCGAGTGTGTCGATGCCTGCAACGAGGAGTTCGGCCTGGAAGGCATGGGGCGGCCCAAGACCGATGCCCAGTACATCCGCAAGATCGACCTCAAAGACAAGACTACCGGCAAGCGCTATTCGTTGCCGATGTTGTGTCAGCACTGCGAGACCGCCCCGTGCGTGGACGTGTGTCCCACCGGCGCGTCGTTCCGCCGCATAGACGGCATCGTGCTGGTCGATAAGCACATCTGTATCGGGTGCCGCTATTGCATGATGGCGTGTCCGTTCAAGGCGCGCTCGTTCGTGCACGAAAACCTCACTGACCAGGTACCAGAGGCGCCGCGCGGCAAGGGCACCGTGGAAAGCTGCACGTTCTGTGTGCACCGTGTGGACCGTGACCGCGAACCGGCGTGTGTCGAGGCCTGCTCCCGAGAAGGGCACGAGGCATTGACGTTCGGCGATATGAACGACCCCAACAGCCGGCTGTCGCAACGGCTGCGGGAGCTGCCGAACCGGCAGATCCGCGCCGATCTGGGTCTCAATACCGGGGTCCGCTATCACGGTGTGTAGCGAGAGCTGAAAAATCGAGAAACGAGAATCAAAGATGAAGCCGGTACGTTATCAAACCTTGGCAGGTCAAAGCGGCGGTTACTGGGTATTGCTGGCGGCGCTGGCGGCGCTGGTGGCCATCGGCTATTTCGCGGCGCACTACATGGAGGTCCACGGCCACTATGTCACCGGCATGTCCAACCAGATCGTGTGGGGCACGCCCCACGTGTTCGCGGTGTTCTTGATCGTCGCCGCATCCGGCGCGTTGAACACGGCGTCGATTTCGTCGGTGTTCGGCAAGAACGATTACAAACCCCTGGCGCGTTTGTCCGCATTGCTGTCGGTCGCGTTGTTGGTCGGGGGGCTGATCGTCCTGGTGCTGGATCTGGGCCGGCCGGAGCGGTTAATCGTCGCCATGACCTATTACAACTTCAAGTCGATCTTCGCCTGGAACATCTTCTTGTACATCGGCTTTTTGGGGGTGGTCGCCGTTTATCTGTGGATGATGTTCGAGCCGCGCATGAACAAGTTCGGCAAGACCGCTGGCACCGTTGCGTTCATCTGGCGCTTCGTGCTCACCACCGGTACCGGTTCGATCTTCGGGTTCCTGGTGGCGCGGCAGGCCTACGACGCGGCGATCATGGCGCCGTTGTTCATTATCATGTCGTTGTCATTCGGCACCGCGATATTCCTGTTGGTGTTGGTTGCCGCGTTTGAGTGGACCGGCCGGCCCCTTGATGACGATATTCTGCGCCGTTTGAAAAATCTATTGGCCATTTTCGTGTCGGCGGTGCTATACATGACCCTGGCCTATCACTTGACGAATTTGTATGCCACGGAACATCATGGCGTCGAGCGGTTTATTCTGCTCGAGGGCGGCGTGTACACAACGGTATTCTGGCTGTTTCAAATCATTCTCGGTAGCATCGTGCCGTTGATGATCTTATTCTCCCCAACGTTCAGCCGCTCCCGGCGTGCATTGGTCGCCGCATCGATATTGGTCGTTATCGGCGGCTTGGCGCAGGTCTACGTGATCATCATCGGCGCCCAGGCGTTTCCGCTGGTGTTGTTTCCGGGGATGGAAGAGAGCAGCACGTTTTTTGACGGTGCCGTCAACGACTACACGCCGAGCGCGCCAGAGATACTGCTGGGCATTGGTGGTATCGCGCTTGCGTTGTTAATCGCGGTGGTCGCGATGCGGGTACTGCCGTTCCTACCCGAGCGACTCGGGGAGCAGCCTTCAGGCACCTCCGAGCCGGAAGCTGCGGAAGCGGCGGCGGGTTAAACCTCTGTTTCGATGCTCTGGGATCTCCCGGAGAACAACCACTATCATGGCTTGTATCTATATCGCCGCGGCACACAAATCGTCGGGCAAGACCACGGTATCCATTGGCCTGTGCGCCGCGCTCAGGGCGCACGGTCACACCGTTCAGCCATTCAAGAAAGGTCCCGACTACATCGATCCGATCTGGCTGTCCCAGGCCGCCGGCCGTGATTGTTACAACCTCGATTTCAACACGATGGATAGCGCGCAACTGCGCGATACGGTGGCGACCCAATCCGCCGATGCGGACATCGCGATCATCGAGGGCAACAAAGGCCTGTTCGACGGCATGGATGTGCATGGCACCGACAGCAACGCCGCCTTGGCGGCTTTATTGCAGGCACCGGTGATATTGGTGATCGATACCCGCGGCATGACCCGCGGTATCGCGCCGTTGGTGTCCGGGTACCGGGCCTTCGATGCGAGCATCAACATCGCGGGGGTGATCCTTAACCAGGTGGGCGGACCGCGCCACGAAGCTAAACTGCGCGCGGCCCTAAAAGAGTATACCGATGTGCCGGTGGTGGGTGTACTCAACAAGGAGGCGCAGTTGATCATCGAAGAGCGCCACCTGGGATTGGTGCCGGGCAACGAAGCCGAACATGCGGTGCGCACCGTCGCGCAGACACGTGCGGCCATCGATGCTGGCGTCGATCTTCAACGGGTCATCGCGATCGCAGGCCAGGCGCCGGTGTTACCGGCGCCGCAGGCGTATGCGGATGTGCAGCGCCGAGCGCAGGTGCGCATCGGCATACCCCGGGATGCAGCGTTTGGGTTTTACTATCCCGATGATTTAAATGCGCTGCGACGCGCCGGCGCGGAACTGGTGTTTTTTGACTCGCTGCACGACCACGCGCTGCCCGAGGTGGATGGTTTGTTCATCGGCGGCGGTTTTCCCGAGACCCAAGTGCGCGGGTTGGCGGCCAACGAGTCCCTGCGCCGCGATGTGCTGCGCTTCGTTGAGGCGGCTGGGCCGGTGTATGCCGAATGCGGCGGACTGATGTATCTCGGACGGCGCCTGAGCTGGCGCGGCCATGACTATGAAATGGCCGGCGCCCTGCCGTTGGACGTGGTGATGCAAGACCGTCCCGTGGGGCGTGGTTATGTCACCTTGACCGAAACCGGCCGATCCCCGTGGGGATCCATACTGTCCAACGGTGCCGGCGTCGTACGTGCCCATGAATTTCATTACTCGCGGATCGAGAACTTGGATGCGCCACGGGTGTTTGCTTACCGGGTACAACGCGGCTTCGGCATCGACGGTGAATTCGACGGGTTGATTCATCGCAACGTGGTCGCCAACTACGTCCACTTGCGCAACATGAATCCGGTCTGTTGGGCGCAGCGATTTGTCGAATTTGTCGGACGCTGTGTGCGTTCAACCCAAACCAACGTGGAATAGAATATGAATATTACCGTGACCGAAGCGGCGGCGAAACAGATCGGTGAGGCCGCCAAACAAGGCGACATGCAGGGGATGGCGTTGCGCATCGCGGCGAAGCGCAAACAAGACGGGTCCATCGACTATGCCATGGGTTTTGATGCGGCGAAGCAAGATGA
Organism: uncultured Gammaproteobacteria bacterium; assembly: GCA_947259395.1. Classification (GTDB taxonomy): domain Bacteria; phylum Pseudomonadota; class Gammaproteobacteria; order Arenicellales; family JAANXG01; genus CALZGZ01. Next base: position 7,880 of record CAMYMN010000047.1, on the reverse strand, counting down.
TGGTCGTGTCGAAGTCTCCGGCATCGACATCGTCGTCGCCCCCACCAGTTCCGAACTGGTGGACGGCATGACCCTGGATTTCGTCGAACTCGAATCCGGCGCCACCGAATTCATCTTCCTCAATCCCAACGATCCCCACTACATCCCCCCCAAACCGTGACCTCCTACCCCGGGACGGACCCCAAGGTCACTCAGTAATCTGATATCAAAAGTCGTGTCTGATCACTGCGTACAGGCCGGTCTCTGGCTCGAAACGTTGGCTGTGATTGGGCTGGTCTCGATACACGAGGTTTGCGCCCACGGTCGTTCGTTTGCGTAGCGGAAATCGATATGAAATCTCAACCTCGGTCTCCTCAACTTGCGGTACCAGACTGATTCGCTCGGTGTTGGTTAACACGGTGCCCGCATAATCGCGCGCATACGGAATCCGCAAGTTGACCGACCCACTGGTCACCCGCAACGGACGCGAGACGGCGAGCGCGAAGCGATCGTCCTTGCGCAACACATCGTCCGCGAACAGAGCGGCGCCGAATGCCTCACTGCGCAGATCCGAAAAGTCATGCAGCAGGCTATGCTGGATGTCGTCGACCCGTGTATAGCCCCACGTGTAATGGCCGGCGAGCGCGATCGACGGTCTGAGTTGTATCTGTGCCCCGAGGCTCATGGCCGTCGTGTTCGTTTCGTCGACCCCGAACGCACCGTCGGACGATCCACCGAACAGGCTGCCGTCTTCAGATAGTGTGCCTAGCTGTGCCTTAACCGACATCCGATTGCTGACCTTGTAAGTGCCTTCTACCAGTGCCGCATCGCTGCGGCGGCCGTATGTGTTGCCCTCGTCGGTGGCTACGAATCCAAACGTGACATCGATACGCTTTCCCAATCCATATCCCAACGCCACGCTGTCCGCTTGCTCGCCGAAGCTCAGATAGGGATTGAGTAACGAGCGCTTTGAGAGCAGGCTGACGGTCTCCATACCGGATCGACTAAACGGTCCAAAGGCGGTGCTGAGATCCGTGTTCAAGTTGAGACGATAATGGAGCCCCGTTTTCGACTTGCCCAACAGAGACATGGCGATGTCGGTGGTTGCCTCGCTGGGGTCGAAGTCGCAAAACCCGAGACACGGGTTGTATTCCGCAACCGACTGTGAGAACCACATCGACAGTGTGTGGTCGCGCGCCAACGAGACCTGCATCGGCTGGGACAGTCCACGCAGCTCGTCCATCAACGACGACAGCGTAGGCCGTGGATCGTGGATAGTAGCGAGATCCGCGAGGTTGATGACAAACGGTCGTTTGTATTCATCAACAATCAGCGCCTTCTCTATGCGGCTGTTGTCCAACAGCGCGCTGGCGACCGCCGGGCCCAGCTCCACGGCCAGACTCGCGATTGAGGCACCAAGGTCCGAGACATCATCGCCTAGCGGGATCGACGTTTGACCCACAGGCATCAGCGCCGCCGCTGCATTCAGCAGTCCGCGTCCATAGATCGGATCGCTGCCGGGAGCCCCCAGGTCAACGGCAGTCCGGAGCAGAATGTCGACCACTTCGGTGGCACTCAGAAACGGTGCGTTGTGGAGGATCAACGCGGCCGCCCCGGACACTTGCGGTGCAGCGAAGGAGGTGCCGAGCAGACCCATACCCAAGTCATCGTAGGCGACCAGATAGAAGTTCATCGAGTTGCCGGCGCGCGCCGTGTACGGACGAATGACGTTATCCGGCCCGACCGCCCCCACCGCGATGCCGCGGCCGCCCAGCGAGTTCACGATCCCCGCCGGAAAATCAGGGTTCGGCAGACCCGTGTTGCCGGCCGCCATGACGATGATTTTCCCGGCGCCGGCGGCATTCTGCAGCGAGGCCGCGAACGGTATGTCATAAACCAGCCACTGCGTCGAGAGATTCAGGATGCGCACATCGGGTCTGGCCGCGGAAAAATCGATGCCCTGTCGCCCCCAATCTCCGAAGCCCATTGCGGTGGCGTCCAGGACCTTCACTGGAAGCACTTGTGCCTTAAAGTTTGAGCTGCCCACTGCGATGGCTGCGATGACGCTGCCGTGGCCATTGTCGTCCGTGGCATCAGCGTCGTTGTTGACGAAATCGAATCCACCGGGAACGATGTATGGTGCCAATTCTGGAATCGGCGCGATCCCGGTGTCGATGACCGCAATGACCGCCGCCCTTGGAGCGTGTGTAAAAATAAGGCATACCGCTAACGTAAATAGTGAAACAAGACATCGTCTCATTTCCCACCTCCTAAGTACGTTATCAAGTTCGTGTAAGCAGCATTACTATCTTTCTTAACCTCACGCATTTCACGTGAATCGTTGTTCACCATTCCACAAAATGAGTACGAGCGCGTTGAGTCACATCATGAGTACGCTTAAAACATCATCTAATCTCGAGCTTGACGGAGTACGTCCGGCGAATCACGTTGGAAATGCGAACCGCGAGAGCACAACATGGTTAAGTCGCGCATGAAATGACTGGGGTCTGACCCTAAAAGTCCGCGGGGTTATAATCTTTGCGGTAAATTCAGCGGCAACATGCTGCGGCGCAGCATGCCAGTACCCCCGCAATCAGGGCACAATCCGTATATGCACGATCGAGACCGGCAACGATTGGTATGGTTGACCACTGGATTGATGGTGGTGTTCGCGCTGATGTTGGTGTGCGCCTACCTCATGATCAAGAGTCCAGACGCTGTCGCGCGGCTGGGTTGGGTGCAACTGGGCCTGGTGGTTGCCGGCGCTATCCTGACGGTGCTCGGGTATCGGGGCAGGTCGGCCGCCGGGTTAAGGGTCGCGGAAGCGTCCCCCGATGGGAACACCGGGGCGGCTGGCGGTGATCGCGGGGCGCGCACCGGCCGGCAATCGTTCCCCGAACCGTCCGCGCAGCTCGCGCAATACTTGAAGCGGCTGAGCGATCAGGCCGTATCCGGAGATGCGCCGGGAGCGGCCACGCATCTCGTCCGCAAGGCTCGATCCTTGGAACTACTCTATGATGTGGCCGCGAGCATCAATGTGTCCCGAGATCTCGACGATCTGTTGGCGCGGTCGATACGGGTATTGAAAGAGGTGGTCGGTGCCCACGCCGGCAGCGTGCGGTTGGTCGAGAGCGACGGCCGAATGCGCATGGTGGCGAGTATCGGTACCGACGAGGATGTGGTGGAGTTGAAACAAAAATACGCGGCCAGCGACCATACCATCGATACCGGCGAACGTGGCGGGCTCGAAGACGTCACTTATTTCGCGCATCTGGGATTGATCTCGGTGCCGTTGCCGTACCGCAATCGCACCCATGGCGTCATTGATTTGTACATGGACGATGAGACATTCGTGGACCGCGATCATGTCAAGGCACTGTTGACCAGCGTCGGGCGCCACCTGGGTATGGCGATCGAGCGCCACAGCCTCGATCATGAACGCGAGCGCTTATCGCGGATGGAGGAACGCACGCGTATGGCGCACGAACTCCACGACTCGTTGGCACAAACCCTGGCCAGCTTGCGCTTCCAGGTGCGGGTGTTAGACGAGACCCTTCACCAACAAGACGAGTCAGCGGTGTGGCAAGAAATGGAGCGCGTCGAAAATAGCCTCGATGAGGCGCATACTGAATTGCGCGAGCTGATTGCGCGGTTCCGCGCGCCCATTGATCAAGACGAGCTCGTTCCCGCCATTGCCAAAATGGTCAATCGCTTCGAAAATGAGACCGGAATTGCCACCTTCCTGCAAAATGAGTGGGCCAGCTCGGAGTTGCCGCGCGAACTAGAAGTCGAGGTCATCCGTATCGTGCAAGAGGCGCTGGCAAATGCACGCAAGCACAGTCGTGCGCATGCGCTGCGGGTTATGTTGCGCAGCTCTCCTGCTGGTGAGTACCGCGTGATGATCGAAGACGACGGCGTTGGTATCACGGGTACCCAAGAGCCGGACCAGGGCGGAGAACACATCGGATTAATCGTGATGCAGGAACGTGCGCATCGCCTCGGTGGTGAGATTAAGATCGATAGCGAACCAAATGAAGGTACGCGCGTCGTGCTGACCTTTCAATACCCGATTGAACCACCAACGATGTCCTTCAGAACTGCCGCATCCTAGACCATGAAAGTATTGATCATCGATGACCATGCCTTGTTTCGCGTCGGGCTCGAAGGCCTGCTCGCACATCGTGGGATTGAGGTGGCGGCGATGACCGGCGACGGGGAAGAAGGATTGCGGCTCAGCGAAGAGCTGGACTTAGATATTATTCTGCTCGATCTACGCATGCCGAATATGGGGGGCATAGAGGTGTTGAAAAGGCTCCGTGAGCGTAATGTCACTACACCGGTGGTGATGTTGACCACCAGCAGCGACGAGCGTGATCTGGTCGAGTCGCTGCGCTGCGGCGCCCAGGGTTATCTGCTCAAGGAAATGGAACCGGACGATCTGGTGGTGGCGCTGCGGGATGTAGTGGCCGGAAAATCGGTGGTCGCGCCGGGGCTAACGGATGTGTTGGCGAAGGTCGTCCGCCAAGGAGATACGGACAGCATGGCCGAGGCGTCATCGCCGTTCGATGATCTCACGCCCCGCGAGCGCGAAATTCTGTGTCATCTCTCCGAGGGGCAGAGCAACAAGGTGATCGCCCGCAACCTGGGCATCTCCGACGGTACCGTGAAGCTGCATGTCAAATCCATCCTCAGAAAGCTGGACGTGCATTCGCGGGTGGAAGCGGCGGTGATGGCGGTGGAACAGGGCCTGTCCCAGAAATCATGATGAGCGGGCCGGTGCCGTGGGATCCAGTGCCAGGGGGGGCACTTATAGCGGCGCCGCAAAGCTGCGTGATGCGCAATCCGGGCGCGCTAGACTTAAGCACACGCGCAGAGTAAAACTGGCCGATCACATCAGAAACTTGCTGGGAACCCAAAATGTCCAAGCTACCAGAGATCAATGACAAATCGAGAATCGAGATCGAATCCGCTGTCTATCGCAAGATGATTGAACATCTGCGTAAATACCCGGAAGTTCAGAACATAGATCTCATGAATCTTGCATATTTTTGCCGCAACTGCTTATCGAAGTGGTACCGATCCGCCGCCTCGGAGCACGGTATCGACATCGACTACGATCAAGCGCGGGAAATCGTCTACGGCATGCCCTACAAAGAATACAAACAACGCTACGCAACGGAAGCCACGCCGGAGCAGCTGGCGGCATTCGAGCATGCCGAAAAAAAGGCGACCGAATAATCCACTTATCCATGGTAAGCATATCGTGACCACCGCTGCGGTTAAAAGAATCATTAAAGACGAGCAACTGCTTCGTTACAGCCGGCAGATTTTCCTGCCTGAAATCGATGTCGAAGGTCAGCAGCGGTTGCTGAATTCAAAGGTGATGGTGTTGGGTCTCGGCGGCCTAGGTTCGCCGATTTCCATGTATCTGGCCACCAGCGGCGTGGGAAAATTGGTGGTCGTCGATCCCGATCAGGTGGAGTTGTCGAATCTGCAACGGCAAATCGTGCATACCAGCGACACCCTGGGTATGGAAAAGGTTATGTCTGCCAAGAAAATGCTGAATGCGTTGAACCCGGATGTCGAGATCGTTACCCACAACCGCAAGCTGCATGAAGCCGAATTGATTCAAGCAGCGCGCGATGTGGAGGTGGTGATCGACGGCACCGACAACTTCGACGCCCGATTTTCTATCAATCGTGCCTGCCACGCCGCGGGTACCCCCCTGGTTTCCGGCGCCGTGGTGCGTCTGGAGGGCCAGGTATCGGTGTATCGTTTCGACCAACCGGGCGGCCCATGTTATAACTGTCTGTATCAGGAGGCCGCCGCATCGCCGGGCGGTCCAGGGCCGCAGTCCAGCTGGCAGAATTGCTCCGAGACCGGCGTACTCGGCTCGGTGGCCGGCATCATCGGCTGTATTCAGGCCACCGAGGCCGTTAAGCTGTTGCTCGGGATAGGCGAAACGTTGAGCGGCCGGTTGCTGTTGTTGGATGCACGCACCATGGAGTGGAACACCGTCCGTCTGAAAAAAGACCCCAAATGCAAGGTCTGCGGGACCAAGTGAGGAGATCGAATATATAGTTGACCCACTGCGGGAGCGGTTTTTGCGGTAACAAAAAAAGTATCGTCAACAAACGGTACGCGCGAAGATCGACCCCGAAGCAAAACCACCGCATAGGAGGAAAGCATGCTACGAGCGCTACAGCTGGAGCCGGAGAAGTGTACCGGCTGTCTGCAATGTGAGATGGCCTGTTCGTTTGAGAACGAAGGCGTCTTCAACCCGGCCAAATCCCGCATCAAGGTGTTTGGATTTCATGACCAAGGGCGGTTTGCGCCTTACACTTGCACCCAGTGCGACGAGGCGTGGTGTATGCACGCGTGCCCGGTCGAGGCCATCGTGGTCAATCAGGACACCGGCGCCAAGGAGGTGTTGGACGCCGTGTGTGTCGGCTGCAAGGTGTGCACCATTGCGTGTCCGTTCGGCACCGTCAACTACAGCCACGACACCGGCAAGGTCATCAAATGCGACCTGTGCGGCGGTGATCCGTGGTGTGCCAAGGCGTGTCCGACCGGCGCCATTACCTACGTGGACATCGACAACGCAGGTTTGGGCCGCATGCGCGCCTGGGCGCAGCAAAGCTCGGCGGGGTCGGCAAGTTTTAATGCGCCGATGGAAAAAGACGTGCAGACCTACAGTCAGGCACAGTAATGGGAGGGTAATGACATGGCATGGGCAAATAAAGTATTACGTGTCAATTTAACCGACGGTTCGATCAGCGACGAACCTTTAAACATGGAGTGGGCGCAGCAGTATCTGGGGCAACGCGGTCTGGCGTCGAAATATCTGTTCGAGGAGATCGACCCCCAATGCGATGCCTTGGGCCCGGACAACAAGCTGATCATGACCACCGGTCCGTTGACCGGCACCATGGCCTCTACCGGCGGGCGTTATTCGGTGGTGTGCAAGAGTCCGTTGACCGGGGCGATCGCGTGCTCCAATTCCGGCGGTTATATCGGCGCAGAGATGAAGAACGCGGGGTGGGACATGGTCATCTTCGAGGGCAAATCCCCGCAACCGGTGTACCTGTATATCCACAATGATGATGCGCAATTGATGGATGCCGCGGCTATCTGGGGCAAGTCGGTGTGGGATGCCGACCGCATCCTGCACCAGACGCATCAGGACCCGCTGATCCGCATATCCTGTGTCGGGCGCTCGGCGGAGGCGGGTTGCTTGTATGCGGCGGTGATCAACGATTTGCACCGCGCCGCGGGACGTTCCGGTGTCGGCACGGTGATGGCGTCGAAAAATCTGAAGGCGGTGGTGTGCCGCGGCACCAAGGGAGTGGGCAACATCAAGGACCCGATGGGATTCATAAAGGCCACCGAGGAAGGTAAGCGGGTGTTGCGCGAGAACGCGGTGACCGGTCAGGGGCTGCCCCAATACGGCACCCAGGTGTTGATGAATGTCATCAACGAGGCCGGTGCGATGCCGACGCGCAATATGCGCGAGACCCAGTTCGAGGGGGCGCACAATATCTCCGGCGAGGCGATGCACGAGCCGCGCAAGTCCGACGGGAAACCGAATCTGACCACCAACGCCGCGTGTTTCGCCTGCACCATCGCCTGCGGGCGCATCTCGACTGTGGACAAGGAACATTACACCATCCAGAACAAACCGGAATACTGGGGTAACTCCGGCGGGCTCGAATACGAGGCCGCATGGGCCCTGGGTTCAGATACCGGTGTGGACGACCTGGATGCGCTGACCTACGCCAACTTCGTGTGCAACGAGGACGGATACGATCCGATCTCCTTCGGCGCCACGGTGGCGGCGGCGATGGAACTCTACGACCAGGGGGCCATTACTCAGGAACAAACCGGCGGCGTCGAATTTAAAT
>CAMYMN010000046.1 GCA_947259395.1 uncultured Gammaproteobacteria bacterium | reverse complement strand
AGACGAGCCGGGGAAGCTCGTCTTTGAGGTCATCGTAGGCGAGTCCATACTTGGCGAGCCCACCGACCTTGAAATTCTCGATCAGCACATCGCACTTGGCCGCAAGCCGTCGCACCAGCGCCGCGCCCGCGGGTGTCGCGATGTCGACTGCTACCGATCGCTTGTTGCGGTTGGAGGAGAGATAGTAGGCGCTCTCGTTGGTGCCATGACCCTCGGCGTCGGTGACGAACGGCGGTCCCCAGGTACGGGTGTCGTCCCCGACACCCGGGCGTTCGATCTTGATCACATCGGCGCCGAGGTCACCCAGCAGCTGGGTGCAGGTGGGGCCGGCAAGAATGCGGCTGAGATCGAGGATCCGCAATCCGTCGAGGGCACCAACGATCCTGCCGGCACTTACATTTTCGTTTGTCGGGGTGTGTTCCATAAAAAGGCCATTCTACTTTTTCGCGACAACTGTTGCCCAGAAAAGTTACGGTTTACGTCCTTATTGTCGAATTGGCAATGAGACGACGATCCCGATTTTCCTTAGATAAAACGATCGTTGTGACATTGCGTTATGCCTTGCGATTAACAAAACCGGTCAGTTGCTGTGGCAACATAAGCAAGCCGCGAATATGCGCGCGGCGAGGCGACATACAATTGGAGCGGCTACAGCGATAACTGCGTGCATACCCTGCGCAACGCGCTCGCTGCGGGAAGTGCCTGGTCGCCCAAGTCGATCAATCAGGTCAAGCTGCTGCAGCTGTTCCATCTGGCCGTGCCGGCCAACGAATTCGCTGAACTCGCGTTTCGCGCGAACCGCTTCAAGATCGAGGATTTCGACCGCGTCTACCAGGACCCGTACACGCGCGAGGCATTGCTGAACTATGGATGGCTGCCCGCGCAACCTGGCGCAATACTGGAATACATTCGCGTGCATCAGAACAACGTACTGTACGATATCTGCTACCGGATCTTCGTTCTAGAAGCACCACTATTTCGGCTCAAGAGTCGCCGTATCGGGAAGATGTTCGATGATTTGCGTTATACGGACGTAGAAGAGAACCTGCAGTATTACCAAAGTCTTTACGGCCAGATCCTGACTAAACGGCCGCCGGATTGGGACAACGTGACCGAGGGAGACGACCGTTCGTTCGTACGCCGCGCCTATTATCAATACATCGCTGCCCAGCTCGCAGACGTTGAACGAAAACTTCAACAGCTCGGTGTTGATCTACATGGGCAGGTTGCAGAAAATGGCCACAGATCACATGGTACTGTTGGTTTCATACCATACGCTGAAACGGTACGGCAAAGGGTTCAGCCAAGCGGCCGAGACTCGCAAACCGGTTTAAGATAATTAGCAGTCTTACAGGATTGCCGGTCCACTTGCATCGTATGGCCATCGCTCGACCTCAGATGAACTGCATCTCCTCGCGCATTCTGCGCTTGGTTTTCGCATCGGGAAATCGGCCGTAGGCGGTGCCGAGATTTTCGCGCAGGTGTTTGGGGTTGGTGGTTTCGGTCAAAACGCAGGTGACCGCGGGATGGGCAAGAATGTACTTCAATGAAAACTGCGCCCAGCTGTGGCAGTCGAACTCTGCGGCCCATTCCGGCAGCGCCACACCCCGCACCCGGGAGAAATAACCGCCGTTCATAAACGGGCGGTTGACAAGCACTGCGATCCCCAAATCCGCGGCCAGCGGCAGCACGCCCGACTCAGCGTCGGTTTCCATGACCGAATAATTCACCTGGGTGAAATCCGGCCGCTCGCCGCGCATGAAATCCATCATCGCCTCATGCTGATGATCAGATGAAACCGTCGCGCCGATGTAGCGCGCCTTGCCCGCCTGCTGCCATTCCTTCAGGACCGGCCACTGGGTCTTGAGGTCCCGTAGACTGATCACCTGGATCAAATCAGATGTCTTGCCGAACAGCCGCCGTGTGCGTGCCAGCAATTCCCTCCCGGCCTCGGCCCCCACCGCATCTACCTTCGTCGCCAGGAATAGATCGTTCACCAGGCCGTCGGCCTGAAGCGCTTCGCCGGTCAGCTTGTCCAGCGCGGCGTCGCGCGACCAGGTATCCACCACCGTTCCACCACCGTCGAGCAGTGTACGCAGAAGCAATTGGAAATTAGCGGTGCCGCGCTCTGGGAGCTGCAACACCGCCTTGGTGGAGCCCAGCCCAACCACCGGCAACTGCTCGCCGGTTTTTGGGATCGGGCGCATGGGATAGGCAGACTGCGCGAATGCCGTCGCCGGTAAGAAAGGTGCAGCGGTGCAGGCCGCGGCGCGAATCAGAAAATTACGGCGCGATAACAACGTGCTTCGACCTTTGCGCATCATCTATACACCCGATTGTGAGCCGTTAATTCCGGCATGATACACCAGACCGGACGACGATTTTGGGACGGTAGGATCAGATCCAACACTGCAACGCCAGACGGCATTAGTGCAATTCGGGCATTCCGAGGACTTTACTTATCTGTGCATAAATTCGGCAACGGTCTACTCACCCGTCACCGACGACATCGAAACAGATCAATTCTATTAAACTACGACCCAACATATCCACAGATAAGTAAACTGTCCCGACAATCTAGGATCAGTTGTTTTTCGCCCCCTGGCTAATCCATGTACCGATCAATTCGATTTTATCCTGAGACAGCCGCATTCGACGCTTGGGCATGTTGATTGAGGGATCTGCTTTGTGCTCAACAAGTATCTGTAAAGTGCTTGAGAAGCTGTAACCCGGCAAGACGACAGGTCCGTATTTCGTCCCCTTTATCATATCGTCGTAGCTTGCGACGCTTAATCCGCTTGCAAGGTAACCTTCTTTCCCCGCTTGGTGACACGGTAGACAGTGTTCGTCCAGTATCGGCTTTACGTCCTTCGAGAAGCTGACTTTTCGATCGCTGCATCCCGATGTAATCCACAGCAAGGAGAGGACGGTCCCAATTAATATCCGACTCGCACGCATTTTTTGTAATCCTTGACAACGTTTGATAGGTCGTTGGGATTGTCGCATATCGAAAGGGATAGTGGATGCAATCCTCGGCCTCAATAGTGTGTCCTGGGCAGTAGTCTTTTAAGGTGTCTTCCGTTTCATAACACTCAGGAATCGGCATGTAAACACCTAACGAAGCGAGGCAGGACCGGCGCTTGCTTCGCTGCGCGACGTTTCAGCCGAAAAGTTCATACGAACGACGCCTTTTTGAGTCGCGATTGACCCATAGAGGCCGTGAATCGCCCTAACGTCTGTGGGCGGGTGATTGGATATTTTGGACCAGATCTTTCATTGCAACATTACGCCTCACACCCTGATCTATAACGTCGTATCACTCACTTTGGCGCCGAATCGTCTACATTGGAAAGTACTTAAGTTACATAATGTTTGACTGATCGCTCAACCGGACTAACCGAGCTCCCATGGGGAAGAAATTCATCATCGCGGCGTTAATCCTTGCCGGTGTTTACTACTACTGGAAGGGGGGGGTGACCGTGGTATCGGTGGGCATTGTTGCCGACTTCCCACTGCAACTCGATCGGCCGCTGTCGATTTCGTCTGAACCTTTTCAGCAATTGCTCAACGGTGATCGGCGTACGTATGTTTTCCAGGAATACCGCATCCAACCGTTAGCTAGCTTTCAGCTCCAGGCCCGGGTGTTAGGGGTGGAGCGCTATCGTTTCGGTCGCGATGCGGTGTTGTCGCCGGTTGACCTTGCACTGGGTTGGGGTCCGATGGCGGACGTGACCGCGCTTGAATCCATAGATATTAGTCAGTCCAGCCGTTTCTATTATTGGCGCGTGCGTGAGTTCCCCATCCCACGAAGAGACATCGAGACTAATAGCGCGAATATGCATGTGATTCCCGCCAATGAAGAAGTCAAAGCCGCGTTATTCGATTTGAAGGAAGGTCAGGTCGTACAAATACACGGTTACTTAGTCAGTATCGATACTGATGATGGTTGGCAATGGCGAAGCTCGCTCACGCGCAAAGATACCGGCTACAGAGCCTGCGAGTTAGTACTCGCCGAAAAGCTGCGTATCCTTTGAAATAATGAACAGTCTAGGCATGGGCTAGCCTGGATCCCAGGCTCAATCCTGTTGTACCACGCCATTTGTGCATTGCCATGGGAGGTTAATCCTAGGGCAGCAGGACACGAGCTGTGGCCAACTCATTACGGATCAGATGGGTGTTCAGTCAACGTCATGACGGGCGTGCTTGCCCTAGTTGTCGCATGCGCGGGAAAATCTAGTTGACCAGCTGGCGTGCTTGCCGTGTGGCTGGAGTTCGCGGTGTGCCGGATATTGGCCGATTGCGAAGTGTTCCATCTCTATGGAGTATTGAAACCCGTTGGGTGGGTGCCAAGCGAAACGAGTTAATAGACCAATCCCAGTTCTATCTGGCGTTTAGAACCTTTGGCGAAACGCTGATAGGATTGAACAACAGTCCGACCATTACTAAATCGATCAGTGGAGGTGAAAATGAAAACTCACCCTGCAACGCTTGTTAAACCATTGCTATGGATCGCAGTTCTTTTTCCAATTGTTACTTTCGGGGATCAAACCGACGGGCGGCTGGACAAATTATTCGCAACCTTGCAAAGCAGCGGAGATACTGTTGTGCAGCGCGAGACGATACTCACCATCTGGGAGATCTGGTACGAAAGCGGACGCGAAGATATCGATAAGCTAATGGAACAAGGCGGCGAGGCGTTGCAGTCCGGTCAGCTAGCAAGGGCGGAACAGATCTTCACGCAAGTAATCGAGATTTCACCTGAATTTTCTGAAGGGTGGAACCGGCGCGCGACAGTGCGCTACTACCGGCGCGATTACACGGGATCACTCGACGATATCAAACGAACATTGACGCTTGAACCCCGGCACTTCGGTGCGATTTGGGGTAGAGGAATGATTCTCGCGTTGCGGCGCGATTTGACAGGGTCGATACGCGCGTTCGAACATTTATTGGAAATCAACCCGTATTCCCAGGACGCGATACGCCGCATAGAGCTGCTAAAAAAAGAAATAGAAAAAAATTCTGTGTGAAACCGGTAATGTCCTCCGCAGCGGCGAAATATTTCGAATTAACGGGTGTGCCAATTCAATTCGTCGATATGGGCGATGGTGTGCCGGTAGTTCTTATCCACAGCTTCGCTAACACTGCTGAGATGTGAACGCGGATAGGCGTTATGCCCCCCGAGCAATTCCGTTTTATTGCGATTGATTGCCGCGGTCATGGATTCTCAATTCAAAAACTGCATCATTGAGTTTCTTTCTGACCAGCAGTAGTTTCTTGGCCATAGTCCGCCTATGATCGATGTGCAACATAGCAAAGGTTTCGAAAAATCTAGAAGCGAACCTTTTTTGCGCCTCTCAGGAACCGTCTGTCCATCATTTTGGGCGGCCTCCGTCAGATATTGGTTTTTCTCTTCGCCAATTATTATCCTCATGGTAGACGACCTTCCAAAATCTCATTTACACACCCATTGACGATTGCCAAGGAGAAAGACAATGACAGTCGAGAACAAACAACCGAGGCAACAAGAAGCTTATATTCATGACTATGATGGGGCGCTAACCGAGCAAATTATTGCCGGACGAACCGCAGATATCCACGCTGCTTTTTTTCTGCCGTATCTACGTGCCGGTATGAACCTCCTGGACTGCGGCTGTGGCCCCGGTACGATCACCGTAGGCTTGGCCCAAACAGTGTCTCCAGGAAACGTGGCCGGCATTGATCTCGAAGAAAGTCAGCTGGAACTTGCCCGCGAGAATGCGGCTAAGCTTGGTCTGACCAACGTCAAGTTCGAAAGTGGCAGCGGATACGAACTTCCGTATCAAGACAACCTGTTTGACGCTGTTTTTAGCCACGCCATGCTGGAACACATCCATGATCCGCTGGCAGTCGTAAAGCAAATACATCGGGTTTTGAAACCAGGTGGGCTGATAGGCATTCGGTGTGTAGATCTGGCCGCAACCCTGATTGCGCCTGCAGGGCCCACGCTTGAGAGGGCCTACGACATTTGGCTCAAATACAGGCAGCATTGTGGTGGAGCCCCTTTTCTTGGGCGTCGCCTCCGAGCCTTGTTACGAGAAGCAGGCTTTGCAAAGACGATAGGATCCGCATCAAGCGAGACTTGGGGGACACCACAGATGACCAAGTCAATGATGTCCGTCCTGACAGCCGAGTTTACTGGCCCGAAAATCGCAGCAACGGCCACTCAAATGGGTTGGGCGGACCAGGCGCAGATGGACAAAGCTACGAGTGCGCTCAGTGACTGGGGTAACCATGCTGATGCCTTTATGGCGATCGTTTGGTGTGAGGCAGTCGGGTGGAAGGAATAACCATAATGAAAATAAAACCCAAGGTACATCGCGAGAGCGGACCTTCAGATAGCAACTTCTGAAATTGACGAATGTCTGTAGGTGGCCGCTCGCTTCATCACGATTACTGTCGCATAGTGGCCTTGAAATAATGTAGATCAATTTTTGGAAACAATAACCAACCCCCTGGCGCTCAACAAAGAAAAGCACCACCACCGTGCAGCACGCTCCTAGTAAAAACCGCTGTTGCCTATCCTACCGCCGACCGTCTCTGAATACCTCGCCGGCGTCCTTTCGTTTGCAATAACGAGGACATAGACCAATAAGACTGAACCGACGGTGGCGAATGGGAAAATTGACCGCGAATTTCTCTACCTCCTCGTCGACACCGGCGACTGAGTTCTGCTGCCCTGCAATCGGCGTGGCGGAAACCTATCGGTTCGTGAACAGTCCAATTCTCACGGGCCGTTACCGGCCGCAATACCCGGCACGGGGAGAGATCATGAATTTGTCACGATGTTTTCTAGTACTGGTGATGCTTGGCGCATCGTCGCCGCTGACGGCCGCCGGGACCGACATCCGTTGGTATTCGTGGGGTGCCGAGGCATTTGCTGCGGCGGCGCGGGACGACAAGTTGATCCTGCTCGATGTCGGAACCGAGTGGTGCAGCGCCTGCAACCAGATGCAGCACGAGACCTACACCGACTCGGAGGTCCGGCGTCGTTTGGCTGAGCGCTTCATTACCATTCACGTCGACGCAGAGGCGCAACCGGATCTCGGCGAGCGTTATGGCTTCTGGGGTTGGCCGGCACTGATTTTTATCGCTCCGGGCGGTCGACACGTCGGCTTTTACCGGGGTTTTAGGCCGCCGGAATCCTTCACGGAAATTCTCACCCAGCTCGATCGCGACCATCGCCGCGGGCAACTGGGCGCCCCAGACGTCGACGTCGACCTGGTGTCCGAACCCGCCGAAGATGACTTCGAGCATCTCGTCAAACTGGGCGATGCTATGCTCGATCGCTTCTACGACACGACCAATCACGGCTGGACTGGGGCGCGCATGCCAGACCCGTTTCTGTTACAGCAGGCATGGTGGCGGGGCGAAGGGGCGGATCAGTCGCTCTGGAGCGACCGCGCACTGGCAACCAGCGCGCAGTATCGCAAAATGCTTGATCCAGTTTGGGGTGGGATCTGGTTCGGTAGTCGGGCTGCTGATTTCAGTGGCAATTTCATTCACGAGCGGCGCGCCGAGCATCAGGCCGGTGCGTTGACGATATTCGCGCGCGCGCTGACGCATAGCGGGGATTCGGACTGGCGGGATGCCATTGATAGCGTGGTTCGCTATCTCGATGCGTTTTTGCGCGCTGACGACGGCGGGTTCTATACGAGTCAGGAAATGCACGTCATCGTCGACGGTGTCGATATCACGCCCGAAGCCTATTTCTCGCGCGACGACCACGCCCGCCGTGCCATCGGCATGCCGGCCATTGATACCACGCGCTACACCGATATTAATGCAAAACTGGTTCTGGCGTTCGCGGAACTCTACGAGGCAACGGGCGATAGCGCTTTTAAGAGGCGTGCGCTCGAGCTGATGCACTACGTCAGTGGCGCGAGCGACGGTGAGGGCGGTTACCGCCAGATTATCGCGACCGGCGGTGGTGTGGACCGTGCGCGGCGACTTCCGGACGATGAGAGAAACATGCGATATTTGCGCACCCAGGCCTTTACCGGTCTGGCGGCGCTGGCAAGCTTCGGAATCAGCGGTGACGAAGCCTGGTTGAAAGAAGCTCATACGATCGCCGAGGTGATCATCGATTCGCTGCGCGACCCGCAAAGTGGGGGATTGCTCGGCAGTACACGCTCGGCGCCGGGACCCGGAGGGATAGTGCTGCGCGATCAGCCGCTGGTCGATACCGGTGCCGCGGTCGATTTCCTCAATCGGTTGTCGGCTCATACGTACGGGGCCTTTGAAGCCGTCGGTCGTTTTGATAGCAAGCAGTACCGCAAATTCGCCGAGTATGCGCTGCGAGCGGTCGCGCGGCCGGAAAGACTCCGTGTGCAAGGCAACTTCATCGGACAGTACGTTCTCGCACTGCACCAGTGGTACAACGAGTTCATTCAGGTGTCGGTGGTGTGTCCTGAACCCGGTACTAACGCGTGTCGGGAGCTACATACCATCGCGCTGACCCGACTCGGACACCCGAGACGTATCGTCAAGGTACAGCGCCCCGGTTACTATCCCGCGCGCGGACCAGCCGCGCTCTTTATCTGTAATTCACTCGCCTGTTCGACACCCCTTACTGCCGATGATCCGAAGATGATGATCAAGGTGCGAACTTGGTATGACACCCTCGACGGCAGCGCGGGGTAAGTCCTTCAGCCATCGTAGAAAAACGGGGACACGCCGCGAGACTTCGGACACTGTGTAGATTGATTGACTCGATTCGTCTTAGTTAGCATGTGCTTTACACCGCCTGTAGTTAATCGCTACCGCTCCCCGCGCACAGCTTGAATTTGAACGCGTTTGCGGAACACTGGATGAAATCGGTTAAGGACGCGTGTTTATTGAAGCTGATACTATCTGGCGAAACATCTTTAAGACGTGCACTTCGTGAGTACCTCGTCCATTAGCATAGCGAACGGAATCATCAAGGCGAAGACACCGTACTGTTATTTCCAGCGGCGACGAAAGCAGTGAATCGTATTGACGGATCAGTCGGTTGTAAACAACGCTTAGGTGGGCCGCTGAAGTATTACCATCGGGAAGTTGCACGAGTATTTTAACCCCGAGGGATTTGCTAGTGCCTAAAAAACACACCGATCCCGTTTTCATCACAATGGTCGCTGCACTTGTCCTGGCGGCAGCCGCCATGACTTGGCTCATTGTTGTTTGCCGCTGTCACTGGGCATGGGACGACGCCAACTACCTGTACCACGGCATCTATCATGCCAACCAGGTCAGCGAGAACGGAAATTTCTATTGGCTGAGACTACCCTACAGTCTGCTGTTCGAGTCCACCAAACCGCCACTGCTTACTGGGCTGACAGCAGCGGTGTTGCTTGTCTTCGACAAGGCGGAAAATTTAGCGGCCGTCGCTCTTGTCATTGGCGCTGCATTTCTCGCACTCACCAGCGCCGTATGGATCATATCCAGTGTGCTGTTTGGTCGCCGCGCAGCAGCATTTGCAGTTCTGATACTCCTTGCATCTCCCATGACCCTGTGGCTTGGCTCTGACCTGATGGTGGAAACGCTGCTGTCACTATGGATTTTATTGACACTCTACATGGGGGCTGGGATGCTGGAACAACCAACATATCTAAAATCTGCTGCCCTTGGCCTGGTAGTAGGACTTGGGATGTTGTCGAAACTAACGTTCGCCGGATTTGTCGGGTTTCCGGCCCTGTGGCTCCTGGTCTTGTACATCAGGCGATTCGGAGCAGGATGGCAATCATTTGCGCGTCTTGGAGTGTTGCTGGCGACAGCGGCCTTGGTTGCCCTGCCCTGGTACCTGAGAAACTGGGAATCAGCGCTGCATCATGTACACAGTGCATCTACATTTTATGAATTCATCGGCGAAGAACCACTTTCCACCTTGGAACGGATTTCCAGGGTCAGCCTAGATCTTGCAGGGATTCCTCTACTTGTATTCTTCGCCGTCCTTATCCTTATCCCGGGATCAGTACAACTGAAGTTGTTGCTGTCGCGAGGCCAACGTTCTACCGTTTTCCTGCAATGCACGTGTGCCAGTGTCTTGCCAATCCTAGGCATGATGCTGATGAGTCCGTATTTCAATTCACGCTTCATGCAGCCGATCTGGCCGCTGCTGGCAGTAGCAGCCGGCTGTTTTTCCGCTTTCGTCTGGACCAGGATGGCAACCGTTGTCCGCTACTGCATCATCGGTCTGCTGGTCACAGCTACCGGATATTCGTTGATGAAACTGGTGACCCAGCAGGAAGAACAGATTCCCTGGTCCCTCGCGGCAGCGCTGGACCGGATCAGCGAGTCCGGGGCGGAAGGCATAATCTGCAATGTCGGGAGTACCGCCCAATGGAATATCTACAAGCTGCGGGCCATCAATGAAACCCGCGAGGGCCGTCGCGACATTACGTTGCGCGATCTGGAGCCCGGCATGTCCGTTGAAGACTGCGATGGGGTGATTATCGGTACCGACTACGCCGACAGTATTGGTCGAAGCCGATCAGATCTGGAGCAATTCACTGGTTTGGCACAGGAGCTATCCCGGAACACCGTCGGGATATGGGACCAACCTGAGAGTCAGGGCGCGGGAACCCGAATTCCGGCAACCATATATTACAAAATCGGCCAGCCTGATATCGGAAACAGCGGGGGTACAGGTAACTAAAAACAGTGGGAGCCGGCCGATAAGCCAGGGTCTATCGAGAACAGTTTCAAGATCGGTATGAAATCCTGCAACCAGCGCGGCAGTGCAGTATTACAGATACCTTGGGAAAGCAGCCCTTCAAATGACAACCTCCGCAGCTGACGAATGTCTGCAGGTGGCCTATTCCGTTGAAAAAATTGAAAGATTCGAGGAGCTGTTTTTCTGCAGAATACCAAAACGTTCTGAACTTCTCATGGTACTGAATATGCTGGCTTCTCAGTCACTCTGTAGGAAAAGATCGTTAGTCCTGAGCGTACCCCCCGTGTCTGTAAATTTTAAATTCGTTATAAAGGAAATAATTTTGTCGTTCGAAAAGATTCGGACTTTTTCATCAGCATAGGCCGCGAAGAGCCCTTTGCGATCAGATCGGTCGGGGTCGTCGCCTTGCTACCGCTCGAACCTCACATGCCCAACGTCGAGTATACGACTGAAAGCGACCATATGAGTCGGTTACCCTGTTGAGAAAAACCAATCTCACAAAACGCAGAAAATGTGTACAACGCCGCTTGGGCTGGTGGTCGTCAACTCGACTAAGAGCTCCGCAGTGTCACTTCGATGAAATGGCACATACGAGTCTCCAGTTTGTTGAGGCGGAATAGTCGCAAGGCGTCTTGGTGCAATATGCGGGCCAAGTATACCATTCCGCCCGGCAAATAATTTTCACCGATACCCATGTAAGCGTTTTGATATAGATCAATCCGGATCGCCAAGATTGATTCATAATGATCAAGAAAATCGAAACATCTCGTCAAAGATTATCGGGGATATCTCCTTTGGGCCGCGTCTGTTGTTAACGTGCAGGCTCAGACCTGAATGCGGGAGAATTATGGTGTTGCCGAAGGTACTGCTGCGCTGGTTCGGGTTGGCTATTGTGGGCGCCATAACCATTCTGGCGCTGGTGGTTGCGGTAGTGATCATCATCGCCCCGCGCATTGATCTCAGCAGTATGCGGCCGCGGATCGAGGCGATCGCCGGTCAAGCACTGGGCCGTTCGATGGAACTGCAAGGTCCGCTTGCCGTAACACTCTCGCTTTCACCGTCACTTGAGGCGGGACAGATCCGTATCGGTAACCCGTCGAATTGGTCGCGCTCCGAGTTCGCATGGATTGACAAGATCAGCGCCAGTATCGCGTTGATCCCGTTGCTGCGCGAGCAGATCGTGTTCAATGAAATCAACGCAAGCGGCGTGCGTCTTGCTTTAGAAGCCGATGTTGACGGTCAAAATAATTGGACGTTGCCGGCCGGCGAGAAGGAGAACGGCGGGGGTGATTGGAAACTGGTGGCTATCAACGACCTGTCGCTGCGCGATCTCGTCCTTCAATTCAAAGGTCCACCACAGCAAACTGTGGTTGATCTGCGTATTGAGGAATTGACTGCGCAATTGCCGGCCGATGATGTGACCCACATCGATATGGCGGGTACGGCTCAGGGTTTTCCATTCTCATTCGATGCAAAAGCAGGTTCGCTAAATGAATTACTGACCACCGGCGAAGCCGTGCCGGTGAAGGCGGTATTGGAGTTGAACGATAACCAACTCCAGGTGGATGGCGCGGTGACCGGACCGTTTACACTGCAAAAAGTCGACGCAAGTTTTCAGCTGGAAGGGACACACGTTGCCGATCTTGCCGCAGTACTGGATACGGCGTTACCCATCATCGGCGATTATCGGCTCACAGGTGAACTCAGGGCCATCCCGAACACGCTCACGATATCCGCTATCGATGGCCATCTTGGAAACACGGACTTTTTCGGCGATCTGCAACTGGAGAAGGCAGGCGAGAGGATGCGCATAGCAGGGTCGCTGGTTGCGAGGACCCTGGACCTGGGGCCGTGGCTGACGACCGGGGAAACACCAGCGCAGGGCAGACCTACCGTGGAGACGGACGCGACTGCGACCATTGTTCCGGACGTTGATTTGCATTTGCAGGTCAATGAATTCCTGAATCTGCCGGTCGAGATCGACGATGCATCGCTTACTCTGAAGCTGCACGACAATTCTTTGACTGCGCCGCTGCAATTTAAATTCGACGACGTCATTGTGCGGGGAGACATCGGAGTCACGCTGAAAAATGGTGAATACCGGGCAACAGCAACGTTGCACACGGAGCAAACAGCTATTGGTGATCTCGTCGAGCGCTATACCGATATAACGGGTATCGCAGGTACGGTCGGGACGCTCGCGATAGAAGCGTCCACCCAGGGGGCACAGACGCGGTCTTTCATCGATAACCTGGGTGTGAATGTGCAGGTTCAGGACGCCGCAGTCACCTACGGCAACAGACCCGGTGAAACGCCGATCAGTATTGATCTCGACGATGTGAAGTTTCATGTTAAGTCCCGGCAGCGCGCACAGTTGTCTATTAGCGGGCGGTTGCTCGGCGAACCATTTGCTGCCGACCTGAAACTGGGCGATCTGCCGACGCTTTTGGAATACAGGAACTTGCCCTTTGATCTGCGTGCCACCGGTGCCGGCGCAGAGCTGACCATGAACGGTCAACTTGCCGTCAATAAGAGCTCGGATGATACAACGCTCCTGGTCGAGTTATCCGGTAAGCGTTTTGGTGAACTGGCCCCCTGGCTGGGGGTGTCACCTGATGTCAAAACGCCGTATTCACTGTCAGGTGAATTGAGCGTGCAGAACGATGGAGATGCCTGGCAACTAAATGAGCTGCTTGCGCGAGTCGGTCGAAGTTCGTTTGCGGGTGCGATCGGACGTTCACGCCTTAAAACCAAGCCGCTGTTAACCGCATCGCTGGCGTTAGATGTGATTGATCCGATTGAGTTGGAACGCATGTTCGCTGGCGAGCAACCAGGAGAAAAAAAAACAACTAGCGGCGGTGCTGATATGGACATGCCGATCCTGCCGAAGGGGGTGAACCTGAAAGATATGGATATCGATATCAGGGGCGAGCGGGTCGCCCTTGCGCCGTCTGACATCACGGATATCGCCTTCTCGACCCGCATACGCGACGGTTTCGTATCGGACGCGCCGTTTCGGGGCACGCTGGCCGAGACCCGTTTCACTGGCAACCTCGCTGTGGACCTACGCGAAAATATCCCCGAGATCAAGCTCAACCTCGAAGCCTTGGATGTCAATGTCGGGGACTTTCTGCGCGATCTGCAACTTGCCACCGAGATCGATGCCCATTCTAAGCGATTGACGGCACATGTGGTTGCGCGCGGCAGCAGCATGGGTGAACTATTTAACGATACCGAGATAGATATCGAGGCGCATTCCGGGCGCTGGTTCCTTACCGATCCCAATAAGGTGGGCAGTGCCGACATCGAGGTCGTGCACGGCACTGCCAAGGCAACCACTAGAACCAGACAGACCTTGGTCAAGCTGGACGCACGTATCGGCGAGGTGCCACTGGACTTCACCCTGGAAACAAAACGACTCCCGAAAAGAACCGATGGTAAGGAATTTCTCGATACCAAGATCAAAGCGATCGCAGGGGGTGCCGAACTGACGATGCAGGGGCGACTGCCGCGGTTGAGAGGATTGCGTGATCTGGATATGCATGTCTCGTTTCGCGGCGACCGGCTCAATACGCTCGATGAACTTCTTAAGGTATCGCTACCGCCATTTGGGCCGTACGCCATTGATGGGCAATTAAGGATCAAAGACACCGAGTACCGCCTGTCAAATGTAGAGGTTCGGGTCGGCGGCACCATCGCGAAGGGTGACTTCAATGTATCCACGGCGGGCGCCAAACCGAAACTGAGCTGGATGCTTGAGGCCGAGACCTTTCAGTTGAGCGATTTTCGACTGATCGATTGGTCACCGCTGGCGGCAACTGATACGGAAATCGAGTTGACCACGATCCTGGATCTCGATTTCCGTGATCTATTGCCATCGACGGAAACAGACATGAAGACCGCCGACAGCAAGATATTAAGACCACCAGCGCAACAACAGGACACCGGTAAGCAAACGCAAGCAGAATCGGCGCACCCGCTATTAAGTAGGGAGGTGATGCACAGTTTTAACGGTAAGACCGATTTTCGGGTGGGTGAGGTGTTATCGGGGCAAGACCGGCTGGGATCCGGGGAGATGAGTATTGCATTGCAAAATGGGAATTTGTCGTTGTCTTTAAGCATAGATGTGCCGGGCGGGGAAGTGGCGCTGGAACTGAGCGTGCAGGCGAACAAACAGGACTATGCCGCGACGCTAAGATCGAAAATCGAAAACTTCGACTATGGTGTATTTGCCCGCCGCATCAAGCCCAATACCGATATGGCCGGGAAGTTTTCCGTCGATGTGGACCTCGCATCGCGCGCTGAGACATTAGGTATGATAGCTGGCAATGCCCACGGGCATTTCGATTTTGTGATCTGGCCGGAGACTTTGCGCAGCGGTATCTTCGACATGTGGACGGCGAACCTGTTCTTCGCCATTCTGCCCAAGTTGCATTTGCAAACCCAATCGAAGATCAATTGTCTTGTTGGCCGCTTTGATATGAACGACGGCGTTATGAAACCCAAGCCGCTGTTCATGGATACAACCCGTACCCAAGTGAACGCCAAGGGCGAAATCAATTTTCGTAACGAACGCATCAACCTACGCCTCATACCACACAGCAAACGGCCCAAATTTTTCAGCTTATCCACGCCCGTTGTGGTGGAAGGAAGTTTTTCGGACTTTCGCGTCGGTCTGCGTACTCATGACTTGCTTGGCACAGCAATCCGGATGGCGTATACCCTGGTGCTTGTCCCGGTCGATTATGTGATCCGGGGCGTCAGGCCGGCGCTAGACACAGAAGAATGCGAAAAACCGATAGGCGTACGTAAACAAACGTAAAAGACCGGAGCCGCAGCCACACCCATGGGAACCCGCGGTAGACTAAAAAACTAATCGTCGCATGCTCTTCGCTATTATCCTGGATGCTTGATTCAATGTGTGAGTTGCATGAAGTCTGTCGATCACGCAGCGGACTCGGCGGCAGTCACATGCTGTGACTGCAACAGTTCAGAAATTTGTTCCGCAGGTACCGCCTTGCTGAAGATGAATCCTTGAAACTGATCACAATTGACATCATGCAGGAACGCTTTCTGCGTTTCGGTTTCGACGCCCTCTGCGACAACGCGCAGCCCTAGATGTTGGGACAAGGATACGATAGCGGAAACAATCAGCTGTCCCTGTTGATCTGGCAGCGAATCGGTGAGAAAAGCACGATCAAGCTTTAGCGAATCGATGTTCAGGTCCTTGAGACAACTCAATGATGAGTAACCGGTGCCGAAGTCATCGACCGCGAATCGCACGCCCACGGCACGCAACCTGTTTATATTACTCACCGCGAGATCCATATTTTCCATAACCGTCGTTTCCGTGATCTCAAGCTCGAGTTGGTTGCCGGGAAGGCCGGTTTTTTTGAGTATCGCCACAACCCTGTCGGCGAGATCTTTTTGTCGGATCTGTACACCGGACAGGTTGACACCGATGACGAGGTCGGGGAAACCGCGATCTCGCCACTTTTGTATCTGCTGGCATGCCGAGTGGAGCACCCATTCTCCAATCTTACTAATCAGGCCGGTGCTCTCGGCGATGGGAATGAATTCACTGGGAGGTATCAAACCGAGCTTCGGGTGCTGCCAGCGCAATAACGCCTCCACCCCGCGTATCTGCATCGTCTTGACGTCGACTTGTGGTTGATAATGTATCGCCAGTTCACCGTTCTCCAGCGCGTTATGGAGTTGTGTTTCCAACCAAAGTTGCCGGTATGCGGACTTATTGATATCAGGAGAAAAGAAGCGCAGATTGTTGCGGCCGAATCGTTGTTTAGCATCGTTGCGCGCAGCGCTTGCGTTCTGTAGCAAGTTCTCCGCGCTAAAAGCATCGTGAGGATACACACTCACGCCAGCGCTGCAGGTGACGAAGATCTCGTGTCCGTCGATTTCTATCCTTTGCGATAAGTTCTCGAATATCCGTTTCACAATCCAAGTGACGAGCTCAACGTCGGTTAAGTCGGTTACCAGGATGCCAAACTCGTCGCTGCCGATCCTGGAAATGCTGGAGTCTTCACTATCGCCGCCGAAGAACGCCACGGTGTCGTTGGAGCGCAAAACTTGCACCAGCCGTTCCGCAATCGTTTTTAACAGTTGATCGCCGACGACATGACCTAGAGCGTCATTCACGCGCTTGAAGGCATCGATATCGAGGGAAATGAGCGCCACCACGCCGTCTTGGCGCGAGGTGCGCGCCAACGCTTGATGGATTCTGTCGGCGAACAGGAGGCGGTTCGGTAAACCCGTTAACTTGTCAATACCCTGACCTCGTTCCGACAATTGCTTACTCACTCCGAGTTCACTTTCCAGCTCAGCGATGCGTTCTTGGAAATAGTCACGGTCATCGTCACCCGTCAAACTTTTGGCAGAGTCGGCACTGCTATCGTGTTCCGATAGTTTAGGGGGATCTTCCGCTGTAAGACTAGGATGCCACTTGATTACGCGGTTGCGTCCAGCTTCCTTCGCTGCGTAGAGCGCCTTGTCAGCGCGATGAACGAGGTCGGGAGCATCGGGCACGTCCGCCGATAGGGCGGCAACGCCAAGGCTTGCAGTCACCCGCATCGCAGACGTGAATCGTGTGCGCGATCCTTCTGCGATGGTGCGACGTAGCTGTTCCGCGATCTCGATACCGGCGGTGATGCCCGTTTCCGGCAACACAATACAGAATTCCTCGCCCCCGTACCGTCCTACTAAATCCCCCGGCCGCGAATCCGAGCGCAAGAACTCGGCAACGAGTTGCAGGACCTTGTCGCCAGTGACGTGTCCAAATTGATCGTTGATCGATTTGAAATGGTCGATGTCCAACATGATGCACACCAAGTCGGTATTCATCTGGATAGCGTTATTCACTGCGGTTTCATATTTGTCTAAGAACGCCCGCCGGTTCAGGCATCCAGTGAGCGGATCCCGGGTCGCGAGATATTCGAGTTCCAGGGTCTTGTTGCGCAATTCTTCCTCCGAGCGGCGTAAATTCTTCAATGTCTCTTTCAGCTCGGTGTGCTTCTTCTCCAATGCGGTCATGTCGTTGAAGGTGGCCAGCACGCCACGGGTAACGTCCCTGCTATCAAATATCGGCGCGGTGTTCACCATGAACATTCGGCTGTTGTGTTTATTCGTTTCGAATACCAGGGGAATACCGGTTTGCGTTTCTTGATCCTGCAAGCTACGCAGCCACGGAAAATCGGATTGTCCCCCCGATCGGTTGCTATCCCAGCCAAGGTCGGACGCCTTTCGGCCAATCAGCGCCTTAGCAGGCCGTTGTATCTTTTCGGCAAAGGCGTCGTTGGCGAGGATGATGTGCTCCTTTTCGTCCATGAGCAGCAGCCCTTCAGCCAATGCGTTGAACGCGGATCGGACCCGCTCCGGAATAGCGGAACCGGGATCGAGTTCTCGCAGTGCTTTTCTGATGAATATCCAATAGATAAAGAAACCGAATCCGCCCACGAACAGCATCAATCCGATCGATGACTGGGTTAGCGAGTGGAGAAACGAACCCGTTAATGGCGTGAAGGCTATTTCAACTGTTCCCCAGCGCGTGTCGCCATTGAAAATGGGAACCTGCACTCGATCGGCAGTGGATAAATCCTGCGGAAGCTCCTCGTTCCAGTTCTCGGCGTGATTACCCGCTTCTGCCAGAAGCCCACCATCCGTATCCCGCACCGCTACAGACAATACATCGGCATTGCGCTTCACCATTGCTTTTAAAGCGCTGTCAATAGAATCCACACCCGTCCCGCCAGCGACCGACGAGATATGTATGGCGAGATATTCACAAAATTTCCGCCTCCCTTCTATCAGCCCGCTGCGTTCGTCCGGTGTCAAACCAGCGAGATCACCGAGCAAGAATATACCGTTGGTGAGCAAAACCAACGCGAGACTGATCCTAATCGTAGGGCTAAATTTCATGCGGGCTCCAAGATCGATGATTGTGGCGGCGCTTGTTTATCCGGCGATTCGAATAGATTGTCTATTCTGCTATCGGCGGATTGTGTCGCGATTTTCTCTTTGTCATCTTCTTCTTCCTCAGAGGGTGGTTTTGTTTTGAACAACACCGGCAATGGATCGAATTGACGCCACAACGGCGTCGTTGACAACAGGGCTGCAGCGAGGGAGCCTGATTTCAAAACCCAACTCACGTAGCCAGCGGAGAGTGCCACCGTCGCGCCAAAGGCGGCCGAGACCTGAAGGATATTTTCATCGGCCAGCCATCCCTGGTTGTGCATCTGTTCTTTCACCGTATCGAGCATTTTCGCGAGCTGGTTCGGGACCTCAAACGTCGGTATGGGTAGGGATGCCAGCGCAATATCCTCTTGTCCATAGATAGGTTTTATTCCCTCATTTGGCAAGGACTCGGCCGCCGGCGCTAGCAAGGCTTGCTTGATGACCTGTAGCGGTACCGTGATCGGAATCGGGGCACTCATCGATACCGGCTGTGGTTGACCCGTTACTACCGGCGTATCGGTGTCAATCGGTTTGATAACGCCATATTCTTCCTGATCTTCGTAATCGGTGTCGGTCACGTCTTCGGTGTCTGGCTCGAGTCGCGTCTCATCGCTTGGGGTCGTCGAGGCAGTCGTATCAGTTTCTATCGGTGGATTTGTCTCCACAACCGGTAACACATTGTTGTTCTCCGTATCTACGTCCGGGTCAATGGGGTCGCCATCAGGGGGATCCGGCGGCGGCGTATCCGGGCCAGGTCCGCCGTCGACCGGAGGAGTATTGCCGCCGGTCGGGGCTTCGTTGACGTCGGTAACGGCAATGGCGAGCGCCGCGGTGTCATCGGGGGAGATGCCAATACTCAGGTCCTCCACTTCAACGCTGACGTCGAGGGTGGGATTGGCCTCAAAATCGAGCGTGGTGCCGGCCTTGAGATGGAGTTCGTTACCGCCGATGATCTCGAACAGGGCGGCGTCGATGCCGGTCACGGCCAAGGTGTTGATGCCCAGGGCATCGTCGCCGACGACGATGTCGGCGACCTTGATACTCGACGTGGTGTTGGTGTCCTCTGACAGCGCGGCGGTGGTATTGGCGAGCACCACGGTCGGCGCCTCGTTAACATCGTTGAGGTTGACAGTGATAATCGCGGTGTCCACCGCACCGGTCCCATCGGAGGCGGTCACTTCCAGGGCAAAGCTTGGGTTGGTCTCAAAGTCGAGCGCGGCGCTGTTGGCC
>CAMYMN010000045.1:31505-42726 GCA_947259395.1 uncultured Gammaproteobacteria bacterium | reverse complement strand
TAAAACAAGATAAAAGGATTTCGCTCAATGAAGAGCAAAAAAATCTGTTCGGTATGGAAAAGCTTAATCTGAAACGATCTGTTATACCCGCAGTGACCCATGTTGATTTTACTGCAAGAGTCCAGACTGTTCATGCAGATACTAACCCTCGGTTTTATAAATTGATCGATGTGTTCGCACAGCAAACAGAATGTCCAATACTGGTAAATACTTCTTTTAATGTTCGCGGAGAGCCTATAGTTTGCTCACCCGAGGATGCTTACCGTTGTTTCATGGGAACAGAAATGGATTTACTGGTGCTGGGCAACACCGTCCTTATCAAGGAAGAGCAGGCGTAACGGCTCTATGTTTTCCAAGAAAATTCTAGCGTGTCTCAAAGCGCCGGGTCAGGATGACGACACGAGCATGGAAATGACCACCGAGGGCCTGCGATGCCGAGAGACCAAAATCGTCTACCCGTTCATTGATGGTGTGCCATCGTTATTAATGGCGATGAGCGGAGATGGCCGTGATTTAACTGAGCGCGTCAAGTCATTTTATGAGCAGAATCCGTTTCCCAACTATGAAGGACTCGAGGACTACGGAGACCTTGTCACGAAAGGTAATTCAAGTCCGTTTGCGAATTCGCTACTGCGAGCGATCGGCTACAACAAGTTGATTCTCGAATGTGGATGTGGAACAGGGCAGCTATCGCATTATCTCCAGCTCAATAATAATCATGTGCTTGGTGTCGACATGTCTCTTAATAGTCTTGAATTGGCTATCGAACACAAGAAACGTAATCAACTACTGCGAAGTAGCTTTGCACAGATGAATATCTTTGATCTAGCGATCAAAGATGATGTATTTGATGTTGTTATATCCCACGGAGTGTTGCATCACACGTTTGATGCAAAGGGAGCATTTCATAATATCGTGAGAAAGCTTAGACCGGGAGGAATTGTGGTAGTGGGGCTCTACAACCGTTATGCCCGTATCCCAACTTGGGTGCGGGGAAAGCTAATTAAATTCCTTGGACCAAGGATTGATTACGTCGTCCGTAATCGGATTGAGGATGTTCGCAAGGCGGATGTCTGGATAAAAGACCAATATTTCAATCCGCATGAGACATGGCACACCATTGACGAAGTGTTGTCGTGGTTCGACGAAAACAACATCCAGTATTTGCATTGCTATCCTCCCATACTGGAAACTGACGGAGAGGACAGTGAGGATCTATTTGCGAGAACAGATCAGGGTGACAAATACAAACGACTAACCACGCAATTCTCGTGGTTGGCTAATATATCTCGTGAAGGGGCATTGTTTGATTTGATTGGTAGAAAAGCAGTCTAGGACCGGCTTTCCGATCGGCGTTTATGCGGGTAATAGTATTAACTGTATTCAATTGAGGCGTAGCTGGTGTCGTTATCGCGAGAATTTTAGGCGAGAGCCAGTAGCGGTGCCTGTCAGTCAGTCCGTTATTAGGTCCTAAAAGTTTTATAACCGCTTGTTCGTAGCGATAGCGCAAACCGTAGTTGCCAAATAGATGCGGCCCAGGAGGCGGCTACTGAATGGACCCGCCGGCTGCTAAGGGAGGGATAGGAAATCGCTTTGTGCTGCACCGCAATGAAACGGCCCCTTCCAGCCCATGTTAGCGATGATCCACCCCTGCTGGACGGACGTGAACGCCGGTCGACGCCGATGGGTGATTAAGGGAGGGACTGGCTAACGAGGAGCGGCGGTGAAAATCGCCGCGGACCCCGCTTCTTGCCGCCACCCGACCGAGCGGTGGCGGCGACAGCGTTCAGGCGATGTCGGGAACGGGGACGTATTCCAGCGGAAGCTGGGCCTTGGCAGGCCAGTGGGGCGCCGCGGCCGGGTCTGCGCCCTGCGGTGGGTCCCGCGCCACCGGTTCCGGATCCCACAACCCAAGATGCTCAAGAATCCGCTGCACGACCGATGGGTCGTGGATCAGGGCGATGACGCGCATCTCGTGATCGCACTTTGGGCACGTGAGGGGGTCCACCTCGTACACGCGATAGATCAGCTTGGCCCAGGCGGCGCGGGCGCTGCGCCGCAGGTCGGTGTCTGGTTCGGTGATTTGATGCGCGGGCTTATCGCAAGCGTTGGGCGTTGGGTGTTTGGCCCGATACCGACTGCTGTAGGCGCCGTAGTAGCGGACGGTATGCTCGTTCTTGTCCGGGATGTGCTGGAGTAGCAGTTGCAGCCACTTTGCGCCGGGTAGCACTTGGAAATTCCGTTTCAATGTTGCATGCATCTTGGCCCGGTAGATTACTGTGGCACTGGTTTCGACGTAGGTCATTTTCTCCAGCGCAAACGGCGGGCGAATCATGTATCGGGCCAGTTGCCTGCGACCGTCGGCATCGCGGGCGCGCAGCCGCACGCCGTTGTGGGTGGAGAATCCGGTGTGGTGCCAGGCGCGCATGCGATCGATGAGTTGATCGTCGATGCAGCCTTCGCGCTTGAGCAAGGCGAACACCTTCTCGCGCAACCCCTCCTCGAGGACGTCGGTCGGGATCGGCGGCAGCACCCGGAATACCCCATTGGGCTGGAAAACGCCATCGGCGACCAGCGCGTGGATGTGCGGTTGGAAGGTCACCAGCGTGCCGAAGGTCTGCACGAACAGGATGAATGCCGGCCTGCCGTCTGGAGCCACCGCGCGGAAGCACTCCGTCAGCAGTTGCCCGGTCCGCCGACAGAGTTCACCCAGGAAAGGGCGATATTTAAAGTGAGGTCTTAAGATTCTGGGCAGGGTAAAGACGTACTGACGATGGGGCACGGGCGCCAAGACCTGGTCCTCGACCCAATCGCCATAGACCAGCATCCGCTTCTGTTGGCAGCTCGGGCAAAAGCATCGGGTCTTGCAGGAATAGGCGAGCAGGTATTCGTGGCCGCAACCGTCTCAGCGAATCCGCGCAAAGCCGCGGTGCAGGTCCCCGCAGGCGAGAAAACGTGCCAGTATCTGCTTTTCGATACGACGCTTAAAGGTGCCGGCCTGTTCCAACTCAGGTAGGTGATGCCGAACGCAGCGGTAGAGCGGACCCTTCCGTGGATTCCTGGGCCGATAATCCGGGCCAACCGTGGCCGATAACCTTTCCATACCGCATTCCGTTGCTCACGCTCCAACGCGGACTCGGGGCAACGCCGGACTCCCGCTCCGCGAACCGCAGCCCCGTGTCCCGGATCACGAAAGTATAGAGCATGCCATCGCGCCGGTCGTTCTTGCGTTGGATTCCGACGCTGGTCGCCCGGATTGGGCGATGTGCTGCAGTCAAAAAATAGGCCGCGGGCTGCGCCCCAATATATAGGTGTCGCCGAACATTGCCCGCAGCGGAATCACCGCAGTCACTGCGTGAGTTCGGCGGTCTCGACCGCTTCCAGATCGAACGCCGCCTTGAGCAGGGCCTGGGTATACGCTTGTTTGGGGTTGGCAAAGATCGCGGTTGCCGAACCTTGTTCCACCACGCGGCCGTCGCGCAACACGATCAGGTCGTCGCTCAAGGCGCGCACTACCTTGAGGTCGTGGCTGATGAACAAGTAAGCCAGCCGATGCTGCTGCTGCAGGACGCTGAGCAGTTCGATGATCTGCGCCTGCACCGACCGATCCAGGGCCGACGTCGGCTCGTCGAGCACCACCAGCTTCGGCTTTAAGATCATCGCGCGGGCGATGGCGATGCGCTGGCGCTGGCCTCCGGAAAACTCGTGGGGGTAGCGGAAACGATATTCGGGATCGAGGTCGACCTCCTCCAACGCCGCGATCACACGCGCGTCGCGCTCCGCCGCGGACGACACGATGCCATGCGCCTCGAGTCCCTCGGCGATGATCTGCCCGATTGACAGGCGCGGGCTCAAGCTCCCGTAGGGGTCCTGAAACACGATCTGCATCTGCCGGCGCAGCGGTTTGAGTTGTTTGTTACGCATGCCTTCGATGGACTTATCGTTGAACCAGATGGCGCCGCGGCTGCCGATCAAGCGCAGCAAAGCCAAGGCGAGTGTCGTCTTGCCGGATCCGCTTTCGCCGACTACACCGACGGTGTGACCCTCGCGAACCTTTACCGAGACATCGTCCACCGCCTTGATGTGGTCGACGGTGCGGCGCAGCACACCGCGGCGCACCGGAAACCACACGCGCAGGTTATCGCAGCGCATCACCTCGGCGGCCTTGGGATCCGGTGGTGGTGCGAGATCTGACGGCTCTGCGGCGAGCAGTTCCTTGGTGTAATCGTGCTGCGGGGCGGCGAACAATTGTTCTGTGATCCCGCGCTCGAGGATCTGGCCCTCGCGCATGACGCAAACCCGGTCCGCGATCTTACGCACGATGTTGAGATCATGGGTGATGAGCAGCATCGACATGTGCATCTGCCGCTGCAGATCCTTCAACAACTTGAGAATCTGTGCCTGGATGGTGACATCCAGCGCCGTGGTCGGTTCGTCGGCGATCAATAAATCGGGCTCGTTGGCCAGCGCCATCGCGATCATCACTCGCTGGCGTTGACCGCCGGACAGCTGATGCGGATAGGAGTGCAGCCGGCTTTGCGGGTCGCGGATCTGCACCAGTTCCAGCAACTCGAGGGCGCGGGTGCGCGCTTGGCCCTCGGTCAACCCCTTGTGCAGGATCAGGGTCTCGTTGATCTGCTTTTCGACCTTGTGCAGCGGATTCAATGAGGTCATCGGTTCTTGGAAGATCATGCTGATGCGGTCACCGCGAACGCGCTGCATGCGTTCCGCGTCGGCACCCATCAATTCCTGACCCCGGAAGCGGATGCTGCCGCCGGGGTGGTACGCGGCGGGGTAGGGCAGAAGCTGCATGATCGACAACGCGGTCACGGATTTGCCCGAGCCGCTCTCGCCGACCAAGGCCATGGTTTCACCTTCGTCGATACGAAATGACGTGTTGCGCACGGCGACGGCATCACCCTGGGTGGAGTGGAAGCTCACCGACAGGTCATCGACCCTTAACAGCGGTTGGTGGGCGTCATCGTTCATTGGATTATCCGATTGTCTTGCGGGGATTGAAGGCGTCACGCACCCCCTCGCCGATAAAAATCAACAGGCTCAGCATCACCGCGATGACGAAAAACCCGGTCAGTCCCAGCCACGGCGCCTGCAGGTTGGCCTTGCCCTGCGCCAACACCTCGCCCAGCGAGGCGGAGCCGGGTGGCAGACCGATACCGAGAAAATCCAGCGAGGTCAGCACCGTTACCGAGCCGGCCAGGGTGAAAGGCATGAAGGTTAAGGTCGCAACCATAGCGTTCGGCAGCACGTGGCGGAACATGATCACGGCGTTGCCCACGCCCAGGGCCCGGGCGGCGCGCACATAATCGAAGTTGCGTGCGCGCAAGAACTCGGCGCGCACCACGCCGACGAACCCCATCCAGCTGAACAGCAACAGCAATCCCAACAGCCACCAGAAGTTGGGTTCGACGATGCTGGCCAAGATGATCAACAGGTACAAGGTCGGCAGCCCGGACCACACCTCGATGAAACGTTGAAACAACAAATCCAGCCAGCCCATGGCGCTGATAACGGTCAGGCTGAAGCCAAACAACACCGAGATGCGAAAGCCATAGATCAGCCGGGCGACGACATCGCGCGCTTGATCGTCGGTGCCGAGCCAGTGTTCGGCGTCCGGTGGCGATGGAGCGGGCGTCGCCAGATCCCAGGCCACGGTGCGGTGGTCATAGCGGATGAGCGGCCACAGCATCCAGCCCCGTTGCTTGATGCGTTCGGCCACGAATGGGTCGCGGTAGTCGGCTTCGGTCTCGAACTCACCGCCGAAGGTAGTCTCGGGATAGGCGCGCAGTACCGGACTGAAGAACTCACCTTGGTAATAGACGAGGATGGGTTTTTCATTAGCGACGATCTCGGCAAACAGGGTAATCAGGAACAAGGCCAGAAACAGCCACAGCGACCAGTAGCCGCGCTTGTTGGCCTTGAAGCTGTTGATGCGGCGGCGAGTGAGCGGGGTCACGGTGATGCCGAGAAAGGTAGGTTGACGGAATTCCTCTTGACTCACGTCACACCTCACGCGCCTCGAAGTCGATCCTGGGGTCGATGATGGTGTACATCAGGTCGCCGATCAGATTCATGATCAGGCCCAACAGGGAGAAAAAATACAGGGTGCCGAACATCACCGGGTAGTCGCGGTTGAAGGCGGCCTCGAATCCCAGCAGGCCGAGCCCATCGAGTGAGAAGATAATCTCGATCAACAGCGAACCGGTGAACAAGATGCCAACGAACGCCCCCGGAAACCCGGCAATCACGATCAGCATGGCGTTGCGGAACACATGCCGGTACATGACGCGGCGTTCGCTCAACCCTTTGGCGCGAGCGGTGGTGACGTACTGCTGATGGATCTGATCCAAGAACGAGTTCTTGGTGAGCATGGTCAAGGTGGCAAAACCGCCGACGGTCATCGCCGTGATCGGCAACGCCAGATGCCAGAAATAGTCAAGAATGCGGTCGGGCCACGATAGCTCACGCCAGTTCTCGGACACCAGACCGCCGAGCGGGAACCAGTCCAGGTAGCTGCCACCGGCAA
The DNA here is from genome assembly GCA_947259395.1 of uncultured Gammaproteobacteria bacterium. Lineage (GTDB taxonomy): Bacteria > Pseudomonadota > Gammaproteobacteria > Arenicellales > JAANXG01 > CALZGZ01. Next base: position 36,182 of record CAMYMN010000045.1, on the reverse strand, counting down.
ACAACACGAGCAAAAACACCGCAAACAGAAAGCTCGGGATAGCGGTGCCGATGACGATTGCGACACTGGTCCACACGTCGAAGCGGCTGCCGTCGCGCGTGGCTTTGGCGATACCCAGCGGTATGCAGATGAGGTACACCAGCAGCGTCGTCCACAGGCCGAGCGAAATCGACACCGGCATCTTGTCGATCACCAGATCGATCACCCTGCGGTCACGATAGAAACTCTCGCCGAAGTCGAACGTCAGATAATTCTTAATCATGTCGAAGAAGCGGACGTGCAACGGCTTATCGAAACCGAACTGCCGCTCGAGCTGCTTGATGAACTCTGGATCGAGGCCCTGGGCGCCGCGGTATTTGCCGGCCGCGGAAGTGGTCTGATCCGGCCGCACGGTGGCTTCGCCGGTGCCGGCGCGGGTGACGCGCTCAGTGATGTCGGCGCCCTGACCGGTGAGTTGGGCGATGATCTGCTCCACCGGTCCACCGGGGGCGACGTGGATCACCACGAAGTTGATCACCATGATCGCGAACAGCGTCGGGATCATGAGCAGCAGCCGGCGGATGAGGTACGCAGTCATGGCGTCACAGGGCCCGGGTGCGCCACGCGCGCCGCAGCACGAGGTAGCCGATCAACAGCAGGCCTGCCAGCACCATCGCCGCGGTGCCGAACCCGGGCCGGCCGGTATCGGACTCGGCAGGCGTCAATGATGTGTCGGCGCGCATCGCCCGTTCCAAACTCGCCGCCTTAGCCGTGTCGTACCACCAGCGTCCGGTGAGTACGCCGTTGCGGATGGGAATAGTGGGACGCGAGAACTTATCCCAATACAGCGCACGGTCGGCGCGGATATGCCACTGTGGGATCACGTAAAAGCCCGCCAGCAGCACGCGATCGAGGGCCCGGGTGCGGGCCACCAGGCTCTCCCGGGTGGGTGCCGCGATCACCAGTTCGATGAGCTCGTCGATGACCGGGTTGCGGATGCCGGCGAAGTTGCGGCTGCTGGGATTGTCGGCGGCTGCCGAGCTCCAGAAATTGCGCTGCTCATTGCCGGGCGACTCGGACTGCCCCCAGGTGAAGATGAACATGTCATAGTCGAAGCTGCGCAGGCGGTTGATGTATTGGGTTTGGTCCACCAGCCGCACGCGGGCGTCGATGCCGAGCCGTTTCAGGTTTCTCACGAACGGCAGGACGATGCGTTCGAAGGCCGGGCTCACCAGCAGAATTTCGAAACGCATCCGCTCACCGGTGTCGCGATTGACGAGCTTGAGGTCACGCACGATCCATCCCGCCTCTTTCAGCAGCGCGAAGGCGCGGCGCAGATTGGCCCGCGGCCAGCCGCTGCCGTCGGTGGCCGGAGCCCGGTACGGCGTCCTGAACACGCGTGCCGGCAGTCGATCACGATAGCGTTCCAAGATCGCTAGTTCCTCGCCCTCGGGGATTCCACTAGACGCGAGCTCGGAATTGGAGAAGTAGCTCTCGGTGCGGGTGTATTGACTGAAAAAAAGGTTGGTGTTGGTCCATTCGAAATCAAATGCGTAGCCCAGGGCTTCGCGCACCTTATTATTAGAAAACACCGCACGCCGGGTATTCAACACGAACGCCTGCATGCCGGTAGGCATTTGATGACGGATGAGTTGTTTGTTCAACCAGCCCTTTTTCACCGCGGGCACGTCGTAGTCGAGCGCCCACGCCTTGGCTTGGTTCTCTTCGCGGAAATCGATGCCGCCGGACTTGAGCGCCAGCCGGATGGCGGTGTCGTCGCGGTAGTAGTCGACGCGGATGCGGTCAAAATTATTGAGGCCGACATTGACCGGCAGGTCTTTCCCCCAGTAGTCCTTGACGCGCTCGCGCACGTAATAACGCGCGGCCTCGAATTCGGCGATGCGGTAGGGGCCGCTGCCCAACGGCGGCTCGAGGGTGGTCTTGGCAAAGTCCCTAGTGGCCCAATAGTGTTTGGGCAGGATCGGCAGTTGCCCGACGATCAGCGGCAACTCGCGGTTGCCCTTTTCGGCGAAGGTGAACCTGACCCGCCGCGGTCCCAGCTTCTGCACGCCGGCGACACTGGCGTAGTAAAACCGGTATTGGGGCAGCCCTTTGGTGGTGAGGGTCTCGAACGACCACACGACATCGTCGGCGGTGATCGGTTGGCCGTCATGCCAGCGCGCCTCGCGGCGCAGGTTGAAGATGACCCAGGAACGATCCTCAGGGTACTCGATGGTCTCGGCGATGAGTCCATACTCGGTAAACGGCTCGTCGGCGCTGGAGGTCAGCAGTGTCTCCACCGATCCGGTGGCCGCTGCGTTGCCCTTGGGGATGAATCCGTGAAAGCTATCGAATGTACCTTGATCGGCGACGCGGATGGTGCCGCCTCTGGGCGCGTCGGGATTGACGTACGCAAAGTGGGTAAATCCTGCCGGGTACTTTGGTTCACCATGCATCGCGATTGCGTGGCTGATAATCACTGCCCCCTGTGCCCACACCGGGGCCGGCAGGCATAACGCCAATAAAAACAGAAACACGAGCATTGAATGTGAACGTCTAGCCCGGATAGGACACCGGCCGTATACAAAACGTACCTGAGCCACGTGTTCTAGATTCGATATATACCAACCGTTTTTCAATCAGTTACCTCAAGGCCGGTGGCCGACTGGTGAAATATGCGGGCGAGATAGGATTCGTGGGAATTTTGTACCAGAGGCGGAGCTTATCAATCAATGGGCCTAACACCCTAAACAGCGCTATCATCGGCTGCTCCGATGACATGGAAGGCATCATCTCAAACTTGGCGCTAAGATTCAGCAAAACGCGCGTGATCAAATACAACTTACGCGGGAAACTCATCGGCACTTGAGCGCCGACGCCATCGGGGAGCGGCCGTCGCATCGAGGCCGTATGCGTTTCAGGTTACGTCACGTAGGGTTAGTCCGCGAAGCTGCGGGTCGCCGGCGAGTACAGATATGCCCCCGCTTGACGCAGGCGCGCAAGCCCTTGTTTGGCCGGAGTGTCGTATATCTTGATCGCCTGATCGATCTGCTGCACCGGGCGTTGCGCCGCAATCAGTTTATTTATCAGCTGCAGATAATCGCGGTAGGATCGAGCAACCCGCTGCACTGCTTCCAGAGCCGCCCGATCCTGGCGGAAGCGGTTTTCTGTGTCTCGCACTGCCCGGTCATAGGCATGTTGGTCTTGGCGCGTGATCTTGCCCTCGCGATCGACAGCTGTTTGCGCTGCCGACTGTGGATGGGCGAACTCGGGAAGGCTGAATTGGCGCGCGGTGAGGGCATCCACGGCGAGCAGATTTTGCAGCGCATCGGTGTGGTACCGTTCCTGACCTCGCAGGAGGTAGTTCTTGAAGTTATGGATTGCCCTGCCGTAACCGAGCTGGAACTCCATTTCTTCAAAGTCGCTCCAGGACCATTTGGCACGCAGGGCATCCAGCGCCGCCTTGGCTGGGGTGTCATCGATGATCACCGTGCGGTCGATGTCTTGGGTGCGCCATCCCTTTGCCCGCAGCCCCGCGAGCCGATCAAGGGTCGTATTGTAGGATTCCACCACCGCCGTGACGATGTCCAGGGCCGCTTGGTCCTTGGGATTTAGCTCCGCTCTGTCTTTGAGTCGGGGGATGATCTCAAGAATCTGCGCGAAGTTTTCCCGCGCAGCCGTGTAGTACTCTTGCCTTCCGCGCAGGACATAGTTCTTGAAGTTGTGGATGCCGCCGTCGTATCCCATCAGGCGTATTATCAGTGCGACATCCTGTTGCGCACCGGCGGCCTGGAGGCCGTGGAAAGGCAGCATCCATGCGGCCATGAACAAGACAAACCAGAGGTGGACGCGGTATCTCATGTCGGCTCTCCACAGGTGAGCAATCTAGGGGATCGAATCATTGTTATGCCGAGTGCTTCCCGTCGCTGAATGGCTTCGGTTGCCGGGAATCCTACTTCGAGATAGGCCCCGGTGGCTTCACCTGATGCATCAGGTCATCGTTCCAGTCGCCCTCGACTTTTATCTGCGCTACTGCCCCCTTGAGTGACGACTCGATCAAGTTATGGTTCACATAAGCATACAGCCCGGGTTGTTTGAAGGTGTAGACCATCGCACCCGCGGAGCCTCCCGGCAGGAACCAGGTCTCGACGTCGGTCAGCGGGGGATTGTTGAACGAGCCGTAGGGCCACACGAAATCTGCGTGCCCGCCAATCAGGCGCGGCCGGGTGTCGCGGTTTGCTTGGGCGTGGACAATGAGTACGGTCTCTCCGACCTTGGCCTTGAGGGCATTGCGCCCGACCAGGGCGTCCGCCGCGCCATTGAAGACCACATGGCTGGGATTTTGTCCGAGCATGGTGTTCACAATATCGCTCAGCGCATGCACCGCGGTCTCGTAGGTGCGGTACTCGCCCGAAGGTTCGCGGTACACGTAAAAATCCTGCTCGCCAATGAAGTAGGCGCGGTCGTAACGGATGGGATTGCGGTTTTGATCGGTCAGTCCGGCGCGTGGGAGCACCATGATCGCGCCGTTCATCCCGGAGATGACGTGCCATGGGGTCATGACGCCGCCGGGGGCGCTGCAGCCCTGAACCCCACCGGGTGCGCAGCAGATGTAGACGAACACGCCTGGCCGGGTCGCCTTGAAACGGAGTACCGCCTCCTCACCCGGCCCAACCCTGGTGAACTCGGCGCCACCCA
>CAMYMN010000045.1:0-31420 GCA_947259395.1 uncultured Gammaproteobacteria bacterium | reverse complement strand
CTCGATAACCAGCCGCACCTGGACCACCTTGGGGCCGCCAGTGACTAATTGGTCGTGTTCAGGAACGAACGGCGGTGCGACCATCTTTTGCACGACGCGCGGCAGGTCATCCACCTCGGCCGTGATACCCAAAGGAGACGCGGCGGTAAGGATGGCCCATGCAAGTGCGACCATTGTGTTTCTCCTCATGTTACCTCCTCGGATTGATGGCTCTCATTGATAACCCTACTTACGTGTCCGTGTACCGTTCTTTATTGAGAATGCTCGTTAGAGATCCTCTGGATCGTTGCTATTGGGGTCGTTGTCTTGCAGTCGTTTCACGAACTGTGCCAGATGAGCGTCCATATCCGCGATATGGTTCGTCAACCAGGACTTCATATGTGCTAATGCCTCTGACGAGAGCGATACATAATCTTCCCGGTACGCGGTCTGCAGAAGTCGGATCTCGTTGAGCAGGACTTTGTGCTGCAAGCGGTGGTTTTCATAATTGGGGTAGCCAAGCTGCAGCATTTTTCTTTCTTCCTCCGCGAAATGTGATTCTGTGCAGGAGACCAGGCGATCCAGCAGATAATGCAGCCGGAAGTGTTTTTCTCCAGCTTGGACGCTGGCGTGAATTTCGTTCAGCAAATCGAACATTTTTCCGTGTTCCTCATCCAACCAGGACACATCGACTGTAAACTCGTCACGCCAATTCAAAAACGACATAAGATGAAGATAATACACAACCTGGGCGGGGAAGTATCAAAACTGGTCGTCCGTGCCCGCAGCCAACCCCGAGCAGCCGTGGTGGTCGAAAACGATCGCCCCGAGAATTATGAATTCTCGGGGCGATAATGGAAGATAAATTGGGACCGTTGAGACCGGTACTTTTGGGTTATTGCGAACCACTCCGCAGAAAGGAGCGTGGCGCCGAGGGATATGCGTGAGCCTCAAACACATCCACCAACCGCCGCCCACCGCTCCTAAGCTGGCAAGTCAATCCAGTCCTCTCTTTGTTATCGGGGCCAAACCCTGGCCTTAAATTTGTACACGAAGCCTAGGGAGACGGCGTTGGGATCGGCGCCAGGCGCCCCGGCACCGACATTGTCACCGTGGCCGTAATCATTCGCACTGAAGGTGACGGTATCATCGTTTTTGGTTTTTGCGTACGCGATGTAAACGGTCGCGCTGTCGTTGATGTGATGGTCGTAACCGATGGCAAATTGGTCCGCATCGGATTCGCTACCGGTCCCGCTTGTCTTGGTGTATTGGCCCTTTAACGCCCCATTGCCGATGTTGAAGCTCGCGCCAATGGTGAAACCATCACGGTCGTTGCCCGATACACCACCGATATCCGATTCATCCTGATAACCACCGCCAACACTGAAATTGCCGGCGCTATAACTCCCGGTGAGGGCGAATGCGGTGTGCTCATCAGGCATACCGGTCCCCTGGCTCATATAGGCGCCACCGACCTTTACGCCGCCGGTGCCATAGTCCGCCTTGACCACGTAGACCTTAGAGTCGTCGACGCCTTCCTCGGGGGCATACGTAAGTGCCGCTTTGAATCCGCTGATGTCGGGGGTTGAGTATTGGATGGTATTATCGACGCGACCGAATAGACCGGTACCGCCCCAGATGTTGCCAAGGTCGCCGACCTGGTCACCAAACAGGTTGTAGTCGTAGACCCACTGATTCAAACCGCCCAGCCGGCCCAGGATCAGCTTGCCGAAGCCGCCCGACAGGCCGACGAAGGCGTCCCGGGTTCGGGTGAACAGTTGTCCACTAGAGCTAGCCCCGCCATTACCGTCGTTCTCACCCCGTCCGGTGAGATCTACGCCTGTTTCATACTGAAATACAGCAAGCAATCCTTCAACCAGGTCTTGATCGCCACTGACCCCAAGACGGGAAGAGTTACTGGCCACGTACGTGCTGCTTTCGACGCCATTGTCGGCGCGATCCACAGACACGTGGCCGACACCCGAAATGTCGAGATTTAGACCGTAAGCCCCTTGGGTTGCCAACAAAGCGGCAACCAGAGAAACAGCAAATGAAGTAATTATGCGTTTACGCATTGTTTTAGTCTCCCATTGTGTTAGGTATAAGGCATACAACAAACTGCAGTCCTGTGCGGTCCGCATACCTCCCCAAGTTACGTAAACAATAACTGTGCCACTTTCTAGTGAAGCGAAAATCGTAGATGCAAAGCCTTTTTCTGCGCCTCGCTGGAATAAGACTGTTACTGAAGGGAAACGTGGCTAGTGTTTTCGTTAGGTGGAACAACAAGATCAGCCCAATACAAAAGCGTGCGAAAGTCAAAGTCATCCCTAATCTTCGACAGTTTGCAGACGTATTACGAAACGGTAACTATCGCTAAGTCACCATTTGGAAACATGTTACCGTTGGGTAATGCGAGTAGTGGTACGGAAGTGGAAGCGCTCTTCTAATTACCCCGTTCCCGGGTCAGTGATTTAAACCGGCGCTGCTGGGGTTAACCCCCCAGCGAAGACATAAAACGCACATTCTTTTGGGGGCGATTGCGAAAATCATGACGTTCAGGCTTGGCCGCGATGGCGGCGCACACCGCTCGTTGCAGTACTATATTTGTGGCGCCGCCGCGTAACAGAGCTTGTAATCGATACTGGTGTTCCTGCCCCAGACACAGGTGAAGCGTGCCATCTACCGCCAGGCGGACGCGATTACACGTGGTACAAAAGTGTTGCGAAATGGGGGTGATAAAACCCACCTTGAATTGACCATCGGTGGTTTGTAGATAGCGTGCCGGGCCGCCCCCGGGCATAACGCCGTCCACCAGACCAAATCGCGCCTGCAGGCGGCGCCTGACGGGCTGCAAATCGAGATACTTTACACTGCGGCCGGTATCGCCCATGGGCATGGCCTCTATCAACCTTAATGTGAAGCCATGTTCCATGCAGAATATGACCATATCGTCGATTTCATCATCATTGACACCGCGCATCGCGACCATATTGATTTTGATGAGCTCGAAACGCGCCGCTTTGGCCTGTTGCAAGCCCTCGAGGATATGCGGCAGGGCATCGCGTCCCGCAATGCGTTGAAAACGCGATCTGTCTAGGCTGTCAAGACTGACATTGACGCGCCCCACCCCGGCCTTTCTCAACGAGGCTGCGTGGCGAGCGAGCTGGGTGCCATTGGTGCTGAGCGAAAGATCGTTGATGCCGTCGATGCTGCTCAATCGAGCTGCTAGTCGCGGCAGCCCGCGGCGCAGTAGCGGTTCGCCACCGGTCAAACGTACCTTGTTGACTCCCAGCGCCGCAAAAATGCGGACCAACCGCTCGATCTCATCGAATGTCAACCAGTTCTCGGGTTCTGCAAATCCTTTGAACCCCCTCGGCATGCAGTACGTGCAGCGAAGATCACAACGATCGGTCACCGATAGGCGCAGATAATCAATTCGCCGTCCAAAAGAATCCATCAGGTTCTTGTTCATGCCCGACCCTTCGTTCAAAGACCCGGGAAATCTTGACGCAAGAAGTGGGCCATCTTCTACGCCGCATGTCACGTCCGGTTTTGCGCAGCAAAGACAGTGACGGACTATCGCTTTGAGCGGATGCATACGGATTGTCGATGTTACCGGTTGGTAACTCTGTTGGGATTTTCCAAGTTTCCAGGTTACGGGTCTGTAACGGTTATTGGTTAAGCCGTCGTGGGCGATAAGCCACTATTGCTATGAATTCCCTGGATGCGCGTGCGAAGCCTGGCTGCTGGTTCGATTATTGCTACGTAGTTCTGTTTGTAGGTCGGTTTTTGACGCGTGGCGTGCACCGTCCTACGTCGCTATGAACTGGTTGTATAAATAAATAGAGTGTGCGGTAGGGTGCCTTGGTTGATCACCACGATAATCGAACCTGCACAGTGAGACGTACGATGTGAATACAATGCAACATACAAGCCAAACCCGCCGAAATCCCAATGACGCGTGTTGTTCGTTCCGTTCCGCCCAGCCGCGTGATTTTCCATACCGGCGCACAGTGCGAATTTTACTGCGTTCAGCTCATATTTTTGCTACCGGCACATTGGTGGGTGGCTATATCTTCAACCAGCCGACGGCTGCGTTAATGCCATGGCTGTGGTGGTCGGTAATAACAGGAATACTCTTGTTGGCTACGGACCTGCATGCCAGTGTCGCGGTGCTGTGCGAAGCGAGGGGCATTGCAGTGATCGCTAAGGTTGTTTTGCTGCTGTTAATCCCGGTGTTCTGGGAGGCGCGCGTGCCGTTGCTGGTGATCATACTTTTAATCGGGGCGGTGAGTAGCCATATGCCCAAACGCATGCGTCACCGGGTGTTGATATTTCCAAACCGATTTGTTGTTGTAAGAGGAGGGTAGTCACTTCGTGGGCAAGCATTGATGCAATAGCTGAGAACGATCAACAAATCTCTTATTAAATATTCCGTTAGACGGTATGAAGCTGGATCCATAAGGAGCACAACATGCGCAATTATCTCCACCGGGTAGCGCCACTTCTCGTTACGTCCGTTATCATGTTAGCGGCACTCAGTGTTTTCGGATCGCTGAATGCCCGTGCAGAGCACGACATCGGGCATCTGCGGTTTATAAACCAGGGCGGGCTGTTATACGACAACTGGTACGTGCATCTCGGGACGCCGGCGCCGACGGATACGCATCCTGGGTATACCGGCGTCGGTGAGCAGGGTGCCACCAGTTGGCGCTGTCCTGCGTGCCACGGTTGGGACTACAAAGGCGACTGGGGGGGGGACGCAGAAGACCGGCAACGCCAGGGAATAACGGGAATACGCAATATGACTTATGCCAGTTTGGGGTCGATCGTCGCCGTCCTGAAAGACGACGCTCACCGCTTTGGCGGGCGGATTCCCGAAGGGGCCATGACGGCCTTGGCATACTTTATCGCCGACGGCCAGATAGACATGGACCGATACATCGATCGCAAGACCCGCAAGGCCAGCGGTGACCATGCTAGAGGCGCGCGAATCTACCATACAATCTGCGCCGGATGTCATGGCGTAGACGGCAAATTCCTGAACTTTAGTACCACCGAGGAACCGGCGTTCGTGGGTACGGTCGCGAACCGAAATCCATGGCGGACGCTGCACAAGATCCGCATGGGCCAGCCGGAAGTGGATATGGTGTCTATGCTTGCCTTCACCACGCAAGACCACGTCGATGTCCTCGCTTACGTGCAGACCCTGCCGCTGAAATGACGCCGTCGGGGGCAGATTAGGATTTTTTATTCTCGTCAATAAACAGCCGTTACCGTTCGGTAACATGCGATTTCCCAGATCCCACATCCGGAGTTACGTGTCGGTAACGCGCCACCTGGACCGGGATTGCGTTCGTGCACGCAACTCGTTGATATATCAAAAAATATTTAAACCCACTCAAAGTTGGTTAAAGAATTGCAAGGGTAATTTGTACTGGACATGACGGGCTATTGAGTTCAGGACTCAGTGGTGCGCCGAAACCGGCAACCGTCGCGGTACGACGATCATCCGATTGGGCGTCATCACCCGCTAGAGCGCGCGTTGTCTTCGATGACGGTACGTTTGCCGTTGGAACAAAAGTGGTGAGTCGTATAGCACTTGGGTAACAACAATATACATTATTAGAGGTGAAGGAGGGTTGGTCATGTCATGCATTTTGAAGGTTGATTCCATAACAAAGCATTGCGTTTTGAGTGCGAGTTTATTGACCGTACTAGGAGTGCTCATGACAACGAGTCTGGCGGCGCTGGCGGTTGATGTGGAGTCCATAGACTGGTCCAAGGTGCCGGTCAACAAACCCCGCCTATACTATCCCGGTCAGTCGAGCTATCAGTGGCTGCGCGCCAAGGAACACAAAAAAGCCGTTGAAGAAACCAAAGCCGGTGAGGCCTGTTTGCGCTGCCACGAGGGCGAACAGAAATCCCTCGGCGGGATCCTGGTGGTGGAGAATCGCCTGGAGCCCGATCCGATCGAGGACAAGTCCGGTTACAAACGCTTGTCGGTCCAGGCGGCGCACGACGACCAATACCTGTACATGCGCTTCAGTTGGAAGGCGGACGGCGACGGTCCGGGGAACGTCGGCAATCTGATGCGTTTTGACGGCTCGGAATGGGTCTGGTGGGGCAACCATCGGCAGCATGAGGCGGTCATCGATGAGGGTGAACCGGCGATCTATCCGGATCGATTGGGCATCATGATCGGTGACGCCGCGGTCGAGTTCTACCCTGAGCAGGGCTGTTGGATGACCTGTCACGATTCGATGGTGGGCATGGCCGAGCAGGCCGATGAGGACGAGGTCGGCGAACACCCGGTGATCAGCCAGCTTTACCATAGTATCGGGATCCCGATCACCAATTACCTGGTGCGCAAATACCTTCCCGGTTCGCGAACTGAGGGCACCGAATGGGCGGCGGTCAAGTCGGAGGACGAACTCATGGCCCTGCGCAAAGAAGGGGCGTTTCTGGATCTCATCATCTGGGATGCCTCGATGACCAACCCCGCCGGCGTGGCCGCGGATTTCAATGTCCTGGACATAAAGAAAATCGACGAGGGCACCAGCGCGCTATGGCCCAACGGTGAGATGCGCCAGGGGCCCAAATACATGTTCGACGAAGGCAAGGTGGGCTTCTCCGCCCTCACCGAGGCGGATCTTGCCGACCCGTCGAAGCCGAAACACCTGATCGTCGGTCAGAACACAGTGCCCTTTGACGCCGGCAAGGTCAAGGAAGGCGATATGCTGCCGGCGCACGTCTTGGACACCGGTTCCGCCAAGGGTTCCGCGGCGGATATCGATTACGCCAAGGGAGTCTTTGCGGATGGGAAATACACCGTCGTCATGCGGCGCAAGCTGGATACCGGCCATCCGCTGGATGACAAGGTGCTGAAGGTGGGCGGTAATTATATCTTCAGCTTTTCGATTCACGATGACGCGGCCGGCAAGCGTGCTCACCATGTTTCGTTTCCGGTTAGCCTGAGCATCGGCCCCGGCAAGGCCGACATCCAGGCGACCACACTCAATTGATGCGGCGCTCATCGTGAGATCATGCCAGTGTCGCGCGAGTCGCTAAATCGAAAAATCGCGATCATTGGGGTTGTCGTTGTTCCCGTGATATTCCTGGTTCTAGGCTTCGAACCGGTGACCCGCGACTTCGTGGCCCAAGATGACGCCTGCTCTTATTGCCATGTTGATCGCGAGTATCACGCTGAAGTCCGGCTCTCTTATTCCAAGCATCACCCGTTATCCACTACCGAAGGGTATGCGGACAAGCAGGCCGTGTGTGTGGACTGCCACCTGCCCACCGGTTTCATCAATGCCGTCTACGCGTATACGCACTTCGCCAGCTTCACCGATTTGTTCGGGCATTTTCGTCACCGCAACGCGGAACGCGCCGGAGCGTGGCTGCCGCCCCGGCAGGCGGCCGCGTATCGGGTTCGAGATCGGTTGTTTGAATATGACAGTCCCACTTGTCGACTGTGCCATATCGAGGAAGAGATCGAACCCAAGCGCGAGCGCGGCAAAAACGCCCATAAGAAAGCGCTCGAAGACAAGCAGACCTGTATCGAGTGTCATTACAACGAAAAGCACCGCGCGGTTGATGTGCGCGAAGGCATATTCAAGCAGCAAGAGGCGGCGGCCTCTGCCGCGAAACAAAAACCGGTCAGTTGATTGAGGCGAAGGTGAAGGAGCCCGTAGTGAGTGACAGCAGCGATAGCCAGGTCAGCCGGCGGAAGTTCCTGAAAACGGTAAGCCAAGGGGCGGCAGCGGTGGCCACCGCGGGTGTCGCGGGCGGGGCGATGCACGCGGCTGCGACCAATCCGGCTACCGATAGCGGGAAAAAGAACAAGGTCCAGTACGGCATGCTCATCGATCTTCGGCGCTGCATCGGATGCCAGGCGTGCACAGTGGCCTGTAAGGCCGAAGCGGATGTGCCAATGGGGGTCTCGCGAAGCTGGGTGGAGTACGTGGAGAAAGGGCTCTATCCCAATGCGGGGCGCAGCTTCCTGCCGCGCTTGTGCAACCACTGCTCGGAGCCGCACTGCGTGCGGGTGTGCCCAACCGGGGCCACCTATGAGCGTCCCCAGGACGGCCTGATTGTCATCGACCAGGGGGTGTGCATCGGCTGCCTATACTGCGCCCATGCCTGTCCCTATGACATGCGGTTCCTGAACCCGGTGACGCGTTTCGCCGATAAGTGCGACATGTGCATACACCGGGTCTCCAAGGGACTGGTTCCGTCGTGCGTGAATACCTGTCAGGGGCGTGCGCGCATCTTCGGCGACGTCAATGATCCCAACAGTGAGATACACAAGCTCATCGCTAGAAATCCCGTGTCGGTGATTCGCGAGACCTACGGCACCCAGCCCAACGTCTATTACATCGGGTTGGATACCACCGACGAGAACACCAAAAAGCCCGGCCAGTACGTGCGGGTCACGACCAACAAGGCGAATTCGCCGAAGAGAACCTGATCATGGAACAGCATCTCATGTGGAACTGGCCGATGATCGTGTATTTGTTCCTGGCAGGTCTGGGGGCGGGCGCGCTGGCGGTGAGCGGCATCGTGGTCCTGTGGGGCCCGGCGGGTGAGTTCCGCCACCGGGCGGCGTTGATTGCCCGCCTCGGTGCGTTCATCGGCCCGTTGCCGGTCATTATCGGCACCGGGCTGCTGATCTACGAGCTCGGCCGGCCATTCCGCGCGCTCAACCTTTTCACCAGCAATTTCTGGTTCCTGGCGCTCAACCCCTCGCCCATGAACTGGGGCAGCTGGTTCATCCTGCTGTTCTGCATTTTCGCCACCGTCTACGCGCTCACCTTCATTCCCTGGAAGTCGCTGCTGCGCGGTGAATGGGGTGAACGGCTGGAGGCGCGTGGCGAGCGCCTACGCGCACCGATGGCCTCAATCTGTGTGCCGCTTGCAATCGCCATGGCGATCTACACCGCGATCCTGCTGGCGGCGGTGCCGGCGCGCCCGCTGTGGCACACCCCGGTGCTGTGGTTGCTGTTCACCGTCTCCGCGATCTCCACCGGATTGTCGGCGATCATATTGGTACAGCGCTTCATGTTCCGCAAGCCAGGCGCAGTCCGAGGCGCAGTCCGACGCGAGGATCCCGCCTTCCGCGTCACCGAGTATTACCTGGTGAGCATGAAGGTGCTGCTGATCATCGCCGAGCTGGTGGTCATCGGGCTGTTCTTCATGTTCGCGCACATGACAATCAACTCCGCGAACTTCGCGGTACAGACGCTGCTGCCGGGAGGCGAAATGGCGACTACCTTCTGGGTCGGCGTCATCCTCGTGGGACTGTTGATGCCCGCCTTCATCGAGGGTTTCTATCTGCTCCGTACGGCGGTGCTGGGGCACGAATTCGAATGGCCCTACGTGATCAACGTCTCCGCACCCATCGCCATTCTTTTCGGAGGCCTGATGCTCCGCTACGTGATCGTGGTGGGCGGCCAGATCACCGGGCCAATCGGTATCTGAGGACGTAGCGATGGTGAATCGGCGACATTTTCTACGCATCGGCGCGACAGTTGCCGCGGCCACTGCCGCGTCTCCGCTGAAAACCGCGTTAGCCGCTACTGAGACTCAGTCCAAGGCCAGTTCTGAAAGCGGCGCACGCCAGTACTTCGATGAGGGCGGCAAGGACTACTCGTATCTGCGCGGCACCGAGAAGGAGGCCGTGCCGAGCGCTTGCTGGCAGTGCGTATCGCGCTGTCCGATTATCGGATTCACCGAAGACGGGGTGTTGACGAAGATCGAAGGACAACCCAACTCGATCCGCTCGCTCGGCAAGATCTGCGCTAAATCACAGGCGGGCATCAATCAAGTCTATGATCCCGATCGCATCCTCCATCCCATGCGGCGTACCGGCGAGCGCGGCGAGGGCAAGTGGAAGCGCATCAGTTGGGATGAGGCACTGGGTGAACTGGCCGAACACCTGAAGCGCTTGCGCGATGCCGGAGAACCCGAGAAGTTCATGTTCCATTATGGACGTATGAAAGGCGGCACCAGCAAGCTGGTGCACAATTTTCTGGCGGCCTACGGCACGGGAACCATCGGCAATCACACCAGCCTTTGTGAAGGGGGAAAGTGGACCGCCCAGGAACTGACTTGGGGGAGCCACTATGACAACTGGGACTTCGATAACACGCAGTTTGTTCTCAACTTCGGCAGTAACATCTTCGAAACCCACACTAATCATATCTCCACCGCCCAGCGCTTAATCACGGCGATGGTGGACCGCAGCGTGCGTCTCGTGACTTTCGACGTGCGCCTTTCCAACACGGCTGCGAAATCAACGGAGTGGGTACCGATCCGGCCCGGCACGGACCTGGCGGTGGTATTGGCGATGTGCCACGTGATTATGCGTGAGGGGCTGTACGAAGCGGGCGTGCCGTTCCTCGAGTTCTGCAAGGTCACCGCCGATTACCGCGCTTCCGTCGACGACAAGATTGAGGCATTGAAACGACACGTCAAGGAGTATACGCCTGAGTGGGCCTCCGAGATCAGCGGCGTACCGGCGTACCGCATCGTCGAGGTTGCGCGTGAGTTCGCGACCCGGCGCCCCGCCTGTGTGATCAGTTACCGGGGCGCTGTGGCCCATTACAATGGCAACGAGACCGAGCGGGCGATTCAGATGCTTGCGGCCATTACCGGGAACATCGATAACCCCGGCGGTCGCTGCAAGGCGGTGGGCGCGAGTTGGAATTATCCCAAACCCAAGAAGACCCCCAAGACGAGAAAGCTCGATCTCCTGGATGGCATCGCGGGGCAGATTGCGTTTCCGACGCATCATGTGAGCCACCAGGTATTCGAGCGGATCAAAGAAGGCAGCGCCGGGCGTCCCGAGGTGTACCTGTGGTACTGCTACGCACCGGTGTATGCAAACGGGGACTGCAAGGGTAACGAAGAAGTTTTGAAGGATGAGTCGCTGCTGCCGTTCACGGTATGTGTAAATCCGTTCTACGATGAGTCGGCGGCCTTGGCGGATATGATCCTCCCGGACACCACCTATCTGGAACGGTGGGACTGGGAAGATATGGTATCGCCGACCCAAATTCCGGAGTTTTACATCCGTCAACCGCTTGTAGCGCCGATGGGTGAATCCAGAAATTTTGCCGATGTGTGCTGTGACCTCGCCAAGAAGTTGGGATTGAAAATCGGCGCCAAGTCAATGGAAGACTTCGTGGAAAAATCCTGCAAGAAGACCAAGATCGTGAAAAAGAAGGCGCGCGGTTTCCGCGGGATGAGAAAAAAGGGTGTGTGGCACAATAAACGCGACAAACCGCAATACTTCACATACCGACAGGACGTCAAGGACAAGGAGCTGAACAAGGAGACGATCATCTTTGACGATACAACCGGGGTTTACTGGGACTGGAAGGCGGCCGGTGTCGGCAGTCGCGAGGTGGCCGAGGCGCAAGGTTACACACATACCAAAAAGGCCTACCGCGGTTACGTCGCACAACAATTCGGTGACCTGGTCTATGTGGGTTTTCCGCCGGACAAGGTCAACAAGTCCGGGTACTTCGAGATCTATTCATCCTTGATGGAAGAACGAGGGCTGCCGCCGATGCCTACCTACATGGCCATCCCCGAGCATGCCGACCTGGCGCCGGATCAGCTGGTGTTGACGACATACAAGGTCAACGTACAGACGCATTCGCGTACCATGAACTGCCGCTGGCTGGCCGAGCTGTATCACGACAACCCGGCATGGATTAACCCCGGCACCGCACAGGCCTTGGCTCTCCGTGAGGGAGACACGGTAAAAGTGAGTTCTGAAATTGGTGAGATCGAAACCGCAGTACAGGTAACACCGGGCGTGGTCCCGGGAGTCATCGCTATCTCCCACCACTGCGGGCACTGGCAGTACGGGCGTTTTGCCTCGGGCAAACGCGCGCCCGAGGGGGTAGATGATATCCCAGATCGCGATACGCGATGGTGGAACCGCAACGGAGTGCATCCCAATTGGGTGATCCCCAATTCGCCGGACCCGATCAATGGGCAACAACGTTGGATGGACACCGTGGTACGGGTCACCAAGATCAAGTCAACCTGAACCCGTGTGGATGACACGCATGATTGCGTTTCGTGCTTGCCGATTCGAAGGGCGTAGATGAAAATCCGTTTTGGTGTTTCGATTGTTTTCGCGTGGCTGGCGCTGGTACCCGCTATTTCTCTGCAGGCCGCTGAGGTACGCGATGAGCTGGCCCAAATTGTACGCCTGATGGGTTACGGTGGCGGGATCCACAACTTCAAGAATTACGTGCTGCGGGATAGGGAGGAGTACCGCACCGCAGCGCGTGCGGACTTCACTCGCATCTTAGACGTGATCGCCGGCCTTGAGCGCGGCGAACAATTGAGCGCCGCAGAGCAACAGGCGCTCAAGGCGGTTAAGGTGGTGGTGGAATCCTACGCCACGACCCTGGATTGGATTGCCGATCTGCGCAAGAAAAAATGGCGAGTTGAAGATATTGACCGCGTGGTGATCATCGACGACACCGCTGCCGTGCAGGGATTGGATACCCTGCGCGCAAGATGGTCGTGGACGGATTTAGAGGAGATCGAATTTCAATTTGGTTACGGCAAGGGGATTCACAACTTCAAGAACTATGTGCTGCGCGGGCGTGAAAAATATCACACCGAGGCCCTGCAGAACCTGCTGGCGGTGGAAGCGCTGGTGGCAAACCTACTCGGCCAACCGGAGGTGACAGATCCGCAGACCGCCGCGGAGAAGCTGGTTACTGCTAAGGGCACAGTGGATCCGAGTGATACAGCCGCCTACGACAAGGCCGTACAGGAGATTACACACCTGTTCAGGGAGGATCGCACCGCTCTGGAGAATATAGAACGGACGGCTCGGGCCTACCGCGACCATCTGGACTTGATCGAACGGTTGATCGGCACGCAGCGCTCGGTGCGCCAGATCGATCTGGCGGTCAAGATCAACGATGGGCCCGCCAAAGCGGGCTTTGCCCACCTCCGTGGACAACGCGCGTCGAGCACCGCTCAGCGGTCGAAACCGTAATACCTTTGCTAGTAGCCACCTGGTGGTGGTTTCTCTGAGAAGTACTGTTCATCTTGCCCTTATTACTTGGGATTTGCGGAATTCTGCCCACGGACGCACCAGTTACGAAGTGGTAACGGATTGGCAAAACCGCGACTCCCGACGTTACTGGCCGGTAACAAAAGGTTTGGTTAAATTCAGCGGTACCTCCTTATCTATTTGATTTTTAATAAGAAAATAAACTGGTTCAGATATTGCAAGGAGATCATGTGACCGTTGCTATTCGTCCAGTTCTCGCCGGTTGAGATGGGGCAAATCTAACGCAACTGGCGATGAAATTTCAAAAACAGGAGGATTTAGGTATGACGACAGTCTCTACGCCGACGATGACTCGTCGGCAGATGTTAAAACGCGTCGGGGCGGCGACGGCGGGCGCCACCGTGGTTGCCGCCGCGCCGATGGCCGCGCGTGCCGCCAAGCACGGCAAGCAGGAAGTGCGCTACGCCATGGTCATCGATACGCGGCGCTGTTCCGGATGCCAGGCGTGTAGCATCGCCTGCAAGTCGGAGTTCGAAGTCCCCCTGGGATCGGTACGCTCCTGGGTTGAACACGTCGAAGTAGGCAAATACCCGAATGTCGAACGCCGCATGCTACCGCGCCTGTGCAATCAGTGCTCGGAGCCGCCGTGTGTCGACGTGTGTCCCACCGAACCCAAGAAGGCCACCTATAAGCGCGAAGAAGACGGCATCGTCGTGGTCGACGACAGCCTGTGTATCGGTTGCGCCAAATGCCTGGAGGCTTGTCCCTACGACGCGCGCTTCATGAATCCGTTCAAGGGCGATCCGGTCAAGACCAAGGGCAACGGGGTTGCGGACAAATGCGATTTCTGCCTGCACCGTATTTCGCAAGGAGTGCAACCCTCGTGCGTCAACACCTGTCAAGGCAAGGCGCGAATCTTCGGTGATCTCAACGACCCGACCAGCGAAGTCGCCAAGCTCGTCGAAGAATACGAAACAACAGTACTGTTACGCGAGAAGAAGACCAAACCAAGCGTCTTCTACATCGATGCGGACTATCTCGAGGCGAAGAAGGACCCGAAGGCCGATCAGTACTTCCGTCTGGACACGCATCGCAGAGAGCTGTCCAGCAAACGTTGGGCTTAGGGGAGGTATGCCATGTTAAATCGTCGTAATTTTCTGAAACTCGGCGCTGCGGCTACGACTACTGTTGCCAGCGGGGCCTGTCTCAACGTTCAAGCTGCAAAGGATCTGCCGCAATGGGGGAACAAGGGTTTCTCGCCGACCACCGGTAAGTCGCGCAAGGCCATTCCGAGTGCGTGCTGGCAGTGCGTGACGCGTTGCGCCAGCATGGGCTACGTCGAGGACGGCCGGCTGGTGAAGATCGAATCCAACGTAAACTCGATCCGCACCGAAGGTGTGATGTGCGCCAAGGGTCAGGGCGGGGTCAACCACACCTATGACCCGGACCGCATCCTGTATCCGATGCAGCGCGTCGGAGAGCGCGGTTCCGGTGAGTGGAAGCGCATCTCGTGGGACGAGGCGCTGGACATGATCGCGGCGCGGATGAAGAAACACCGTGACGCCGGCACGCCGGAGAAGGTCGCGTTCCACTACGGACGCATGAAGGCGAGTCACTCGAAGACCATCGGCGGCTTCTTCAAGGCCTACGGCACCGGCAGCATCGGCAATCACACCGCGCTGTGCGAGGGTGGCAAGTGGACTTCGCAGGAGCTGACTTGGGGCGGTCACTACGACAACTGGGACTTCGACAACACCAAGTTCGTGCTGAACTTCGGCAGCAATGTCCTGGAGACCCACACCAACCACATCCCGACGGCGCATCGCCTGCTGTGGGCGATGGCCGAAAAGGGTGTGGAGATGGTCACCTTCGACGTACGGTTGTCGAACACTGCGGCAAAGTCGAAGGAGTGGGTGCCGGTCAAGCCGGGGACCGACGCCGCCGTCCTCGCGGCGATGATCAACGTCGTCATGAGCGAAGGGCTGTACAAGGGCGACGGCGAGGAATTCCTCAAATACACCCGGGTGACCGAGGACGTCAACGCCGACGTGCCGGCCAAGATCGCAGCAATCAAGGCGGGCGTGAAGGACTACACACCGGCGTGGGCCGAGAAGCTCAGCGGCGTACCGGCCAGCAAAATCACCGCGCTGGCGCGCAAGTTCGCGACCACCAAGCCGGCCGTGCTGGTTTCCTATCGAGGCCTAGTCGCCCACTACAACGGCAACGAGGGTGAGCGGCTGGCGCAGCTGCTGTGCGCGGTCACCGGTCAGATGGACAAGCCGGGCACGCGCATGAAGGCGGTCGGCGCCGGTTGGAAGTGGCCAAAGATCCCGAAGGCGAAGAAGATCAAGAAGATCGACATCTTCGACGGCTTCCCGGGGCAGGTCGCGTACCCGACTCACCACGTCGCCGAGATGGTGTTGCCGATGATCAAGGACGGTCGGAACGGCCGGCCCGACATGTACATTGAGTACTGCTGGACGCCGGCCTACGCCAACGGCAACGTCGGCGAATGTATCGAGATCCTCAAGGACGAGAAGCTAATGCCGTTCGTGGTCGCGGTGGACCCGTTCTATGGCGACTCGACGATGTACGCCGATCTGATCCTGCCCGATACGCCGTTCACCGAGCGCTGGACCGCCGAGGACATGGTCGACCCGGCGCAGATCGGCGAATTCTACATCCGCCAGCCGTTCACCAAGCCGTTAGGCGAGGCGCGCGATTTCTCCGACGTGGTCTTCGACCTGGCCAAACGGCTCGGCGTGGACATGGGCAAGGCGAAGTCGCACGAGGACTTTGTGCGCATGGCGTGCGAGAACACCCCTGGGGTCAAGGAGGCCGGCGGATTCGAGTACATGAAAAAGCACGGTGTCTGGCACGACAAGAACGCCAAGCCGCAGCAGCAGGTCTACAACCGCCCGGTCTCGGAGTCGGTATACAAGGCCAAGGGCGTGGTGCTCGACAAGGCCTCCGGTGTCTACTGGAAGCCGGCCAGCGAGGCGGACGCGAAGAAGGGATATGTGGCCACCAAGGGCGCGTACAAGAAGTACGTGGCCCAGAAGATGCCGCACGGCGTCTTTTCCGGCTTCGCCCCGGATAAGGTCAACAAGTCGGGCTACCTGGAGCTCTGGTCGCCGCTGCTGAAGATGAAGGGCTACAACCCGTTCCCAACCTGGATACCGATCCCTGAGCACCAGAAGATGGGCCCGGACGACTTGGTCCTGACCACCTACAAGCACGCGGCGCAAACGCATTCGCGCACCATGAACTGCAAGTACCTGGCGGAGGTGTATCACAACAATCCGGCGTGGATTAATCCCGTCACCGCCAAGGCCCGGGGTATTTATGACGGGGATCGGATCAAGGTCACCTCGGAAATCGGCGAGATGGTCACCAAGGCGCGGGTGACCGAGGCGATTATCCCCGGCGTCGTCGCGATCTCGCACCACTGTGGTCACTGGGCATATGGTCGTTATGCCTCGGGCCGCCGCGCGCCGTCTACCGACGAAGAGCGGGGCGATCGCGACTTCAAGTTGAAGTGGTGGACCGAAAACGGCGTCCACCCGAACTGGGTGATCCCCAACTCGCCGGATCCCATCAACGGCCAGCAGCGGTGGATGGATACGGTGGTGCGAGTGACCAGGGTGTAAGGACCGTTGGTCGCGACGAACGCGGCAATGACGGTTGGCAGTTCCTCCAATGGTTTGGCGAGGACGGCCATAGAGGTGAGCAACCTCTATGGCTTCCTCGCCGCTGTTTTCCGGGAAGAGGTGTCAGAGCATTTTCTCGCGCAACTTCGGTCTCCGAAGTTGCGCGAGACGTTGACAGATGCCGGGATCAAACTGGATGACCCTCTGTTACAAGGCCCCGATGAGGAGGTGTTGCGCGATCTTGCGGTGGAGTTTGCAGCCCTCTTTCTGGGCCCGGGTGAACACATCTCACCCCATGAATCGGTGCATCTGCCGCAAGGCGGATACCTGTGGGGTCCTGAGACCGTGACGGTGCGTAAGTTCGTGAACGCCCTCGGTTTCGATTACGCCGACGAGTTCAGTGGGATGCCTGATCACGTCAGTGTCGAGTTGGAGCTCATGGCTGAGCTTACTAGAAGAGAAAGCGTTGCCTGGGAGCAAGGGGACACAGACGGTGCCGCGAACAGTCTTGCCTATCAGTCCCAGTTCATGGCCGAACACCTCGCAAAGTGGGTGCCGACGTTTTGCTCCGAGATAACGAAAATTGCAGGCTTGTCGTTTTATCGCGATATGGCGCGACTAACGATGGATTTTCTGGAAAGCGAACAAACGGATATTGAACGGAGACTCGACATCGCCAAGGATGGATAGCGGGGACCGGCAAAAGAGACATGACTGCGGAGGACTCGGTTCTCGAATTGCAGTGCCATCCTATTTCCATGGACCGATGGGATGACCTGCAGCGACTGTTTGGTGACCGGGGGGCCAGTCACGGGTGTTGGTGCATGCGCTGGCGGTTGCCGAGAGCCCAGTTTGAAGTCCAGCGTGGCGAGTCGAACAAGCATGCCCTGAGGTCGGGTATTCGTTCGGGGCAAGTACGCGGGATTATCGGCTATCTCCATGACCAACCAGTGGGTTGGTGTTCAGTAGGGCCACGCGAGCACCTTTGCGGTCTCCGCGTCTCTGACTTGCTTGCCAAGGTTGATGAGAAACCAGTGTGGTCGGTGGCTTGTCTTTTCGTTGCCAAGCGATACCGGAATAAAGGCTTATCTCTTGAACTGTTGAAAGCGGCCGTCGATTATGCCGGGCAATGCGGCGCCGAGATCGTGGAGGGATATCCGATTAGGCCCAGGCAAGGCGATATCAAAGTCCCGGTTGCGGTAACCTGGACCGGTCTTGAATCGGTGTTTGCAGCGGCCGGATTCATCGAAGCCGCGCGGCGAGTCGAGATGCGGCCAATCATGCGGTTCCATGTTCCACGCGCTGAGGACCATTGACGATTGTGGTCACTCTCTATTTAAGACGGGGTTGCCGTTTAAGACTATGCTGCAACGCACAGCCCGAATCACGCCCAGATCACGCGATAGGCGATGTGCCACAATAGGAGTAGGATATTCACGGGTGGTTAAACCGGGTCTTTGTGCGCTATGGTTGATTCGCGACAGTTACTAATCCCTTTGCTGTGCTTGATGCTGGCGTTTGGCAGTTCGGTGGCAGTGGCCAAGGAGCAGTTCCCGACGCTGCGTATCGGTCTGACCCCGGTGTTTCTAGACAACAAGTTATCTATCCTTAGAATCTGGCAAAGCTACCTGGAAAACCGACTGCAACGTCGGATCGAATTCGTTCAGCGGCAAACCTATCGGGAGATCACTGACTTACTCCTGGCGGGTGACATCCAGTCCGCGTGGATCTGTGGTTTCCCGTTTGTTCGCTATTCAAGTCAGCTTACATTACTGGCGGTGCCGCTATATCGTGGACAACCCCTGTACCAGTCTTACCTGATTGTCCCTGCGACCGACGAGACAACCCGCGATATTTCAGACCTTCAGGGCAAGGTATTTGCCTACTCGGACCCGGACTCCAATTCAGGATATCTTGTTCCCCGCGTGGGGCTGCGGCGCATGGGATATAATCCAGACACTTTTTTCGCGCGCACATTCTTCGCTTGGGCCCATTACGATGTGGTGATGGCGGTGGCTGAAGGCGTCGCTCAAGGCGGTGCGGTGGACGGGTATGTTTGGGACACGCTGCGACAGCTGCACCCGGAGATTACCCAGCGCACACGAATCGTCAACAAATCGCGCAAGTTTGGTTTTCCACCTCTAGTAGTCAGCAACACGCTGCCGGATGAGGACGTCCGCTTGTTGCGTCATGTAATGCTGAGAATGAAAGATGAGCCGGATGGTGTGTTGTTACTACGGGAACTCAATTTGGATGGTTTCGTATCCGCAAAACCGGAACTGTATGAGGGGATTCGAGAAAACGTGCTCTATATGAATCAGGCTGAGCTCAATGTACGGCAGAAACAGTTTACGGTACAAGATACCAATTAACCTCAGTCTCGCCATCCTGCTGACCGCTTTAGTCATTGGCAGTGTGTTGATCTGGCGGTCCTATGAAGAGGTGCGCAATGATCTGTTCCGAAGCTCAGTAGAGCTTGGCACCGTGCTTGCGCGGACGCTGGTTGCCCCGCTCAAACATGATGATGTCTGGCAAGCTTATCAGATACTGCGATCGGCGGGATCTCGAATATACATCGTTATGGATGAGCAGCAACGCGTTTTTGTGTCTAATCAACCTACGCGATTTCCAATGTTGACTGAGCTGCACTCACTAGGTCCGGAGTTCGCGGCGTTGCAGGAAAAAATCGAAAAGCATGCGTCATTGACACCGTTCCTCCACGAAAGATCGGAGGACGAGCGGCTGTATGTCGTGATACCGGTGGTTGATGACGGCATACAAATCGCGAACGTGGTCATCGGCTATCCACGGTCCATCTATTGGCCGCATCTGTTGAGCATCGCGGAGCGCGTCGGATTGACTTCGCTGATCGTCATGCTGATCCTGATTCCCATCGGTTGGTGGGTGGGTAATCGAACCGTCGATCCGTTGGTACGGCTGTCACAAGTCATGAGCCAGGTCGGTAGTAAACCGCTGGAAGAAATCGATTACCAGCCATTCGACCGGGATGATGAGATCGGCCAACTCGGTCGGAGCTTTGACGCCATGCTCGGGGAGTTGAAAGAGAAGCAGATCCGGGAGGGGCAAGTGATTGTCTCGGAACGGCTCGCGGCGATAGGCCGGCTCGCCGCCGGCATCGCCCACGAGATCAACAATCCACTGGGTGGCATGATGAATGCGATCAACACGTACCGTCGCTTCGGACGGTCAGCTAGAGAAACGGAACAGACGATGTTTCTGCTCGAACGGGGACTCAAGCAGATCCATGAAACCGTCTCCGCTTTGCTGGTAGAGGCGCGTCAGGAAAGTCACGACTTGACGCCTGAAGACATCGAGGATGTTCGTTTACTGGTGCAATCCGATGCGCAGAAAAAAGGATTGCAATTAGTGTGGGACAACAAGTTGGACAGGCCGTTGTCCCTGCCCTCGACGCCGGTACGGCAGGTGTTGATGAATCTCTCATTAAATGCGGTGCAGGCGGCTGAACAGGCCGGACAAGTGACGCTCAGCGTGGCGCGCGTCGATGGTTTGTTGGAGATCCGCGTGTCCAACGACGGAATCACAGTTTCGAATGAGGAGATCGGTCACCTGTTTGAACCGTTTGTCAGCAACCGACCCGGGGGGACGGGCCTCGGGTTGTGGATCACCTACCAGATCGTGCAGCAGTTCGGAGGCGACATATATGTACAGAACGAACGCGGCACCACCTCATTTATGGTTCATCTGCCGCTGGAGCTGGCTGCATGAGCACGGTGTTGAACAAAGCGTTATGCCTGGTAGAGGACGATCCCATCATGGGGGAGTCCNNNNTTTCAGGCGCTTTACGACGAACAGGTGCTGTTGCCGCCCACTTTATTCATCACGGGTTATGGGTCAATTGACCAAGCGGTGAGATTACTGCGGCTCGGTGCTCGCGATTACATCACCAAACCATTTGATCTCGATCAGCTGATGGAAAAGCTGCGGATCATCTCCCCGACCTTGTTCATCGACGACGAATGGCAGGACGTGGAACCGGTGTTAGGTACATCCGTGTCCATGCGCCGAATTCAGAAAATGGCCCATGTGCTGGGAGAGTACCGGGTCGGTGTCCTGCTCACTGGAGAGTCGGGTGTCGGAAAGGAGTACGTGGCGCAGTACATTCACAACATTACGGACGACACCGGTTGTCTGCCTTTCATATCGGTGAACTGTGCTGCGGTGACGGAGACTTTGCTTGAAGCTGAGTTATTCGGCCATGAAAAGGGCGCCTTCACCGGTGCCGTCCAATCCCGTCGCGGTGTTTTTGAACGCGCCGATCGGGGCACGTTGTTTCTTGATGAGATCGGCGAGATGTCGGCGGGGATGCAGGCCAAGTTGCTGCGCGTTCTACAAGCGGGAAACTTCGAGCGAGTGGGTGGCCACAATCGCATCGAGGTGGATGTTCGCGTGATCTGTGCAACCAATCGCGATCTCAAGGCGATGGTCGATGACGGCTCGTTTCGTGAAGATCTTTTCTACCGAATCAATGTGGCACATCTGCATGTACCGCCGTTACGTGAACGTCCCGATGACATTGTATGGTTCGCACATATATTCGTCAGTAACTTCTCTAAGAAGTCGGGCAAATCATGGACGTTAAACGCCGCTGGCGAGAACGTCTTGCGCAAGCAATCCTGGCCCGGCAATGTGCGCGAGTTGAAACACGCCATGGAGCGTGCCTGCATCTTCTCGTCACAAGCGGTTTTGGGGTCGCGCGAACTGGGCGCTTTGTTGCACATCGAACAGCCCGCGGCGGAGGCGACGGACTTTGACGGGTCGTTGCAACTCAAGGGTTATCTCGAAGACTGCGAGCACAACCATATTCTCGCAACATTGAAGGTGCACGCGTGGCAGATCTCAGCGACTGCACAGGCGCTGGGCATCAGCCGCAAGAATCTGTGGGAGAAAATGCGCAAGTATGGAATCCGCGACCCGGAGACGACCGGTTGATGTAGCCCGCATATTGCAAAGACCAGTGATAACATCGATGGCGCGGATGAAATGGATAGTATCATCTCAAACTCGTCGCGGATATTTGGCAAAACGGGTACGAAAAAATACCAACTCGTGCCGAAATCTCGCCGGCATGTGACTAGTCACGGCGCCGATAATCAGGATGATTATCAACAAAGACACACGATGTTCCCAGACAACAAAGACCAATGCCAGCAGTATTATTTTCACCAACACAGCGACTGCGTGTAACTCGAACAGTATTACGAGCGTTGCATACAGGTCGATGGCGAATAACAGCAGACCGGTGATCACAGTCGACCATAACCAGGGTTCGAGCATCGTTATTGGCTCATTGAAAATGTAGCCACCCAGCAGGACGCCGCTGGTAAAAATATGGGCGGTGCGAAGCGCAATGCGAACACCACGGCGAAATGGAAACACTCGCGGCACGGTGGGAAACAGCGCGAGTATAAACTTGCTTCGGTTTGTCTCCATCTGCTCATCTTTGCGGCATGAGGTGAATACCGTGAGCGAGCAACGAGACTGTGATGTGTTCACCGACCGCAAGGTGATTGCGGTGAGCGACGTGTGACGATAATGTCAAAGACAACGGTAAATCCGGGTTTTCCTCGACAAACATGGTGATACTCACGTCGCCGCCGAGGACCACAAAGTCGTTAATTACGCCGTCGACGGGATTTTCCCGTTCACCCCGGGAAGGTCGATCGCGGCGGTGCAAGATCACTTGTTGCGGCGGAATGATCCAGCTTACCGTTTCTCCGGGCCGAATTTCGGGGCGATGCCGGCATTCGAGAGTGTGGTTGGCCCAGCGTAATTGGGTGATCTGCGGTTCGGAATTGTGGTCTACGACCTCACCCACAAAAAGATTCGTCAACCCGACCAGACGTGCGACCAAGTCGCTGTCAGGGCGTGACATCACCTTCTCAGGTGTACCAGCCTGCAAGCTCTGGCCATGATGCAAAACACACATTCGATCCGCCAGAATGCAAGCCTCATCGAGGTCGTGGGTGACAAGAATAATCGGCATGTTGAGTTGTTGTCGCAACCGCGCCAATTCGAGTTGCAGTTTTCGGCGCGTGATCTGATCTACGGCGGAGAACGGTTCGTCGAGCAATAAGACGTCGGGATCCCTGGCTAGGGACCGCGCCAATGCGACGCGTTGTTGTTGCCCGCCGGACAATTCACTCGGGCGTCGAGATTCCAGCCCCTGCAAATTGACGAATGCCAACAGATCCCGGGCGCGTTGCTCGCGGTCGATTCTCGATGCTTCGTTCAGCACGACCGTAATATTGTCCAATGCCGACAGGTGCGGAAACAGTGCGTAATGTTGAAACACCATTCCCACCGATCTTTTCTGAGGCGGCAAATGCACATCAAGATCGGTGTCCAACCAAACGGTTTCGTTGAAACGAACTGAGCCTGTTTTGGGTGCTGTCAATCCCGCAATACAGCGCAAAATTGTCGACTTGCCGCTGCCCGATGGTCCGACCAGCACAATCAACTCGCCGGTGGCACAATGAAATTCGGCATCTAAGTGTATCGGGGCCGCTTGTTTTAAATGAACGCGTAGCCCGGCCGTGCTGTCAGTATTCACGTCGACGTCGAGTTCGATTGTTCATGATATAAATGAAGCTGATGGTGGCGAAAGAGAATGCAAGTAATATCGCCGACATCAGCGCGGCTTGTTGTTCCTGAAGCGCCTGCACGCGGTCGTAAATTGAGATTGCGATTGTCTGTGTTTCTCCGGGTATATTGCCGCCCACCATCAACACAACACCAAATTCGCCCAGCGTGTGCGCGAACGTGAGCACCATAGCCGAAAGCACTCCCGTCCACACTAACGGAAACTCAATACTTTTAAATGTGCGCCACGGCGACATGCCACAGCACCACGCAGCTTCACGGATATGTTCCGGAAGTGATTCAAACGCGCGTTGAACCGGTTGTACGGCGAATGGAAGGTTGAATACCAACGAGGCGAGCAGCAGGCCTTGAAAAGAAAAAACCAGTGGCCGGCCGATCAACGTCTCATAGATTTGCCCGAGCGGCGAGGTGCCGCTGAATGCGACCAATAGATAGAATCCCAGTACCGTGGGTGGCAGCACTAGCGGGAGCGCGATGAGCGCCTCAACGATACTCTTGGCCACGAATTGTCTGCGCGCCAAGGTACGCCCAATCACTATGCCCAGGGGTATTAAGATCGCGGTTGTCCACGCGGCGAGTTCCAGCGACAGTGCGAGGGCCGACCAATCCATGGGGTGATCAAGGTGTGCCCTGTGGCGTGCTGAAACCGTAACGTTCCAGGATGTCCCTGGCGGCCGCCCCGCGCAAGAAAGAATAGAAAGCGACAGCGGTTTGACCGGCGCCATTGAGCAGCACCATCCGATGGCGTATGGGATCGTGCCATTTTTCCGGTAGCACCATGAACCGGCCGTGGCGGGACATCGCCGGGGACACTGCGATTGAATAGGATAAGATCGCCGCGTCCACTGAACCGGTGGCCGCAAACTGTGCCGTCTGGGAGACGTTTTCACCCACTATGAGTTTTTGACTCAGTCTGTCCCATACGCCGGTAGCTTCGAGGAATTGCCGCGCCGCGCGCCCATACGGGGCATGTTCAGGATTGGCGATCGCCAAGCGCTTCAGGCTTCCATCCACCACCGCACGCTCAAAATCCTGCAGTTCGCTGGCGGCTCGAATCGATGAGCCGTTGGGGACAAACAGCACCAGCCTGCCGATGGCATACAGGGCGCCACGGTCAATGGTCAACGAGCGCTCTACTAACATGCGAACGTAACGCTCGTCAGCGGAAAGAAACAAGTCGAACGGCGCGCCGCGAATGATCTGCCGGGCAATATTGCCCGATGATCCGAAGCTTAGTCGTACCAATTGGCTGGTGTCCGCCGCAAAGATCTGTCGCAAGTCATTGAGGGCTGGATTGAGACTGGATGCGGCGGCAATGATTGGGGAATCGGCCGCCGCAGCAGGCGCGATAAGCCCGTTCAATCCCCCGGTGACCAACCAGCACAGTATTAATGTGTGGACTGATCGTACATTCTTGAACCAAGCCACTCCTTCTACGCCTCATGTGCCCTTGCTGGAAACATCAAGCTTATAACCGGGCTTATTGATTGAGGTCAACCACAGTGGTAAGTCACACATGCGTCCTCGAACCGTGATGGCGTTGAGTTACCGATTTCATCCGGTCAGTGCCTGAGTTTGTTGAGGATCCGCGGCAACAGCGTAACCAGGTTGCAGGGGCGATGACGCGCGTCAATTTGTTCGAGGATCAGACGATCCATGGCGAGGCGGCATGCACCCGGTGAGCCCGGCAATAAGAATATCAACGTGTCATCGGCAACACAGGCCTCGGCGCGGGACTCGAGAGCGGATGTGCCGACATCCTCGAAGGACAGCATCCGAAATAATTCGCCGAAGCCGGGTATTGGTTTTCTGACAAACTCCCTCACTACCTCCGGTGTCATGTCTTTGCTAGTCAGTCCGGTACCCCCGCTGGAGATGATCACGTCTACTTCAGGATCCCGGATCCAATCCTGAAACAGGGATGTTAGTTTTTTTGGTTGTTCCGGATGTATCTCGCGTTTGATAACGCGATGTCCGGCCTTTTCTAACCGCTCGGTGATCAGATCACCCGCATCATCGTTATCCGCGGTTCTTGAATTAGATACCGTGACCACTCCCGCGTTGAGCGGTGTGAAGGGCAATTGTGCTTTTGCCATGACGTGACCGACAGACCCAGACTACTGGTTGGCGCAATTTTACACCAATCAGCGCCAAGTGCGCGCTCCGTATTTACGGGCAGTTAAGTCAAGCAATAGATGTCATCGCAAGATGTCACAACTCGTAGGCAAATTGCTTATAGCGTATTACTTGGATTGCGATATTGTCCCGGCCGGTAACAACCTGGCGAGCATCTGCTCGCGAATGGCGTTCCACTTTTTGAGTTGGTCGGGATCGAGGACCGAGAGTTGTTTATTATAGGTCGTGACTGCGTTTTCAATCGCCTGGCGTTGAAGATCGAAGATCTTTTGATAGGTGGCTCCAATTTTTTCGGCATCCGGAGTAGCCTCCACTAACATAGAGCGCAGCATTATCGCCTCATCCCCGATGCGCTTCATGAGATCGAGGCTTGCTGCCTGTGCCGTTTTAGCCGTGTCTTGCATTGTCTTGAGTTGCTCCTGGGTAAGGTTTAAGGCTGCCATTGGATTCATCCTGGCGTACGGATGCATACCGCGACCCATCGGTATACCCATACCGGGTATTCCCATCGGCGGCATACCCATTCCAGGCATCCCCGTCGGCGGCATCATGGGCCCCTGTGCGCTGGCGAGCGGCGCGAGCAGTAACATACACAGAGCACTGAGGGTGATTGCCACGGGTGCAACTAAACGTTTCGCCCACTCGGTGGCATCGACTACTTGTTTGATCATGTTGGCAAATTCCTTGGGGTGTGGGTTGTGAATTGCAACTCCCAATTTGGTGTTGGGTGATGTGGTTTCTGCGGCGCGCGGGTGGTTGGCATCCGGCGCCCCGGGGGGAGTAAAAAATATGCGGTTTTTCATAGGTTTACTTAATATATTTGTATATTATAATAATCTAAAGGATAAGTGACAAGTTCGGTTCTTTTGGGATACCGAAAGAGTCTGCACCGAGCGTAAGCGAGGAATCCGACCCGATGTCGGTTGTTCCAAGTGCAACGAGGTATCCGGCCTGTTGTGGGTCTTGCCGTACGAAGCGAGGCGTCGACACCATGTCATTCTGAATGCAGTGAAGAATCTCAACGCGTTGGACGACGGTGGTGATTTCGATAAGGCGAGATCCTTTACTGCGACTTCGCGCAGCACTGCAACGGCACCAGCACAAGCTCAAGCACTGCAACTACACCAGCACGAGCGGCTCACGCCTCAAGATGACAAAGTGTACTTTCTCATTGAACAGAATGAGATCCTTTCCTGCGCTCGTGCTGGTGCCGTTGCAGTGCTTGTCCTCGCGCACCAGGAGAACAATGCACAGGACAAGCAGCCGCTTGCGGCGTTAGGGTGACAACTGGCAAGTCCTGCCGTGAGCGACGTAAGGCCGAGGTTAGGTTATCAAGCGACTGACGACTTTGCCTCGCGCAAGTTGTGGTTTCTCAGGAACTGAGTAGCTTGCGTCGGTTGTAACGGTGTACTGATTAGATAACCCTGTATTTCATCGCATTTCAGGGTGCGCAGGAGATCACACTGAGCATCGGTCTCGACGCCTTCGGCAATGACCTTAAGGCCGAGGCTGTGGGACATGGAGACGATCGCGCCGATGATATCTTGATCCTGTTGGCTTGGCAGCACATCGCTGAGAAACGAACGATCGATTTTTACCCAATCGACCGGTAGAGATTTCAAGTAACTCAGCGATGAATAACCGGTTCCAAAATCATCGATAGAGAATGAGACGCCTGCACGATGCAGCTCGTTTATGATCTTTATGGTTCCGCTGAAGTTTTCTATGAGAGTGGTTTCCGTTATCTCTAGATTCAAGGACCTCGCCGGCAATTTGGTTTCCTCTAGAATCGCGATAACCTCTTCCGCCAAATTTTCTTCGCGGAACTGTGCGGGCGAGAGGTTAACCGCGACCTGGATATTGTTGAAGCCTTCTTCGTGCCACTCGCGAGCCTGTTGACAAGCGGAACGGAAAACCCAGGAGCCCACTTTATTGATAAGGCCCGTATGTTCAGCGATCCCGATAAAATCTATGGGTGGTATCAACCCAAGTTTCGGATGGCCCCAACGGATTAATGCTTCCAAGCTGCGTATCTGCCCGGTAGCCATGTTCACTGTTGGTTGGTAATGAAGTACGAGATCATCGCCCTCGAGTGCCCGATGTAACTGGCTTTCCAACCACAGCTGCCGGTAAGCAGTTTTGTTGATTTCTGGAGAGAAGAATTGGAGATTATTATGCCCTATTCGATGCTTGGCATCGGTCCGTGCGGCGCTTGCGGCTCTCAACAAGACCTCTGCATCGCTTCCATCATGTGGAAAAATGCTAATACCCGCGCTACAAGTGATGAATATCTCGTGTTCATCGATGACAAACTTTTCTGAGAGACTTTCGAAAAGTCGTTTGACAATCCAAGCGACCGATTCGACCTTGGTCAAGTCGGTTAGAAGAATCCCAAACTCGTCCCTGTTCAGTCGGGAAACGGCGGTCTCGTCGATACCTCTGCCAATTAAGCCGACCGTGTCAACCGAACGCAATTCCCCCATCAGTCGTGTAGCGACAGCCTTTAAGAGTTGATCTCCTACTATTTCCCCAAGGGTGTCGTTGACGCGTTTGAAAGAATCGATGTCGAGATAAACCAATGCGGCGATACGGCCATATCGGTAACCATAAGCCAGCGCCTGACGGATCCGATCGATGAAAACCATGCGGTCGGGCAATCCAGTTAATCGGTCGCGGTCCTGGGATTGTTGGCACGCATGATGGTACTCGAGCTCCTCCTCCAATATCTTTACTTGATTTCGAAGCTCGAGCAGTTCGCTACCACTTGCCGCTTGTACTTGGTGATCTGACGGACGGACTACTGATTTGTCAATCGGTCGAGTCAGTAGGAGATCTTCATATTCGTCTGCCAACAGAGGATTCCTGTTGAGGTGTTGTGGTTGCCACTGGATGATTCGGTTGCGGCCTGCTTCTTTAGCGAGATAAAGTGCCTTGTCCGCACGATTAATTAGATCGCTGAAACCTGCTATGTCTTCGGTGAGTTCCGCGACTCCCAGGCTTGCTGTGATGCGCACCGATGGTTTTAGATCAGCAGGTGCGTGCAGATGAATTTCCTTTCGCAAGTGTTCTGCGAATTCGATCGCTTGTTTAACGTCGGTGTCTGGAAGTGCTAAGCAGAATTCTTCACCTCCGTAACGGCCCATTAGATCACCAGGTCGCGAGTTAGAACGTATCGTCTCCGCGACATACTTCAAGACTTTGTCGCCGGAAGCATGTCCATATCGATCATTGATCAATTTGAAATGATCCAGGTCCATCATCAGGCAAGCAAACGCTGAGCCTTGATTCGTGGCATTGGAAAATGCCTCTTCATATTTCTCCAAGAAGGCCCTGCGGTTGAGACAACCGGTAAGTGGATCTCGCGTAGCGAGGTATTCGAGTTCTAAGGTTTTATCAAGCAGTTGTTCTTGAGATTTGTATAGCTGTCCTATCGTTTGTTTTAGCTCGGTGTGTTTCTTCTCCAGGTTTGTCATATCGTCGAAGGTAGCAAGGACCCCTCGCACCTTGCCCTCGGCATCACGTATGGGGGCGGCATTGACCATAAAGGTACGGATTTTGTCATCGCTGGATTGGAACCTGAGCGGGATGCCTATTTGTCGTTCCTGCTCCTTGATGCTGCGGTGCCAGGGAAATTCGTTTTCAATCGGCGAGTTTACCTTCCATGCTAGCGTGGACGCTTTTACACCCACCAGTGTTTCAACGGGTCTCTGTACCTTTTCTGTAAACGCGGTGTTGGCAAGAACGATATTCTCCCGTTCGTCTAATATAAGTAATCCTTCTGCCAGGGCGTTGAACGCGGACTTGACCCGCTCTGGGATGACCGCCCTGGGATCCAACTCGCGCGTAATCCTCTTAATAAATAAAAAATAGAGGATAAAACCGGACGCTGATACGAAAAACAACAACCCGAGAAAAGACCGCGACAGACTAGCGGCGAAACTTTGTCCTAGTAGACGTTCAAATGCCACTTCCACCGTACCCCACTGCACATCCTTGATGAGAATCGGCACTTGGACATGCCGCGACGTTGACTTACCCTTTGGGGGTTTGGTCCAGTTTTCGGCATGATTACCCGCTTCGGCGACTAAGTCCCCTTTGAAAGTGCGCAGCGCTGCAGAGCGTACATCCGGGTTTCTATTTACGACAGCTTTTAGCGTGGCGTTGATCAATTCGAACTCATTGCGCGTAGCGGCCATCGAGACCTGAATGGCGAGAGATTCGCAGAATTTTTTTCGTCCTTCGAGGAGGCCGTTACGTTCATTGGGAACCAAGCCCAATAGATCACCAATAATCAGAATACTCGAAGTGAGCAGCACTAATGCGAAGCTGACTTTGATAGCTGGTCTAATTTGCATATCTATGGTCCTAAAATCCAGACGCCTCGGACACCAGGTCTGGTGCCTCGTCTATATTGTCGTAACTTTGTTTCAATTGTTTGGGCTCAGAATCTTCATCCCGGTTGCGCTTGGCGAGAATGGGCAGTGGATCGAACTGCGCCAAAAGCGGCGAGAGTGACAACAGGCTGGCCGCCAAGTAACCAAACCTGAGCAACCAGGTCACGTACCCGGCCGACAGCGTCAACGTAACGCCCAGCGCGGTAGCGACGACGACACCATGCTTGGTGAACATCCCGTCGTTGTCGTTAATCTCTTGCTTCATGGTGTCCAACAGCTCCCACAGGGTGGTAGAGAGGTGCAGCGGCGGCAGGGTTGGGTTGACTAACGTCATCTGTGCCAGGGCCCTGACCTGTGATGTTTGTTCGGTTGCCCGGCCGTCATCATCGAAGGATGGCTGCAGGGCGGCGTTAGCACTCGGTGTGATGGTGCCGAGCAGCTCGTTAAACAGGCTAGGTATGTTGATGGACGACGGAAACGGCGAGCCCGGCGTGGTGTCTGTCGCGGTGGCGATGGCGAAGGTCTCGGCACCGGGGCCGGTGCTGGAGTTGCGTACCTCGCTGGGCGTGTTTTCCGATATCACCGGGTCATCGGATTCTATAAATGGATCGATGGTGACTACCGGGTCGTCAACCACTGGGTCAGGCGTGATCTCCTCTGGGGGGTCGACCGGTGGAATTGGATCAGATACACCGATCCCGCCCGGATCCGGGGGATCATCCACGATCGCGTCATCGAGCGGCGGCAACGGCGGTGCGGCCACGACATCGATGGCGATGGTGTCCAAATCGTTGAGGGCGCCGCTGGCGCCGGTGTTACCCAGGTCATCAGTAATCATCTGCAGGCTCGCCGCGCCGGTAAATCCAGTATTCGGCTGGAACGTCATACCATCAAAGGCACTGTTGATGTCGGTGACCATGCCGGTGAAGCGCATTGACGCATCACCGGTACCGGTGCCGGTAAGGAACGTCAACCCACCGGTGCCCGCCAGACTCACTGTGCCGTCGGTGGCGTTGAGGGTAATTTCAATGGTATTGGTGCCGGCATCCACATCGGAGACCGCGATCAGATTTCCGTTGACGGCGGAGAACGTCAACGAGGTCTCTCCGTTCGTTGTTTGACTACCGGGAACACCGTTTCGCGGGGCGTCGTTGACCGCATTGAGGGTGACCGTAAAGGTAGTATCGACGAACTGGCTGCCGGTGTCCGTGGCGCGCACGGTGATATCGGCGCTACCGTTGGCATCGGCAAGATAGTCAAGGGTCAAGGTCCCGGCGGCGCCATCGATCACCGTGCTGTCGAACAGCGCGGCATTGTTATTGGTGACGATGGTATAGCTGAGCGTATTATCCGGGTCCTCCTGGTCATCGAAGGCGGCAAACAGGTCGACGACATTGGGTGCGGAATCTTCATCCACGTTGACATCGGTAATTCCGGACGTGGTAGGCGCTTCATCGATGTCGTTGATATCGATGATGATGGCGGCGGTGTCGATCAACGACCCGTCGGTGGCCTCGACAGTCAACACATACTGATTGGTGGTCTCGAAGTCGAGGTTGGTGTTATCG
>CAMYMN010000044.1 GCA_947259395.1 uncultured Gammaproteobacteria bacterium | reverse complement strand
CA
The DNA here is from genome assembly GCA_947259395.1 of uncultured Gammaproteobacteria bacterium. Lineage (GTDB taxonomy): Bacteria > Pseudomonadota > Gammaproteobacteria > Arenicellales > JAANXG01 > CALZGZ01. Next base: position 33,016 of record CAMYMN010000044.1, on the reverse strand, counting down.
TCGATCCGCGAAGGCGCATTAGGTATGGGCGCGTCGCAAATGCAGATGGTCGCACATCACGTTATGCCGCTGGCAATGCCGGGAATGTTGACCGGCACCATCATCGGCATGGCCAGGGCCTTGGGTGAGTCCGCGCCCTTGTTAATGATCGGCATGGTCGCGTTCATCGTGAATATCCCAGAAGGACCGTTGGATCCAGCCACGGTGCTGCCGGTACAGATTTACTTGTGGGCGGACACCCCGGAACGGGCGTTTGTTGAGCGTACTTCGGCCGCGACCCTGGTCCTGCTTGCGTTTTTGGTGGTGATGAACGGCGCCGCAGTGTGGTTGCGTAAACGATTCGAGCAGCGCTGGTAGCAGCTGAGTTTAGTGAGGTAATATCCGTGCTCATTCAAAAACAAGCAGTACTCTTGGAAAGCCCGGCCAAAACAAACGACGTTGCGCCGCCCGCACCTGTGATGATCCGGGACTCGGAGTCCAAAACAGTCGGGCGCGTGACCGTGGACAAGCCGATCATGACTACGCGGAACGTCGATGTCTATTACGGTGATAAGCAGGCCATTATCGACGTCAGTATCGACATTGCCTATCACGAAGTGTTGTCGATGATCGGCCCGTCGGGGTGCGGTAAGTCAACGTTTTTGCGCTGCCTGAACCGAATGAACGACACCATCGAATCGGCGCGTGTCACTGGCAAGATCGAACTGGAAGGCCATGACATCTACGATAAGAAGACTGATGTCGTAACCCTGCGCGCCCGCGTGGGGATGGTTTTCCAGAAACCTAATCCGTTTCCTAAATCGGTGTATGAGAATGTTGCATACGGTCCGCGCATCCATGGCCTGGCGCGTAATCAGTCGGAATTGGACGAGATCGTGCACACCAGCCTGCTACGCGCCGGCTTATGGGACGAGGTCAAGGACCGTCTCGGTCAACCCGGCACCGGCCTATCCGGCGGCCAGCAGCAACGGCTATGCATCGCGCGGTGCATCGCGGTGAACCCGGACGTGATCCTGATGGACGAACCCTGCTCAGCGTTGGATCCCATCGCCACCGCTAGGATCGAAGAACTGATCGATGAACTGCGGCAGAACTACTCCATCGTCATCGTCACGCACTCCATGCAGCAGGCTGCCCGCGTTTCCCAACGCACCGCTTACTTTCATCTCGGGGACTTGATTGAGGTCGGCGAGACCTCAACCATCTTCACCAATCCCCGGGACAAGCTCACGGAAGACTATCTGACCGGCAGGTTCGGTTGAACCCGCACACGACGATGGTGGTTTGACGTTTTCGCTACGCCGACGACTTCAGCGCGCACTTGTCGACGATCCGCTGTGGGGGAAACGTACACGTGAACGTCGATCCCTTTCCGCGCTCGCTGTCAATCGCCAATGATCCCTCGTGCCGTTGCAGCACGTGTTTGACAATCGCTAATCCCAAACCCGTTCCGCCGAGTTCACGGGAGCGGGCGGTGTCCACGCGATAGAAACGCTCGGTCAATCGCGAAAGGTGTGCGTGATCAATGCCGGGCCCGGTGTCGCGCACCGAGAACTTGGCGTGGTCGTCTTCGCCTAGGTGCCACACGAGCCAGATCTGCCCGCGTTCCGGGGTGTACTGAACGGCATTGAAGACCAGATTCGACAGCGCACTGTAGAGCTGGTTGAAGTTGCCGGCAAGGTACAACGTTTCGTCAACTTTTAGTTGGATATCATGCCGGCTGTTACTGAGCTCGAGTGCCTCGGCTTGAAGCGAACGAATCAAGGAAGGCATATCGACAGGTGTTGGTTTTTCGGTAGGGCTCGTTTCTAGGTTGGACAACTGCAGCAGATCCTCGACCACCCGGCACATGCGTTCGGTCTGTTGATCTACCTGGGACAGGGCCTTTTTCCATTTCAAACCGAACTCACTGGTATCGTCCATCATCGATTCCACGTAGCCCTTGATCACCGTCAACGGTGATTTCATTTCGTGGGACACATTGGCAATGAAATCACGGCGAATCTCCTCGAGCTTGTGCACACGGGAAACGTCTTCTACCAGAAGCAGTTTCTGATTCACGTCGCCATAAGGAACTACCCGAATTGACATCCGCACGCTGTGATTAACCGGTGACGGAATTTCCAGTGCCTCCGAGAAATTCACTTCCTGCATGTAATTCACAAACTGTGGATCGCGAACCAGGTTGGTAATCGGGTGGCCTAGATCCTGCGGATCTTTGAGCCCGAGTAAAGACGTGGCGGCCTCATTGATCAACTCGATCTCGTCATTTGGTCCAAGGGTCACCGCGCCCTCGGGTAATGCCTTGGTTGTCTGTTGGTGACGCTCCAACCCCTGGTGCAGGTCGTCCATGTCGTGCTGATGATGCCGCTTCATGCCACGCAGCCGGTCGTATACACGTCCCCAGATGCCGGTACTTTCAGGTATCTCGGCAGTCTGGTACTCGGTTAACCATCTGTCGAGTCGCGCAAGACTACGTAAATGCCAGGCCAGGTATATGAGCACACCGATTAAGGCCGCTAGCGTGTAATTGTTGATGCCCGCCCCAAGCAAAAGGGTTACTACGACACCGATCAGAATGCGCCAAGCTTCAATTTTCCAGGATTCATTCATGCCGCAAGGTTCTGGGAGAACCGGTAACCGGCCCCGTGCACGGTCTGAATATGACCGTCATAGCCATATGGCATCAGTGCTTTACGCAAACGGCGTATGTGCACGTCCACCGTCCGCTCTTCGATGTAGATGTTTCTTCCCCATACACGGTCCAGCAGTTGCGAACGGTCGAACACCCGGTCCGGGTGGGTCATGAAGAAGTTCAGCAACCGAAACTCGGTGGGCCCCAGCTTGATCTCATGGTTCCCCACCGAAACCCTTTGGCTGGCGGGGTCGAGGGCTAGGTGATCGGCGGTTACCGGTTGCTTTCCACCGTGGACATTAGCACGGCGCAACACCGCCTTGATGCGGGCAATGAGTTCGCGGGTGGAAAACGGCTTGCTGACATAATCATCGATGCCGGTATCGAAGCCCCTAATCTTGTCGTGTTCCTCTCCCTTGGCGGTCAGCATAATGATGGGGATGTCCGCGGTGGCATCATCCCGTTTGAGCTGGCGGGCGAACTCTATCCCGCTTTGCCCCGGTAGCATCCAGTCGAGCAGGATCAGATCCGGTAACCGATCACCGATACTGCGCACCGCATGGCCGGTTTCGGCGCATTCGATGACATCGAAATCGGCGGCAGCGACAGACGATGCGACCATTTCGCGTATTGCAGTGTCATCCTCCACGATCAAAATCGTCTGCTGCATAGTCTTCTTACTCATCCCAGCTGTAATTCCGCCGCCATATTGGAACCCAATCTTATTACAATGTTGTGACAAACACTCAGAATTCACCACAAAAACAATATAAGATCAACAGCTTATAGACAGGCGCCTAAGCGGTGAAACGGCCGCATTCGCGTAATACCGCGGTGGCGAACTGTCCGCGCTGCAAGCCGAACTCCAGCATCCATGTGCCCGGATTCGTAGACCGCCAACGCAGCTCATCCACGCGCAACCGCAACGACCGGCGTTCATGGCGCATGCCCGCATCTGCCAAGGCCGCACCCCAACCGGCAAAACGGGCCGCCACCGCAGCCTCCAGCGCCTTCACGTGTAGATCAGCCGTACTATCGCCGGCGCCTGCCAAGGGTCCGGTGGGATGCACATCGCCACACGCCACCCGCCGTTGCAACGCGGCATCCATATCATTCACGGGAAACACACTACGGGTGCCGTCGAGCATGGCCATGTCACCCGGCTGCAATCGATCCCAGGTCCCGGCATTGACCCGCTGCGACAACACGTGATTGAAGATCCACGACCGCGCCGCAGACAGATAGAGCCCACGCTTGACCCGGTTGCGTTCGCGCCGTCCAGCGAACAGTTGTTCCGCGCGGCGCAGATTATTGCCGCCGCGTCCGAAACGCTGCTCACCGAAATAGTTCGGCGCCCCGCGTCGCTGGATGTACGCGAGCCGCTCCTGCAACAGGGTGTCTGGTCCTTCCACGTTACGGATCACCACACGAAAGCGGTTGGCGCGATGGGTGCCGCGCCGGAGTTTTCGGTGATGCCGAACGGATTCAACGATGCGCAGGGACTTGGAGTTGAGCATGTGCCATTCGGGTTCTCGCGACCCGCACATGAGCACACTGAACCACTGCGTCGCCACCGCGTTGCGATCTTTTAACCCGGAGTAGCCGACGTCACCCTGCGGTACTCCCGCGTGCTCGGCCACCACACGCACTACCTGATGGGTGGTGATGCCGGTTTTTTGAATCCGCAACCACCTGTGCTCACCCTCGCCGTTCGGTGCGAATCCGAGCTCCTCTTCAACGGCAAAGTCCTCTGATACCTGGCGCACCGACCCGGTGATGGGCAGTGGTTCATAGGCCAGGGCAAAGGAGCTCATCATCCCGAGGTCTGGCGTCTTCGACTCGCCGTGGTTATTAAAAGTCGTCTTGTCTCCAGTCGTCACCCATCGAAACCTGTTTCAACGTTTGTGAAATAATACGTCCATGGATACCTCAGAGTCGAAATCAAGTCAAAGCAACCGAATACTCATTGTGATCGCGGTGGTGTTGTCGCTTACCGCGGGGGTCTGGTTGGGTAACCAAGTGCTCAACCGCAAGCCGTCACTCGATGAGATTTCCGCTACGGTCCTCAATCCCCCCAAGACGATCTCGGATTTCCGCTTGAACAGCCATCGCAATGAGCCGTTTACCTTGGACTCACTCAAAGGAAAGTGGTCGTTCTTGTTCTTCGGTTACACCCATTGCCCGGACATTTGCCCCACCACCCTGCACACCCTGGCGCAGATGGATCGCATATTAGCCGAGTATCCCGACGCGCATGCGAACGTTCAGGTGGTGTTCGTGTCCGTGGATCCACGGCGTGACACTGTTCAGCAACTGGCAAAATATGTGCCCTACTTCAACAAGGCCTTTGTCGGCGTCACCGGCCACGAAGACGAGATCAATCGGGTGACCAAACAATTGGGAGTATTACACGTTCGTGTCGAACAAAAACAGGGCCAAGATTATCTTGTGGACCACAGTGCGTCGGTGCTGCTGTTCAGTCCAAAGGGCGCGATGCGGGCGCTGTTCGGCGCTCCCCATGAAGCGCAGCGCTTGGCCGACGACTTCAAGAAGATCAGAAAACTGGAATGATGCGTACATGCAGATTCCTCGCCCTCATATGCGTCGCACTACTCACGTGCACGGCACAGTCGCAAACGAGCATGTTGCGCGTCACCGACGCGTGGATACGGGCGGCACCACCGGGAGCCATGGTGCTCGCGGGTTATATGACGGTGGAGAACACCGGGCCCGAAGACACAAAAATAACCGCCGCGGAGAGTCCGCAATTCGGTATGATCGAGCTGCATCGCACCGTAATCGAAGATGATGTCGCGCGCATGCGCAAACAACCTCACTTTCTGGTTCCAGCGGGAGGGAGACTGGTATTGGCGCCCAACGACCGGCATCTCATGATGATGATGCCGAATGTCCCGCTACAATTGGGCGAGAACGTGACCGTGGTGCTCACCCTGGACAATGGCGCAAGCCTCAAGGTCAATGCCCCACTTCGTTTAATACAATAACCGCATCAAGTTAAAACATCATGCACGCATTGCCATTGCTGGTTGAACCGGAACACCTGGAACCGCTGCTCGGCGAGCCCGACTTGCTGATCGTCGATCTGTGTCAGGCCAACAACTACGCCGAGGCCCACATTCCCGGCGCGGTACATCTTGAATACGCCAATCTATTACTTGGGACCAAGCCAGCGCCGGGATTATTACCGGATGCGGCACGGCTTTCGGCGACGCTGTCGGCCATCGGACTGACACCGGAAAGACACGTCGTCGCCTATGATGTGGAGGGCGGCGGCAGGGCGTGCCGTTTCATCTGGACCCTGGATGCGCTCGGTCATTCTGGCTCTTCGTTATTGAATGGCGGGCTATTCTCCTGGGCCAACGAAGCGCATCCGCTGTCGCAACAACCCACCAAGCCAACGCCTAGTTCCTATTGGGCTTCAATCGGCGACCAGGTCGTCGCCACCCGAGATTATATAAAACAACACCTACGCGACGCTCAGGTTGTGTTGCTGGATGCCCGGACTGCGGAAGAATACAACGGCACTACCGTCCGCGCGGCGCGTGGCGGCCACATTCCCGGCGCGGTCAATCTCAATTGGCTGGACACCATCGATCGGACCCGCAACTACCGGCTGCTTCCCGACAACATCCTGCTCGCGATGCTCGCCGAACGCGGCCTGCGCGATGATCATGAGGTCATCACCTATTGTCATACCCATCATCGGTCCGCGCACAGCTACGTCATGCTCAGGCATCTGGGATTTGACAGGGCCAAGGGTTATCCCGGTGCCTGGGCGGAGTGGGGCAACAGTCCCGATACACCCATCGAAACATGATTCCGGTCTGTTTGCGAAGCCATTGACCGGCTTCACGTGCGGCGCGCGGTTACCGGTTAGTGAGGTAACGATGGTCGTCAAATGTCGCGACCCACGCCGGCCGGTAGACGACAAATATCGTCATCATGGCACCGGTCAAAAACGCCTCGGGAAACACCAATAACACATAGTAGACCGTGTAGTGTTCCATCAATCGCTGCCACGGATATGCCCCGAGCGCCCACAACAGCATCGTGCTCACCATGCCGACACTTAGCATCGCCAGCGCGGCGCCGAAAAACGCCGCCACAAAGATGTAGATGAAAAAATTCCCGGGCAAACGACGCTCACTAATGCGCAACACGAACCAACTTACGAGCACGGGCAGACAAATCAGCAACAATCCATTCCAACCGAACGACAGCCAGCTGACATTTCCGTAAAACGTGGTGCCCAACAACACCACGCCAACAGCAAGTACCGCAAACTGCCAACCGAACATCAGTGTCGCCAAGGTCACACCCAACAAGTGAAGATCAAGACCCGGCGCAACGCCCGCCTTCATCGCCCATAGCAAAAGCAGCGCCACGCATGTTGCCAGCAACACATGCGTATCTTCGTTGTCCGACAGATGCCACCACGGCGCTTTAATTGCCGCCCACATCAGCGCCGAAAGAAACAACATGTACCCAAGAGCAGCGAGTACAGGGGTAAGTAATTCAGACGGTAGATTCACCGGATCGAGTCAACTCATACATGCGAACTTGAATCATAGCGCAACAGCCGCCCCGAGTTAGCGCAGGCCAACTATCCCGCAGATTCGTTGCTCTATTTTAAGCAACACGACCGCGATCCCACCTGCTCAATGGCTGGCACAATACGAGGAAACGGGCACACATAAAATAACCGCGATCGGATCGGGATGTTGCAGCAGCGCGAAATCTTTGCGCTTTTCCCAGTTGATCCGCTGCGGGTCTCCGGCGATCAGCATATCGTCGCGCCGCAGCAGCACTTGCTTGGAATGGTAGGTGTTGCGCACCCCCCAGAACTGCTGATAGGCAAACGTTCTGTTACCGTGATGCCGGCCGCCGTTCACCCATTGAATCATCGATGGCGCCAACACGCCCGCCTTACGCACCGCACGATTGTTGCCGTCGCGCCATTCAACCTGCACGTTGTCGTTTCGTGCGTAATCCGAAAGATACACAATTCGCGCGTATGCATAACCCGGAACGCTCGCAATACGGAATAATTCAATACCGTTTACTTTGAATCTGAAATCCTTGACATTAGGAAAGCCCGATTTCTGGCGCTTGATTTCGAACTTGCCGTTGGTCTGCACATCGGTCCAGTTGCGAATCGACAAATAACTCGGCTCCGAAATATCGCGCACACCGATGGCAAAGGCGTCTTCCGCACCCAGTGACGAAGCAACCGATTTCGTTGTTCCCAACCTACCCCGGTAGATCACCTTTAAAGACAGGTCCCTGGCATTGACCGGAATCGGGTCAGCGGAAAAATCGAACGCGAGCGCCACCGGTGAGGCCCTGGAAATTTCTACTAGGGACCGGTCCCCCACTTTCACTTCCTTGGAAACCGAAAGGTGATCACTACCGGACACATACCGCATCCCGGAGCAATTCGAGAAGGTGCGCTTTTCCGGTAGCGAAATCTCGTGCTGTCCGAACTTCAACTCACCGGACAGATCCGGTTGGTAACAATGATTCAATTGATAGCTCGCCAGCACCCATAGGGTCCCATCGATCAGCCGGTTATCCAGAGTAGCATTCTGCAGCTTGAGGTGAATGCTGCGGAAACCAAAAACATTGCCGGAAAAATCGCGCGCTTTACCATCCTTGCCTCGTTCGTGACGCTGCGCATGATCCACCAACGCGTAGATCCCCGTGTTCGGCAGCGAGATCGTAAGCTGGTCCATCAGACCGCTGTCACTGGTCTCACCGGCAAGTGAAATTGCCGCAACTAGCCATGAACAGAAGGCCAAACAACTAGCAATGGGTTTTCTAGCCACTAAAAACGAGGTTTGCCGATCGAACTCTAATCACGCCGGCGGCGGCGACACGTCCTTCGTGCCGGTGCTGGGATCCTACAAGGATGTATGGCTCACTTGAAACCAGAACTCGATCTCATCCGCTGCATACCTGGCAGCAGGTTGGACTTTGTCGGGATGTCGGTTTCTCGCACGCAGGTCGTATACCGAAGTACGTGTCGCGCACAGGGCATGAAAAAAGCCGATCTCGATGATCGGCTTTTGCCATCGCGCCGCATGCGCGGCGATGTCTGTGATTGAGCGTTAGATACTCCAACGAATGGATTGTTTCAACTTTGTGACCAGCGGTTCGATTTGCTCGCCTTTCGGCGCAATGACGACGAGGTTGCCGCCTCCTGCCGGGATCAACACACCCTGGTGGCTATCATCTTTGAATGGCGTTTCCGCGCCAATCCGTTTTCCGGTGACGTACAACACCGTCACCTGACCGCCGTTACCGGCAAAAATGTGGGCAATGGGTCTTTTATCCATGACACATACATAGGCATGGGCAATCAACGATTCGATATCCTTGTTGACCACCTCGGCGCCAAACGCCGCCATCACGCGCGCGAATTTATCCGAGGGCACCTTACCTTGCACCGAGATGAAATCCGGTTCGTTGTTGACATGATCGATCACCGACGCCTGTAGCTGAGCGATGTACAGGTTGGTGGAATAAACCTGTAGGCCTAAAAATCCACCGAGCGCAACGCTGACAAAGATACTCGCCGCCAACGCCCATTGCCACGGACGTACTCGCCGCGCGTGTTCTTCGCCAATGACCTGGCGGAGTTTCACGCGCGTCGCGAGATCCTCCGGAACCGGTACTTGCATCGCGTCGAGCAGTTTCTTGTCGAATGCAGTGACGCTGTCGACGAAGCGTGTGCATTCGTGGCATTCGAGCCGATGCGCCGCAAAGTCTGCAGCACTGGTGTAAGGATCGCTCAGACAGATCCTGCGAAATTCTAAACAGTTCATGCTCGCACCTCGGTGACGCACCGGGAATCGGATTCATCGTCGGTTAGCAACTCGCGCATCTGCTTGCGTGCGCGAAACAGCCTGGTCATCACCGCGCTGCTGCTGATCCCCAGCACGCCCGCGATTTCTTCGCAGCTAAAACCACCGAGGACCTGCAGCACCAAGGGGTCGCGGTAATCGTCGGAGAGCGTGGCCAAGGCGCGCCGCAACACGAACGCCTCGGTACTGGTATCGAATGCGACCTTGGCGCCTGGCAGTTCGCCGATGTCTTCGACATCCTGCATCTGCAAGCGCTTGCGTTCGAACTGGCGCGCGTATTCACGGCGACAAATCGTAAACAGCCAACTCTTCGCCGAATCTGCATCGCGCAGGCTGCCGATTGCCTTCCACGCGCGAAGGTAGGTTTCCTGCACGAGTTCCTCGGCCTGAACACGGTCGCGGCACACCCAGTAGGCGTAGCGGTACAGGTCGTCCATCAACCCTTCCAACAACAGCTCAAACTTCTCGCGCTTCGATCTACCCATACCTACTGAGACCGGATCCACCGTAAATTTCTTTCCGTTGAACACAAAAATTTCTTGATAATGTTGAGGATGGCCTGCTCAAAACACAGACCATCACTCGTTACCGTGGGTTCCCAGGATCCGATCGGCTGCACGGTCAATTGTGTCGATAATGTTATTGAAATGTTATAGAAATGTTATTGATTGGTTTTGGAGTTTTCTTCAAGCAAATAGAAAACGGGGCGCCGCAGCGCCCCGTTTTGTCGTGCTTTTGGGAGAATGCTGTAGCGGCTTAGCCCGTTTTTCCTCCAATCGCCTTGCACGTCTCGGCGCTTACCGCAACAAAGCCGGTGCCTTTACAGCTGTTTTGGCCCTTACATGCGTTGTTGGCGGTCTTACAGCTGCCCATTCCCTTGCAGGAGTTGACGTTAAAGCAGTTTACTTTGGCTTCTTCGTGCGCTGAAGCGGTCAGCGGCGCGGTGGCAGCAAACATGGCGGCGGCGGCGGTGGCCAGGGCAAAGCCGGAAGCTTTCTTCATATTCATTTCGATAGTCTCCTCAAGTTTTTAATAATCCCGAATTACCGGGTGTTCGTACGACCACTACATGGGTCATGGCCGATGTAGACCGCACCGGAAATTGATGGTTCCAATATCACAATTAATGTATGGTTAATTGATCCCGGAAAAACAAAATCGCGCCATTTGCACGTTGATTCATCACCCGTCTCCGGGAACCAAGTGCACACCAGCGTGTCTTAACCATGTTTTCGATTGAATAATGATAAGGTCCTTCTGTTCGCCACTATGCAAAAACCGGCTGTGAAAAAATTGCCGTTCCTGGGTTTCGGACTGGGTTTGCGCACCAGCCACTACGAAACCGTGTTGGCGGAGTTACCTTCCAACATCGATTGGTTCGAGATCCTTTCCGAAAACTATCTGGTCGCCGGTGGAAAGCCGCTGTATTACCTCGACGCGATCCGTGAACACTACCCGATGATCATGCATGGCGTGTCGATGTCGATCGGCAGCAGCGACCCGTTGAACTGGAACTATCTCGAGCAACTCAAACAACTCGCGGATCGCGTCCAGCCGGCATGGTTCTCCGATCATTTGTGCTGGACCGGGCTCGATGGCAAGAACATCCACGATTTGTTGCCCCTGCCCTACACTGAGGAAACGATCGAGCATGTCGCCGGCCGAGTGCGTCAAGTACAGGATTTCATGGAGCGCCCGATGCTGATCGAGAATGTCTCCAGTTACCTGACGTACAAAGACTCGGCGATGTCAGAATGGGAATTTATTGCCGGGATTGCCGAACGCGCGAATTGTTACATCCTGCTCGATATCAACAACATCTATGTCAGCGCCTTCAATCACGAATTCGATCCCTACGAGTACTTAAATTTCATACCGGTGGAACGCGTGGGTCAGTTTCATCTCGCCGGTCACACCAATTGCGGTGATTACATCATCGACAGCCACGATCACCCGGTCATCGACCCGGTGTGGGAGCTTTATGCCGACGCGGTGCGGCGTTTCGGTCCGGTGTCGATCATGATCGAGCGTGACGATCACATCCCGCCGCTGAACGAATTGCTGCCGGAGCTGGACCGGGCGCGCAATATTGCACAACCTATCTTGAAGGAAATGGCAGCGTGAAACGCATCTCGTCCCTGCAATCGCAATTCCAGAGCGCCATTTTGACCCTGGGTGACGAGTTCGACGATAAAATCGTGGCCACCGAGCGGGTGGGCGTCAAACAGCGCATCGGTATCTATGCCGACGCCTATCGCCTGCGTCTTATCGAGTGCCTGCAGGACAGTTACGGCGCGCTGTACACACTGCTGGGCGACGATGAGTTCGACCGTCTGTGCCGCAGTTACATCGATACCCATACGCCGTATCATTACTCCGTTCGCTGGTACGGGGACCGGCTGGCCGAATTTCTCGGTGCGACCGCGCCCTACCGCGAACATCCTTACCTCGCCGAGTTGGCCGAGTTTGAATGGAAGCTCATGGAGGCGTTCGACGAACGTGACGTGTCTCCGGTGACCGTCGAAGACATGGCTACCATCCCGCCGGACCAGTGGCCGCACTTGACCTTCGGCTTGCATCCTTCGCTGCGGCATCTGGAATTGGCGTGGAACGTGGCGGCGATGCGAAGTGCGGCCGACGAGGACCGCGATCCGCCTGCGCCCGAACGGAGCGATCAGCCGGTGCCGTGGATCATCTGGCGCCAGCAGCTGCGGCAGTTTTACCGCTCGTTGGCTGACGACGAGTCCTGGATGCTGGATCAAACTCAAAGCGGCGACAACTTTGCCGCCCTGTGCGAAGGGCTGTGTAAGTGGAAGGGCGAGTCGGAGGTCGCGATCCACGCCGCCGGGCTACTCAAGCAATGGATCACCGACGGCTTGATCACCCGGATTGGCACATAAACTATCCCGGCGTCGATCTCAAAAATTCCTGTAACGTTTCCAACAGGACCTGAGGCTTATCGACATGCACCCAATGGCCTGCACCGGCAATCGGCTCGATCCGCGCTCGCGGAAATAGATCCATGATCTGCGCTTCGTGTTCGGCACGCACGTAATCGGATTGCTCGCCGGCAACAAATAAACTGGGGCCCTGGAATTGATGCGCCGGTAGCTGCGGAAATCCCAAAATCGCGTCCATGTGATGCTCCAGCGCATCAAGGTTGAGCCGCCAGCGAAACCGCCCTTCTTCGGAGACGAGATTCTGCAGCAAGAACATGCGGGTCGCCTCGTCGAGTACCGTCGCTGACAACGCGACGCCCGCGTCACCGCGAGAACGCAACCGCGACAGTGCCACGCCGCGCAGGGCGCCGATCAGCGCCGCATAGCTGTGCGGATAAGCGACCGGCGCTACGTCGACCACCACCAGCCTGCGCACGCGCTGCGGCCGCGTTAGCGCCAGGACCATGGCGGCCTTGCCACCCATGCTGTGGCCAACAAAATCGGCGTTATCAGCCGCAAGATGCGTCAACAACGCGTCCAGATCATCGGCCATGTCCATGTAGGTCATGCCCGGCGCGTGCGGCGAGTTCCCGTGATTACGCAAGTCGGCCAGTATTACGCGATGCGTGCCAGCCAGACGCTTGGCCAAACCGCGCAAGTTGGTGCCGGAGCCAAACAAACCGTGCAGCAGCACCAGCGGCTCGCCGTCTCCCAGTTCGATGTAGTGCAGTACGGTCATGAACGCGTAATGATTAGATAGAATCATTATACGTGTGGTCCAGGCGTCGCCGCGCAGGCTTGCACTTGCGCCGCTACTTGAATTTCAGTAGCGTGGCTCTGGCCATCCGCAACATAAAGGATAAGATGTCCCTTCCGCCATGGATCACACAGAAAACGCCGAATTTGAAAGACCGTTCGACGACATCGACCTCCCGCTTCGCGACGACGTACGCCTGCTGGGACGTCTGTTGGGGGAGATACTGCAGGAACAGGTTGGTAAGGAATTCTATGACACAGTCGAACGCGTGCGGCTGTCCGCTAAGGGCGCCCGTGCCGGGCGGGACGCCGACCGCGGTGTGCTCGAAGACGAATTACGCGGGCTGGATACCGAAACGATCCGCAATATTGCGCGTGCCTTCAGCTTCTTTTTGAATCTCGCCAACATCGCCGGTCAACAGCACCGCGCGCGTCGCAGCCGCACCGACATCGCCAACGACTTACCGCAGTCCGGCTCACTGCGGTTAGTGTTCGAACATCTATTGAGTGTCGGTATCACCCCGGAAACGCTGTACGAAACCGTGACCCAGCTCGATATCGAGTTGGTGCTCACCGCACACCCCACTGAGATCACCCGCCGCACGCTGCTCAAGAAATTCAACCGCATTGCCGATGCGCTCAACCGCCGCGATCACATCGATGAACACTCTGAAGCACACGCCGTCATCGTCGAGGAATTAAAGCGCGAGATTACTGCGGCCTGGTTTACCGATGAAATACGTCGCACGGCGCCAACGCCAGTGGATGAGGCGCGTTCCGGTCTTGCGGTGGTGGAACAGAGTCTGTGGTATGCGGTGCCGAGCTACATGCGTGAGCTCGACAAGGTGTTGCGAGCGTTTACCGGCAAGCCGCTGCCGTTGACTGCAACGCCGATCCATTTTGCCTCGTGGATGGGTGGTGATCGTGACGGCAACCCGAACGTGACACCGGCGGTGACGCGTGAGGTCCACCTGTTGTCCCGATGGATGGCTGCGCATTTGTATCGCGACGAGATCGATGCCTTGCGCAGCGAGTTGTCGATGAACGATTGCAATCAAGCGCTGCGCGCCCAAGTGGGCGACGTGCACGAGCCGTATCGCGTACTGTTGCGCGGCGTACTGCATCGCCTCGATGCCACCAAGCAATGGATTGAGGCCAAACTCGAGGACCGCGAGCCGCCTCCCGGTGAGATCTACACCGACGCCGAGCAACTGCGAAGTCGGTTACTGTTGTGCTACCACTCGCTGCGCGATCGCGGCGCCGGTCTGGTCGCCGACGGCCGGCTGGTGGACATCCTGCGCCGGCTGGCATGCTTCGGTGTGACGTTGTTGAAGCTCGACATCCGTCAGGAGGCGAGTCGCCACACCGAGGCCATGACTGCGATCACCGAGTACATTGGCCTGGGTTCGTATAACGACTGGGAGGAATCCAAACGCATCGAGTTTTTGATTGGGGAACTGGAAAACCGCCGCCCCCTGGTGCCCGCAGATCTCAGCGCCGACGACAACGTTCATGACGTACTGAACACCATCCGCCTGTTGCGCGAGATCCCATCGGATGCGTTGGGCGCCTACGTGATTTCGCTGGCGAGCCGACCGTCGGACGTGCTGGCAGTGGAACTTTTGCAAAAGGATCTCGGCGTACGGCGACCGTTGCGCGTCGTGCCGTTGTTCGAACGTCTCGAGGCGTTGAACGATGCCCCGGACTGCATGACGCAGTTGTTCGACATTCCTTGGTATGCGCGACACATCGACGGGCGCCAGGAGATCATGCTTGGTTACTCGGATTCCGCCAAAGACGCCGGCCAACTGACGGCAGCTTGGGCGCTGTACCGGGCCCAGGAAAACCTGGTGGATGTGTGCCGGGGCCATGGCGTGCGCCTCACATTGTTCCATGGCCGTGGCGGCACAGTCAGCCGCGGCGGGGGGCCGACCTACGCCGCGATCCTTGCCCAACCCCCGGGCTCGGTGAACGGCTCGATGCGGGTGACCGAACAGGGCGAGGTGATCCAACACAAATTCGGACTACCAGAGATTGCTGAGCGGACTATGAACATATACACCGCGGCGAACCTCGAGGCGACGCTAGCGCCGCCGCCTCCGCCGCAACCAAGATGGCGTGACGTCATGGATCGTTTGAGCGATGTCGCGGTCGCCAACTACCGCCGTACGGTGCAACAGGAACCGCGATTCGTGGATTACTTTCGCGCCGCCACGCCGGAGCAGGAACTCAGCAAGCTGCACATCGGCAGCCGCCCTGCGCACCGCCGCAAGCAAGGCGGCATCGAAACCTTACGTGCGATTCCCTGGGTTTTTGCGTGGACGCAAACCCGTTTGTTATTACCGGCCTGGCTGGGTATCGGTGAGGCGCTGCGCAGCGCGCTGGACGATAAACTCGGGAACGAGTTGCGCCAGATGCAGCGCGAGTGGCCGTTTTTTACCACCACCCTGGATCTGGTAGAGATGGTGCTGGCCAAGGGCGACCCTGAGGTCGCCGCGCGCTACGACGAGATCCTGGTGCCTCAGGCCCTGCACGATTTCGGTGAAGCGCTGCGCGCACGTTTCGGCAGCACCAAGGCGGTGGTACTGGAGATTGCCGGCCGCGGCGGGTTGCTGGAACATCAACCCCTTGTGCTCCGCCCCATCGAAGTGCGGGATCCTTATATTGACCCGCTGAATCTGTTACAAGTCGAGCTGCTGCACCGCAGCCGGGAGCAAGTAGACGCGGGGATCGACGACGCCTTGTTGATTGTCATCAACGGAATTGCTGCAGGCATGCGCAATACCGGCTAACATGGGCACCCCGCGTTGGACCACCACAGGGCATTTTGGCAATCTAACGTCGTCTTTTGGAGGAGAAAATCATGTCAGAAGGTAGAGATGTCGTAGTGTTGAGCGGAGTGCGTACCGCCATCGGTGATTATGGCGGTTCCCTGAAGGACTTCGCCCCCAAGGAATTGGGCGCCATGGTAGTGCGCGAGGCAGTGTCACGGTCGGGGGCAGCGTCGGATCAAATCGGCCATTGCGTGTTCGGTAACGTTATTCACACCGAAACCAAGGACATGTATTTGTCCCGCTATGCGGCCATCGAAGGCGGTCTGCCGGTGGAGACTCCGGCATTCACCTTGAATCGCTTGTGTGGCAGCGGTCTGCAGGCAGTGGTCAGCGCCGCCCAGACCATTCAATTGGGTGATGCCGATGCCGCGCTGGCTGGCGGCGCCGAGTCTATGAGCCGTGCCCCGTATCACGTTCCGGCGATGCGTTGGGGCCAGCGCATGGGTGATGGCTCAACCGTGGACGCCATGGTCGGCGCACTCACCGATCCGTTCGATTCCTGTCACATGGGCATTACCGCTGAGAACGTCGCCGCCAAGTGGAACATCAGCCGCGAAGACCAAGACGCCCTGGCGGTAGAGAGTCATCAACGCGCCGCCAATGCGACAAAAAACGGCTACTTCAAAGATCAGATCCTGCCGGTAGAGATCAAATCCCGCAAGGGCAGCACCATGTTTGCGCAAGACGAGCACATACGCGCAGATGCCACGATAGAGGGTATGGCAAAGCTGCGCACGGTGTTCCAGAAAGACGGCTCGGTCACTGCCGGCAATGCATCGGGTATCAACGACGCCGCGGCGGCGGTGGTGTTGATGGCCGCGGAAACGGCGGACAAAGCCGGCCATCAACCGATGGCGCGGCTGGTGGCCTACTCGCACGCCGGCGTGGAACCCAAGTACATGGGCATTGGGCCGGTACCGGCGATACGTATCGTGTTAGACAAAGCCGGGTTAGGCATCGACGACATGGATGTGATCGAACTCAATGAGGCGTTCGCCGCCCAGGCCCTTGCGGTGGTGCGCGACCTCGGGCTGCCAGCGGACAAGACCAACCCCAACGGCAGCGGCATCTCCCTCGGCCACCCCATCGGCGCCACCGGATGCATCCTTACGGTGAAAGCCCTCTACGAACTTCAACGAACGGGCGGCCGCTATGCCCTGGTATCCATGTGTATCGGCGGCGGGCAAGGTATCGCCGCGATCTTCGAGCGGTTGTAGCCAGGGCAGTGTGCCGGGAACCTCGGTTTGATTTGCTGGTCTAGCAACACAACAAGCCTAGGAAATTGAATATGCTTATCAGAAGACCGGCGGACACAATTCCTTCGGAGATCACGAATTACGAGGTTTTCCGGCGTCGCCGGCAGTTGATAAAGGGCGGCGCCGCGGCAGCGCTGGGCCTGGCGGCGACAGGCTTATTTGCGCTGACGCCCGAGGCCTCCGCTAAACTGAAATTCGATCAACTCAAGAAGAGCCGGTTCAACGCTAAAGAGTCTCTCACCCCTTACAAAGACGTCACCAGCTACAACAATTTTTATGAATTCTCTACCGATAAGGAGGGTCCGGCGCAACTGGCGGAGGACTTCAAGAGCCGCCCTTGGAGCATAGAGGTTGCTGGTGAAATAAAAAAGCCCAAGGTCTATGACGTTGATGAGCTCATTAAACGCTTCCCGTTGGAAGAACGAATCTATCGCCTGCGCTGTGTCGAGGCGTGGTCCATGGTGGTCCCATGGGTCGGGTTTGCCCTCGGTGATTTCATCAAGACCCTGGAACCCAACTCGCGCGCGAAATATGTCGAATTCGAGACGCTGCATGACCCCAAGCGTATGCCGGGTCAGCGGCGCGGGTTATTCGGCTCGGTATTGGACTGGCCCTACCGGGAAGGACTGCGCATCGACGAGGCGATCCATCCGCTGACCATCCTGGCGGTGGGCGTCTATGGCGAGGAGTTGCCGGGCCAAAACGGCGCGCCCATTCGATTGGTGGTGCCCTGGAAATACGGATTCAAGAGCATCAAATCCATCGTCAAGATCAACTTCGTGGAACAGCCACCGGTCAATACCTGGCAGGTCCAGGCGCCCCATGAGTACGGTTTCTACGCCAACGTCAATCCGAAGGTCAGCCACCCCCGCTGGAGCCAGGCCAGGGAACGCCGCATAGGCGAATTCTTCAAACGGCCTACGTTGATGTTCAATGGCTATGCTGAGCAGGTCGCCCACCTGTACCAGGGCATGGATCTGAGTAAGAACTTCTGATTGATGCCCGCTGCTTCGCCTGAGATCCAGTTGCGCTGGATCAAGCGCGTCAAACCTGTCGCGTTCACAGCCTGCCTGATTCCAGCAGCACTGCTCATCTGGCGCGCCGCTACCGACACACTCGGCGCAGAACCGATCGAAACGATCACCTTTACAACCGGGGACTGGACACTGCGCATGTTGATGATCACGCTTGCGATCACCCCATTACGTCAGCTCACCGGTTGGCACGCCCTGATTCGCCTGCGGCGCATGTTCGGGCTGTATGCGTTCTTCTACGCCTTACTTCATTTCACGACGTATATCGTGCTCGACCAGTTCTTCGCGTGGCAGTTCATCCTCGAGGACATCGCTGAGCGTCTCTACATCCTGGTGGGGTTTACCGCGTTTGTGCTGCTGATACCCTTGGCGGCGACCTCGACGAATCGGATGCTGCAACGATTGGGGGGCAAACGTTGGCAGCGCCTGCATCGCCTGACTTATGCCGTCCCGATCCTCGGCGTGCTGCATTTTCTGTGGCTTGTCAAAGCCGACATCACGGAGCCGGCGATCTACGCATTGGTCTTGTCTATCTTGCTCGGATACCGGATTGTGCGCTACCGGCGGCGGCGTGCCTCGCAGGCCGTTGCCGGGGTGCCGAAACGGGCAACTCCTTGATTACATCACCCCGTCGGTTTGTGCGCCGCGATCCCGCGATCGACGCGTCTCGGGTACCCAATCTTGCAGCACCTATCTTGCGTGGATCGATTATTTGATTCTTCGTTTCCCTACGTGGGGTGACATCAGATCTCATGGAGATAGCACACGTCGTGAGCCGATCGGTTGCGTTATGATGTACTACGTCATTTTTATGTTGCACTGATATACTTCTCAATAATGCGTACTGCCCGCACGGAATTACCCTCCAAGAACCGCAACGATTGGAAGACGATTAGAACGCTGTTTCCCTATTTATGGGAGTACCGGGCGCGGATTTGGCTCGCCTTACTTTTCCTGGCACTAGCGAAACTCGCCAACATAGGTGTGCCGGTGGCATTGAAACTGATCGTGGACAGCTTGGAGGTCAGCGAATCGACTGCACAGCTAATCACGGTTCCGTTGTTTTTACTGATCGCTTATGGACTGCTTCGATTCAGCACCTCGTTGTTCCAGGAGCTTCGCAACGCGGTATTCGCCAAGGCCTCGCAGCGCTCGACGCGCAAGATCGCGCTAAAGGTGTTCAGACATCTCCACGAGTTGGCGCTGCGTTTTCATCTGGACCGGCAAACCGGCGGCGTGTCGCGGGATATCGAGCGTGGCAGCCGCAGTATTACCCAGTTGTTGCACTTTCTGATTTTCAGCATCCTGCCCACCGCATTCGAGATACTCGTGGTATGCGCGATCTTATTGTTCAATTTTGATATCTGGTTTTCCGTGGTAACCGTCATCACTGTCGGTTTATATTTCTTCTACACCTACAAAGTCACCGAATGGCGAATCAAGTTTCGCGTGCAGATGAACACCGCCGATTCACGGGCGAACACCACGGCGATCGATTCTCTGATTAATTATGAGACGGTCAAATATTTCGGTAATGAGGAATACGAGGCGCAACGCTACGACAAGCAAATGAAGAACTGGGAAACGGCGTCGATAAAAAGCCAGGTGTCACTCGCGCTGCTGAACATCGGTCAAGGCGTTATTATCGGTATCGGTCTCACCGTGTTGATGATCATGGCGGCTAGCGGCGTCGCGACCGGCACCATGACGCTCGGCGATTTCGTAATGGTTAACGCGTTCTTGATTCAACTCTATATTCCGTTGAATTTTCTTGGCACCATCTTCCGCGAAGTAAAACACTCGCTCACCGACATGGAGAAGATGTTCAGCCTGCTGGAAGTAGACGCGGAGATCGAGGACAAACCGTCCGCCGCCCCCCTCACCGTTACCCAGCGTTACGTGGCATTTGACCAGGTCAAGTTCCATTACCAACCGGATCGCGCAATCCTGCACGATATCAGTTTTGAGATACCGGCAGGCCACAAGGTGGCCGTGGTCGGCAGCAGCGGCGCGGGTAAATCCACGCTCGCCAGGTTGTTGTTCCGATTCTATGATGTCACCGGTGGCACGATCGCTATCGACGGTCAGGATATTCGTGAAGTAACACTCGAAAGCTTACGTGCCGCCATCGGTATCGTCCCTCAGGATACCGTGTTGTTCAACGATACCATCGAGTACAACATCCGCTACGGCCATCCTGAAGCGAGCCAGGCCGAGATCCAACAGGCGGCGCGTCTCGCCAACCTGCATGATTTCATCGACGCGTTGCCGCAAGGCTATGGGACGCGTGTCGGCGAGCGCGGATTGAAATTGTCGGGCGGCGAGAAACAGCGCATCGCCATCGCGCGCACCATTCTGAAAGACCCGCCGATATTGATTCTGGATGAGGCCACCTCGCAACTGGACTCCAAGTCCGAGCAGGCGATCCAGTCAGCGCTCAAAGAAGTGGCGGCCAATCGCACCACATTGGTGATCGCGCATCGCCTGTCTACGGTAATCGACGCCGATCAGATCCTGGTGCTGGAACATGGCCGAATTACCGAACATGGCAAGCATCGCGAACTACTCGAAGCAAAGGGGCACTATGCCGAAATGTGGGCGCTGCAGCAGGAACAACGCGAATTGGAAAAAGAGGCGGAAGAAATTGGCGAGCCGGTAGAAATCAGAGTGGTCGAAAAAGCCGTTTGACCCGATACTCATTCCTCGAGATATTTTTTTACCGCACCCTCATCCCAGCTCAGGCCGATGCCAGGTTGCTCGGACACCACGGCATAGCCATCCTGCAACGCCAGCGGTTGTTGCAGGATCGGTTTCGCCAAGTCCATGTATTCTAGCCAGTCGCAGGTCGGGGTCACGGCCAGCAGCTGCGCACTAATCTCCTGAAATATATGACTCGACACCGGTAATCCCGAGGTCTCAGCGAGCGAGGCGGCGCGCATCCAACCGGTGACCCCGCCGATCTTCATTACATCAGGCATCGCCAGGTCCGATGCCCCGGCGGCGATGCTCTTCGCCATGTCGTGGGGTCCCCACCAGTTTTCGCCGATCTGTATCGCAGTCGTGGCCTCGCGGGCAATCTTTGCATGACCCGTAAAGTCATCTGCGATGGTCGGTTCCTCGATCCAGTAAATCCCTTCGTCATCCAGCGCCCGGGCCCGGGTAATCGCCTGCGGGACGGTGAGGCATTGGTTGTAATCCACCATCAGCACGACATCATCACCGCTCACCCGTCGCACCTCGCGTATGGCCTGGATATCGGTCGCCAGCTCCGGATAACCGATTTTTATCTTGAGCGCCTTGAATCCCGCTGCGAGCGCTTCTTCGGCGTCCTTTTCCGCACCGGCTACCCCGTTCATGAAGTAGCTGGCGTAGGCAGGAATCGGCCGTGGCTCGCCGCCCAACAAGCGCACCAGCGACATCTCCGCGGCTTTTGCCAGGGCATCCCAGGCCGCCATGTCCACACCGGCCATCGCCATGCCGGTGAGCCCTTGCGGCCCGAGCAACCGGAACGATCGTTGCAGCTTGCGCTCGATCGCCGCCGGCGCCACCGTATCACCCTGGAGCATCTCCCCCAGGCCGCGCACCAGGTGAGCGACGGGTTGCAGGGCAGCGGAGGTGTAGCAAAACACGTAGGCGCATCCGTTGATGCCCTGCTCGGTGACAAGATCCACCAATACCAGGGGAACCGTGGTGATCGTGCCGCTGCTGGTTGGTAATGGTTTGGGCAGCGGCACATTGACGGCACGCGCGCCGATTTCGCAAATGGTCGGACTGGTGTCAGTGGTCATCCTTACTATCCCGGAATTGAATAACAATCAAAACGGGGTCCAGCGCGCATACTGCCGCCTCGGCGCAGCATGCGGGCGAGGGCAAATTCACACCCCGTTTCCTGAATCACTCCCCAATTTTTTTTCCAGCAGCACGAACGTGTAAGGATGGGGATTCTTGTCGTCGGCTTCATGGGTAACACGTTGTTTTTCCTCCCACTGATCTCTATCGATGTGCGGAAACCAGGTATCACCTGCAAACGACGCCTGCACCTCAGTGAGATAGATGCGATGTGCCAGGGATATCGCCTGCTCATAAAGCCTCGCACCGCCGATAACCATGATTTCCGCCGCGTCTTGGGCGGCATCGATCGCCGCTGATAACGATTGTACGACGACACAGCCCGGCGCCGGGTACGCGGGATTGCCGCTGACCACAATGTTTGTCCGGCCAGGCAGGGGCTTGCCGATCGATTCGTAGGTATTGCGTCCCATAATGATGGGCTTACCCATCGTGATCTGTTTAAAACGCTTCAGATCGGCGGGCAGATGCCACGGGAGACGATTGTCGCGGCCGATGACCCGGTTACGATCCATGGCGACAATGATAGTAATCTTCAATTTGTTGCTCTCGGGGCGATCCCCAGTCAGACCGCTATGGGCGCCTTGATGTGCGGGTGGGATTGGTAGCCTTGCAGTTCAAAATCTTGGTAACGGAAATCAAACAGATTGGTAACTTTTGGATTGATGCTCATGGCCGGTAATGGATAGGGCTGACGTAAGAGCTGCAGCTCAGTCTGCTCGAGGTGATTGAGATACAAGTGGGCATCGCCGAAGGTGTGCACGAACTCACCCGGTTGCAATCCGGTCACTTGGGCGATCATCATCGTCAGCAATGCATAAGAGGCAATATTGAAGGGAACACCCAAGAACAGATCGGCGCTGCGTTGATATAGCTGGCAGGACAGCTTTCCGTCAGCGACATAAAACTGAAATAACGCATGGCACGGTGGCAGCGCCATACTATCAATTGCACCGACGTTCCACGCGCTGACAATCATGCGGCGGGAATCCGGAGACGTGTTGATCTGTTCGACGACCTGACTGATCTGATCGATGTGACTGCCGTTGGGTGCCGGCCACGAGCGCCATTGATAACCGTAGATGGGACCCAACTCGCCGTCGTCATCCGCCCATTCGTCCCAGATCGTTACTCCGTTGTCGTGCAGATATTCAATGTTTGTGTCACCTCGCAAGAACCACAATAATTCATGGATGATCGATCGCAGATGCAGTTTCTTAGTGGTCACCACGGGAAAGCCCGCGGCAAGATCGAACCGCATCTGGTAACCAAACACACTCAGGGTGCCGGTGCCGGTGCGATCTTGCTTACGCGTGCCGTGATCGCACACATGACGCATGAGATCGAGGTACTGTTTCATTGGCTAGCCCGCATGTTGCGTCAAGGATCCTGGATGATGGCGAAGGAATCGGGCGGCTGGACGCCGCGCTGGAACGAAATGCATAGCCGTAGCTATGGATTGAGTGAAGCGCAAGTCCAGGCGTTCGAGACCGAGCCAGCGCCGGGATAGCCCCGCGACTATTCTCCCGCAAAAAGCTAGAGACTCGTATGTTGCCATTTCATTTAAGTGACAATGCGAAGCTGTTAGCTGGGCACCATGAATAGTCGCGGGGCGCCTTGGTGCAATATGCGGGTTAATCATCTGTTTCGTCGACATCCAGTTGCCCGGTGAGCCGTCGGCGCACGTGGGACCACGAAATCCCCACCGACAGTACGCCCGCCGCGCCGGCCAGGACCAGATAGACGACCACTTTCAAATTATCTCTAGGGATCGGGGTATAGGTGATCAGTACCCAGATCAAGGTGGCGAAAAAAGCCACCGCCAGCAACGTGCCGAACGCGCCCAAGGAGCGCACGGTAGCACGCAGGTAGATCGCCCAACCGATCAATAACACCACGCCGGCAAGCGCCATCAACACCTCAAATCGGCTAAAGTCCGCAATGACCGGCCGCACCCAATGATAGAACGATATATGCTCCGGATTGTAGGTCAGAAACACCAACAACGCGGCGCCTATCAGGCGCAAAAAATAGTTGCCCCAACTGAACTTGGTTCCCGTCACCTCACGCACTCATCAATTACTGTACGCTCGCCCCCATGCTTATTCCACCCACGCCCTCGCGTTGCGGAATAAGCGCATCCACGGGCCGAACCCACCGTCTGGGGCCGGTGCCCAGGTGTTGCTGACGCTACGACACACACGCTCTGGATGGGGCATCATGATGGTGGCGCGTCCGTCGGTCGAGGTAAGGCCGGTGACACCGTGCGGTGAGCCGTTGGGATTGTAGGGATAGGTCTCGGTGGCCGTATCGCGATTATCGATGAAACGCAACGCCACGAGACCATTTCCAGTAGCGCGTATTTGCTGCCCGTTGCTGGTGAACTCGGCGCGTCCTTCACCATGGGCGACCACCACCGGGATGCGTGATCCACACATATGCGTCAACAAAATAGAGGGGCTGTCCATGACCTCGACCATTACCCAACGGGCCTCGAATTGCTCGGACAGGTTGCGCACAAAGCGCGGCCAATGGTCTGCTCCGGGAATCAGTTCATGCAAATTCGATAACATCTGACAGCCATTGCATACCCCCAAAGTGAATGTATCAGCGCGGTGAAAGAACGCCTCGAATTGATCGCGTAATGCAGTATTGAAGAGCACGGATTTTGCCCACCCCTCGCCGGCCCCCAGTACATCGCCAAACGAGAATCCACCACAGGCGACAAGGCCTTTGAATTGATCCAGCGCCACGACACTACCGACCAAGTCACTCATCGGTACATCGACGGTGGTGAATCCCGCGTTGTGAAACGCCGCCGCCATCTCTACATGCCCGTTGACACCCTGCTCTCTCAGTATGGCCACGCGTGGCCCTTGGCCGGTGTGGACGAAAGGCCGGCAGATATCCTCGTCGGCATCAAACGTTAGCTCCGCATGCAACCCGGGATCCGCAATATCCCGAATGCGGTCGTACTCCTGCTGTGCACACAGTGGATGATCCCGCATGGTCTGCATATGCCAGGTGGTCTCCGACCAGGCGCGGTGCAGGTCCACACGCGCGCCCTGAAACAATGCTTCGCCGTTGTGGTCAACGCGAATGACGGGCTGTGCAATCGGCTGCCCTACGATATGACATAAATCATTCAGTCCGAACTCTGCCAAGATGCTGCGGACTCGATCATGGTCTTTTTTACAGGTCTGTAAGACGACACCCAATTCTTCATTGAATAAGATCGAAACCGGGTCACCGGCCAGCCCATCGAGCGTGATGCGCAATCCGACGCGTCCAGCGAACGCCATTTCGCACAAGGTCGTCCACAAACCGCCATCTGAGCGATCGTGATAAGCCAACAACACGCCCGCCGTATTGAGTGCCTGGACCGCCAGCAAAAGCCGGCGTAGCTGCGGGCCATCGTCGACATCCGGGCACACGTTGCCCAGCTGCGAATATGCCTGCGCTAGGGCGGAGCCGCCCATGCGGTTTTTCCCAGCGCCGAGGTCAATCAGTAGCAACTCAGTCGGGTCATCGCTGTTGGTTAATACTGGCGTGAGTGTCGCGCGCACATCGGATACCGGTGCAAATGCGCTGACGATCAGGGAAACGGGCGCGGTCACCTCGTTACGCTCACCGTAATCGTCCGACCACATGGTTTTCATGGACATCGAATCCTTTCCGACCGGGATCGCAACACCCAACGTCTGGCATAACTCCATGCCCACCGCGCGCACGGTATCGAACAATGCGGCGTCATCACCGGGATGTCCCGCGGCCGCCATCCAGTTGGCCGACAACTTAACTTCTTCGAGTCTTCGAAAGCGCGCCGCGGCAAGGTTGGTCAACGCCTCAGCGATGGCCATACGGCCACTGGCGGCGGGATCGATGATGGCCAGCGGCGTGCGTTCGCCGATCGCCATGGCCTCGCCGGCCAACGACGCGTAACCGGTAGCGGTGACGGCGACATCGGCCACCGGTACTTGCCACGGTCCGACCATCTGGTCGCGGCACACCAAACCGGTGACACTGCGATCTCCAATGGTTACCAGAAACGTCTTATCCGCGACTGCTGGAAAACGTAATACCCGACCGACGGCTTCATCCAGTCGCACCTGTTGCGTATCGAAAGGCGGCAATGCCGCCGCTGTGCGTGTAACATCCCGCAGCATCTTTGGGGGGTTACCGAACAAAAGGTGCATGTCCATATCAATGGGCATCGCATACTGCGCGCCATCGGCTGCAAAGTGCCGGTCCTTCAGCACCAGTTCTTGCTTTTCGGTGGCTTGGCCAATCACGCAATACAGGCACCTTTCCCGCTCACAGATCGACTCAAACTCGGCCAACCTCTCCGCGGCCACGGCAATTACGTAGCGCTCCTGGGCCTCGTTGCACCAAATCTGCATCGGAGTCATGCCGGGATCGTCATTTAACACATCGCGCAATTGAAAATGCCCGCCACGATCGGATGCGTGCACCAATTCCGGCACCGCGTTCGATAACCCGCCGGCGCCAATATCATGAATGGAGAGAATCGGATTATCGTCGCCCATAGCCCAGCAATGATCGATCACCTCTTGACACCGGCGCTGCATCTCAGCGTTACTTCGTTGCACCGATGCGAAGTCAAGTTGTTCGCTGCTGGTGCCTGTGGCCACACTCGACGCCGCGCCACCACCCAGACCGATCAGCATCGCCGGACCACCGAGCACAATCACGCGGGCCATTGCCGGGATGTCTTGCTTGTATACGTGTCCGGGACGAATGTTGCCCAAGCCACCCGCAAGCATAATCGGCTTATGGTATCCGCGTCTTTCACGTCCGCCTGGAACCGGTATCCACTGCTCGAAGGTGCGGAAATAACCGCCGATGTTGGGACGACCGAACTCATTGTTGAACGATGCGCCCCCGATCGGCCCCTCGAGCATGATCCGTAACGGCGAGGCGATACGACTGGGCGCGCAATTATCATCTTCCCACGGCCGCCGTGCACCCGGCAAGCGCAAGTGAGATACGGAGAATCCGGTGATCCCAGCCTTGGGCTTTGCGCCCCGCCCGGTTGCGCCTTCGTCACGGATCTCACCGCCGGAACCCGTGGCGGCACCGGGATATGGTGAGATCGCGGTCGGATGATTGTGGGTCTCCACCTTACAAACGATGTGCACCGCTTCGTCGACGAATCCGTACTCCCGTGAATCAGGGCTTGCAAAAAACCGCGAACCTTGTGACCCATCGAGAATTGCCGCGTTGTCGGCATAGGCAACCAAAGTGCCGCGATGATTTGCGCGATGGGTTTCTCGAATCATGGCAAATAAAGAATGGGGCTGGTGTTCGCGGTCGACGATCCAATCGGCATTGAATATCTTGTGCCGACAATGTTCGGAGTTGACTTGCGCAAACATCATCAGTTCGACATCCGTTGGGTCGCGTCCAAGTTGGGTAAACTCATCGGTGAGATACTGGATCTCGTCATCAGACAGGGCCAGACCGAGTTCCGTATTCGCGTGCGCTAACCCCGCCGCGCCGGTTGTCAACACGTCGACGGTCGATAACCGCGGTGGTTCGGAGCCCGCGAACAGCTTGTCGCTAGCGTCAAAATCCGGCAGTACGGATTCAGTCATCGGGTCGTGTAGATGTGCCGCAAGTTGCCCCCATTGTGCGTCACGCGGCTTTGAGTGCGCGCTCAACGCCAGGTACCAAGCGACGCCACGCTCGATACGTGTGACCGAATCGAGACCACAAAGATGCGCGATGTCGGTGGCCTTGGTGGACCACGGTGAGATGGTGCCGACACGCGGTACGACGAGAAACAGTTCACCCACCGGCCGTACCGGCTGCTGCCGGGGACCATAGGTCAAAAGCTGGGTCAAGACATTTAATCGTGATGGCGTCAGTTCACCCGCGCCGTTGACGAAATGCCAGTACTCAGCATCGATGGAAACAACCGTTTCGACGTGTTTGCGCAGATCCGTGATCAGCTTCTCGCGGCGAAAATCGGATAGTGCTCGCGCACCCCGTAAACGAACCACACCATGACTCGAGAAAACCGGTGTTGCCAGCTTACCGGATCGCTCGTTCACGAAGCCGGACTCAATCTAACGGCACCCCCAACCGTGCCGCCACTTGCTCGTAAGCTTCCACGACCCCGCCAAGATCTCGCCGGAAACGATCCTTGTCTAGCTTCTCACGGGTTTTCTCATCCCAAACCCGGCATCCGTCGGGAGTGAATTCATCGCCTAACAGTAACTCACCACGGTAACGTCCGAACTCGAGTTTAAAATCGACCAACAACATGCCGCCATTAGCAAACAAATCTGTCAGCACCTCGTTGACGCGAAATGTGGTGTGCTTCATTTCCGCGACCTCCGGTTCGGTGGCCCAGCCAAAAGCGCGGATATGATAATCATTAATAAGCGGGTCATGACGCGCATCGTCCTTGAGAAAGAATTCAAAGGTAGGAGGATTGAGGTCAATGCCCTCCTCCACACCGTAGCGTTTACAAATTGATCCGGCGGCGATGTTGCGCACCACACATTCGATCGGCAACATCTCCAGCCTCTTTACCACCGATTCACTTTCCGAACGCAACGATTCAAAGTGCGTCTTAATACCTGCATGTTCCAGTTGTTGCATGATGAAGGCGTTGAATTTGTTATTCACCATTCCTTTGCGGTCCAACTGGGCGACTTTCTCACCGTCGAAAGCCGACGTATCATTGCGAAAATGCAAGATTAATTTGTCCGCGTCATCAGTAACATATACGGTTTTGGCTTTGCCCGAGTAAAGTTGTTCGCCACGTTGCATGCTTTCAATCATCCCGGCTACGCCGGGATACACTGGACTCGGCCGGTTGTCGGCAAAGCCGCACCCGGCCTCGTCCGTGGCCCGCACGATACCGTGCGGGCATCGCATCCATCCCCGTGCTTACGCACGGGGTTTTGTTCCGCGATAAAACAGCGCCAGTTAACCGAGCGCTGCGCCGCGATATTGACCAATAGTTTGTGCGCTACTTGAACCGCTCGCCAAGCATCGCAAGCAACCTTTGACTGGTCGCCGACTTATCTGGCCTGCCACGCTTGTCATAGATAGTCGCTATCGAATTCGTGCCACTGGTTACCAACTTGAGTTGATAGCGTTTCGATTTATTTCTCTTGAACAGACGTTTGAAAAAACCCGATTCGTCTTTGGCGTCGGGTTCTTTGTAGCGTATGTAGTAAACGCCCGCTTGCGGGTCCTGTTTTTCTATTTCAACGCCAAGATCGGCCAACGATTGTCCAATCTGCGGCCATACGCGATCGACTGGCTGCGCAACCCTCAGCGTCGGCACACCGTCCCCGGTTTTTTGCAAAGTCACTACGGGTCCAGCTTCCGGTGCGACGGCAGGCATGCTGCGCGCGGTTGTCTGTGCAGCGCTGCGCGGCGCCGGATCCGGCACATTCATGCTGCCGCTTCCGCTGGCTGCCACCAGATCTGCCGGCACCGCTAACGGCGGCAGGGTCTTCGCGGATTCAAAATCGCGCTGCTTTTGCCCCGTGCCCCCACACGCGGCTAACACCCATGCGAAGCCAGCGACAATTATGATCCGGCAACAAATACGATATCGCATTGACGAAGACCTATGGTCAATTGCTTGAAAAACCCACCTCGACCCTGAACAACCCGACGCCCTGCCCGCTAAATTATACCTGCTTCGCGCATCGCGGACCGCACCGCGTCATGGTATTGCTCCGACAATTGGGTAAGGGGCAAGCGAATCGCCGGCCCAATCAAACCGAGTTGATGAACCGCCCATTTAACCGGAATGGGGTTGGATTCCAAAAATAACTTCTTGTGCAGACCGTTGAGGCGGTCGTTCGCCTCCCGGGCCTTGGCGGCGTCACCCGCCAGCGCCGCCTTGCACATCGCGCTCATGGCCGCCGGTGCCACGTTGGCGGTGACCGAGATATCACCTTTACCACCCACGAGCATGTGTTCGAGCGCGGTGGCATCATCACCGGAGTAGATCGCCATGCGGTCACCGCAGCGCTGCACCAATTCGCGTGCTCGATCGATATCGCCGGTCGCGTCTTTGATACCGACGATGTTGTCGATATCCGCCAAGCGGTCCACGGTATGTGTGAGCATATCGCAAGCGGTCCGGCCCGGCACATTATAGAGAATTTGCGCAATCGGCGACGCTTCCGCAATAGCCCGAAAATGGCGGTAGAGCCCTTCCTGGGTGGGCTTGTTGTAGTAAGGGGTTACCAGCAGACAAGCGTCCGCGTTCAGGTCCGCTGCGCGTTTGGTCAGCTCAATGGCTTCGCGGGTCGAGTTGGCGCCGGTGCCCGCGATCACGGGAATTCGCCCATCCGCGAATTTCACCGTTTTTTCAATGACCTCAGCGTGTTCTTCGAAATCAAGGGTCGCCGACTCACCGGTGGTCCCCACCGAGATGATCGCCTGGGTGCCGTTATTCACATGAAAATCGATCAATCGTTCCAAGGCGGCGTAGTCCACCGATCCGTCGTCTTGCATCGGTGTGACCAGCGCCACCATACTGCCTTGATACATGCTCTTGAACTCTGAGGTAAGTGAACAGACGCATAGTACTGGCGCGATGCTCCACGGATCAAGTGACACACAAGTTTCGGCCCGACGCTGGACGCCACCGATGGGATCGGGCTACCGGGCACCTTGGTGCAATATACCGGTTTGGGTTGAGACGAAGCGGTCCCGGTGACATTACCCACCTGGTTGATAGGGTTGCATTGGCAAATCCGCTGCCGATACTATTGGGACACAACAGATCCACCGCAGCGGGGTACGCTGTGCGTGGGTGCCTTATTTATCTCGCGACTAAAAACGTCTACATAATAAAGACATAGATCACTATCAGTAAAACGATTCAATCCTGGGTCACGGAGCAGTGCTGCATGTTTGATGTGTTGATAGATTTACCTTGGTGGGGATATGTGCTGGTCGTCCTCGGTCTGACGCATATCACCATAGCCAGTGTCACACTGTATCTACATCGTACCCAGGCTCACTTGGCCCTGGACCTACACCCGGTTGTGTCGCACTTTTTTAGGTTCTGGCTGTGGCTCACGACCGGAATCGTTACCAAGGAATGGGTGGCGGTACACCGCAAACATCATGCTCGTGTCGAGACCTCCGATGACCCCCACAGTCCCAAGGTACAAGGCATTGAAAGGGTCCTGTTCCTGGGCGCTTGGTTGTATCACCAAGAAGCAGCCAATCCGGAGACCCTGGATAAATTCGGGCATGGGTCTCCGAATGATTGGATCGAACGAAATCTGTATGCGCGCCATTCTTATCTGGGCGTGCTGATCATGTTGCTCATTAACCTCATTATATTTGGCCTGCCGGGCGTCCTGATCTGGGTGGCTCAGATGTTGTGGATTCCATTTTGGGCCGCCGGTGTTATTAATGGAATCGGACATTACTGGGGTTACCGCAACTACGAAGTCCCCGACGCCAGTAAGAATATCGTTCCCTGGGGTGTGGTAATCGGGGGCGAGGAGCTGCATAACAATCATCACGCCTATGCATCGTCAGCCAAGTTCTCCAACAAACCGTGGGAGATCGACCTGGGGTGGAGCTATATTCTTTTACTACGCGCCATGGGATTGGCAAAGGTCAAGAAGACTGCACCGAAGATCGTGGTGAAAAAGGAGAAATCCGTGTTTGACCTCGAAACCGTTAAGGCGGTTATCAACAACCGTTTCGGCGTGATGGCAAATTTCATCAAGGAAGTGCTCAACGACGTATGTACCGAGGAGCTACGTAAGCTGGGACGTAAAAACCAGGACTACTCGCTCATTAAACGGGCGCGCCGTTTGATGTCGCGGGAGTCGAGCCTGTTGACCGAGAGGAGCCGCAAGCAACTGCAGCGAGCGCTTGAGACGAACGCTACGCTGAACCAGGTTTACGCGATGAAACAACGTCTGCAGGACATCTGGAGTAAGTCCGCGGTAACCCAAGAGAACCTGCTGAGCGCTTTGGAGGATTGGTGCCGCGCCGCAGAATCTTCCGGCATTGAAGCGTTGCGCGAATTCTCGCGCCGCCTGCGGCGTTACGAACTCGCGTCGGCCTAATCCCGCATATTTCGTTGCCAGAACCAACGGGATTAGGATTAAATTCCGTCTTTTTACGGGTCAAATACTCAAATGCTGTGTAATCCGGTCATGCAAAGGACTGGTGCGTGGGAAGTGCGCAAGTAGAAACTCCATCTGATCGGCCAGCACCCGACGTCCACGAAGATAGACGTACTCGGCATGATTGGGTGTGAATGGTACCGCCAATAATGCCAACCCGGCTTTTTCCGGCATGCGTCCGGCTTTGTGGTTGTTACAACGCTTACACGCCGCCACCACATTGTTCCAATCATCACTACCGCCCATACTGAGTGGCGTGACGTGATCCCGGGATAACATATGATCCTCGAATCGACCACCACAGTACATGCACATGTACGCATCACGGGCGAACAGGGTTGTGTTGTTCAATGGTGGTATGTACTGTTTATTGGCTTTAATGAATGCATGGCTGTCGCCGTTCGTCGCGATGATCGAATTGACCTCGATCACACTGCGAAGACCGGATTTGGCGTTGTATCCCCCACGGATACGATACATCATCACCCCGAGCGAATATTGCACGTGTTGCAGATGATAAAGGCGCACCGCCTCGCGATAATCGATCCAATCCAACGGCATACCAGCAACGTCGGTGCGCAATACTTGATGGTCGAGGGTAAACATCGAGTCACTCAATTTATTTATACGCTTATTAACCAATCTCTATTACCGGAACAGCATAATGTCGATGGTAGTCTT
>CAMYMN010000043.1 GCA_947259395.1 uncultured Gammaproteobacteria bacterium | reverse complement strand
CTGACACCAGCGGCGAATGGTCATCGCAGCCCGCGCCCGAATACCAAAATGACATGTCCTATCAAGAGCTTAAGAGCACAATTGAGGATCTCGAGCCCGATCAGCAAGTAAACCTTGTAGCGCTGATGTGGCTGGGCCGCGGTGATTTCTCCGCAGACGAGTGGGGAGCGGCAATCGAGCAGGCCAAGGACAATTGGAATAATCGGACCGCGGATTATTTGATTGCCACACCCTTGATAGCCGATTACTTGCAGGAAGGTTTGAATCAGCTTGGGTACTCCTGCGAATAGAGCGGGCCCGCAGTTGATACATGGCGGCTGCTCTACCCCCTAGTTCAACGGCGGTCCTCTAAACGTCCCCGCGGATGCGACAGGTTGGAACGATGACCAAACGTTCCATATCACTCCAAGACATTCGCACCGCAGCCGCCGCCATTCTGGGGCAAGTAGAGCAGACCCCGTGTGTGCATTCCGCGGCATTGTCCAAGCAGACCGGCGCCGACGTTTTTCTCAAGCTCGAAAACCTGCAATTCACGGGTTCGTTCAAAGAGCGGGGTGCTCTGTTCAAGCTCCTGTCCCTGACGGCACAGCAACGCGAGCATGGCGTGATTGCCATGTCGGCGGGGAACCATGCGCAGGCCGTTGCCCGGCATGCCCAGCGTCTTGGTATCAAGGCGGTCATCGTGATGCCGAGGATAACGCCGAGCAACAAGGTGGAGCGCACGCGTGAGTTTGGTGCCGAAGTGATCCTGCATGGAGAATCGGTGGAGGAGGCGGGTGAGTTTGCAGACGAATTGGTGGCGACGCGTGGACTGTATCTCGTACATCCCTACGATGATGTAGATATCATTGCCGGCCAAGGAACAATCGCGTTGGAGATGTTGGCGCAGTGTCCCGATCTGGATGTTTTAATCATTCCGGTAGGGGGCGGCGGATTGATTGCCGGCAACGCCATTGCAGCCAAGGCGTTGAAACCGGCGATCTCGATCGTGGGGGTGCAAACCGCGCGATTTCCCTCCATGGTGTGCGCATTGTCTGGGCACCGTGCAGAGTACGGCATCATGACCATCGCCGAAGGCATCGCGGTGAAGCAACCGGGCCGTTTAACGCTGCCGATCGTTCGCGAGCTGGTGGACGATATCATCCTGACCGATGAGGAACCGATCGAACATGCGGTGTTGTCTCTGCTGGAAGTCGAAAAGACGGTGGCAGAGGGTGCCGGGGCGGCGGGTCTTGCCGCCTTGGTCGAACATTCCGATCGTTTCGCCGGGCGTCGAGTGGGATTAATCATCTGCGGTGGAAATATCGACCTGCCTATCTTGTCATCGATTATTCAACGTGGCTTGGTGCGCACGTCGCGGCTGGTCAGACTGCGGGTCGGGATACGCGATGTGCCCGGTTCCTTGGCGGCGGTGACTACCTGCATTGCAGATACCGGTGCCAATATCGTCCAGGTCAGTCACCAGCGTACGTTTACTCATGTTCCGTTGCGCGCGGTGAATGCGGAATTCGTGCTCCACACCCGCGGACCGGAGCATGTCAAAGAGATTATTGATTCGCTGCGGCGGGCCGGCTACGCCACGGAACACATGGATACCAGCCAGTAATCGCGATATGCTTTCACCGACAACCGTGGATTGATTTTATGACTACTGATGCTACTTTGGTGTGTTGGAAATGCGGCGCACCTCTGGAAACGGTGGTGCTGCCATTCCGGCGTTTGGAGGTTTGTCCTCAATGTGACGAGGAACTTCACGTCTGCAAAATGTGCAAGTTCTATGATCCGCACGTAGTGGAGGCGTGCATCGAGGACAACGCGGAGGAAGTGCGCAATAAGGAACGTGCCAATTTTTGTGACTACTTCACACCCACTCCCAACGCCTATCAGTCGCGGGACAGCGCTGCGTCTCAGGCCTCCCGCGCCAATCTCAACGCACTGTTCGGTGCAGATGCATCCGCTGGGGAATCGGATACGCCGTCCAGTCGCCGCGCGTTGGATGATTTGTTCACCGACGATGGCAATGGCGATTAGTAGACATTGGCCGAGCAGCCCGTATCGCCTTCAGGGCTCTGTTCATAATCGATTAACCAGTCTACGTTCGCATACAGTAACCAACCCATGAGCAATCGAGCCATCCCGAGAATCGTGTTGTGGTTAGGTTATGCCGGCCTGGTGCCGTTTGTAGCCAGTGCCTTGGCGCTTTGGGTAGCGCCGGTAAGGCTGCACGGCTTCGTGTTGTACTCATTGCTGACTTATAGCGCGGTCATCCTCTCATTTATGGG
Source organism: uncultured Gammaproteobacteria bacterium (assembly GCA_947259395.1). GTDB lineage: Bacteria > Pseudomonadota > Gammaproteobacteria > Arenicellales > JAANXG01 > CALZGZ01. Next base: position 46,544 of record CAMYMN010000043.1, on the reverse strand, counting down.
CGCGATACATTGGGGCTTGGCCATGCGTGACGAGGATATATCTTCACCGCTGCAGCTGGGGCTGAGCGTCGTCCCGCCCCTGGTAGGCTGGGTAGCGCTGGCATTGTCTCCGATGATGTCGTTTGTGGTGCTTATCATTGCGTTTGGAGTGTTATACGTTGCGGACACACTCGCAGCCCGCTTGGGGTTGGCGCCCTCATGGTATCCCCGCCTACGCTTACCCTTGACCATTATTGTGGTCTTGTCTCTGATTACGAGTGCGATATTGGTCTGACCATGCCAACGCGCTAACCGTCCTCGTTGGACTCGATCGCGTCCAAGAAGTCGATCAAATGCGGTACCGGGCGGTCGCCTCCTTTTGATTCTGCGAATTCGAAGACGTGTTGAATCGCCTGGGCAACCGTAGCAGGCACTTGCTGTTGATAGGCCATACTGGTGTAATACGAGAGGTCTTTATGGCAGTTGGATAGCGAGAATCGAAAGCCGCCTTCATCGCCCCCAAGAATATAGGGTGTCAGCCGCTTTAGAGCTATGCTGTCTCCGCCGCCAGACGCTAGGACATCGATAAACGTGTCGATGTTGACACCGCCACGCCGCGCGCAGACGACGGCCTCGGCCAGCAGTGCACAATTACCCAGCGAGACAAAATTGTGTAGCAATTTTAGAGTGTGACCGGCGCCCACCGGGCCGGCGTGATAGATGTTTTCGGCAAACGCATCCAACAACGGCCGGATTTCGCGGAGTGTTTGTTCGTCTCCGCCCACCATGACATTGAGCCGCCCTTGCTCTGCTTCTTTGGGCGTACGTGTCAGCGGCGCGTCCAAGAAGCGGGCGTCCTTTCCAAACACCGCGTCGGCGACCTTCAGCGTTACATGTGGTTCAACGGTGGAGCAGTCCACTACTGTCTTACCCTCCCCGAGTCCTGCCAGGACACCGTCTGCTTGAAACATCACCTCTTCCAACTGCGAAGAGCCGGTCACGCATAGGAAGATGACATCGTTGCGCCGCGTGAGCTCTGCCGGACTGAGGAGGGTCGCGGCGCCAAGTGCGAGCAGGTCATCGACAGGCTGGTTACCGGCGTGTTCCAGCAGGGTCAATGTATAGCCATTGCGTAACAAGTTCCTGGCGATGCCGTGACCCATCAGACCCACACCGATGAGACCAACCTTCATGCTATTCATCGCTCGTTACCGTGGGTGAGTCTTGGTTTGACGATTCTGGCCTCAGAGGCGGCGACTGGTCACGCTCTCGATTAATCAGGGCAATAATCAGAATTACGATGGTGGCCGCGATGGGTACATAATAAATTACGCCGCTTGCATACTGGTCGAAAGCGACGAAGCGCTGGAAAAATTTCACCACGGCATCCAGTCCCAGAACCGCCAGACCGCCCAGGGTCACTGCCGTAGACGGATGAATCTCGGTCAACACGAGGTAAGTGAGATATGGCATCACGCCGACCAACAACACCGCAAACCACAGTGCATGATGTTCATAGTGTGGGACGACGGCAGTAGCCATGCTCAGGGCCAAGCCGAATGCGACCACGATATAGATTGCAGTCTTCAAAGTGGGATTCATATTCATAAGCCGCACGATACAAAGAATCGGCTCGAGATGAAATCCCCAACCAAGCAAAATCGACCGGCGCCGAATTGCTTGGAGCGAAAAGACTACCGCGAACCCGCAAACTGAGTTACGGTTGCGGGGTCAATGTGGCCGTCTAACCGGTGGAATTACAGTAACATGAGCGCCTGCTGCTCCCATACCCACTCCGCAAGCAGATTGTTTTCGTTTTTCGCCAAACGATATCGCCGGCGATTCAAGAAGCACGGATTCGAACCCTCCCAGAAGCAACTGCTACAGGGGTTGGAGTTGGTCGATTATCGAGATGGCACATTGCTGGAAATCGGATGCGGCGTCGGCCATCTGCACCAGAAACTGTTGCAGCAGGGAGCGCGGTCAGCGGTGGGTGTCGATCTGGCACCGAAGATGCTGGCCGAGGCAAAGGCGTTGGCGGTCGAGCGCGGTGTGTGCGATCGCGCGCAGTACCTGGAAGGCGACTTCATCGATCTGTACGATCAAATCGAACCAGTGAATATTACTTTGCTGGATAAGGTGGTGTGTTGCTATCCGGATGCAGGCATGCTGGTGAGCAGATCATTGGACAAGACCAATCATGTTTACGCGGTGACCTATCCGCGCAATCGTTGGTTCGTGCGTCTGGGGGTGGCATTAACCGCATTGGTGCTTTGTTTGATACGCTCGGGTTTCCGGTCTTACGTACACGACCCGAAAACAATTGAGGCGTGGATTACCCAACGAGGATTCGTCAAACGCTTCCAGGAACAAACGTCGATGTGGCTAACGCAGATATACGTGCGTGCCTGAGGGTTGCTATCGGCGACGTTGACTTTAGCCCGTTCCGCCGGCATCGATTTGCTTGATGCAAAACCGATATCCATCGGGATTTCCAATGTCGAACACGTTGCCAGGAAGGCGGATCCCAAGTAAGCCACGTTCACGCACCAGCAGGTCGCGAATCGGCTCGTCGGTGAACTCTCCCTGGCTAACCTGTGCGCGCGTGCGATGGATCATATCGAAAATATGTGGCCCGGTGACCATCATGCCGCAGGTACGCCACTCCCTTTCATAGCGACGTTCGAAAATTCCAGGGCCTTTGGGCAGGCCACGCAGCACGCGAAATGTCGTATCGTCAATGGTTTCAAGGTCCACTCTGCCGCTGTTACTGAAAGCGAATTCGTTCACCTCGGTGACCAGCGACAGCGCGACTACGTCAGCCTGCCGCTCAGCGTACACTCGTCCGAGTGTCTTTAATGCCCCCGGCGCAGGTAGAAAGATATTGTCGGGATACAGAATTGCCAACGAATGGTTTCCAACTACTGGTTCCGCGAGCGCAATGGCGTCGGCTTCGCCGGTCAGCGCGTTTTGATAACAGACCGTGACGTCTGGTTCTTGCTGCTCCAAATAGCGGCGAACAATCTGTTTGCCTCGATTCAAGATGACAACAACTTTATCGATTTGTGCGTCCCGGGCCTCTTGCAATGCATAGTAAATGGCGGGGTGCGCGCCGAGGGGCAGCATTTCTTTGGGAAGCCATGGATATACCAACTTCATGCGTGTACCGAGACCGGCGGCGGGGATCACCAGATAGCGTGGTGGGTCAACCATCTATCCCAGGGTCATCAAGTCGTTGGCCAGACGGACATCGGCGCTGCAAGATGCCTTCGCCTCCGCAAGCCGGGTGTCGTCTTCCGGACGCACCGGATAAAGGTGAGAAAGAATCAGCTTGCTCACATTTGCCTGTGCCGCAATGCGTCCGCATTCACCGGCTGACAAGTGGCCTGCAATCTTGAGCGCGTCGGGAAACGAGCAATCCAAGATCAAAATATCCGCATTGCGCGCCAGTGTGACGATCGCAGGATCATAATCGCAGTCTCCGGACAGCACGATGGAACGCCCTGCCAGTTCAAAACGATAGGCGACACTGTTCAATTGTTGCGAATGTAGGATCGGACAGGTGGTCACCGATAGGTCACCGACCTCCAAGGATTCCGACACGTCGAGGACTTCAATGTTGAAATGTTTTGGCTTGGTGGCGACGGGAGCGACACATTGTTCGAAGTAGACCTTGAATCCTAACGGGCCGTACAAGTGCAGAGGCGACTCGCGTCGAAAGTCCGGCGTTGCTTTCAATGCGTGAATCAGTGGAATCAAGTCGCCGACATGATCAGGATGAGTATGAGTAATGAATACGCCGTCAAGGAACTTATAGCTGGTGCCGGCTTTGATCAACTGCCGCAACGTGCCGCTACCGCAATCTATCAGGTATTGGTGAGTGCGGACTGCAAGCAGATAGCCGGGAGAGCTGCGCTCCAACGAGGGCACACCAGTGCCGCTTCCCAGTATCGTCAACTTCATCATAAGTTCACGCACTAAACCTTTCGCAACTCAACACTTGTTTCATGTTCAATCGGAAAACCAATTTTACATTGTGATCAATCAGGTTGCTTTGCTTTGCTGTTAGCTTTGAGGCAGTATTCGAATCATGAATATACCTAGTGAAAAAAACGAAAACTTACAATCTCAAGGGCGCCGATTTGGTTGCCTGCACGTCACAATATTTCTTCTAGTTGCCATTATAGTAACTGCGGGTGTGACGTTTTGGATCGTGCGCAGTTACGTATTCCCGTCCGAGTTTAAACCTGTCACCCTGAACGCGAAAGAAGAGCAGGCCTTGAATGTTAAGTTAGAGCGTTTGGACCCGCTCAGTCAACCGGTTGAAGAACGTTCGAAGGAGAACCGGCTGCAGCGGCGGAATGAGACAAGCGATGCGTTGCAACCCGAACGCTACAGTGAGGCCGATGCGAGTCGAGAAATCAGCCTCAGTGAAAGAGAATTGAATGCGTTGCTGGCCAAGAACACCGATCTTGCGCGCAAGCTCGCCGTCGATCTTTCAGACAACTTGATCAGCGCTAAGTTATTAGTTCCGATAGACGAGGATTTTCCCATTTTGGGGGGGCAGGTAATCAAAGTTAGGGCCGGTTTGGAACTGGCTTATGAAGTGGGAAAACCCATTGTGGTATTGAGAGGTGTCAGCGTTATGGGAGTGCCGGTTCCCAATGCCTGGTTGGGCGGTATCAAGAACATCGATCTGGTGCGGGAATTCAGCGCCGAGGAGGGGTTTTGGAAGGCGTTCGCGGAAGGTGTCGAAGATGTTCGCGTCGAGGAGGGACGCCTGCAGATCAAGCTCAAGGAGTAGCCAGAAGCAACCGCGATTCTGTCTGTTGCAAACGATTAGAGATCCCGGTTTTACGACCAGCGAAAACCCGGTTGAAGGATTGACACGATGGTCGGCACGTTATAACGAATTAACTATCCGTCGCGAGGTCATATAAGGATTCTATTGTCTTTGACAGTACTTGTCTGCGCTGGTGGTTGTATGACCGCGTTCTCGCAACAAGCAATGTCGAGTAAATCATGATGACCATTGTTAGTCGTTTCGTATTGTATGTTGTCCTGACTGTGATCGCAGGCTGTGCCAGTCTACCCACGGAAACCATTTCCAATCCTCCGATTGCAGTGTCCCGGCCTCCCGTCGCGGTAGATGATCGGCCGGTGGTTGCCTATGTTCTGGGTAGCGGCGCGGCGCGAGGTTTCGCTCATGTCGGTGTACTCAAGATCTTGGAACAGCACGGGATATGGCCAGATCTTATAGTCGGCACCAGCGCGGGAAGCCTGGTGGGCGCATTGTATGCAGGCGGTATTCGGGGTGAGGAGTTGGTGCAAGCTGCATTGGAACTGGAGCGTAGCGATGTGGCTGATTGGTCACTGCCTAACCGTGGAGTCATCCGCGGCAGTTTATTACAACGGCTAGTTAACGAGCGCCTCAATGACCGTGCCATCGAGCAACTGGATATTGTTTTCGCCTGTGTGGCAACTGCGTTACGCAGCGGTGAACGCACGGTATTTACACGGGGCAACACGGGGATGGCGGTTCGTGCTTCCAGCAGCTTTCCAGGTGTGTTTCGCCCGGTAACAATCAACGATCAGGAGTATGTTGACGGTGGAGTTGTGAGCCCGGTTCCGGTGTCGGTGGCACGTGAACTTGGCGCTGAGTTTGTTATCGCTGTGGACGTGTCTAAGTTACCGGAACGGGATGCGAACATCGACAGTACTTTCCAAGTATTGCACCAGTCGTTACTTATCATGTTCCAGGCGATGGCGGGCGCCGAACTCGAAAACGCGGATGTCGTGATTCGTCCGGATGTGAGTGAGATATCACTCATGGCATTTGACAAGAGGGAATATGCTATGAAGGCGGGGGAGCAGGCAGCGCAGGCGTCAATCGCCCAGATCAAACAACTCCTCTTGCAGAGGGCTCGCGACAAAAGTTCCCGTCGATGGAATGCCACGATTCCTGGGTCTTGAACATGCGTGGATTCGTACCGCCAGATCCGGAAACCGATGTGTCTCAGGCCCACTACGCAGTGGTTTACGTGCCACGACGGAGTAGAAGTCGTTTTCCGGCTAGCTGTGTCGAACTGATGACGTCGGCACAAGACGCGTTGAACCATGCAGATCGCAGTGAAAAGCGATATCCGGCCCGGATAGTTGGACCATCGAAGTCATCGGAGGGACAATCGATATACTACCTCTTGGAATGGTTAGAGTGAGTTCCGATTGAATCACCCCGCACCACCACAGACCGGAAAGATAAGCCATGTATATCGATTTCACTGATATGGATCCTGCCCAGGTGTATTTCACGATGATTCAAACCGTGGTCCCTAGGCCCATCGCATGGGTGTTGTCGGAGAACGCCCAAGGTGGATATAACTTAGCGCCTTTTTCTTACTTTAACGCGGTGAGTAGTGATCCGCCGCTGATTATGATATCGGTGGGTAGAAAGCCCAATGGGGATTTCAAAGACACTCGCGTCAACATCGAGCAGCGCCGGGATTTTGTAGTGCATATCGCCCATCGCGAGGTGCTTGATGAGATGAATCAGAGCTCGGCAACTCTGCCTGCCGAGGAATCGGAACTAGAGGCGTTGGGCATGGATACCCGCGCGTTTGAGGGCTCACGACTACCGCGGTTAACAGCCTGCCGCGTTGCCTTCGGATGTGAGTGCCATGAAATCAAGGAGATCGGTGGTGTGCCGCAGTCACTGTTACTCGGCTTGGTTAAAGGCGTGTACGTCGATGATTCGATCACCACCCAAGACAAAAAGGGACGTTTGAAAATCCTTGCCGACCGGCTGGACCCGCTAGCGCGTTTGGGGGCAAGTGAGTTTATGGCCTTCGGCAGTGTAGAAACGCGCGTACGCCCGAAATAGGCCGGGGCTTTCATTCTCGCCAAAACCTGCATATGGCGCAGGCGGCGTATCCATCAACTGCAGCGGTTCGACATATGCGAAGCGCCGCATTGCGATTGAAACGTAATGCGTTCGGTGGCACCGTCAGGGAACGACGATGACTTTACCGATACCCTGTTTCTCACCTACACGCCTGAGTGCTTCACCCGCATCGCATAGCGGGTAACTCCGATCGATGATCGGCACGATCTTACCCGCTTCAAACAGCGCTTCCATATGGGTCAAGTCTTCGCGTCGAGACTCGGCCAGAAGAAATAAGACCCTGCCGGCACCGAATTTGGAAATCACGGGACCGAGCACCGCTGACTGCCAGGTCGCCTTACCGGACCCGCCACCCATCAGGTAGATTCCGGACGACGTCAACGACCGTCGGCTCTTAAACACGCTTCGGTACGCGGCCATGTCGAGTATGACGTCGTACTGCTTGCCGTTGCGATTGAAGTCTTCCTGGGTATAGTCAATCACGTGGTCTGCACCGATGGATCGCAACATATCGAGCTTCGTGGGCCCATCGACGCCAGTCACCTCAGCGCCGTACAGTTTGGCGAGTTGCACCGCCAAAGTGCCCGCTCCGCCGCCGGCTCCATTGATGAGGACGGTTTGGCCGGACTGAACCTGCCCCTTGTCGCGGATCGCCTGTAGGGCGATGTGAGATGCTTGAGGCAGAGCAGCGGCTTGTGCAAAGGACATCTTCGCCGGCTTTTTGACCATCGGCGCGGTTTCCGCGACGCACACATATTCAGCAAATGCGCCAAAGCCTTCCGACATTCCAAAGACCTCGTCGCCCGTTTTAAACTGAGTGACGTTGCCTCCCACGGCTTCGACGCATCCGGCAACGTCGGTACCCAGGATTTTGGCTTTGGGTGGGGAGAAACCGACTTTGTCCGCCGTCACACTCGTTGGCGCGAAATCGTACCGCTGTTTCCGAGTAAACAGATGGGCCAGTACGCTGATGAATCGCGGCTGCCCAGTCAAAAGTTCCCAATCGCCCAAGTTGATGGACGCGGCGCGGACCCGGATCAAGATCTCGTCATCAGCGGGCGTCGGCGCTGCCACGTCCTCTAGCTTTAGCACCTCCGGGGGTCCGTATACCTGTCGAACAACAGCTTTCATGGCGAGTTCTTTGCGGTGCGGTGCGAGATCAGCCTACGAGGGCGATTAACTAGCGTCTACATCTGATTAATGGCGACCGTCAACAACGCGGAGCAAACGCTGGTTTCCAGTATTGTCAATCCATACTCTCGCTTTTTCGACTTCATTCGGCAAGTCTCGGCCATGACACGACCTTCGATACACGAGAAATTTTGCGTCTTTAAGGTCTGCTTTCCCGCCTTATCTATAATACCGTATCGGGTCAAAAGGCTAGCTCAAGGTCACGATGCCGGTGTTTACGGTTGTGGAGGTCACTCCCACCTTATGGATAAGATGCGGCTCGCGGACGAACAGAAACTGCAATTCGAATGGAACACTCAGCACCCACTGCCGCATCGGCAATCGAGGCAGGACCTCGCCAACCAGCGGGGCGGCACTCTCAACCATGCGTCGGGCACCTCAGCTCGGGCAGAAACTACGTTGATTGCGACTTAAGAGCACCAGCCTCTCAGTGTGGCAACCCTGGTCTTGGACGCGCAGGGGACCGTGTTCTACCCGCCCACATTTCACATAGACCTCGAGGTCGCATTGCACATAAGCGCGGACGCGCCGCTAATCGCGGAGCGCCGAATTGAAGTCCTAGTCATTTCAGCATGGATTCCAGACTAACCGGAGTCTTTAGAGAATGGCAATAGAATCAAGCTGAAGACTATTCAGGGTAGACAATCACTAACGGCGGCAGTCTTTTTATCAGGCCACTATCCACCAGTGCAGGTGGGCGACGTACATCAGATTAGCCAACGCAACGCAAAGCACACTCACCGCTGACCGTCCCGCATTGCGCAAAAACGTGTACAGAACCACCGCCAACGCGAGCTGACTCATATACAGGTAGCGGCCGTGTACAATCATGAACTGTTCGAAGATAGCGACATAAAACAGCACCACAATATTCAGCATCACGGTCAGCCCCGTTAGTAGCAAGACCGCGCGCTGAGCGAATCCGAACCACGCCGTCAGGCTGCCCGTCATCTTGCTTACCGCGTACCACGTTAGTGCCATGGCTGTGACCACGCCCAGAAAACCGCTCACCATAGTGGAGTAGCCGTCCAGCCGAGTGTCCTGCGAAATCCACAGCGATGAGACGAGCAAGGGCAGGGAATCGAGCACCGTGACTAACGTGAACACGCTGCCGCCAGGATTGACAACGTATTGTTGCATTTCTCGGGCCAGGGCATTGGCAGTGAGTGAACCGTAGTTGACGACATTGAACGCTAGCCAGGGACTCACTACTAGCAATACCACCAAAACAGACAACAGTGCCGCAACGAAGCGACGCTGCAGGAGAAAATGAACAAGCAGAACCGCGACCAGGAATACAGAGATGAACTGCGTGAGCACGGCGAGACCGCAAAGTACGGACGGTACCCATACGCTCGGCGCGCCGTTTCTATCTTCAAGGCGGTACTTGATCAGGAAGTACAAAAATAGCGAGGCCATCGGGACCTGCAGCTGCAGGTTCGACACCGTTGTCATTCGGTTGAGAATCCCGGGGGTGATAGTGAGTAGCAGCAGCACGGAAAAAAACAAAAAATCATCCCGGTCGATAACTTTGTGTGTTACTAACAATTCATAGGCGCGCAACGCCACGTACAGAGCAATCACCAGCAGAACCAGCCCCAAAGCACGCAGCATGTAGACCTTCTTATGTAGGTTGTCTCCGGCCATGCTGTACATCGGCACTGCTAGCAGGTAATACAGCGGCGGTTGAAAAGCTTGGTAGTAGCGGCCCGCAAGCCCCATGTCACTAACCTGAGTATCCGTGGGCTGTGGATAGGTCTTTTTGGCAAATGCTAGCATTTCATCGTCCAGGTAATCGTGCAGTAGCGGTAGCCTCCCGTGTTTGGCGATGTGGTGCACGTAGCCGAAGTGACCCAGCTCATCGATAGGAGAATAGATCGGCGCGTTCTTGACATAGAATGCACCACAGAACAGTACGACCAAGAGGGCGGCTCTGATACCGAAAAACTTGAAGGCGCTCAGAGCAATGGCAAAGAAAAGCGCGCTGAACAAATAAAACACATAAGAAGTTTTATGCAGATCGAAGTGAACCGCACAAGCAAACGACACCAGGCTTATGGCAAGCCAGAGACCTCCTCGCCTGGACAACTCACTCATCGCGCCGCTCATCGACGTTTCGGAAAATAATTTATCGTGTGAATGGCTGCACGGCGCGGAGTCTGGTCACTTAGTGTCGAAACAATTGGTCGCCGAGATCACTTCGTTGCTCCGCTCAGGGTGATGACAAGGTGACTTCCCGTGCTATTCAGCATGTCGAGGAAGTAACTGCGTTCGTCTCGGTGGTAAGGAAAATCGGATTCACGAAACAGCCCATTTACAAACAAGCGATTGGGCTTAATTAGCGTTATTCTACCCAATGTCCTGTGAGAGTGCTTTGAATTTATAGATTTTCTCAGATGGAGCATGAAGTTGCCCGCGCGGTCATCGCGTCCCTGTAGCTGCAGTGAGCTTACTAAGAATCGAATCTGGTCTCGTATCTTGGGACATTGCCCGGGCTGTATGCGGCAAGAGTTGTAACGATTCAGCCCGACGCTCTAGATGATCTATATTCTGTTTAATCATCGCCGGGTCTTAATGCTGGTGATCGCCTAGACGGCGCTCGCCTCAAGTAGTCGGCAGGTCTATATGTCTATCCTGAACCCTCACGTCAGTATAAGCAGACATTGAAGTATTTGTACCTTGAGGGTCCGGAATGGGTCGAAGCACGTATGAAGCACGTATTTAGTACCCGCAGTGAGAGCAGGTTTTTGTGGCACTGCAGCGAAGCTCCGGCTTCGTTAAGGCTTGTTCGACGCCTGCCCGAGATTGAGCATGCGATGCATGGGAAGCCGAAGTGTGGGCAGGCGTCCAACAACCCTTAACGCCTCCTGCCCTTTGTCACTAACTTTCGAGTTCAGCCACAACAAGCCGTCGATCGGTAATGTCACGCGGAAACAACGGTTCTTGACCTCTAGAGGTAGAGCTTTCGTCGTATTTCGCACTCTTATATTATCGGAGGTCATGAGGAGGCATGTACCGAAAATTGAGATATCAATGAAAAGAATATGTGCGAACAAGACGTAAAACTCTCACGCAAATACGGCGTTAGTTTGTGGCTTGTCATTCTTGTCACAGGTTGCGTCAGTTTACCCAACGTCTCCATCCAGGAAATTGAGGGTCGGTCCGTCGAACTTGTGAGCGCCGGACAAGGCGCGCCGACGGTGGTCTTCGAAACCGGATTGGGTCCGACGATGAATACATGGCACAGCATCTTCCAAGATGTTGCGGCATTTACCAAAGTATTTGCCTATAACCGTCCCGGCTATGGTCGAAGCACGCCATCGTTTTCCATTACCAGCTCGGGTGACATCGTCGAGATGCTTCGCAACGCACTCACGCAGACCGGTCACGAGCCTCCATACGTTCTAGTGGGGCACTCTGCTGGCGGCCTATTTGCCAACGCGTTTGCCAGGATGTATCCGCAAGAAATTGCTGGTGTTGTGTTTATCGACGCAACGCATCCTGAATGGTCTAACTACCTCAAAGCGGAACACGCGTTACTGTATTCTTCGCTAATTGCCTCAACAACAGTCGGGCGTCTGGGCACGCGTCGCTACGAATCCAAGATCATCCGTGACTCTAAAAGCGAGTTCGATCGTCTCCCAGCATTTCCGGACATACCGATCGTGGTGTTGACTTCCGAGAAGTCCACGCTCTTTGAGTCGCGTCAGATAAGAGAACGGTGGGTTAATTTGCAACGCGATCTTGCTGCACTATCGACAAAATCAACACACATCATTGTCGAGGGTAGCAACCACTATATTCACAAGACCAAACCGCAGGTGGTCATTAAAGCAATAAGGCAAGTGGTCGAAGGGTCTAAGCCTTGAAGGTCGTTGCAACTTCAATATCCGTCTGATGGGCGTAATTCAGGTACGTGTGAACCATTTTCGATTCAATTTCCCGAACAGTCGTTTGGCCTCGATCTTTCCCGTTCGCTCCATCGGATGCCTTGCTGACGGACCAATCTGCCCCGACTGAGCGGCAGAGTGCCCAAAAGGCCTGGGACGTATTTAGAGGTGTAGCCGGGTGCTCAGAAGCAAGCTTGTATGGTGGGGATCATTCAAGTCCCAGATGACGCCCCCCTCCAGGACCCATCGTTGACTTATCCATTGGACGCCGAAAGTGATCTGGTGAACGGTGCTTTGGTTTTCTCTCCAACGTCCTCCGAGTTCTGCCACCAAGTCCCACTCGGCACCGATGCCCCAGTCGGGATACTCGGCCGGGGTCAATCGATACTGCCAGGAGACATCATACCGGGCGGCGTCCGGCCGATCACTCAATCCGGCGGCATAGAGCAAGTCCAAGTCCCATTCGTAGCGTTGGCGATAGAAAGTCGCCACCGCACCTCCCTGGATTGCGCCGTCGCGACTATTCTCAGTAGGCATGATACCGCCTCCGAGGAGACCCAAGCGATGTGTGCGTGCCGGGCCATCCACCTGCCAAGCGATATAACGATACAAGGCACTTAAGTCGCCCAACCGATCTGGGCCTGAGGGAGATAGCCGATAAGGCAGTCCAAACAATAAGGTATGACGCGCGCGCATGCCATAGGCAAGGTTAACAGTGGATCGCTCAATATCCTGATCGGTGTTACGTTCCAGCTGCATGCGCCCAACAGCACCCCCTTTCTCTACCGGAAGCGCCACAAACGAGCGCAAACCCATGGCGTGAGCGATAGACATCATGAGAATCGAGAGCAGGAAGACAGTGGTTTGGCTACTGCGCATCGGGGATCACTGTTACCCCCAGTGGGGTAAATCCCGCGTCGATGACGGCTTGTTTGATGTCGGCAATGTCTGGAGATACTCCCGGTTTCATACGAATCCGAGCCTTTTTATGTTTTAGACTGACATCGGCCCTCTCAACCCCTGGAAGTTTTACAAGATTACGCTGCAATCCATCTACACAGAACGCACACGTCATGCCGTGGATAGTGACTTCCAAGGTCTCTGCTGAAATCGCGACTTGGTAGACCATTGAGGCTATTACTAAGCACCAACGCAGTACCTTCATCAGACCCCCTTACACATCCAACAGGTTTCGCATCGGCAGTAACAGAAACGCCGTGATGAAGCCGACACCCCAGATGGCCGATGCACCCCAAAACACACGTTTGTTCCACCTGCGAAGTGCCTCACAACGCCGGGCCATTTCTGGGTCGGCAGGGCAGGCGTATTTTCTCCCCCATATCAGCCACGCGGTCACGATAAGAAGAATTGCGGAACCAAGAAACAGCCAACCCTTTAGCTCGCTCAGGACAACCAGCACCGGAAATTGGCTGGTCAACGCCGCCACGACTGTCCCGAAACCCAAGCTCACCACGACAATCGGTATGGCACAACAAATGAGTGTGCCCGTCGATGCAAACACCGAGAGCCAACCTACCGCCGTAGTACGGGCGTCTGGTTTGTTGATACTCACAAACAACACCCAGTCTGTGTGCCTTTCTCGGTTTCCAGCTGTATCGGCGGACACGGCACCGTGCCGTACGAGCAAAATACGCAACAATCACCCGATAGAGGACTGAGCAGCACTCCACAGCCCTTGCATTCATAAAAATACAGACAGGCATTGGTTGGCATCACTTCGGATTCGCGATGCCCACACTCGGGACAGGTCAGGACCGATAGTCGTTCTAGAGTGCTCACGTTGCTGATCTCCAACACTTAGGAGGATAGAATACAACCTGCAGTAACTAGAGGTTCAAGGGCCATGCAAACACCCGCCGAAAAGCGCTATTCGATTGGACAGTTGGCGGACCATGCACACTGTAAAGTGGAAACGGTCCGGGAGGCCACCGGTTCTATAGCTTCGATCTGTTAAAACGTCTCTCCTTCATCCGCCGCAGCCGTGAGCTTGGGTTCAGCATTGAGCAAATTCGAGACCTATTGCGGTACATTGACGAGCCCAGCCATACCTGCGGGGAGGTTAAAGCATTCACGCTCGCTCACGATAGGGAAGTTCTGCGTAAGATCGAAGACTTGAAGCGTCTCCACCAAGCGTTAATTGGTCTGGCTTCTCGCTGCAGGGGTAAGAATTACTCGTTGAATGACTGCTCAATTATTGATGCGCTTTACGAAGGGACCGATGAACACTGACGTATCGGGTGATTACGGTAAGTTTCTATTTCTTAAAGAGAGCCATACTCAGTAAACGACGGCTCCTCCCTCGACAACGGTCGTTTCGAAGCGAAGAGCCTTAAAGGCAGAAACGGGTCGACCAGAGACAAAGAAGTGTTCTCGTCCTGAAAAATTTCGAATTGGTATCGGCTACGTCTCTGCCCGGCGAAGACCGGGTATTCGGGCTCCATTAAAAACATGATTTCAAACGTCCGGTGCCGGAAGTGCTGCAGACGTTTTCTATCACGTTGTCAATGGGTGCAATCGAAACGTAATTGGTATCGTTTACTGCTTTCTTTACACTGACAGGAGGCGTCCGTGCACACTCAATCACGGACGCCTCCGCAGATGATCTATTTTGACAGTTGGCCTCTTAGCGCCCCGAGAGGGAAGTCGGCATTATGGACGTTGACATAATAGTTCTCAGGGTTCTTACGAATGGTCTTGATCAAATCCCGATCCGCGCTGACGCATGCGCTGGAAAAACCGTCGGTGGGGGGTATCAGGGCAACAACTACAGATCCAGCGATACCCAGAGCACCCTCATGGATGTGGGCCGCGGTCGCTGGGACAATGTCTTGAACCGACAGCTGAAAACATATTTCTCTCTGGCCGGAGTTGAGGGTCATGAAGGCCTCACCACTTCCATCCAGATCTCCCGGACCGGGAATTTCCTCATCGCCAGACAATGCAGCGGACAATGGTCGCCCGCCAGCCAACGCCGCGCTCGACATAGCAGCAAATAAAACAACGGTCATCAAATACTTGGAAACAATTGAAGTGATCATCATAATCTCCTCCTCATTTTGAGTTGTGGGAAAAATCTATGTGACTACACCACACTACGTGTTCGACCCCGTATTTACTTTCTTGTTCCTTCCATCTTTAAAAAATTACTGCTCAGCAAACTCATGCTCAACAGTTGCTTAGCAATCGATTCTGCGACCTAGAAACGGCTTAGACCGGCCATTAACGGGTGTTTGTGACTCTTGATAGCAGAGCCCGTTGACGCTTAAGAAAGCAGGCATTCGCTAAGAACAATCCCACTGCCACTCATGGCCCAAGGGCGTCATGTTTGATTTTTTCACTCAAGAGCAATCCACAGATCGCCGTCATGGATGCGGCAGGTGTAAACTTTCAGTTTCATTCGGTTCTTTGACACATCACCGAGAAACTCCCAGCCCGGGGAGGTACCATCCTCCGCCAGGCGCGTGGCCCACTCTCTAACGTCACCGGTCTGTAGGTCGAAGCAACTGTGGTGCCACCGACAAACGAGGCCCCGATTGTCGACAAGCGTGCTGTAGATCGGCCGTGGTGTATTCGTGCCTGGATAACAACCAAGGGCGCCCTCGACCATTTCCCGGCGCTCGAAAAGCGGAAGGTGGAGATGGGGACATGCATTGTTGAAGGCGAAATAGCCATCGGCACCACGAACGACGACCACGTCGTAGTCCTTAAATTCGAGCATCCGGTGCTCGTCGATCATCAGCTCGTCTTCTGCAAAGGCGCGAAACCACTTTTTGCCAGCGAAGAGCATAGTTTCGTGCTGCTCCTTCTTATTCAATTCCCTTTCAGCCTCGGGCTTCAATCTGTCGATCTCATACAACGTCATTCGGTCACTGGTTCCTCGCAGTCGTATTCTGACGAAATCGGCAACCTCAACGGACTCTTTGACTTCCTCATAAAGCGCCTCGGAGATAAGCAACCGCGTTCCAGCATCCTTGTTGGCGATTTCCACACGGCTGGCCACATTCACCACGTCGCCGATCGCCGTGAGGCGTTCATGACCTATCGATCCCAGAGAGCCTAGAACGGCCTCACCGTAGTGGAGGCCGATACGAATATCGAAATCAGCGTCATACATGGATGCGAAAAACGGTTTCATGCGCTCCACTGCGGCCAGCGTCTGTAAAGCCGCGTTAAGCGAACGGAGTGGCGCATTGGGCTGCTCGTCAACACCGAAGATGGCCATCAGTCCGTCACCGACGAACTTGTCGATAAAACCGCCATTCTGCTCAATGATGTCGCCTACTTGCACAAAATAGCGGTTGAGAAGGTACATCACATCGTAGGCAGACAAACGCTCGGCAAGCGAGGTGAAATCGGCAATATCACTGAAGAAAATCGTGACCTTCTTGGCCTCGCCCGAACGAGCCGCTACGGCTCGATCAAGCTGACTGCACATCATTAGATCGGTTTCATCGATCACTAACCGTCGAATGCGAAGCTTGCCCTTCGGTCTAAGCTGACAGGCGAGTCGCACTTCCTTGGCGAAACCCAGGCGATTGGCCATCGAAATCTCAAGCTCTGTCCGTTCGGAGCAAGCCTCCAGACCATCGAGAACCCAAATGCGGCAAGTTGAGCACTTTGCCCGGCCGCCGCAGGCGTGCGCGAAGGCAATATTTGATCTGAGCGCTGCTTCGAGCAAGGTTTCCTCGGCGGTGACGTTAAATTCCACGTTATCCGGTAAGGACGTTACTTTGACCATTAAACCACCACAGGTCTGCCGCGTTGACTAGCCCGCCAACAGTAACACCAAACCGTAGCCATATTCGAGTCTGTCTCAACCGCCCTACCTATCTTTGCTTACCAATCACCAGTTTGATCGGTAAAGCCGACAATTCAAATCCCTAGGTCGAATGTCTCTTGGGGGTCCAGCCTGTGTGAAAACTCTCGAATTGATATAATTTTGTTTTCATTCAGGGCTGTCATCTATGAGCGGTTTTATTGAAGGGGAAAATAGAACGCAGGCGACATTATTTCCAGAACAGCTTGATGAGTACGTCACCGAAGAGAACCCGGTTCGGGTGATTGACGTTTTTGTTGATGAACTGGATTTAAAGTCACTGGGTTTCAAGACGTCCCCTGAAGATACCGGACGACTGGGCTATCATCCTGCCACTATGTTGAAGCTTTATGTATACGGTTATCTGAATCAGGTACAAACCAGTCGTCGGCTTGAACGAGAAGCGCAGCGGAATGTGGAGCTGATGTGGTTGACCGGGAGGTTGGCGCCGGATTTTTGGACGATTGCCGAGTTTCGAAAAAACAATGGTCCAGCGATTCGCAAGGTATGTCGCGAGTTTGTCTTGATTTGTCGCAAGCTTGAGTTATTTACGGACGCGTTTGTGGCGATTGACGGCAGTAAATTCAAGGCCGTGAACAATCGAGATCGGAATTTCACCAAGGCGAAGATGAAACGTCGTCTGGAACAGCTTGATGCAAGCATTGCGCGTTATCTGTCGCAGATGGAGAGCGCGGATCGTGTGGATGAGCAACGATACAAGCAGAAATCGGAACGTCTCAAAGACAAGATCGTCAAGCTCAAAGAGGAGATTAAGCGCCTGCAGGAGTTGGAGAAGGAAATGCTCGCTGCCCCGGATAAGCAGCTATCCTTGACCGATCCGGATGCGCGGTCGATGAAGACCAGCGGCCGGGGCACGGGGATTGTGGGGTATAACGTGCAAACCGCGGTCGATACCAAGCACCATTTGATTGTTGCCCATGAGGTGACGAATACCTGCCATGATTTTACTCAGCTGAGCAAGATGGCGAAGCAAGCGAAAGCGGCGATCGGTGCCGAGGGGCTTGAGGTGGTTGCCGACCGCGGTTATTTTGAGGGGGAGCAGATCTTGGCGTGTGACAAAGCGGGGATCACGACGTATCTGCCGAAGCCGCAGACCTCGAATAATCAGGCCAAAGGCCTTTTTGGTAAAAGGGACTTTCACTACGTAGCGGAAGACGATGAATATCGCTGTCCGGCCGGGGAGCGTTTACCGTGGCGCATGACGACGCAAGAAAGAGGGAAGACGCTGCACCGCTATTGGAGTTCAAACTGTCAAACCTGTTCCATGAAGTCACGCTGCACGACGAGCAAGCAACGGCGGGTTTCGCGCTGGGAGCACGAGGGGGTTTTGGAAGCACTCGAAGCGCGTTTAGATAAGGAGCCGGAGCGCATGCGGGTGCGCAGGCAAACAGCGGAACATCCCTTCGGAACCCTCAAGGCGTGGATGGGATCAACACACTTTCAAATGAAAACGTTAAATCGGGTCCGCACAGAGATGAGCCTGCATGTGCTGGCGTATAATTTGAAACGTGTCATAAACATCTTGGGTGTGAGGCCGATAATCAAGGCAGTACAGGCGTAATGCTTGTACTTTCAGTCTTAAGAAGCGTGGACTGAATGCAAGCTAATCTTGGTAGTAAAATAATTCTACAAAAAATATTTCTGAAAGTTAGCAAGGCAATTGCCAAGGCAATTGCATAACATTCACTTTCTATGACTCCGTAAGGAGTTATCTGAAGGCCATAACTTGTTTCTTGGAAGTATTTTTGGGTTTTCACACATAGTCTGGGTCGGCTAGAGACCTACGACCAACTCGACTTCGAAAAATTTCAGATTACCTTCTGCTACGTCGCTAACCGGCCAGCTGCGGGCATTCGGGCACCCGAAAAAAGATGAATTTAAGCGTCCGTTGCTGGAAGTGTTACGGACGACGTGCCAACCGGCTTTATGAGCAAGAGCGGGAGAACCTCAAAGGTTCATCGCAGCTTGGTTCGTACGTGCGGCACTGCAGCGACATAGAATTTCTTAATGTTTATCTTGCAACTCTAGTTTAGTCTGAAGCGCCTCAAGCCGCTTGACCAACTGCTCCATGAGTTCCATCTGCGACGCGATCACCCGTTGTTGATCTTTGACCACTTCGGTAACCACCGAGACGATGTCCATCGTCGCCAAGCCCTTGCGGTCGTTTATCGCCACCATCGCCAGCACATCCTGACTACCACGCCTGATTGTTTTGTTATGAAACATAGTAACTGTCCTCTATTAAATGTCGTGGTTATCGCATGAAGAACCTACGTACAAGAGGAGCGTAAGAAGACCGGACCACCTGTGCGCAGTATTGTCCACGGATTCAGCAGACGGTGTATGCAGAGGCTGCATAAAGAAGTAGGGAGGGACCGTCTTCCCTAAAGGACATCCAAGTCTAAAACGATTGCTGGTGTTTCCCAGCAGAGGGGCTTCCTAATAACCAACTCTACACCTAGGAAATTTATTTGCAATCATTAGTTGGTGCGGTATGTGGTCGGCAGGGGACACCATTCACAAAAAGGATAAAAAACCTTTGTGCTGCAACGCGACAAAGAACGTATTCCTTAGTGAATCCCTGATTAACGATGGGCGGTCCTGCGTTTTCCAGTGAAGGGAACTACCGCTGTCTAGGCGTTATCTGCCCTTCAGATATTCTGGCGCGAATGGGGTGGTGTCAGATTTCTCGTGTGTGAGTCGTTTCAGTTAATTAATCATCCAGAGTAAACCGATCGCCGAACTGGATTGCGAACTGGGCTTTCGCCGCAGCCCAAACGATGGGTGGATTCTTCCATTTAGCAGTAACGTTGCGCAAGGCCAACCAGATGAGCTTGGTGGCGGCCTCGTCATTCGGAAAATGGCCCTTGTCGCGAATGCTCTTGCGCACACCACTGTGCAAGTTCTCAATGGCATTCGTGGTGTAGATCATTTTGCGTACCGGCGCGGCAAAAGCGAAGAACGGGATGATCTGCGCCCAGTGGCGCCGCCAGCTTTGCGCGACCGTCAGGAAGCGCTCGCCCCAGGGACTGGTCTCGAATTCGGTGAGCGCCTGTTCTCCCGCCTCCACATTGTCGGCCTGGTAAATCGGCTTGAGGGCTTGGGCCAGCGCCTTGGGGAAAAACCGGGACAGATTTATTTTTTGGGTGCCCAGGGCAAATCTGCTCCGAAATAAATAAATCTGTCCCCATAAATAGTGAACCCCGGGACACCGCGTACCGGCTCTAATTTGAACAAACGCATTGCTTGATCAGCCTGTTGAATGACATGCTCGAGGCCATCGATCGGCGGGGCTTGTTGGAGCAAGCCACCATCATCATTCACGGTGATCACGGTTCGCGGATCACCATCGCCGACCCGGTTGCGCCGATGGCGGACATCGCCTCTACCCGGGATTTCATCGACGCCTTTTCCACCCTGTTTGCCATTCGATCACCAACGGTGCAGCCGGGCTATCACGACGCGCCTCGTTCCATTCAAAGGCTGTTTGCGGACCTCGTCCGGGCGTCTCCGCGCCTGAGGAAGACGGCATGGCGCTGCTGCAGAAAGCGTCTCCCTCGAGAAGGCCGATGCAACCGGCGCCGATGCCGCCATTTTAATTAAGGACAGGTAACCCCTGATCGCCCCGCATGACGACTACGAACGCTTAGGCGGTTCGGAGTCCGAGCGCCGCGCCGCATATCGCGATTTGTTCCTGGACCAGATGGATCCGCAAGGTATCGCTGAAATCCGCAACGCGACTAACGGGAATTACGTACTTGGAAACGACCGGTTCCAACAAGAGATCGGACGCATGCTGCGCCGGCGGGTCACGCCGGGCAAGGCCGGCCGGCCCGCGCGAGGTCGTCCAAAACCGGGTTAATCGGGGTCTGACCCCTATTACTGCTACAATTAGGCATCAAGAAATTAACGGAGTCATACACCGATGAGACAAGTTGTCCTCTCTCATGGCGAAGACGGTTACTGGATCGCTGAATGCACGAGCCTGCCCGGCTGCATCTCCCAAGGACGAACCCGCGATGCGGCGTTGGCAAACATCAAGGAGGCGATCGAAGGATATATCGAAGCGCTGAAAGAAGATGAATTACCGGTGCCGGAAGAACGCTTCGAGACGATTGTTGTTGCTGTATGAGCAAGCTGCCGCGGCTCTCCGGCCGCGCATGTGTTAACGCTTTGGAACAGGCGGGTTTCTATCAAAAACGCCAACACGGCAGTCACATCATCCTGCGCCGGGATGACCCGCTTGCACAGCTCGTGGTGCCAGATCACAAAGAGTTGGATCGAGGGACCTTGCGAGCCATTATCCGCCAAGCGGGGTTAAGTGTGGATGAGTTCAACGAACTGTTGTAACGTATGATTCAATGTGGCTTAACGGCGCGCTTGAAACAAAAAAATAATCCTGCGCCCAGTATTAGATTTAGGTCTGTCCCCATTCATTCCCCCTTATGTATTTCATCGAACTTCTTGGTCGTTAATTGTGGTCTGTCCCCAATTACCAATCTGCTCCGAAATAAATGAATCTGTCCCCATAGATACGCTGTCGATGTAGAAATTTTCTGCAGACAAATTCCGTCCTGCCTACCGTATCCGTCTGGTCTTTCTTCGAGTCCCAGACTCGCTAGTAGATGTGCAACGCGCCCATTTCCAATAGCGTCTCGTACAACCGGTCTTCCGCGAGCTGCGTATCCGGGTGTTCTTCGCCGAGAACCAATATGCGTGTATCAAGGACAAACTCCTGTAACTCGGCTGCGGTCTCATTCTCACCCTGTGTGCACAGGATCTCGGCCAGTTCGCTCATTGCAGAAAGGGTAAGCGGATGCATTTCCCCCATGGACAATCGACGCGCGGTCACAATCCGCTCCTGCAACGCCCTCGCCCCGTCGATTTCCCCCAGCGCAAACAGGGTCTCCGACAGGTTCTCTTCGTTGGAAACAACAGCGAGGTGCCTGGGCCCCAATTCCCGGCGCTGAACCGCCACTACGCGCTCAAACAGGCTATGTGCCCAAGTCAGGTGTCCCTGTTGGCGAAACCGTACCGCTAACTCCTGCATTGCAGACAGCGTCTCCCGGTCCGGGTATTCCTCTCCCAGCTCCTCGCGGCAGGATTCCACCATCCGCACCCGTGACATGTTTTCGATATTCGCGGCACTGTCGATTTGCGCTGATGACTGACTATTCATAGGTACCAGCTTAGACGTGACGAATCGTTATTCCTGTGAAAAATTACCAAAATCCCGGTGCAATATTCACGAAAATCATCGCAACGGTGGGCAGCGCATGGTCTGATGGGTCTTGGGTGAGAGCTTGCGCAACGTCATGTCATCGATCATGCGTTGGCGCAATGCGCTGATGGTTTTGTTAGACTCGGTGGTCATACAACCTCAACACAGGACAGACCCATCCTCATTGACTTAATCCAAACTTACAGCACTTCCCCTAACACACCCCCAGCTACCGCGCTAGCGGTTTAGTCCACCCGGCCATGAGCCGACCTTCGGCACATGAGAAAACTTGCATTCTGAAGGTCCGCTTTCCGATGTATCTGTAATACCGCAACGTCTTACTGACTGCAGGTTTTGACATCGATTTTGAACACGGGTTTTAAGCGCTGCGCCGAGCTCATTGTTACATAACGCTGTGCGGTGGTTTTGGTATCGTGATTTCCTTGGCCGCGCCGGGCTATGGGCTGTCAGGCGAAGCGCCGGGAGCGCGTCCCCGGACACGAATCTGCTGTTTCTGCATACCAGCGGACTGCCTGCCCTGATCGCTTATCAAGTAGAGATCAACGACGCCGTTGCGTCGATGGAATGAGTGCAGGCGCCAAGCTGCGCCTTGATCCGGTCCGCTACACGAAAGGAGTTGGCATAGATGGTCCAAGTGTGTGGCACGCTACCGCCGTTCGGCATGAAGCTGCCGTCGGTGACGAACAGGTTTTCCGCCTCGTGGCTGCGGCAGTCGGCGTCCAGAACGGAGCTCGCGGCGTCGTTGCCGAAGCGGCAGGTTCCCGCCTGCAGATTAGTGGGAGGTGTTCCTACGGCATAGGCGATCACATCCTCCGCCCCCATTTGCTTCAGTACGCTCGCGCCCTTGTCGGCCAGGTGCCAACCCACATCGATGTTGCGTTTGTGAAACTCGATGCGAATGTGCGACACCGGCAGACCCCATCGGTCCTTCACATGGGGATCCAGATCGATCCTGCAGTCGTCAATGGGCAGCCAGTCACAAAACGCCTCGATCTTGACGTACTGGCCACGCAGAAAATGGCGCTCCAGTCGCTGTTTTAAACGTTCGCCCCAGACCAGGCCGTTAGCATCGCGCAGAAGGTGGCTGGCACGGGCGATTGCGGAAGGCGGCTGAAACTCGAAGTCGATGGTGCCGCCCTTCTGCCGCGCTCCCAGCGCAGGATCGTCGATCACGTAAAAATCCTGGGTCGCGCGATTGATAAAGGGACCGAACACCGACAACTCGTGGGTGAACTTCTCGTACGACAGGCGACCTGAGCCGGAGCCGCCGGCGGCGAAGATCAGGTTGCGCCCCACCTGGCCGCTGCCGTTGGCCAGGCCGTCGGGATACCTGGGTCCGGTGGAGCGCAGCAGCAGGCGGGCCGTTTCTATGGCCTGGCAGGAGACTGCGAATATCCGGGCGGTGACGCGTCGTGTCTCGCCGTGCCGGTCGATATACTCTGCCGTTGTGACCCGGCCCTTGTTGTCGCTGAGCAGACGGCTGACCATGGATTCGGGTCTCACCTCGCAGTGGCCAGAGACCACCGCCTCATCCAGGAGCGCGGCGCGCGAGCTCCCCTTTGCGCCGGTATTGCAGCCGTAGCTGCCGCAGTAGCCGCTGTAGTTACAGCCACTCCTGCCTCTGTGCGGTGCGGGCAGTACCGCGCGCGGCGTGGTGATGACATGCCAGCCGAGTGTATCGCAGGCCTTGTCGATCAGACCGGCAACGGGATGTTCGGCCGTCGCGGGAAAGGGAAATTCGGGCCGGCTGCGCGGCTCCGCATGAGGATGTTTGTGCACCCGCCCGGAGACCCCCACCACCCGCTCCACCTTGTCGTAGTAGGGTTCCAGGTCATTGTATTCGATTGGCCAGTCGACGATGTTGGCGCCCGCGATGGCGCCGAATTCGGACAACAACCTGAAGTCTATCGGTTTGAGCCGATGAAAGTAGCCGCTCATGAAATTGCTCGCACCGCCGACGCAGTTGCCGTGCCAGAAGGTCCAGCCGCTCCGGTAGGTGGAACGGGACCACCAGCTTCCCCGCTCTTCGCGGGTTTCCAGGACTTGCGGCTCGTCTTTGAGATTCGAGGAGTAGGTGGAGCGGCGGCAGCAGGCGATCTCATCCTTGAAGAAATCCTTCTCGGTAAACCACGGCCCTTTTTCGAGCACCACCACTGAATATCCGGCTTTGGAAAGCTCATAGGCGACGGGGCCGCCGCCAGCGCCGCTGCCGATGACACAGACATCATAGTCGGGATCGAAGGTGGTCACAGCAGGAAATACCGCTTCTCTTGCGTCGGCAGCGGAAAGCCCGGAGCGTGATTCAACCACCTCCATCCGATGCCGCCAGGATTACCGCCGTAGACCGGGCTGCCAACCAGCGCCTCGATCAGGTACTCCATCATCTTGCCGAGAAATCGCGCACCCTGTTCGCTCTCTTCGATTTCTCGCAGCCGTCTCTCCTTTTGCATGGCGTTGAGTGCGTGAAAGAACGCGCCGTGGGTTTCAAGGCAAGCGCTTTCAAGGTGCAACGCGCCATCGATGATGAGTTCCTTGTTCGCCGGATCCATTTTCGGGTCGTCAAACACGCCGCGCAGATAGTTGAGGGCGCCGGCCTCCCGGGCGCCCGGCGTCGTCGCGGGCGGCTCCTGGCGCCAGGATGCCTTTGGCATGAGCGATACGGTCAGGGACGGCGGCAGGCCGGCTCCGTTCGGCAGCAGGTGTTGCTGCAGATGGTCCAGGGTATGCCATATGTCTTCGGGGATATCGTCGAATGACTGTTTTGCCGCCAATTGTCGCGGCGCCAGCAGGACGGTCACGAGCGACAAAAGGCTGCGGATGATCCACGTTCGCCGGTTCATCTCACCGATCTTTGCCGTTATCACTGGAGGCGAGAAAACGCTCAAGAAGCTTCCGGGTGATGCCGCCGATCTGCCAGGCCACGACTTCGCCCCCTGGCGACACGATATAGGTGGTCGGCATCCCAAGGATCGGACCCAACGGCGTCTTCTCTCGGGGGCGGTCGATAAGTATCGGATACTCGACGGAGAGCTGTTCGACGAACCCCTTCAAGCGGGCTAACTCTATCTCTTCCAGATTCACCCCAAGCACAACCGCATCGGAATCTTTGTGCGCGGCGTGAAAGGTGTTGAGTTCTGGCATCTCTTCACGACAGGGGGCGCACCAGGTTGCCCAGTAGTTGACCACCACCCATTTGCCCCGGTAGTCGGACAGTCGAACCGGTTTCGCGTCCATTGCCTCGAGCTCGAAATCGACGCCAGACCCGGCGGCTGGTGCGATACTCAAAAAAAAGAGCAACCCGACGGCCCAGTTCTTACAACTCACCAACAAAACTCCTGTTTTACCAACCAATACCGCGTTTGTTAGAGGCGCGAACAAAAGCAAAAGTCTCGTGCTGACCAACAAATATACAACAACTGTCGGAAAGGGTCGCTGCATTGTAAAGCGATCGCTCTGTTCGGGCCCATCGGCGTTTGATACCAAACTACCGCAGCGTGGGACGTGAGTTACCAAGTGCCGGTCCGATATTCACTATCTCCCTTTCGTGGTTCCGATAATCGCGATAGCGCTGCGAAACATCCTCCCCAGGCGGTAGCCCCGGTAGCGGCCGGGGCTGACAGAACTGATTCGCCTGTCGTGCGTAACCACCAGCGGTCCGATATGATAACAAACGAGTTCAGGCAAGCGCGGATCGTAGAATTTACAGCAGGGATGGCCCCATCTTCGATTTCGTTGGCCGTGTGTCCCGCCAGGTGTATTGCTTTGACCAATTGTGTAGGTAACACCGCTGAGAAATGTGTGTGGATCGACATCATGATTAGTGGCGTTGACATAGATGTCGTTCATATCCAGTAAGTTGCCGCACCCGGATTGTTCTGCGAACTCAGCCACAAACTCCCACTCCGGGATAGTGGAATGTGTGTACTGCAGATAACTGGAGCGTTCTCGACCAATATTTGACGCTTCCGCGTGTCCTGAACCCGCGGTATACGATCAACGACATGTGGCCACGCCTCTGACGTAAATGGCAACGGCAACAGGTCATTTATAGTACTGACCGTTGAACGAACTCCAAGCCAGGTGTTCCGAGATCAGGCCCGGTTGCTAATAATCCACCAGCTGTTTCAGACGTTAGCTGTGCTCTTCATTCAGCGGGTCAACGGAGCCCAGGGACACGCCCACGCCGTGAAAACTCAACGGATAATCGGCGCGTATGGTTTCCAAATATCGATGCGGTGCACCACCCAGTCCAAAAAAATTCTCGCTATGGATTTCGAAAGACCCCACTGCGGGCCGTGTTGCGATCACATCTTGGTAATGTTCGCTACGCAGGCCAATCCCAGCTCACACCGGGATTGGTTGCGCTGTGAAGCCGTCAGTCGCTGAAGTCACAAGGTCGATCAAGCGCCGGCTTTGGTACTACCACCGACCAGCTTCTCGCAAGTGCCTTTGGGGACATACACCCACGCGTCCTTTTGACCATCTTTGGTCGCAGTACCGGCGCACGATGAATTCGCCGTTTGACAATCGTTCTTACCGGCCTTTACGACGCCGTAGCACTTTTCCATTTCCGCGGCGTTAGCAGGAACCGTGGTGCCGGCGAGCCCCAAGAGCATCAAGCTTGAGACGGCGGTGCTGACGAGGATTTTGGTGTTAGTCATTGAGATCTACTCCTAGTGGTTGACGTTGTACTGATACCCGCAATGTAAAATGTGTAACCTACCTTTAGGTAACGTTGAACCACACTTCCCGATTGAAGTGCGGTGTTTTACGTAAGAATGTAGTATATCTCTTCTTCCTCGTACCACCCATTGGCAGTTGTTACGCCAGCAAAAACTTGCCCCCCGAAAATTAAACTAACACAGAAAATAATCACTGCTATTTTGGTCTGGTGTAACATATTCATTCTCCTTTGTGGCTTGATCAGCTACAACCCTAATCCGAAAGGCATCTGAGAAACCATCCTACGTTTGGATAATTTCTCTACTACTCGTGGAGTAGAAGTGTCCGTCCTAGGTCTGATAACTTGCTAAATGAAGTGGTCTCGTACGGCGTTCAAGACCGCTTCGAGACGGCTGTGGGCACGCATCTTGCGAAGTAGATTGCGGACGTGTGTCCTGACGGTCGTAGGGCTGATGCATAGGGAGTCGGCGATTTTCCGGGTTCCGGCGCCTGTCGCAAGCATGCGAAGGACGTGTTGCTCGCGGGGTGTCAACTGGGCCCGAGTGCTGGAGGACGGTGGAAGTCTCAGAGGACGGTTCGGGACGGAAGTCGTCTCACGGGACCTACGCCTCGGCGCCTCCTCCTCTACCTCTTCTAATAGGTGGACTATGCTGAAGCGCGAGGCGGAAGTCCCCGGCACGACGAGGATAGCGCAGTGTGCTCTGATCATGTCCCCGGAGGCGCGCCTCAGGTCCATGCCGAATCGCTTGACGACTCGATTGCGGCGAACCATCTTCATGACATTGCACTCGCGGTCGCAGAAGTCGTTGCCGTAGATGTCCGTGCCGGCGATCAGCGCGTAGCACTTTCTACCGACGGCATCAGCAGTACGGTGGCCGAGTAGCTGCTCCGCAGCGCGGTTCCAGGCGATGATGCGGTTTTTCTCATCCGTCGCGTAGACGGGATTCGGTGCGCGATAGAGGCTCTCGAGGAGGTCGCGTGAGGGGCTGCTCATGAAGAACGATTCCGATCGATTCCGTGTGACAGGGCGGGCCAGAGAACGCGACCCGTAGGGGGAGGCGGAGGGACTGCAGGAATGACTGAAATTGGTGCCATCTGTGAAATCTACCATGGCTAAATCACAAGGAAATCACGAAAAGATTACAAGAGGATCACAAGAGGATGACGAGCTGTGGCGTGCGAATTTCTATTCTTTGCATCAATTCGAAAGATTTCCAAGTCTTGTCAAACGTAACGGTTTGGTTACGATGATCCAGTGATGCGAGATCGTCGCTGTACCTTTCATCCACCTTCTCGTGTCGATCGCCCATTTGTTCAGACTTGGCGGTGCTCGGCCCGTCGTTGCGGAATCGCTGCTCGTAAAACATCAGCTTCTGATCCTCAATCGCTCGCGAGCGCGAGCACAAGATCTTCGGCCAAGCGACCGAGTCATTGTTGGGCTGTGCGCAATCTTCATGCGCCGTACCCGCTTGAGAATCGGTCGATGTGAATAGACTTCGATAGTCTACAGATATGATTCCAGTTCCGATGCGGATGGTGTGTTACATATTAATGGAACCGGGTCTGGTGTCAGCAGAATGGATTTGCCAATGGCGGACTCGCTGTTGGATATGTCCAGTGTGGTTATTCGAGAACGCGCGGCCAGTTATTGTCAGCCGCCTTGATGTGTCCGGGAATATCTTTGCGCCAGCGCTTTCGTACGCTCTTGCTGTAGTTCAGGTAAAGCTTGCCATCGACGATGGTCCAGGCATCGGGGTCCGTGCTCGCGGTCGATCCCTTGGACACGGCGTATGCGCAGTACCCGCCATATTGCGGCGCATACTTCGCCGGTTCGGCTTCGAATAGCGCGAGATGATCGGCACTGGAGAATTTAAAGGTCGCACCGTTCCAGCTGGTACTGAACCGGTCGCTGCCTTCGGTTGGTTCGCCAAGTGTGAAGTAGGCGACCGGATCGTAACCGCGGATGGCGCCGCCACTCTCGGTAAATACGGGGGGCTTGCCCGCAAGTGCCAGCGGCATGATTACGAGCGCGATAAAACCGATTAAAAACTTTTTCATGTTTCAGATCCCGACTGAATTGAACTCGGTCTATTGGGTCGTATTCAAAAAACGTTCAGTCATCCAGATCGTTTAATGCCAAGTTAATATAAACCGATTCTGCTATTGCCTCGTAGAGTTAGTATTCAGCCGACACCGAATGGTGCTTTGCAGTATTACCATATTGTGTTTTCATGAAACATCGGCTCGCTACTTTTTTTTGATCGCGCTGTTCGGTGCGATCCACAACAATGTCCGCGTTGTCTAAAAAGCGGATTCCTTCGCCCTCATTTCACAATTGGCTCGTTCTCCAATTCGATGCACTCGGCTACACCAGCCGGCTTTTCACTATGTCCATGAAGGCTTTCGGCTTCAAAGAAAAAACTGTTTCCCAGGGTGCCGTGTTTCGCAACTCCGTGAACACCGCAAAGGACCGGGTCGAGTTTTCCCCTTCGCTGTTATCGGCGCACCACAGCAAAATACCGATATGCAAGTTTGACATCGAGACCTGCCAGTATAGTGGAGGCACGACTCTACAGATACATTGGGAAAGCTGACGTTGAAGCATCTGTACCTTGGAGGTCTGGAACGGGTCGGTGAGCGCCAATTGCGTCTGGTAATTACGGTTGGGGTTCTTTCGCATAATACGGAGGAATCCCATGCAATACCTTACCCAACACCCAGAAAAACGTATCCCCTGGAACAAAGGCAAGCTAATCGGTCAAAAGCCTCCCCTCAAGCTCAAGGAGATTTGGGCGGTCCGGATTAGGCTCCAGCTGGCGAGTCGACTCCGGGATCTGGCGTTATTCAACTCGGCTATCGACAGCAAGCTACGACGCTGTGATTTGGTCAGACTCCGGGTGAGTGATGTGGCCCATGGAACGCAAGTTGTCAAACGAGCCATGGTCATGCAACAGAAAACAAAACAGCCGGTTCAATTTGAGATTACGGAACAGTCGCAGGA
Source organism: uncultured Gammaproteobacteria bacterium (assembly GCA_947259395.1). Classification (GTDB taxonomy): domain Bacteria; phylum Pseudomonadota; class Gammaproteobacteria; order Arenicellales; family JAANXG01; genus CALZGZ01. Next base: position 16,799 of record CAMYMN010000043.1, on the reverse strand, counting down.
CGCCATCGCCGATTGGATCAGTCATGCCAAGTTGAAAAACAACGATTACTTGTTCAAGAGCCGGTTTAAAAACTCGGCGCATATTTCAACAAGACAATATGCACGGATTGTAGAGTCCTGGATATCCTCAATCTGTCTCGATCCAGCAGCCTACGGGACGCACTCGTTACGTTGCACCAAAGCATCACTGATCTATCGACGGAAAAAAAAATTCCGAGCGGTTCAATTGTTGCTCGGTCATAGCAAATTGGAGAGCACAGTGCGTTACTTAGGTGTGGAAGTCGATGACGCCTTGGAGATGGCGGAGCAAACAGAGGTGTAAATCTCTATTGGCCGCAGCGGCCGCCGACTTGAAGGTCGCTGATGGCCAACAGGAGTCAATCGAAGTCGAGAAAGACGTTCGACTAACGCTTGAGCTCACATGGGCTAATGGTCCGGGTCAGCGGTGGCGCACAGCGCCGTTCACTGCAACCGGTTGTCTCTCACCCCGTGATTTTCGTCAACCCATGTTCAAGGCTCTCAAGTCCACCAGGAGGTCATCGACGCGGATTTTGGTTGTTTACTTTGTACCTTGCATGCACTCCTTTGGATTAATGACCCCCAGGCTTTTCACGATCTCGAAATTACCGTTCTTCGACTGGGCAATGTACATGTTCATTCGCGCGTGATGCTGACCGGGTACCATTTCAGCTGGACCACCTGGCCCCTCAGCGATCTTTGCGTGGTCTAGTGCCGTGATGACATCTACTTGCTGCAGCGAGCCTGCCTCTTTCACAGCAGCCTCCCAGAGCCTCAGACCTCGGTACATGCCTGAGCACGCACTGCCGGCGGTGAACTTGGCGCTGCCCGGATAGAGCTTATCGTACTGATTGATCAGCTTCTTGCTGAATGGATCGCTGACGTTTTGGTAGTAGTCGAGGCAACTGTACAGACCCTCCACGTGTGCGGCTGGCACTAAGTTCAGGAAGTTCTCGTCGAAGTACGTACAGACTAGGTATCCACCTTGCTTCGTGAAGCCAGCGTCGTAAAGCTGCTCGAGGAATGACGTGAGCCCAGGAGGAACGATCGTATTAAATACCACCTCCGTACCACTGGACATGATGTTGTCAATAGTCTTGCTATAGTCAGTGTGATCCAGGGGAAAGTACTCCTCTCCGACTATCGCGCCGCCGTTAGCCGTGACAACTTGACGGACCTTCTTGTTCATCGTGTGTGGCCAAATATAGTCAGCTGACGGCAAGTAAAATTTCTTTGCCCCCGTTTGTTGCATCAGCCAGGGAAGGAGAGGCTCAACCTGCTGCGCTGGCACCGGGCCGGTACAGAAGATGAGCGGGTCACATTCCTGTCCCTCGTATTGCTCTGGGTAAATGTAAAGCTTCTTGCCATTCACTACCGCAGGACCCTTGATAGCCTGCCTCGTGGAGCTATAAATCCCACCGAAGATCACATCGACTTGATGTTGCTGGACGAGCTTGTCAGCTTTGGCTTCCGCCACACTATCTGTAGTTTCACTGTCCTCAAGGTACAGATCTATCTGTCGCCCCAACAGGCCGCCCTTTGCATTGATATCATTAATCACCATCTTGGCCACGTTTGCATTGGCGATGCCCATGAACGAGAGTGCACCCGTCTGGTCCGCGATTACTCCCACCTTGATGGATGATTCTTTCATGGCATTCTCTCCTCTCAAAACTGGTTATTGTTGAATAGGTGTTGGCTGTTGAAGGGTGTACTCACACATGTATTAGCTTGACCTGACATGTCACTCGTCTTTAGAAAGCAATTTTACCCATAGGTTACTTCACCGAAGTGCACTCGCCATGCCTAACTATAATTCGAGGACCTAATGTCCTTGTTCGTTTCGAATATTGGGTCCTGTAATAAACTCACTAACCACGTATTCAATACGTTAGCATTCATTAGTAGGACATTCTCAGGAATCATTTGTAGATAAAGGAGCTGATACGGAATCGCCTAAACTGCCTTCACGCGTTCGAGAACAAGCCAGCGCCCAGGCGCCTTGATGCAGTATACGGGTTAGTGCAATGAACAGGTTAAGGCAACGGAATGCGGATCTTCTGGCCGGGATAAATGAGATCCGGGTCCTTGATCACCTCGCGGTTGGCCTCAAATATCTCGGGATATTTGCTACCGTTCCCCAGGAACCGCTTGGCGATCGCCCAAAGCGTGTCACCTTTTTGGATCTCGTAATATTCCACTTTTTGTTCTTCGGGCGGCGCGCTGAGCTCTTCGGCATTCACGGTTTCGATGCCAAGTACGTTGCCCGCCATCAGTACCGCTTTCTCCATGGCAGTGCGGTCTTTTGCTTTACCCTTGATATTGGCGATGCCGTCAGAGACCGCGATATCGAGGCCGTCTATGCCCGGATTGTCGGCTTCAATATGTTGCTTGATCTTCTCGCCGCCTTCTTCTTCGTCATCGAAAAGCTTCTTTCCTATTGCCTTTGCAAAATCAAACAACCCCATAAGGTCCTCCTCGAGTTGGTATGTTTATATCAACGCGCAAGTATAAATTAATTGGTTTATCAGCGTCGACGCCTTAGATACCGAATCCAACCTCAGTCAACACTGACATAGGTCCGTGCTTTTTTATGAGTGCTGCTTGCCGTTCGTCCTTCACGAACAGCGATCCCGCATAACCCAAACCGTTGATCGAAACCGCATCAAAACATTCTTTGGAACGCGGTATCAACAGCATCCAATCACCGGTGACCAACAAATTATAAGGACCGGGTTGGTAGGCGCCGTCTGGCCGCTCGACGGGGTCGAGGCCGACGGTCTCCAGCATCGCGAAATAAAGAGCGCGCAGCATGTCTGCGCGGCGGGCTTGTGGTCCGAGGCGCACAAAGGCGTGCCGAAACGGCAATTGATCACACACTCCGACCTGGCCGATCGGCGACGATGACCGCAACAAGGGTTGTATGGGGATAGGCGGTCCGGTAGCGGCGAACGGCAGGGGTACCAGCTGCAGATGTTTGTGTAACTGACTGGCGCCGGCCACGGTGCCACCATTGTAGAAACCCAGGCTGGGTAATTCTCCTAGACAGCGCCATAGCGCAGCAAAATCAGACTCGTTGAGCAGCTTCTCCTGATGTTCGAAGCTTCGCGTTACGATTAGCAGATGATGTTCAATGACATTGAATTTATTGAGCACGGCAAGATGAGTACTCGAGACGTCGCTGACGAATAGGGCGGGTTCCGGCGGGAGAAACGGATTCACGCGCCGCCCACTGCTTTTCATTTGTTGTATTCGTTGGTTTTGTTGCTTGTGTTCCAGGCTGGATACCACGCGAATCACAAAAGCAACGGCGTGGTCCTCCAGGAATCTTTGCTCGGTATCGATAGTTCGCAGCACACCGTGTTCAATGGCGAGCCGCGACTGATCGATGATTCGCTGCCGAAGTGTTCCTGGTTGGAACGCCTGCGAGCCGGGACGCTGGACGAGTTTTGAAGACGGATCTTTCATGACGATATATATTAAAGGAATCGTTCAACCTGCGAGGAGGCCGCGATGCATATTTATTTGGTGCGACATGGTGATGCCGTGTCCGTCCATCCCAGTGGCGACCGGCCGTTGAATGACCAGGGACGGCGTGAGGCGGCACTAATGGCCGAATTTCTGGCTCATGCCGGCGTAAGGGTCGGCACCATCGTGCATAGCGGTAAGGCCCGCGCGGCGCAAACCGCAGAGATTTTGAATGCCGGCCTGGATGGCAATGCCAAGCTCGACGTGTGGTCGGGTCTTAATCCAAACGATCCGGTGGCACCGGTTGCTGAACGATTGAACCGCACTGGCTCGGACCTCATGGTTGTTGGACACCTGCCCTTTATGGCCAAGCTGGTGGGAAACTTGGTTCATTGTGGGGACGATGCCATCTTGGAACTTCACACTACTGCGGTGACGTGTATGCTCAAGGATGATGCCGGTATGTGGTTGATTGAGTGGTTGATGTATCCGGCTTTGCTCGGATTTAATTGACGTGTAAAAAGGGCTTGTTGGTGGTTGGTTCAGCAGCGTTAGTAGTTCATGGTGGCGCCGGTCCGATTTCCGAAGACACGGTACCGGCTCGCCTGTTGGGATGCCGAGAGGCGGTGCAAGCAGGTTGGATGGTGATGACGCATGGTGGATCGGCGGTGGATGCGGTGGTGGCGGCGGTGGTGACCCTCGAGGACAACCCCCTGTTCAATGCCGGTGTTGGATCACCGACGAACAGCGATGGTCAGATTGAACTCGATGCATCGATTATGGATGGTGTACGAGGCGATGCCGGGGCGGTGGCGTCGGTCAAGCGAATCAAGAATCCCATACGCTTGGCCCGTCGGGTTATGCAAGATCAGCGTCATATATTGCTGGCCGCCGAGGGTGCTGAGCGATTCGCCCGTGCGCACGGTATAACGCTGTGCGATCCACAAGAGTTGATTAACGCAGCTCCGGGGCGGTCCGAGCCACGGCACGGGACGGTGGGCTGTGTCGCACGGGATCATGCGGGTCGATTCGCGGCCGCCACGTCGACGGGAGGAATCGCCAACAAGTATCCGGGTCGCGTAGGTGATTCGGCACTAATCGGCTGTGGTACCTTCGCCAATCGCAGTAGCGGCGTGTCATGTACCGGTATTGGTGAGGCGATTATCCGCGTGGTGTTGGCTAAAACAGTAGTCGACCTGATACGTCCCGGCGTGCCCATACAGGTTACAGCGAAACAGGCAATCGGCATACTTGCGGAGCAAACCGGCGGTGAAGGCGGCGTGATCGTAATCAACGAATGCGGGGACGTGGGCTATGCACGTAATACGACGCATATGCCGGTGTGTTGGGTGCGTGACGGTGGTGATCTGGTGACAGATATCTAAGAACACGTGTATTGCGCCAACACGGGGCAAGGGCGGCCAACAGCGTGTTTGGAATGAGTCATTCGATCAATGTCCGATGTGAGACTTGGTGCTCGAGTATGCGCCTATCCCGCCCCCAATTCTCGCCACGCAAGCTGGTGCATCGAATGTCGCCAATACCTGGAACAGACGCTGCGGATCACCCCGGTGTATAGCCAAGAATAGGGGCGGGTGGTTGCCGTACTGCAATATACGGGTTCGCTGCGTACATTAAGCGGAGCGCACGGAAGATCCCGCGCAGCAACCCGCGTTCGCGGGTTGCCCGGTGTGCCATTCAACAGCAAAGCGAGAGGCAGACCTCGCGCGAACAGCCGGCTAGTGCTCGCAAAGTGTTTTCGCTTGTCCGATCCAGTTATCGCGCAGAATTCGGCCGGGGAACTTGATGATGGTTGCCTCTAGATGCTGAATGTCTAGCGGTGACAGTTCGGCGATCTGCCGGTAGGAGACGATACCTTCGTCCTTGAGTTTCTTCTCCAATCCAGGGCCAATTCCGGCGATTTTTTTGAGATCATCATTAGAGTCGAGTTCAAGTTGAACCGATGCGGTGGCGGCCTTCGCTCGCACCGCCGGTTTCTTAACCGCCTGGGCTTCGGATTGCGTCTGTGCGCGCGCTTCACCGCGCGCCCGTTTCGCGGCCTTCGGTTTGCGCTTCGTGGCTTTGGTGTTTAACGGTGACGATGGCGAAGTCTTGGCGCCGCGCACGGCCAGACCGAACCAGTAATCCCAAATCTGCTTCTGGAGGTCAAGGCATGCGTGCACGGTCTGGGTGCCATAGCGCGAGGCCTGCAGGTACGGTCCCGGTGCCAAAGTCTGCTTGATTTGATCCGCTGAACGAGTCGCCCAGTCCGTCGGCAGCGTGCGGTAGGTCGGGTTCAAACCGGTCCAGTCAGTATTGGTCCACGCGTTCTGGCCCCACAGCCGGGACCAATAGTTAGGAACACCAAAGTCCGGGGACGACGGCAACCAGCGCTGCTGGGCTTGCCGCCAATAATTGGTGAAATCTTCGAAAAATCGTTGCTGCATGGGGCTGTCTCCTGGCTGCATTGGGTGGCGATATATGTGTCTTTATAACAATAATTATTGTGCAGTGCAACATTTTTCTGCTATTGGGACGCGGTGTGTGGGCCGGCCGGTGCGTCGAGGCGGCGCTTCACGAGCGCGCCAAGTCAATGGTCTGCCCGGGGTACGCGACGATGACCGGGGCCTTCAATTGCGCGCGCAGCTTTTCCGCAAGGGCCCGAGCGGACGCGGTTTCACCGTGGACCAGGTGCAGGGGCGGGTTATTCTTGAATCCACCGTACCAGCGGGCCAGATCGTTCTGGTCACCGTGCGCCGACAGTCCGCCGACGGTGTGAATCGTTGCCGCCACCTTGATGGTCTCACCGCGAATCCGGACACGCCGGCGGCCGTCGACCAACTGTCTACCCAGCGAGCCCTGGGCCTGATATCCGACGATAATGACGTGGCACTCCCGCCGCCACAAATTGTGTTTGAGATGGTGCACGATTCGGCCGCCATTGCACATGCCACTGCCGGCGATGATGATGGCACCGCTCTTCAGCCGGTTGATGACCCGTGACTCTTGAACCGTTTCGGTGAGATGCAGGTTCGCCAACGCAGGCATTTCGTTGAGCCGCCTGCGCAGCTTGGTTGCCTCCGCATCGTAAAGATGGGGATAGTCCCAGTAGACCTTGCTTACGTCGATCGCCATCGGGCTGTCGAGAAATACCCGCCAGTTCTCGAGTTTCCATGATTGGTAGTGCTTGCCCAGCATGTAAAGGACATCCTGGCTGCGGCCGATCGCGAAGGCGGGAATCAAGATGTTGCCATGTTCGTGGGCGGCGTTCTGGATGATGTCGCCGATTTCAGAGATGGTGCCTTCCCGATCACGATGCAGGCGTCCACCATAAGTGCTTTCCATTAACACCAGGTCGGCAGCATCGATGGCCGTTGGGTCGTGTAGGATCGGTGTGTCGTACTGGCCCAGGTCCCCGCTGAAGATCAGGCTTCGCTGCAACGCTCCCTCACGCAGCGTAACCTCGACGATGGCCGAGCCCATGATGTGCCCGGCGTCGTAAAAGCACACGGTGATACCGGGCAGGATTTCCCGTTGCTTGCGATACCCAAGACCATCCAGTTGCTTTAAGGTTTCAAGTACATGCTCTCGTCCATACAGGGGTTCGACGGTCACCAGTCCCTTGCGCAGGCGGCGGCGGTTTTCAGTCTCGGTGTCGCGCTCATTCAGATCGGCGGCGTCCAGCAACAGTATCCGGCAAAGATCCCTGGTTGCGTTTTGGGCATATATTGGTCCTTTGAATCCGCGTTTGACGAGTAATGGCAACCGGCCGGAATGATCGAGGTGGGTATGGCTCAATATAACGGCGTCGATGGCGTCGGCGGTAAAGGGAAAAGGATCACGATTACGCGCTTCGTCCTTTCTGCTTCCTTGAATCATTCCACAATCGAGCAGAATTTTGTGTGGCCCGACATGGAGGATATGACAGGACCCGGTAACCTCGCCGGCGGCGCCGAAAAACTCGAGCTTCATTTAGCGCTTCTTTTGAGTATCTAAATAACGATGCAGGATAGATCGTTGACCGTCGGCATTGGTTTGCGGTTGCTGCGTCGGAGACTGATTGATGAAGTGACGCCGCGATCTATGTTGTTACGCAAGTGGACTCTATATGAAGATAGTTGTCGGGAAGTTACTTACATCGAAATTGCGGCGCGGCGCCGATCACCTTTTGGGCAGTCAAGCGCGCTACTTGATCCGCGGCGACGCCGTTCTTCTGGGCAATACGCTGATATTCGGCCTTTCGTTGACTGTTCACAGAGCTGACCATCGCCTGCACATCTGCAGGTGCATTGGGTTTGGCTACCCGCGCATAGCCGTTGACCTGCTCGCATACCCAGCCTGCGGATTTTGCCTGCGACATGTCGGCAGCTAATGTGTGTGCGCCCAACATCAAACCGGATGTCAATAAGACAGCGTTAGTTAAATTGCGTTTAGAAATTGTCTTCATGGTGACTCTCCTCATCAAAACAGGTCCTTGTTTTCCGTCAACAGGTCATCGATATCTTTCTCAACCTTGACCCTGATCTCGTGCTCGATCTTGACGTTCATATTAATTTCTATGGGTTTGTCGGGTGCTTGCACCTTCACTGTTGGCGCGCAGGCGAGTAACAAGCTGGCGGCCACCATGGTCACCGCGGCGGCGTATATTGTGTCTCGATATCTCATAGCAGTCAGGTATCTCATATTGGCGTGTATTGTACCCGTTTATTCCTGAACCATAACTGAACATGTTGTGACATTTTGTTATCGGTCAGACTGAATATCTTTCAATATTTGCTTGCTGAAATCACCGGTCAGTATCCCGGTGCGTAATAAACCGGGTAATTCTCCGGAAAGATTGAGATTAAACGCTATGGGATAGCCGTTGTATAGGTCGGGATTACGCCCTTCCAGCCGTAACCGAATCCGGTAGGTGCCATCGGGCTTATAGTTAATCAATATCTTCATTGCGTCATAGCGAAAATCCTGCAACGCCTGTAGCGCGATATTATCCGTCGGCGCCGCTGCGTCGTCGCCGGCGTGATAACGCAGAGTTCCGGAAACAGTGCTGTGAAGCGCGGCATTTTTTATCTCTACGCCGTCATCGACAAACGCGAGCGGAATCGTCCCGGTAAGCCGGCCGCTACCGGTCAATCCCCGTTGGTCGATGAATTCCAAGACTTGACCGAAATCAAGGCCGGCGACATTAACCGCTACCCGCTGGTCTTCAACTCCTAATTTAACGATGATGGGCTGGACGGCGAACCCACCACCGAGGATGTGCCAATTAGCCGCGGTGAGTTTGATCGTGTCATCACGCCAATTAAAAGTGATACTCACGTCAGAGATCGCGATGTCGCCCGCGGCCTTGGCTCGCTCGATGTCGATGCGCACATCGTAGTCAGCAGCAAAAACATCTTGGCTGGTGAGCTCGATGTCCAGCTCGGTAAAATCGACCTCTTCGTAGCGGCCTTTGATACCCATGCCGCGCAGTGTCATCGTGCTAGCAGTGCCGCCGTCCCAGATGAACCGGGCTTCCCCGGATAATGTTCCGGACGCGAACGACAGAGCGTCCCAGCTTTTGTCGAATAGCGGTTTAACGTAAGACCACAAGGTGGCGACATCGGATTCAACCGTGGTCGTTAGAATGGTGGCGGACGCATTTTTTGGTTCGATACGCCAGTTGGCGATCTTTTTTTCTCCAATTTGCGCCTCGCCTCGCGCGGTTATCTTGCGGTCGTGATGATCGAACTGCCCAGTTAACGACAAAGTACTCATCGCTTTTGGCCAATCCTGCATTTTCACTCCGGTGGCGGAAAAATTTCCCGTGGTCCGTAACTGGCGATCGGTGTTAAACGTGGCATTGGCTTGCAGATTTTCAGCGGTTATCTTCAGTGACGGCAGCGTCGGTTGCGATGCTGTAGCGCGCAGTTCCACGCGGCTGTGGTCGCCCGATGGTACGACGTTACCAGTCAGTTCGAGTTGCTGCGTGCGCACCTGCGTATCGGGATCCAGAAACATCTCCAGTGCATTCGTGCGTGCCACGAACGATTCGACCGCCATCCGCCAACCCTTATCGCCGTTAATCGTTCGTACTTCGGCCTGTATGTGAAACTCTGCTTTGGGAATATCAATCGACGCATTTTCGTCTCCCCAATGGACGTCGGCCAACAACAATCGAGATTTCGGCAGCGCCGTGAGCCGCCACTGATCATTTTTCACATTCAAGCGGAAATCGATGTGTCCGCCGAGCACCATCCCCTGTTGCTGCCAGCCGCGCCAGAAGCCTTGCCCCAGTCCTTCGAACTCGAATTGGTCGGCATCACGCTGCAGTTGACCCCGAACGCTGAGTAGTCCGTGATCCATGGTGAGTCGTTGCAGCGTGGCGCGCGCGTCTTTGGGGACCAACTCGTTGCCTTGCGACCACTTCCGTAATGAATGAAGTTGCGCGGAGCCATCAACGGTGGTGTTCACAGCAAATGGGTCGGTGGCTTTCAGGCTGGCAACCGATTCGCCGTTGGCGGTGATGATGACCGCCGCGGAGAGGAATTCCGGATCAGCCGCTAATTGCAGGGTTTGGCGCTGGTCTGACAACCGCAGCAAGAGTTCGTCTGCTTGTTGTGTCAGGTCCAGTGCCCCGCTGAACGTGCTGCGCCCCCATTGAGAGTGGAGCGAAATCCCCATGCGGTTGACGTGCATGGGCGGCAAAGATGGCAAGCGGGGCATGACGGCGGTGTCTGAGGCCGAGCTTTTCGCCAACTCCTGACGCCAGGTGAGGTCGCCAGATTCTGCGGTGACTGTGGTCAGCGCCATCGCGGCGAGTTGGTAGCGGGCGGTCAGCCCACGTAAGTCGACAACAACGGGCCCGTATTCGGTTTCGGATTCAAAGGCCAACCGGCGGATGGTCGTGTGATCCCAGCGCACTGATTCGACGTCGATAATCACCGCTTCGAGTCCGTTGCGCTCGGCTAGCGAGTGAATAGCTATGCGCATGAGATAGGGGAGGGCGAGCCACGCGCCGGCGGCCAGCAGCGCCAACAGGGCAAGGAGTCCGCCCAGACGAAAAAAAAGTTTTCTCGCCTTAGACATCTGCTAATGTGACAACCGGGGGGGTAAGTCGATCAATTGACGTGGCTTCCGGCGATCGATGAAATCGGTGATGACACATATAGGTATTAGTGGACATAGTTTGTCACATGTAAGCACTATAATCCCGCTACCGTGTATCTGTTACTGACATGACTCGCCGGCAGACGGCAGTGTATCGTTGACTAACGCGAGAATTCTGTCATGTTGATGGTAGTGGGGCCGGAATCTTGTAATCTCTCAGAGGGTCGAGGTTTGTGTGCAGCGGCACAGAAGACATGCACAACGCCGCCGGGCGACGGTCTAAAGTTAATGACGAGGTCCAAGTGCGGCAAGTTATGTGTTGATCTTCTATTTTGTCGGCGCAGCGATAATAATCGAACTTGTTAAGTTCACTGGATTTGTACTGAATTCAAGATGGGTAGACAACTGATTTTATTGCGCCACGCCAAGTCATCGTGGGATAGCGGTGCGGAACGTGATTTTGATCGTCCATTGAACAAGCGCGGACTTCGTAATGCACCGCGTATAGGGCAGTGGCTGAAGGAAAAACGGCTTGTCCCGGATCACATCATCAGTTCTCCGGCAAGGCGTGCGGAATTAACCGTGAATGCGGTGATGGGAGAATTGGGTTTGACCAAGGATGGTGTAGTTTATGACGACGCTTTATATATGGGTGACTCTCATGCATTGTTGCAAGTGTTGGCGGGTTTTCCTGATACGGCGAAATGCGGGTTGATGGTGGGACACAATCCGGGTCTGGAAGATCTATTACTTTATCTGTGTGGTGATGCGGGACCTTGGGCTCGTGATGGAAAGATCATGGTAACCGCCGCCGTTGCACAAATTGCTATGCGGGGCGACTGGCGCAATGTGACGCAGGGGAGTTGTGACCTGCTTGAGCTCGTGCGTCCCAAACAACTGGAATGAGACGATGTGCGACGCACAGCCTCTACCGCGTTTCACCTCAAAGAATTCAAGCCGACACGTTCAACCTGGGTGTTGCCCCCCGGCAACGGCGCCCTGAGTGTCACGAAGTGGGCGCCTCCGGTCCCGGTTCCCGGTAGACCGTGGGGAAATCCCCAGTGTTTCTCTCATAGATCGGCAGAATTCGTGTTTCCCGCTTGCCCGACAACTATAACGGCGGGGGCCTTAATGCGATATTCGGTTTAACCCGTCTCACCCCAAAGTTGCTCGAGCCGTCGATCGCGGCCGCAGCCGTGTTTATATAACTTGTAGCGCAGCGGGTTCTTTAGATAGTAATCCTGATGATACTTCTCTGCGGGGTAAAACTCGGTGGCCTGGGTGATCTCAGTGACCACCGGCTCGGGAAACGTCTTGGTGTTTTCTATAGATTGTTTCGACTCTTCAGCGAGACGTTGTTGTTCTGAGTCATGATAGAAAATTCCGGGTCGATATTGACTGCCTCTATCGCAGAATTGCCGATCGTTTGTTGTCGGATCGATGTTTTTCCAAAACGCCACCAATAACTCTTGATAAGTGATCTTGCGCGGATTGTATTTGACTTGCACCGCTTCGGTGTGACCGGTGATGCCGGCGGACACCATCTGGTAATTCGGGTTCTTGGTGCTACCGCCGGTGTAACCGGATGTCGTGGATATCACTCCGTCCAGCTCATCATATGCTTCCTCCATACACCAGAAGCAGCCACCGGCGAAGATAGCGACCGCGTAGCCATCGCCGTCGGAGTTGGTCTTCGATACAGTGTCCGCGTGCGCGGTCACGAATATGGCAAGTGCGGGGAGCAGTAGCGCGGTCAGGGTATAATATTTACGCATGTTGTTCACTGGTAGTGGTTCGGTCGTTGCATCTATGACCACTGATTGACGATTTTGTTTCTTACCAAATTCTAACAATTTCCTATTTTTTCTAACGAAATGATCACGATCCACACGATCGGTCACAGTAACCGATCACTGCAGGGGCTGATAAACCTCTTGCGTGGCCTGGGAGTGACCGCGCTGGTGGACGTTCGTGCCATCCCGCGTTCGGGGCGACATCCACAGTTCAATATGGCGGCATTGCGCGAGGCCTGCCAGCAAGCATCGGTCGCTTACCACTGGGCCGGCAGGCAGTTGGGGGGCATGCGACCCCCGGTTGCAGGGTCACCGAACAACATGCTCGATGGGGGGTTGCGTGGTTATGCCGACTATATGAATACCCAAGGGTTTAGGAGGGGGATTGACCAACTCATCAACCTCGCAAAGCACGCGCAGGTGGCAATCATGTGTGCCGAGCGGTCGTTTCAAAACTGTCATCGCGCTTTGATTGCAGATTGTTTGACGGCTCGCGGTGTATCGGTGATTCACGCCATCGCCGAGGGAGAAACCGCGACTATTCTCCGCAAATAAACTGGAGACTCGTATGTTGCCATGTCATCGAAGTGATACGGCGGACCTCCCAGCTTCGTACCATGAATAGTCGCGGGGTGACTGGTCCAGGCACGCCTGAACTTGGACTTCACCCAAGCCATAGCTACGGCTATGACTTTCGCTCCAGTCCGGCGTTCAGCCGCCCTGTCCCTTGTGCTGCGCGGAGTCGCAGTGTGCGCCAGCTTCCCGGATACTGGTGCAATATGCGGGCCAGCCGCGATTACCATCCGGCGGTCCCAGCGCCGCCTTTGAAAGGCCCGATAATATTGCGTGTGATCCAGCCGCCGTAAAAATCACCTTCTTGTGCAATGACGCGTTCGCCAGCGATGAAACAGGCATCGACGCGGTCTGGATAAAACGCGATATAGTCCTTAATTGGCGTGAAAGGGTCGGTCGGCGCCGGATAGAACCACGCCGCGTCTTCGGCAACGCGGTCCTCGGACCGTAGCGACCAATACCGTGCATAACCCTTGAATTCACAAAACGTTCGCCGCGCACTCGGCACCAGGACCGTTGCATCCACATCTGTCGGCGGGAGGTAGTAGGTGGGCGGGTGACTGGTCTCCAGAACACGGTATGCCTCCCGGGTCTCGGCAATCACACGCCGGTCGAATTCAACCACGATGCGGTCAACTACGGCTTCCAGTATTGGCGGCCGCGGATAGTCCCACACCGATTCCCGGCTGCGGACAGCCGACACACGCTTTAGCATTTCTGGTTTCGATACGCGGCGGTCACTGCGAGATTGGCAAGCGATTACAACTTCAAGGGTTTAACCGGCTGTTCCATCCACGCTTTAGATGCTCTCCAATCGACCGTTGGATCGTCCACGAACAATTCGACCTCGTTACCGTCAGGATCGCGAAGATACAGACTCTGACTGACGGTGTGATCGGACTGGCCATCGAGCTTGTGTCCAAGTTCGAGAACGCGCCGCTTCGTCTCGCGCAAGACGTCTAACGACTCACCAATTTTCCAGGCGATGTGATAAAGACCGACGCGTCTGCCCTGCAAAGGGCCAGGTGCATCGCCAACTTCAATTAACAACAGTTCGTGATGCGTACGTCCGCCGCTGAGCATGGTGGCGCGGTCGTTGAAGATATTGCCCTGGGGCGTTAGGCCCACAACATGTGTGTAAAAATCCACCGAGCGTTGCAATTCGCGGACATAGAGCACGACGTGACCGAGTTCAGGCATAGCATTTTTTCGCCGATTAAAAATATGCGCATCTCTATCTGTTTCTTCCTCCGTGAGTACGGCTAAGTACATCCTTGGCACTTAACATAACAAGTCGCATTCGGAGCGTCCATGTTGATCTAACTCGATGATCTTGATCCAGCTCAGATAATGATATTACTTTGCGCTTGTCATCGTGCTCTTGTATCTTTCCACTACATGTTGCGGCAATCGATCCATATATTGAATTTATTTGCTTGAGACGAACAGCGAGCCAAGTGAGACCGAGCCATGTTGCTATTCAGAAACAAGACCGATATGCCCCTCCCGGAGCAGGCCCCGCCGGGGCGCAAACAGGCAATGGAAGTACCGAATAAACACCACGTGACTGGACATTCGCTAAAACCACCATTCCCGGCGGGCAGTGAGCAGGCTTTATTCGGTCTGGGATGTTTTTGGGGCGCCGAACGCACTTTCTGGCAGACACAAGGTGTTTACACGACAGCGGTAGGCTATGCCGGGGGTTATACCCCCAATGCCACTTATGAAGAGGTGTGTAGCGGGAACACCGGACACAATGAAGTGGTGCTGGTGGTCTACGATCCCGCAGTCGTCAGCTATGAACAGTTGTTAAGGATATTCTGGGAATGTCACGATCCGACACAGGGGATGCGGCAGGGGAATGATATGGGCACGCAGTACCGATCGGGTATTTATACCTACACCCCCGAGCAGCATTCCGCGGCGCTGGCATCGAAAGAAGCTTATCAGCAAAGGCTTGACGAATCGGGCTTCAGAATGATTACCACCGAGATTTTGGATGCGCCGGAGTTTTATTACGCAGAACATTACCACCAACAGTATCTGGCCAAGAATCCGCGCGGATATTGCGGCCTCGGTGGTACCGGCGTGTGCTATTCATGATGTTTACATCGTGGCGCGCATAGAAACCGTGTCGGTCTAACTCGAATACAGCATTTAGGCCCGCGCTAAATCGGGACATATTGCGCAAAACGTACCACCGATGAGCGAGTGCTTTTCAATCGCTAGGTTGCCGCGCATTGAATTTGGTTGTGGCGTAATTCATGTGTTGCCGGACTTGGCCGCCCAGTATGGGCGCCGCCTGCTATTGGTGACCGGTGAGCGATCTTTGTTGGGCAGCGAGACATGGCCACGCCTGCGGTTGGCGTTTGCGACCAAGGGGCTGACCTTCGAACACGTCAAGATCTCCGGCGAGCCGTCTCCCCTCCGTATAGACGATATCGTTCGTACCTACGCCACGGATGCATTCGATGTGGTAGTCGGTATCGGCGGCGGCAGCGCCTTGGACGCCGCCAAGGCCATCGCCGGACTGCTGAGGGTACGCCGATCAGTCATGGATTACCTGGAGGGAGTCGGGCCGGAGTTACCCTATGCAGGACCGGCGGTGCCATTCATAGCCGCCCCGACCACCGCGGGCACCGGCAGTGAGGCCACCAAGAACGCGGTGCTCAGTGTGCAGGGTGAAAGCGGCTTTAAAAAGTCCTTTCGACATGAAACATTGGTCGCGCAATATGCAGTCATCGACCCGGACTTGTTGGCAACATGCCCCGCCGATGTCATTGCCGCCAATGGTATGGATGCCCTGACACAACTGATTGAATCCTACGTGTCAGTCCGCGCCAATGTGTTCACGGATGCGTTGTGCATCAGTGGGATACGTGCTGCGCGCGATGGATTGTTGCCGCTGTTCCAGCGCAACCATGCGGCGGCGCGGGAAAAAATGGCCTATGCGTCTTTGGTTTCCGGCATATGTCTGGCACAAACGGGTCTTGGTTCGGTTCATGGGTTGGCATCGCCATTGGGTGCGTTCTATCCCATTCCCCACGGTGTGGTATGCGGTACATTGGTCGCGGCGGCGACGCGGACGAACATAAAATCCATGTTGATGCGCGATCCCGATAATCCGGCGTTAGGGAAATACGCGCGGGTCGGTGAGGTGCTTTGTGCAACACGACACGGATCGCCACAAATCGCGCGCGCCGCACTGCTGCAATTGCTGGTGGATTGGACCAGGTATCTGCACCTGCCGCGGCTGTACGAATTTGGACTGATGAACCAAGGATTAGATCATGTGGTTGCGCACTCCCGGGGGAGCAGTATGAAGACCAATCCGATCGTGCTGACCGACGATGAGATTAAGTCGGTGCTGGAGGATCGGCTTTAGCCCGTATACTGCACCAAGGATCGCGGAAACTGGCAAAGAGACTTGTCCTGAGCGCAGTCGAAGGATCGGGCGGCTGAAACCCCTGCAAAACCGAAAATGGGGGTCAGAGTCAAAGACTTCCTCGACTCTGACCCCCATTTTCTGAGTGAAGCGCAAGCACTGCAACGACACCAGCACAAGTGCAGGCGTCCGAGATCGAGCCAGGGCCGCGATAGCCGGGGTACAAAGCGTCACTGGCGCATTTGAGCTAAATTGTATTAATTGCGACTTTAGCTTACAGATAAGAAATTCAGGTTTGACTTGACCTGGCAAATCTCCCGAACGTGTAAAGCGTGAAACCGGACGTTCAAGAATGCTAACCGAACTTCCCTTCAATACTCGAAACCGCCATTGGGGTGGGCAATGTGAATGCCGACTGAAATCCCAAACAGACATCGTTCCAAATTATCAACTATGACAAATATAAGGACGCG
>CAMYMN010000042.1 GCA_947259395.1 uncultured Gammaproteobacteria bacterium | reverse complement strand
ATATTGCACCAGTATCCGGGAAGCTGGCGCAGGACAGGGTCGGCTGAACCCCCTGCTGCGCGAGGACAAGCACTGCCACTACACCAGCACAAGCGCCGGACTGGAGCGAAAGTCATAGCCGTAGCTATGCCTTGAGCGAAGTCCAAGTGCAGGCGTGCCTGGACTAGCCAGAGCCCGGATAGGACACCGGCCGTGTATAAAACGTACCCGGACCAAGTGGGCTAGATTCGATATATACGAAGTGTTTTTCAATCAGTTACATCAAGGCCGGTGGCCCACTGGTGCAATATGGGGGCTAGATGCCAGGGGCTGGATCGAGGGGCAATTTCCGGGACCGTCGCCAGCAGGGATGCTGGCGTCGAGCCTACGCTGATGTATTTACGGCGTGTCCCGGAAATTGTTCCTCGATACAGATTGGCCCCCGCGCTGCACGCAACTGCCGTTAGGAGCTGGACCCGTAAGGTTCCCACAATGCCTGACAACGATTAGACGAACCTCCTCAGACCGGCGGTATGCTCAACGACAAATCGTTGCATAATACGTTCGGCACCCCTTCCACCCACAGCCGGGGAACAATCAACGCTGATGAAGGCAGACTCTATAGAGCGAGCAACGCTCGAACCCACACCGGAGGCATTGACGAATCCGTTGCGTCGCTACTGGTTGGCGACCCGGCCACCGTTTCTAACCGTAACGGTTGCGGGATTCATGTTGGGCGTCGCCTATGCACTGTATCAAGGTGCACCGTTGAGTTGGGCCACAGCGTTGTTGACGCTCATCGGGGCAACGTCTATTCACGCTGCCATCAACGTTCTCAACGACTACTACGACGCCTTGAACGGCAGCGACACCCATAACGAAGAACGCATATTCCCGTTCACCGGGGGCAGCCGCTTCATCCAAAACAAGGTGCTGACCGAAACACAGACTCTGCATTACGGCCTGACATTGCTCGCCTGCGGAATTTGCATCGGTCTGGTGCTGAGCTTTGCCAGCCACTTGAGTTTACTGGCCATTGGCGCGATCGGTGTGTTCATTGGCTGGGCGTATTCGGCGCCGCCTTTCAAGCTCAACAGCCGCGGGTGGGGAGAGCCCTGTGTCGCGTTGGGTTTCGGTATCTTGATACCCCTGGGCACCGACTTTGTACAACGACAGAGCTGGGATTGGGAGTTGCTGCTGCTGTGTCTGCCCTATGGCCTGCTGGTCACCAACATACTATATATCAACCAGTTTCCGGATCGCGTGGCCGACGCATCGGCCGGTAAGTCTCACTGGGTGGTGCGCTTGGGTCCGGAACGCGGAAAATGGATCTATGTCGCCAACGTGTTCGCCGCGACCGGCATTCTGCTGATCGCGGTCATAGTCGGAATCGCCCCGGCCATCGCGTTATTGTCGTTGCTACCCTTGGTCATCGCGGCACGGGCCGCCGCATATTTGATCCAGTATGCCGGACAGTCTGCGCGACTCGTGATACCGATCAAACTGACTATTGCCAGCGCCCTGGCCCATGGTCTGACACTGGCGGCGATCTTGGCATTCGTCGCCCCGGTACGCTGAGATGCCTCAGCCAGAAGACGGTCCGGCGCCAGGCGTGGCGCGGCGCAAGATATCGGAATCACCCCGCTCCACAGCGACGCCTAACAATGCCAGGGCGGAAAATACCGTCTCCAACTGCGATTCTCCCAATTGCACCTTGTTGCCGACCGCCATGTACCGGTGTTGGTCGAGTTCCACCGGCTGAATGTCGGCTTCGTGCCCCAATCCTCGTAGTGCCGCTTGCACGGCGGTCCCGATCTGCTTGTCGGGAGCATCGAAGAAGTACAGCCGCCCAAGTCGTTGGCAGTATATGGCGCGTCCGGCGCCGAGTTGAATCACGATATGCGCCTCATAAATACGCTCCTCGTCCTTGGTAAGGGCCTTACGTATACCGGTATGCGATGGGACCAGGCCCATCAAAACGAATACGTAAACAGCATCGGCTTCACCGTGTCTTGGTTTGACGCAAGCCCGTAAAGTGCATCAGTATCCGGGAAGCCGGCGCCGGACAGGGGCGATTCAACCCCCTGCTCTGCGGGGACAAGCACCGAAATGGAGCCATTAGAAAGCCGGTCAGAGTCACGCATACAGTCCGACCCCGTTCTGTATGTTGCGCGAAATCTAGGTTCAGGCGTGCCTGGACCAGCCACCCCGCGACTATTCATGATACGAGGCTGACAGCTGGGCACTGCGACTTCGATAAAATGGCAACATACGAGTCTCCAGTTTATTTGCGGAGAATAGTCGCGGGGCGACTGGTGCAATATGCGGTCTGGACACAGAACCCGGCTTTAATCATTCGTAATGAGTATCCTACCGGAAATTCTCGCATTGACCCGAACAATTCACGATGAATTTGCGCTCCCGCGTGTGCGTCGTGTCTATGTGCCGCCGGTGCGGCATGATAAGGCGCACGCCGACTTCGGTTTGGTCATCCTCGACGACGGCAGCGCGGGCCTGTTCTATGTATCCCAACAAGAGCCGCTTAGCCGTTTGTGCGAAGCAACCAAAGGGACCGCATCCGGTTCGCCGGTATGGGAGTTGGCTCGTGAATTGACATCGCATGATATCGGGCGGCGCGCCCTAGCCTTCGGCGCGGCCAGTGCGATCACCCAGCATTTTCTGAACCGCGCCGGTTATAAGACGCCGACCCGGCGCGGCATGGACTATACGCCGCAGGATCACGTCGGCATGGTCGGCCTGTTCCCGAGCCTCGTCGATAGGCTGCGTCAGCGCGGCATCCCGTTGACAGTCATCGAGCAACGGACCGAATTGATGCAATCGGATACCAACTTTCAGGTGACCCTCGACCCTGCGCAACTCAGCGCCTGTAACAAGATCCTGTGCACCGCGGCCACGCTGCTGAACGATACCATCGACGTTATTTTGCCGCACTGCACCGGCGCGACATGGATCACCGTCATCGGGCCTTCGGCCGGTTGCCTGCCGGACCCATTATTTGCAAGGGGTGTGCACACCGTTGGCGGGTCGCGGGTGATTGACGCGTACGTCTTGCTCGCGCGCATGCAAGCAGGCGAACCGTGGCGGGACAGCGTGGAGAAATATGTGCTCGAGGCCAGTCAGTATCCCGGATTCACCGCGCTACGTGCGCGGGCCCATGCCACTTAGGGGAGGGTGACGGAATAACCCGTACATTGCACCGACCCCCGTTAGTCCACGATGTTGGGTGGATCGAGATCGTCTTGTATGGCGGTGTCGGAACGGTGGCGGGCAATCCAACGTTCCAACAGGGTGACGTGTTCCGCCTCTTCCTGGGTAAATTCGCCGGCCAATTCACGCACCGTTTGATTCGGTGAGTGCGACGCCACCAGCCCATAAAAATCACGACTGCGTTTCTCGTTGGCGAGTGCGAACTGCATTGCTTGCACCGGCGACATCATGTAATCGATATCGGCGTAATCACCCGTCTCCGGCCCTTCGTCGTCCGCCCATTTAAAATCCCATGGTTCCAGCGTCGGTAGCTCGCTGTCGGCCGCCAGGCGCTCGACCTCGGCCGCGTGCTTGCGCCCAAATTCCGCCATCTTGCGGAACAAACCCGCGACTTCAAGATTGTTGTGTGTATCCATGGCGTCGGCGAGTTCCTCGTACCGGTCCACGGACTCCTGTTCCAGGGCGAGCGCGTGCGCCAGAAACTCCGCTTTGGTCGCGATATCCTGCGGGTCGGTCATAAACGGAACTCTCGCTCAATATCTTCGATCGCAACCTCCTGCATGTTGCTGCGTCTCCATACCGGTCTCGCCTCTACATAGATAACACCGGTGGACATCCCGTCATCGCGCTGGCAATGCAGGGCAGCCAGGGCCGGATCACCCGTTGGCAACGCGTCCACGGCGAATGGCCTTATGATGTTCTTCCAATCTTTTTGTTCGGGGCGAAACGTGGGACAGGGACTCAACACCTGGATGAACGAAAAACCCGGATGCTGCATTGCCAACACGATCATTTGCGCCAAGGTATTGGGTTTCCCTGAGAACGCGCGCGCAATAAAGGTAGCGCCGGCCGCCAAAGCGATGGCAGCAGGTTGGAAAGGTCTTGCGTGAGTACCGGATGGCGTGAGTTCGCTCTGGGTCCAATCCGGCGCCGTGGTCGGAGACGCTTGTCCCTTGGTCATGCCATACACTTCGTTGTCCATAACGATATACGTCATGTCCATATTGCGCCGACACGCATGCAAAAAGTGGTTGCCGCCAATGGAAAAGCCGTCGCCGTCACCGCCGGCCACCAGGACGTTAAGATCCGGACGTGCCGCCTTCAATCCCGCGCCGAGCGCCAACGCACGGCCATGAATCCCGTGGAACCCATAAACCTTGGTATAAGCGGGCACCCGTGACGAGCACCCAATTCCGGAAATCAACGCCACCCGTTCCGGCGGCAGCCTTTGCGAGGCCAACGCCTTGGTAATGGCGTTCAACACCCCAAAATCGCCGCATCCAGGACACCACACCGGCTTCACGTCCGATTTGTAGACCTTGGGATGACTTTTATCGGGCAACGGATTCATCACGCCTCGTCCGCCATCAACATCGCGGTGATCTCACCCGGTGACAGAGGCAACGGGCCGGGACGCGCTAGGCATTGGGTGCATACGGGGAGGTCAACCTGTGATCGCAGGTAATGATAGAACTGTCGCGAGAACGTCTGCTCGACCACCAGCACACGATTCGCGCCTTCGAGTGCCTGGTTCAATCGTTGCGTGCACAGCGGCGCCAGCAACCGCAGGGCGATCAAGCGCACCGCCACGCCCTGCTCAGCAACTCTGCGGATGGCTTCCTTGACGGCACCAGTACACGAACCCCAGGTCAAGACCGCGATCGAACCGTGGCCCTCGATGTCGGCCCAATGCTCACCGTAATCGAAACCGCTCAATTTAGCCGCGCGTTTTTCGAGTTGCTGCAGGTGATCCTGGGAGCCCGTTGATGGCGTGCCGCGCTCATCGTGCTCGAGACCGTCGGCGGTATAGCTCAAGCCGGTCGTTCCAGGGATCGCCATTGCCGACACACCGTCGACACTTAGCGCATAGCGCCGATATTTTTCGGCGCCAGCTTGAGCCGTGACCCGGCGCGTGATAAAGCCGACATCCGGTGGGCGGTTCGCGACCATACGGGATTGGGCCATTAGCTGATCACTCAATACGATTACCGCGGTTTGCAAAGACTCCGCTAGATGCACTGCCCATTGCACGGTGAAGATGCTGTCCGCTACCGAAACGGGTGCCACCACCACATGTGGCGCCTCGCCGTGCATGCCGTAAAGCGCGATGTTGAGATCAGTTTGTTCCGATTTTGTGGGGATCCCGGTAGACGGGCCGCCGCGCATGACGTCGATGACCACGATCGGCGTTTCGCTGGCGACTGCCAGACCGATTCCTTCGGTCATTAACGCCAACCCGGGACCGGAGGTAACGGTCATCGCCGGGACGCCGCCATAGGAAGCGCCTACAATCATATTCACCGCTGCCAGTTCATCCTCGGCCTGGATAAGACAACCCCCCGTCTTTGCCAATCGTGGCGCCAGCCATTCCAACATCTCGCTCGCCGGAGTGATCGGATAACCGGCCGCGAAACGCACACCGCCCTTCAGCGCGCCCAAACCGCAGGCCTGATTACCGGTGATGGTCCAACGATCGTCAACACCGCCCTGGGCAATCGGGATGGGCAGCTCGATGTCTAACGACCGGCCTATATCCGCACCGCGCGCGATGCACGCCCCAGCGCCGGCTACCGCGTCCTCGCCCTTGGTGGCCAATGAGCGACTCACAATCCTGGATATATTTGTGAGCTTCAAGCCGGTAATTGACGACACCAGCCCCAGGGCGATCATATTGGCTCGGCCGTATTCAATTTCCCTGGCCTGCGTTTGCATCTCGATAGGCATTAGGCGGGCACCGCTGCCTGCGATGGGCTCTGGAACGTCGCCGCCCGCCGGATCATGTAACACCCAGCTGGCGGCAGTGAGGGGAATCTCGTCGATGAATCGCTCGGCATGCCGCCAGTCGAAAGCGATCACCAGATGGTAATAGTCGCCGCCGCATTCCACCGGCGCATCAGCAAAGCGCAACAACGCTGCGGATTCGCCGCCGCGTATCTGCGGCCCCGCGGAACGCCGCATCAGCCCATAACTTCCATCAACGGCAGCCGCTTCCAATAACAGGTTGCCCACCGTCACCACACCGGCACCACCCGAGCCTACCAACGCCACGGATAGCGAATTGCGTTCTTTTGCCTGGTTCATCGGTCGATGATACATGCCTGCGAGGCCTTGTGTTTGCGTTTCATCAAACATAGGCCCATCAATCCCACAGCCGATGCAAAGACCCTAGAATTCCCGTCCGTCAGGTAAGGTAGTGTCGGCCTTGCTGCTCGGATCTTAGGCTTGTGACCGGCCTGTTTCGCCGATAATCGGCGGTGACCGGGCCGCGGGCATGGCCGGGAAACCATAGCCTATCCGCGCGGTCTATATCCAAAGCGTCTGCGGCTCTCGGCACCACCAGGGCCGCTCCGCTACACTTAAGATTTAGATGCTCAAGGGGTGAGTTCAATGCAAAAAAAGCTGAGTTCTTTTTTGTTTTTATTCGCGATGGTATGGGCACTGGACGGAAACGCGCTGCTGTTTACGTGCCAAAACATTCCTCTAGAGGGAACCAAGATTCTAAAAATAGATAACCTATATCTGCTCAAGACGCGGATGTTTCATGACCTACCCGACCAGCAGGAAATCTCGATATCGAGTTTCATTACTTCCAATACCACAGAAATAACCTTCGTACGGATAGAAGGCTCTCCGGATTTCTTCAAGGTGACCACTAACAACGATCCCGAGAAACTTGCCTACCTGCTGGCGTGGGTGAGTAATCGAGAACGTGACGGGACATGTGCCATCGAGCTTCAGGGATACACCAATGGAAACATAACTCGCGAATTTCTCCAGATCCTTGCCATCTATCCCCAGGGAACTTTGGCGGTTGGCTTACCGAACACCACGGATCGTCAGGGACTGATACTGCTCGGCAATAACAACGAGATATAGCCCGTATCTTGCATTAGACGAGGCCGGGTGCGGCTTTGCCGACAACCGGCCGAGTCCAGTGTATCCCGGCGTAGCCGGGATGATTCCCCGCGCATTAGCGCGGGGAGATTCAATTATCCCCCACGCCTTTGAGGGGACTGATTTTGACGAGTACGATGGTGAGCATCGGTAGTGCGAAGCCAATGATCGACACCGTGATCAGTAGCCTACCCAGATCACCGTAGTCCGCCGGGATTACCACCGCGCCTGCAGGATCTGTGACCTCGCGCGCGACTACGAATAACTGGTTCAGGTATTTGGTACCCAGCTGACTCAAAGACAGCGCCAAGTTAGTGAACGAAGCCATCACCGCGAAAAAGGTCGCCTTGAGTTCAGCAGGTGCAGAGTGAGCGATCCAAGCCAGCATCGGAATCATCGCGATCTGTCCCAGTGGCGACTCCAGTGCGGTGTCCACCAGGGCAATGAAACGCGCGTCGACCACACCGTTGGTACGGGCGGCTGTCCACTCGTGCAGGCCATAGAACATCCCGAGAATCGGCAGGGCAAGTATGGTACCTGCAATCGTCAGAAAGCCGATGATGTAGGCCATTGATCGTTCAGCCATGAATCGCCGAAATATAAACATCCCCAGCAATGTCAGGCTGCTGCCTATCAGTGACAAAACGGAGAGAAACTGTTGGTCAAACTTCAACTCATCAATCATCCACCATGTGGATCCGGCACCGGGGCCCGGCAACGCGCGGAACACAAACACCAACAATGCCGTTCCGACCAGGACTCGGCGCGCATCGGTATCCAGGGATCGGATCAAGCGGTTGATCAGAAACAACACAATGATCATCGATCCGGCAAAAATAATTTCCTGATTATAGGAGACGTCACTCAGCCCCATTGAAAGGGTGAACACCACAAACATCACACTGCCGCCAAGTATCCACCAATTGGGCTCCGGCGCTTCGGTTTGCGCCTTAAGCATCACATTGACTTCTTGTTTGCTAAAACCCTTGCGTCGTAGACGACGGGCATCCCGGATTTTGAGCGTTTCGCTGAGCACCACCCCCAGTACGGATATCACCGGAATCGTCAACGCCAGAGTGTAAATCATCTGGTATATCGCCACCTTCTCCGCCTCCGGCAACGCCACGGCGCCCTGAAACATCAAGATATTCACCACCGCCACCAGTACGCTACCGCCGATAATGGCGACGCGCCCTAAAGTCTGCATGGTGGTGTGCATGAGGCGTCGCGTCTCACGATCAATCGGTTGCCCCTCCTCATCCACCCGCGGTACCGCCTCCACGGTCATGGCATCCGCGACCACATCCTGAATCACATATCCTACCGGCGCCAATAACGCGCTGACGATATACCAGACATCTACCGGCAGAAGTTCGCGCATGAAATCCGTGTACCCGAGCAAGCCGATCATGATCACAAAGCTGAGTGCAATGAGGGTCGCGCCGAGAAAGACCAGCGCCGACTTCCAACGCCAGAACAAATCTACTAGATGCCCCAGAGGCATCTTTAGCGCCCACGGGATCCCGGCCCAGAATCCCAAGGCGGCGAGAAACGCAGCCGACAATCCGAGATAATCCTTGACGAAAAACGTGCCGACAATTGCAGTGAGACTCGATACACCGTACGCCACATACACCATCAGTGGCGGCAGATAAGACAGACGCATCTCCCTCCCAAGCTCGAGGATATTCCGATCGATCCACTGGTAGACGCGTTTCATCAACGATACTTAGTCATACATAAGGTTCTAGCCCGCATATTGCATCAGTATCCGGGAAGCTGGCGCAGGACAGGGTCGGCTGAACGCCGGACTGGAGCGAAAGTCATAGCCGTAGCTATGGCTAGAGCGAAGTCCAAGTACTGCAACGACACCAGCACAAGTGCAGGCGTGCCTGGACTAGCCAGAGCCCGGATAGGACACCGGCCGTGTACAAAACGTACCCGGACCAAGTGGGCAAGATTCGATATATACGAAGTATTTTTTAAATCAGTTACGGCAAGGCCGGTGGCCGACTGGTGCAATATGCGGGCTAGGCGTACGCTGCGAATAATCATCGACAACATCATTCCCTCGAGCGCCATCCTCGGTGGATCGTTCCCGCTCCAAATCGATGCTGGATTTGATCGGTAACACTGTCCAATCGGCACTGTTTTTGCTCGGTAACATCCGTAAACAGTTCGCGCTGCTTGTCCGAATCGTGATCAAACGTGCTGACTCCGATACCCAGTAAACGGACTGCAAGAACTGAGTCGTGTAACGCGCTAACCAGTAATCCTTCTGCCGTCTGCCAAAAATATTTGGTTACGTCGGTGCTTTGTGTCAGGCGCTTTGAGCGCGTGATGGTGGTGAAGTCCGCAAATCGAACCTTGATTTCGACGCTGCGTGCGCGACATTGATGGCGGCGCAGACGGTGGGCGACCTGCTCGGTTAGCTCCAGCAACACCGACTTGAGGATATCGATATCGTTAATGTCTTGTTCAAAAGTAGTCTCATGTGAGATCGACTTGGAATCGCGATCGCCGACGACAGGCCGGTTATCGATACCGTGTGCCAGTTGCCAAAAAATATGGCCCCACTCACCCAAGCGCCGTTCCAGTGTTCGCTTGGGAAGTTCACGCAATTGTGCGATCGTGGCGACACCAAGTTCGGTGAGTACGCGGTCGGTGGACTTGCCCACCCCCCAAAGCCGTGAGATGGGCAAGGGATCCAAAAAGTCCTGTACATGTTCGGGCTGGATGACGACAAAGCCATCGGGCTTATCGAAATCGCTAGCGAGCTTGGCTAAGAACTTGTTGGGTGCCACGCCTACCGAGGCAATCAGTCCCAACTTTTCGCGGATCTCGCATTTGATCGCGTGCCCTACATCGGGACCTTCCCCCCACAGGTTACGGCTGGCGGTGACATCCAAAAACGCCTCGTCCAGCGCCAAGGGCTCCACCAATGGGGTATAGCGATCAAGAATATCGCGAATTTGCCCCGATGTTTCAGCATAATAATCATGGCGCGGTTTTAGAAATATTGCATGCGGACACAACCGCTTTGCACGACTGGCGGGCATAGCACTGTGAATACCGAATTGACGCGCCTCATAACTCGCTGCTGCCACCACTCCGCGGCAACGCGGAGACCCGCCGACGAGTACCGGTTTGCCCCTAAGCTGCGGCCGGTCGCGGACCTCCACAGACGCGTAGAAGGCATCCATGTCAACATGGATAATGGATTTGTATGTCGTCAAACCGGCAACGACAAAAGTCGTATGCGTGATATCACAGCGCTGCAATCAAACTTGAGACTTTGTGTGCTCACCGATAAACGAGTTTGGCAGGTGAAATCAATACACCAAAATGTTCACACCAGATCACAACATTGCCGTATTTCTTGACGTCCACCCCCTCGGGGATCGGATAGATTTGACTTCCTTTGAACGCGCGCAAGCGCCCAAGATCAATGAACATCGTCGCGGCCACGTCAGTGTCTGGAGTGACATCCCCATCACCCGGCACCAGATAGACATGATACGCAGGCCCCGGGCCGACCTCAAAATCCTGCTCCAAGTGAACGATATCCTTGTACACCGAGGTCTTGCCATTACCATAGTGCACTGGATCGGCCGGGTTGGCATGTATGAATTCTCCACTTGCCACCACTTGTTTGCTTTCGACATCCACGATTTTCTCATCCGCCACAATATCGGCGAGAAAGATGTACGGATACACAAATATGCCGATTGCAAACCCGGCAAGACCACCAAGAACACCGCCTAACAAAAAGGATACAATGAGTTTCTTCATGCGCACGCTCCAAGCAGTTCGGTGCAAGATACCAACTACGATATTGGGCTAGAAATATATACGTCTTTTGCTCGAATTACATCGTCAGAGCAATCTGTGGACCCACATCGACGAGTCGATCACGACTTGCTTTGAATGCGCGATAACAACGGGATCTGCGGGGCATGGTCGGTATCTTGTCGCGGATGTTCCGTATGATTTGTATGGTTTGGCAAAGGAAATACCGGTGCGCAATATCAATATTTCCCCGCACGTGCCGGTTTCACGACGACATGGTGGAGGGATTAAAGCGGATTTTCCAGCAACGTTGTGTAGCCACCGGGTATCGTTGGAGAATCCGCGGGAGTATTTGGATTTGACGGGTATAATAAACATTCGGCAGGATTTGCAGCGGGATCGAGGTCCGTATGTCAATGAAAATTACCGATAAACAACGCGTGCCACAGCGAGGCGCAACGAAATTCCACTTGCTGAGTAAATCGATCGGTTACTCACTCTGTCTAGCAACTGCCTTGTTGGCCGCACCGGCCACTGGCGCAGACGGACTCAATATAGAACTGAACAAGCTGGAGGAAGCGGATGGCGCTTGCCGGGCCTATTTGTTGTTCGAAAATAAAACCGCCGGCGAATTTCGGTCGCTGAAATTGGATCTCGTTATGTTTGGACTAGATGGAGTAATTAGCAAACGGTTGGCAATCGAAGGGGGGCCACTGCCTAAAGACAAGACCAGTGTAAAATTGTTCGAGATCAGTGGTCTGAAGTGCGACACCATCGGCCGGATTTTGTTGAACGATGTCATTAATTGTCAGAATTCGGCTGGTGAAAAAATGGATGATTGTATCGACATCGTGACCACGAGTTCGAGGAACAACATTACCCTATTCAAGTAACCGGGATTAAACGCGGGTACGTGCATCGTCCACGGATGCCCCGCAGAGAACCAACAGATGGAGGAACTTTTTACAAAAGCGATCGATGCACTAAGACTGGGTGGACCAGTTCTGGCGGTCTTGTTTGTCCTCTCGACCATTGCGCTCGCCATTATCTTGATCAAGTTCTTGCAGTTCGCGGTTCTTCGTGTCAGAGACCAGAAATTTGTTCCTCTGGTGCTGAACCACTATCGTTCCGGAAGAATGCAAGATGCGATACACGTATTGAGCAGGCACCGAAGCCCGGTAGCCAGGGTGCTTGAAATCGCCATCGAGGGAAGACAACGGCGAGATCTCAATGAACACCTGATACGCGAAGAAGTAGATCGGGTAGCGACTGAACATCTGGAACAGCTTCGTTCGTATTTACGCGGACTGGAAGTAATCGCCGCCTTGAGTCCCTTACTGGGTTTGTTAGGCACGGTGCTCGGCATGATCGACGCCTTTCAACAACTCGAGCAGGCGGGTAACCGCATCAATGCCGCGATACTGTCGGGCGGAATATGGGAGGCCTTGCTGACCACTGCCGCCGGGCTTGCGATTGCGATTCCAGTCCTCGCAGTGCTCAACTGGCTGGAACGCATAGTACAAAGAACTGCTCACACCATGGAGAGTGCGGCGACTCAGGTGTTCACCGTAGCGATACAGCAGCAACCCTGGACCCATGGAATCCCAAACCTACACGCAACTACTGGCCAAGGCGTCGAATAACAGCATTTGGCGTCGCCGGCCACTAATCAGTCTGACGCCATTGGTCGATGTCGTGTTTATCCTGCTTGTATTTTTTATGCTGGCTTCAAGCTTTTCTGAACAACGCGCTGTCGGATTGACGACGCCCGCGATCGGTGAGTCGGCGAGTACGTCGAAAACGGTCCTGCTGCGCGTGAAGCGTGATGGTGGTATGGACCTCAACGGAGAACCACTTACTGTCAACCAACTCCAGGCACGCGCGGCGCAATTCATCCAGACGGTGGGGGAACGTCAGTTCTTGGTACAGCCAGATAAAGGCGTGGCATTACAGCGGGTTGTCGTAGTGCTCGACGCACTGTACGCGACCGGCGTGCAAGACATCTCCTTGATACGAAAATAGGCACCACACATGAAGCTGCGCGGAGTTGGTGATGGAGGCTATAAGGAACCGAGTGTTGTACCACTGGTCAATATTGTATTTCTGCTGCTTATCTTCTTCATGTTGCTGGGAAGAATCACATCACCGGAAGTGTTGGACATACAACCGCCGGCCTCCGCAAGCGGAGGCCAGGTCGATACCCGTCGCGATATTCTGATCCTGGTCTCCAATGATGGTCGCCTGGCGCTCGATGATGACGAAATGGAGCAAGATCTGCTGCTGAGCGCGGTGACAAAATTGCTGGATGAAGAACCGGCGATGAGGGTGAGAATCAAAGCCGATGCTGGATTAGATACCGTAGTACTTATTCGGCTCATGGAACACCTGAAGGATGCCGGTGTGAAACGGCTGCTGTTGTTGACCGAACGACCCGAACCGTAATGATCATTCGCGCGTCACATTGGTGGGCGGCCCTATCCGTGGCCACCGTTACTCACATTTTCGGACTCCTCTGGTTGAGCCAACCGACGGCACGGGTTGATCCACCTATGGTGAGCACCGGCATCGTCATTGCACTGGAAGACAAGCTGGCACAACAACGCGAGCACGCCGTATCTGTGCCACAACCTTCCGATTCCGTTAGCGATATACGAAGCGAGTTGACGCAACCGCGCGATGCGTTTGAAGCCGCGACTATGCGACCCGCTAAACCGGCGCCATCAGCATCGCTACCGGAACCGGCCAAAGAATTTACCAGTGAGGCGTCAGACATAGTGAGTGCACCAACGTTGGCATTAGAGGAACCTCCTGAAACTACCTTTACCAAGCCCGAGATCCAAGCCGCCGCGTCGCTGCCCAACCCTCAAGCGGTGGGTGCGGCGACTGAACAGAGCCAGATTGTCTACGAAGCGGAGCGAGCCGTAAAAGACGTTTCAACCGCAGGACCGCCCTCGGCGGTGACATCATTACAATTAGAGGCGATTCATCCCAATGTAATAACGGGCAACGATGTCACGGCAGTGGCTTCCGAGCCATTACCGCAGACCAAATTTGATGAACTAACGCCGGCGATTTCTCAACAGATCAAGAGCATTTTCGACCAACGCGCCGTGGAAACCGAGCCGTTGACACCCTCGGAGGATGTGATCGCGCGCACTGCGCCAACACCTATTTCACCGGTTCAACAACGGTTGGTGCGCGGAGTGACCGCTCAGTACGCCGGGGTGCTCAAAGGATGGTTGCAACGAAACATGCGATATCCGCGAGATGCGTGGTTGGAGGGACAACAGGGCACTGTCGTCGTCCTTTTTACCATTGGCCGCGACGGTAATGTAATAACCTCCAGGTTAGAGCGCAGTTCCGGGCACAACTTGTTGGATGGAGAGGCCATGCAGATGGTGAAGCGGGCGGATCCGTTTCCGGCGATGCCGCTGGAGATCGTCGGCAATGAACTGGAACTGCGCGTACCGATTGTTTTTTATATCAAGGATTATGAGCGGCAGCGCGAGATTCCACCCATCTACCTGAAGTGAACACTTAATGTGCGATTACCAATTGCGCGAATCGCACTGGTAATACTTGATGGGTTCTGATTTCCCCGGCTCGGTCCTTTTCAACTATCACTAACTGTTGGTCATCGAGCGCGCCGAGCGGCAACACCATGCGGCCACCCGGCTTCACCTGTTCCACCAGGGGTGAAGGGATATGCTCTGGTGCAGCGGCAACGATGATCTTGTCAAAAGGCGCGTAATCTGACCAACCGTAATAGCCGTTGCCGACGCGAACCTCCACGTTGTCATAGCCGGCAGGGTCTCTCAGCCGATCCACGGCATCCGTTGCCAGATCCTCCATGATGTCCATGGTGTATACCTTGGACACCAAGCGACTCATCACCGCGGCTTGATAGCCAAGACCGGTGCCGACCTCCAACACCGTGTCCTTGTCATTCAATTCCAATAGATCCACCATCAACGCCACGATAAAAGGCTGTGAGATAGTCTTATCGTGACCGATAGGGAGCGGACCGTCCTCGTACGCGTAAGCCTGATACTCCTCAGGTACGAATTCATGCCGTGGCACTTGCCCCATGACCTCTACAACTCGCGGATTCAATACTGGCCGACCCGTCATTTCGCTGGACACCTGGGCATGGGCTGCGATGACTTTCAGCATTAATTGTCGAAGTTCGGTAAATGCAATCTGTCCCATGGCTAAATACGGTGAACGGCAATAATATTCAGATTCTTCTTTCTCATGTCCGATGTCAAGCGGCTAATGTCAAATCCAGCAGTAATTAATATCTGACATCATCGGTTATGGCCACCACCAGGCACCGGCTAGCTGATCGGCGGTGGTAGCACAGGAGACAGCGTAGTGTCAGCGGAGTGCTTCATTCGAGGGTCTAACGACGTAGTCAGAAGCGGCTCGATGCGCTGACGTCTTGGCGCCCTTCTGTTATGCCGCACCCGCCGTGGGCGCAGACTCCACCATAATGCCAGCATCGAGACGCTGAGCAATAACAGCAACCAAGCTGCACTCACTGCGCCGGTAATCTTCTTGGCTATCTTTGCGGCGCGCGACCCCATTTTTATCGACCCCACGAGGCCGGTGATGTTACGACCACCTGCGTCTAAGCGCCGGATCCCGCGGGTTCCGAATAGCGAAGTCATCACATAGGTATCCCGTGAATTGACTTTCGCTGCGTCTGCTAGTTTCGACAAATCGGCCGCGGTCTCAACGGCGGGCATCGCACCGCGCAGAGGACCCGGCCCAAGCCGTAAGGCAACGTCACCAACATCCTTGACCATTGCACTCAATGTACGGAAATCACCGGTCCGTAATGCCTGCCGGCTGGTCAGTTTGAGGGTTCGAATCAGCCTCGCATTCAAAGCCCCAACCCGCTTCAGAGTTTTGAGCAACGCCGGCGCCCAATCTATGTGCGGCATTAGTGTGGTTGCCAGCCCGGTCGCGGACAGGGCGAGCACGATCTCATCGCCGGTTCCGTAATGCATCTGCTTCCAGCCTTGAACAGCGATGTCGCGAATATCACCGATGACAAAAAGATCAAGAGACAAGCTGCCCATTAAGCCGAACAGATCCTCCGGCTCCCCGGTGACGGCGCCGGACACGACCCGGGCGGCGCGCTCACGTACACCACTTAGATGAGACTCCGCCTCGCGTGACAAACGACTCGCATGCTGCGCATCTCCAAGAGCAGGATGATCTTGAGTGAAGTCTGCGAGCCACTTGGTCTCCGCCCAACGACGTTGCTGCGCGAGTTGTTCCGCCTTTTCCATTGGATCGACCGTCAGTACCAATGTGGCAGCAAAGTATCGATCACGTAGTTCGTAGACCATCAAGCCAACCACAGCGGCGGCAATCAGCGCGAGCGAAAGTCGAGTGAGAGCGGTAAACATGGGCAAATATTCGGGATATTGTCCAACTATAGCAGCGTGCGGCCCTTTTTGCGTGATCGCAGCAACTTCAGTTTAGCGCCATCCTAACCCGAATATTGCACGAGGGTGAGCCCTCAATCCGCGAAATATCATACAACTACACGTTATTGTCGGATCGTGAAATCGTGATCCGATTTGTGGCGGAAGACAGCTGGCACCTATTGAATCGGTTGCGCGGACCGCGGTACACCGCGCGTTCCGCGTTCGTGCTGTTCGATTCACTGGGCAAACGGGTGGTGACAAGAAATCCTTTTTTGCAAGATGAGCCGCCCGCCAATCGAACCCGCCGGAATGCGGAATGCGGTGACGGGTCGCCGGACGAGTTCGTCTGCAAGACAAATTCGGGCGGCATTAAATGTGTGTAACTTTGGTAACACTGATCCCCGGGGAATTTGCGGCCTGGCACTCACCTTGAGTCAGTAGCCGTCAATCCGCAGCAAGCCTACTTTTGTCGCGGGACGACACAATATTTGGCTATCTTTATAACCAACCTTTGTTACACTTTGAAAATCGACGTGAATAATAAAGTGTTAAGATTTGCTTTATCAAGCGTAGCAACAAAAAAATGGACAAAAGACGGTTCTTGAAAACTGCAGGGGGGATTCTCATTACGGCCTCCGCGGGCGGTTTATCCGCCTCGGCATATGGCTTGATCTGCCGTCCGCAAGATTCCTATTTTGACAAGGTGCGCAATTTCGATGCCGACCACACCGAGGATGTTCGCCTCACCGCGGATCAGATGGTCATCTTGAACTCGGTAGTGGCCAGGCTGCGGCGCGTGCGCGGTATCGTCGGTCATGGCAATTTCGCGTTACTGGGTTTTGACGAAATGTTGAGCGTCAGTAGGAACTATTCCAAGGTCAGGCGATTTCCTAAAAAGGAACTCAACTTTCTTGAAGACATATTTTACCGGGATGCAGCGCGTTATGGATTTTACGGGGAAAAGGTCTTGAGTGGCCTCACTGATCGGGTACCAAATCGGAACAGCGCCAAAGTTCGTCGTACCGGCCAATACCTTTTTAAGGGGTCACCGTTGGTGATTTATAAAGAGATGCGTAGCAAGTTAGGGAAAGATGTCGTGCTTACCTCGGGTGTACGGGGAATGGCCAAACAAATGTATTTATTTCTCGCCAAGGCACAACGCACCAAGGGCAACCTCTCGCGCGCATCACGTTCACTGGCCCCGCCGGGCTACTCATTCCATGCTGCGGGCGATTTCGACGTCGGAAAACGGGGATGGGGGGCGCGCAATTTCTCCTCTGACTTCGCCAAAACCGACGTGTTCAAAAAATTGGTCGATATGGGTTACGCACGGTTACGCTATCCCCAGGACAACCTCCTCGGAGTGCGTTACGAACCGTGGCACATCAAGATTGTATAGAAACCACAACACCGCCTAATCCATACATTGCATCAAAGATCCCTGATAATGATGCGGGATTCGGGCGGCTGGATCCCTAATTTTCTGTTGCGTGCGCGAGCGAGACCGCGCCAGGACACCTTGGCGCAACATAGGGGTTAGTTGCCGCGTAATGCCGCCTCGGCAAAATGACAAGCCACCCACCGTCCTGCAACTTCCCGTAATTCTGGCTGTTCGCGGCGACACTGCTCCTTGACGATCGGACACCGCTGATGAAAGGCACATCCGCTCGGCACATTCATTGGCGACGGTGGCTCACCTTTTAGTAACACACGTTGTGCCCGCCTCCCAGGTTCCACAAATGGTGTGCTGGTGAGCAATGCCTGTGTGTAAGGATGAGCGGGTTTTTGAAAGATGGTCCGTTTTTCCCCCTGCTCTACTGCGCGTCCCAAATACATCACCAACACTTCGTCGCATATACGTTCGACGACGCTGAGATCATGGGAAATAAACAAGTAGGCCAGATTGAGTTCATCCTGTAGTGCCATCAGCAGATTCAAGATCTGTGCTTGAATAGAGATGTCCAATGCCGAGACTGGTTCATCGGCAACGACGATCTTGGGACGCAGCATCAATGCGCGGGCAACAGCGATACGTTGACGTTGACCCCCGGAAAACATGTGCGGGTA
Organism: uncultured Gammaproteobacteria bacterium; assembly: GCA_947259395.1. Classification (GTDB taxonomy): domain Bacteria; phylum Pseudomonadota; class Gammaproteobacteria; order Arenicellales; family JAANXG01; genus CALZGZ01. Next base: position 9,373 of record CAMYMN010000042.1, on the reverse strand, counting down.
GCGTGAATAATGTTCCGGGCGCAGACCAACTTTTGTCAGCATACCGATCGCCTCATCGCGACGTTCGGCACGCTGCATGCGAGTATTGATGACCAGCGGCTCTTCCAAAATGCTCCCCACTTTCTTGCGTGGATTGAGTGAGCCATAGGCATCCTGAAACACAATCTGCACTTGTTTGCGCATCGACTTGCTGTTCCCGTCCCCGACCAGTGAGAAGCGACCGGCGGTCGGCGGTTCGATCATGGTTACCAATCGCGCCAGAGTCGATTTACCGCATCCGGATTCACCCACCACCGCCAGCGTGCGTCCGGCGTGCAGATCAAACGACACGCCGTCCAAGGCCTTAATCGTCTTGTGCGCGCCGAACAGCGTATCGCGGACAGGGTAGTAGCGACACAACCGATGGCAGGTAAACACGGTGGTATTCAAGCGTCATTCCCCAAGACGGATTCGCTGGCGATTGGAAAGTAACAGCGCACCGCCGATTCACCGTCGACCGTAAGATCGGGTGTATTAAGCCGGCAACGCTTACGAACGTGGTCACAACGTGGATTGAACAAACAACCGTGAGGTCGGTCGTAGGGACCAGGCACGACGCCGGGTATCGTTGGCAACGGACGGCGTCCGGTACCACGTTCGGGCAACGCCGCGAGTAAGGCACGTGTGTACGGGTGCCGCGGCAAACGAAACAAATCGTTTACCGGCTGCTGCTCAACAACCTGACCGGCATACATGACGTTGACCCGCCGCGCGGTTTCGGCGATCACGCCCATGTCGTGGGTAATTAGGATTAACGCCATGCCCCGTTGCCGTTGCAGCGTCAACAACAAGTCCAGAATCTGGGCTTGAATGGTCACATCCAGGGCTGTCGTGGGCTCGTCCGCGACCAACAGCTTGGGATTGCAAGCGATCGCCATAGCGATCATTACACGTTGATTCATACCGCCGGATAATTGATGGGGAAACGAACTAAGCCGGCGCTCGGGATCTGGGATTCCGACCTGCTGTAATAACTCCATGGCGCGCCGGCGGCGCACTGTGCGGCTACCACCTTGGTGCACCTTGATCGCCTCCATAATTTGGAACCCGACGGTGAAGCACGGATTCAAACTGGTCATGGGTTCCTGAAAGATCATCGCGATGTCCTTACCGGTGATGGTCCGCCGCGCTTTGGGGCTCAACGCCGACAGCTCGCGACCGTCAAATTGCACGCGGTTGGCGCGGACCACACCGGGATAAGCAACCAGCCCCATCAACGCCAACATGGCTACGCTCTTACCGCAACCCGATTCCCCGACGATGCCCAAGGTCTCGCCTTGCTCGACCCTGAGCGTTAACCCATCGACGGCCTTGAAATGACCGAAGCTAACCGTAAGATTTTCAATTTCCAGAAGTGACATGGGAGTTAACGCTTCAGTTTGGGATCGAGCGCATCGCGAAGACCGTCGCCCATGAGATTGAACGCCAGCACAACGATTAGTATCGCAAGCCCTGGAAATGTCACGACCCACCAGGCGCGTTGAATAAACTGCAGGGCATTTGACAACATCGTACCCCATTCCGGTGTCGGTGGTTGCGCCCCCAGCCCGAGGAACCCAAGCGCGGCGAGATCCAATACGGCAGTGGAAAAACCCAGTGTGCCCTGCACGATCACCGGCGCCACGCAATTGGGCAGCACCGTGAAGAACATCAAGCGATGCAAACCGGCGCCGCTGACGCGGGAAGCGACTACATAGTCTTTCGCCCGTTCAGTAATCACCGCGGCACGTGTGAGCCGGACAAAATGGGGAAGTTGAACAACCACCACGGCCAAGGCCGCGTTCATGAGACTGGGCCCGAGAATGGCAACGATCACGATCGCAAGTAACAGACTCGGTAACGCCAGCATCACGTCCATACTGCGCATGATGACGATATCCAATGCGCCACGAGAGAAGCCGGCAACTAACCCCAGCGCGACACCAACAACGAGCGCCAAGGTCACGACAAGAAATCCTATCGACAGAGATACCTGGGCGCCGAAAATAATACGCGACAGAATGTCGCGACCGATGTCGTCGGTGCCGAGGACAAAACGCCAAGAGCCGCCGTCGAGCCATACCGGGGGCATTAATAATGCGTCGCGATATTGTTCGTGGGGGGCATGGGGTGCGATGACACCAGCCAGCACAGCTACCAGTGTGATGGTCATAACCACGGCCAATCCCAACACTGCACCGCGATTTTGACGAAAGTATTGCCAGAACTCTACCAACGGGTGAGGGGGTGCGGCGGCGCCGGAGTCGACATGTTCCACGGCCATGTTCATGGTCAACGCTGGTGGCGTATGCGCGGGTTAATCAGGCCATACAGGACATCCACCAGCAGATTGACTAGCATCACCACGCTCGCAACCAGCAGCACACCACCCTGGAGTACCGGATAGTCGCGCCGCCGGACCGATTCCACCAGCCACTTACCGACTCCGGGCCACGCGAAAATCGTTTCCGTAAGAATGGCCCCGGCAAACAGCACGCCAACTGCCAATCCGACAACAGTGATCACCGGAATCAAGGCATTACGCAGTGCATGCAAGATAATAATGCGCCACGGCGCCAAGCCCTTGGCCCGCGCGGTGCGAATATAGTCTTCGTTCAACACCTCCAACATCGAGGAGCGTGTCATGCGCGCGATAATTGCCAGCGGAATTGTACCCAGCGCCACGGACGGCAACACCAGATGGCTCGCTGCAGATGAGAACGCGCCCTTCTGCCCGGAAAGCAGGCTGTCTATGAGCATGAATCCGGTTACGGGTTCAAAATAGAAAAATACCGATATGCGGCCGGACACGGGAGTCCATCCCAGGGTCACGGAGAACATCAGAATCAACAACAGTGCCCACCAGAAGATCGGCATTGAGTAACCGGTCAAAGAAAACCCCATAGCGAGGTAATCGAATACCGAACCGCGCCGCACTGCCGCGAGTATACCCACCGGAATCCCGATCACTAGGGCAAACAAAATGGCACACAGCGAGATCTCGATCGTCGCCGGGAAAAGCGTCAGGAATTCCTGCAGCACCGGCGTTTTGGTTACGATGGACTTGCCAAGATCGCCATGTAATACCTGGTTGATATAGGTTCCGTATTGAACCAGCAAAGGTTTGTCCAGGCCCAATTCTGCGCGCAGCATCGCATGCCGTGCCGGGTCGATCCCGCGTTCACCCACCAGCAGCTCGACCGGATCGCCGGGCACCAAACGCACGAGCGCAAACGTTAGTAAAGTGACACCGAAAAAAGTCGGCGCGATCAAGCTAATCCTGGTTAGCAGGAAACGAATCATACGAAACAACGGCGCCCCGGCCCGCGGCGCCACGGCACTCGTCCCAGAATCACCATCCGGGGTCCCGGTACGCTATGCGAATCAGGCAGTGGCGCAAGCTCACCCGTTCGGCGGCAACACACTGTTGCCACTGCGCCTATGGTCTGAGATCGACGCCATAAAAGATATGCCCACCGAACGGATCGATACGAAAATCGACGACTTCCTTACGTATCGGCTTGAACACTACTGAATGTGCGATCGTCACCCACGGCGCCTCTTGTTTGAAGATCGCTTGGGCTTTCTTGTACAGCTCGGTGCGTTTGGTGACATCCGGCGTACGCTTAGCCCGTAAGATGAGATCGTCGAACGGTCGGTGGCACCAACGGGCGCGATTTGCTCCTTTGGCCGCCGCACAACCCAGCAGCACGTGCAGGAAATTATCGGGATCTCCGTTGTCCCCGGTCCACCCAAGCAATACAGTCTGATGCTCACCGGCCTTGGAACGTTTTAAGTATTCTCCCCATTCAAAAGTCACGATCTTGGCATTTACATTGACCTTGGCGAAATCTGCCTGGATCATTTCCGCCATACGCCGAGCGTTGGGATTGTACGGCCGCTGCACGGGCATCGCCCAGATATCGGTGTCAAAACCATTGGTATAGCCAGCCTGATTGAGCAGCGCTTTCGCCTTACCGGGATCATAGGGATAGTCCTTGGTAGCGTCGTCGTAGGACCAGATAGTTGGCGGAATCGGATTTTTCGCGGCGACACCGGCGCCGAGGTATATGGCATCGATGATGGCCTGCTTATTGATCGCGTAGTTCAGCGCCTGTCGAACGCGTCGATCGTCGAACGGTTTCTTGACCGTGTTGAACGCGAGATAACCGATATTCAGACCTTCCTGCTCCAACAATTGGATGTCGGGGTCTTGCTGCATCGCCGCGAGGTCTGCGGGATTGGGATACGGCATGACGTGGCACTCGCCTTTTTTTAGCTTGGCATAGCGCACCGCCGCGTCTGGGGTGATCGAAAATACCAGATTGTCGATCGCCGGCTTTCCGAGCCAATATTCTGCATGAGCCCGGTAACGAATCACGGCATCCTTTTGATAACTGAGCAATTGAAAGGGTCCGCTACCGATGGGCTCAAGATCAATCTTATCGGGAGTGCCCGCAGCGTTCATCTTATCCGCGTATTCCGCGGAAAGGATGGACGCGAAGTCCATACCCATGTTGGCAATAAACGGAGCTTCAGGTTCGTTGAGTACGAATCGTACCGTGTAGTCATCAACCTTTACGATGCTCTTCAACAGATTTGGCATATCCATGCTGTTGAAGTACTCGTAGGTTCCACCGGAGAGCTTGTGATCACGATGGTCTTGTTTCCACTGCCGCTCGAAGCTGTACAGGACATCATCGGCGTTGAACCCACGAGTGGGCTGGAAGTCTTTATTGGTATGGAACTTCACGCCTTTGCGCAAGTTGAAGGTATAGAATAGGCCGTCCGCCGACACTTCCCAAGACTCGGCGAGGCCGGGCTCAATCACGGTGGTGCCGCGCTTGAAATGAACCAAACGGTCAAACATGGCCCGTGAGCTCGCATCAAACGTAGTCCCGGCGGTGTACAGCGACGGGTTGAACCCTTCGGGACTGCCCTCGGAACAAAAGACCAGGGTCTTGGCAAAGACCGGGGGGAGCCAAGCCAATCCGGCAAGGACAATGGCAGTGAGAACATATCGTGTTTTCATCGTCAACCTCTCATGGTAGTGGTGAAGACGCCCCCGGGGTGCGCATGATTGCGATCTATGATTGTGCACGTCGGAAAATAACACCGACGTGCACGTCAACCAAGGGACAAAAATGGTAAACGAGGCGGAAATCGTGCGTAGACACGCGTGCCTCGGTAACACACGGGGGTTGGTCTGTATCTCACGGAATCCTATGTTGCGTTCGAGGGAAATCGACATCGCACGACGCAAGGCTCGGAATGCCGTTATCGATGGTATTGCTTTCACTTTGGCATGAACTATGCTTAACGTAAGGCGGAGGTGACGCTTCGATTACGGCAGCTCGAAGATAAGAGATGAACAAATTCAACTGCGCTCGTGAATACCGACTGAGTAAGCACCGTTATGATACGGTGAATATCTTCCATCATAATCCCAATCCGCAAACCTTCGGTATTGGTATCGGCGCTGCTGTGCTGATCACTGCCACATTCGTGGTTGCGTTAATCATGTTTGGTTTTTTGGCCTGACGGGATTTAACTCACCGGACAAACCACGCTTGCGTAGCGCTGACTGCGCCATCAGGCACAGCGCCACGGTGGACAGCATCAGCGGAGCACCGAGAATTGCGCCCACACCGATCTCTTCGTTGAGTTCTTGATTTTCGGTTCCGGCAAGCAACGCGAGTATGGGGATCATGCTTTCCGGCATCGCTGTGCCCACTGCCGCAAACAAAGACCCGGTTACGCCCTCGGAAATTTTTAAACGCTCGCCAAGGTGCTCCAGGGCATTAGTAAATATCTCGGCGGCGATAACAATAATGATCAACGACGCGAAAAGCTGAATATACAAATTCATGTGGCGAAACGGCGTCGGCGGTCGTCAACATCAACATGCCGGTTTCTCCCGCGGGCTGGGTACAAGTAAACCATCGAACTCTAACTTGCTGTTTAAAAATAAGTTATTCTGGAAAAATATGTCACCGTCACGTGGAGAAGTCAAAACCTTCGTACTACACTAAGAGTATCCAACCCACGAAGTTGGGGGAGTTCGTGTACTACTACATCAAAGATCCAGGTAATGGAGATATCCTGCGATGAACGATTTGGGACCCGAGCAACGGCGCGAGGTCAGATATCAAGTAAAAGGCGCGATTGAGGGTTATATTAATCTCGCTCCCAGTGATGACAATATCCCATTCAAGATCCTGAATGTATCTAAGTCGGGGATGTGTATCGTCACGCCTCGGCGGGTACCGGATGAACCCGAATTAACACTCATCGTCAATAAATTGATCGCACAGGTGTCAGTAGCGTGGATGATACCCGCTAGTTCGCCAAATGGAGGTTTCAAGTACGGTATTTTGAAGTTGGCGGAAGAAATTGATTTTGTCGACGCACTACAAGCCAATGGACTATTGTCCGAGAATGCCATGCGCACCACGACTTCGGAGTCGGAGGCCTTCGTAGACGAATTCTTCACGGCAACGAACAGAAGATAGTCACTATCATTCCTCCCTTTGCGATACGGCCGAGACGATCGGTATTGGCCCACACCGCATGATGATCACGTAAATGTATCACTGAACGTGATACAGCGATCCTTCCGCTGTAACTTTCAGCCGCGGCGGCCTCAATTACGTCCCTACATCAGGTCATTAAGATAGTCGTGATTCCGCGTATTCACATGGCTAACGCGAAATTCGACCGGCTGCTCGTTGTAGGTGCATGCGGTGCGCTCTATCTCCAAGATCGGATCGTGTTCGGACAACCCCAGTAGGGCAGCGCTCCGCACCGGCGCCCCGCGCGCACGGAGTCGTTCCTGGGTATGCACCACATTAATTGCGTAGCGGGTCTGATATAAACCATACATAGTCGTGTCCCGCTGTTGCACGATGCCACGCGTCAAGCCGGGGAAAAGCCCCCGTGGAAGCGTGATCTCGTCTACTGCTATCGGTGCACCGGACAGAGTCACAACATTGACGATGCGGAAAATCTCCGCATTACGGCTCACCATCAGCGAACGAGAAACATGAGTCGAGGCGCGTCCGCGGATAAATGACTTGAGTTCAATGTCCGGATAGCGCTTGATGCCATCCGTGCCGACGATATGAAAGAAGTGATACAACTGGCGGGTGTGATTGTGGGTCGCCACAAACGTGCCGCGTCCCTGGTGACGGATCAATATATTCGCCGTGACCATGTCGTCTATCGCCTTGCGCAACGTTCCAATGCTGACCTGATAGCGCTTCGCTAACCGCACCTCACTGGGAATCGCCTCTCCCGGCTTCCACTCTCCTTGCATCAGGCTCTTGACGATTTCATGTTGTACCGCCTTGTACAGTGGACCAGTGGCGGTACTGCCGATGGAGAAGGCCTCATTCATGGCTGCGCTAATTCATCTAATTCATATAGTTGATTGAATAATAACCGTGTTTTAAAGTCGCCGCTATTGCCTAACTTACATCCGGGAGTTTCTGTATGATTCAATTTCTGGTGCACAACGCCACCGGCACCGTGGGCGTGGTGGTCGTTGAAAATGTGAAAGCCAACCAGCCCCTGACTGGGTGGCTCATGCGCGAGTTCGTGCTGACCAAGCTGTATCGCAGCGCATAAAAACTTGTATTAACAATCCAACGGGAGAATACGATGTTAACGACTATGAAGCGGGTAATTCTCGCGCCTTTGACTGCGGCGTTGATGATGCTGTCGGCGGGTGCTATCGCCGAATATCCTGAAAAAGCGATAAGTTATGTGATTCCATTCGGACCGGGCGGGGAATCCGACATCACCGCCCGCCACCAGCAGCCGTTTTTCAAGAAGAAGTTCGGCAAGGACCTCGTCATCTCCTACAAGCCCGGCGGCGGTGGTGCCGTCGGCTGGGCGCAGCTCAACAAGATGCCCGGCGACGGCTATAACATCATGGGCGTGAACCTGCCCCACATTATCGTCAAGCCGCTGCAGAAGGATGTGGGTTTTAAAACCAACGAGCTGGCGTTGATCCACATGTTTCACTACACACCGGACGCGGTGGTCGTGAAATCCGACAGCCAGTTCAAGACCCTGCAGGACATGATTGACCATGCCAAGAAGAATCCGGGCAAGGTCACGTTCTCGGGCTCCGGTAAAGGTACCGCTAATCACCTCGCCCAAGTGACCTTCGACAAACTCGCTGGCACCAAAACGACTTATGTGGCGTTCAAAGGAACCGGCGCATCGGTGACCGCGTTGTTGGGTAATCAGGTCAAGGCGCAGTGGGGCTACACCTCGGTGGGCGCCAAACACGCCGACAAGGTCCGCTTGTTGGCGGTCGCTATGGAACAACGGCATCCACGGTTCCCCGATGTGCCCACCTTCAAAGAGTTGGGCTTTGACATTGTATCGGGGGCCTATCGCGGCATCGCGGTACCAAACTCAACCCCCGAAGACATCCGCATCAAGTTGTCCTCTATGATCTCTCAGATCAACGCCGATGCCGGGTTCAAGCAAAAAATGGAAAACGACGGATTTGCCCTGGTCAATGTGGATTACAAGGGCATGCAAGCGTTCATGGAGGAAAAAAAGCAAGGCTATGCCGCCGCCGCCAAGGAAGCCGGCGTCATCAAGTAATGTGACCGAGCTTGGCCGCCGCTGACAGGCGGCGGCCAGTGACATGGACAGCCTGGGTTACTTACTCGCGGCGCTCACGCCCTACCATGTAGCGCTGGCAATAGGCGGCGTGGTGGCGGGAACCGTCGTCGGCTCGCTACCGGGACTGACCGCCACCATGGCGGTGGCGGTGTTGATACCGATCACCTTTTCCATGGAACCGGCATCGGCGTTGATCCTCATGGGCGCTATTTATACCGGAGCGATCTACGGCGGCGCCTATGCCGCAATCCTGTTGAACACCCCCGGGACCCCGTCGGCCATCGCCACCACCTTCGACGGATATCCGATGGCCAAACGCGGCGACGGTGATCTGGCAATCACCCTGGCGTGCATCGCGTCGGTGTGCGGTGGGCTGGTCGGTGCACTGTTCCTTCTGTTTCTCGCGCCGCCACTGGCCAACGTGGCGCTCGCCTTTGGGCCCGTCGAGTATTTCTGGTTGGCGATCCTGGGCCTGACGCTGATCTCGGCACTGTCTCAGGGAAACCTGCTCAAGGGCCTGATCGGGGCGTGTTTCGGATTGTTGCTGTCCTGCATCGGCGTGGCGGAGATCAGCGCCGACGTCCGCTTGACCTTTGGCAGCCACACCCTGCTCGGTGGCATCGAGGTGGTCTCGGCGTTGATCGGCCTGTATTGCATTCCGGTGTTGATCGACCTGGTCGCCACGCCCGACCGCCATCTCAAGGTGGAGGAGGAT
>CAMYMN010000041.1:22428-36016 GCA_947259395.1 uncultured Gammaproteobacteria bacterium | reverse complement strand
TAATGATGGCGGCGAGCTCAAGACAGTGAGATTCATTACCTGCGCTTGTCCCCGCACAGCAGGGGAACTTCAGGCAGGACAGGCGGTTACATGCCTCAGGATGACATTTGAGCAGCCTGCCCTGAGCGAAGCCGAAGGAGCCTGCCCTGAGCGAAGTCGAAGGAGCCTGCCCTGAGCGAAGTCGAAGGAGCCTGCCCTGAGCGAAGTCGAAGGGTCATCTTGAGTGGACCGCAGTGGGTATAATCGCAGTTAACTTACTGCGGATAGAAAACATGGGCCAAGCCAAATTCGATTACCATCGCTATCGTGTTCCTGAAACAGGCGCAATCAGTCTCGCGTCAATACAATCTGACGACGACCAGGGACTGAAAGAAGACTACGCGCGAAAACGCCTGCAAAAAAACTTGGACGACCTGCAAGAGTTTCAAGAACGCTTGTACGCCGAAAGTAGACAGTCTGTGTTGCTGGTCCTGCAGGCCATGGACACCGGTGGAAAGGACAGCACAATCCGTAAGATTGCCAACGATATCGGCCGAGGAGCTCGACCACGACTACCTGTGGCGCATCCACAAGGCCGTTCCGCGGATCGGCAACATCGGCATCTTCAACCGCTCGCATTACGAGGACGTGCTCGTCGTCCGGGTGCACAATATTGCGCCGCAGACTTTGATCGAAAAACGCTATCGGCACATCAACGATTTTGAGCGAATGCTTCACGATCACCGGACACGCATTATTAAGATTATGCTGCATATCTCTAAGGACTATCAGTTATCACGTATACGCCGGCGATTAGAGCGGTCCGACAAACATTGGAAGTTCAATCCCAGTGATTTGAAGGAGCGCGATCGCTGGGACGAGTACATGGATGCCTATGAGGCGATGCTGAACCAATGTTCCACCGAACATGCTCCTTGGTATGTGATTCCCGCCGAGAAGCGCTGGTTCCGGAATGTAGTGATCAGCGAGATATTGATCGATGCCTTTACGGAAATGGATCCCCAGTACCCGTCGCCCGAATTTGATATCAAAGACTATCCTCCTGACTCTTTGGTTTAATGGACACGATGTCATGAAGCAAATGGCAAGTAAGCGGTCTGGATAACAACGCGACAGGTCGCGTGCGTATAACGGCATCGGGTCCCCAACATTGTGCTGCTAACGTGATGAATGCCCACGATAAAATTGCGGAATAGAACATGACCGATACGAAACAGAAAGTGGAAATCAAACGAGGCCTCAAAGGCGTGTATTTCGACCGCTCGGCCACAAGTCTTATTGATGGCCGTGCGGGTGAGCTTCGATATCGAGGTTATTCGATTCACGATCTTGCGCAGCATTCGACATTCGAGGAGACCGCGTACTTATTGCTATACGGCGAGTTACCGACAAGCAGCGCGCTCGAAGACTTCGATCAACAATTAAAAGATGCGCGGCGGTTGCCTGATCCGGTGTTCGAGATCATCCAACTGGTCCAAGATGCGCATCCGATGGATGTACTGCGCACCGCAGTGTCGGCGTTGTCGGTCTTTGATCCCGAGGTAGCGGATAATTCCACGGAAGCGATCTTGCGTAAGGGGATACGTCTGACCTCTCAGGTGCCGATTATTGTGTGCGCGCATAATCGAATTCGTGATGGTTTGCAGCCGGTGGCGCCGAGCCCGTCGTTGGGACATGCAGCGAATTTTTTGTATATGTTGAAGGGGGAGCCACCAAGTGTTGATGCGGCACAGTTGATGGATACCGACATGATTCTGCACGCGGAGCACGGGTCGAATGCGTCGTCCTTTACCGCGCGCGTGGTGACGGGTACGGAGGCCAATTTGCACGCGGCGGTTACCGCTGCGGTGGCCGCGCTTTCCGGGCCGGCTCATGGTGGCGCCGCGGAAAACGTGATGAAGATGGCCCTGGAGGTCGGTGATCCGGCCCGGGCTGCGGAATACGTGAAGCGCAAACGGCAGAATCATGAACCGGTGATGGGTTTTGGTCATCGCGTCTATCGCGCGGAAGATCCCCGGGCGCGACATATGCGCGACGGTGTCCAAAAGTTGTCCGCGGAAATGGGGCAGCCGCAGTGGTATGAAATCTTGCAGGCGTTAGTAGAGGCGATGCGGCCGTATGCGCGTCACGGTGTGAATGTGAACGTGGATTTCTACGCCGGGGTGGTGTACTACCTGCATGGGATACCCGAGGATCTATTCGTGCCGATCTTCGCGGTGGGCCGAGTGCCGGGCTGGACGGTGCAGGTCATGGAGCAAATGGAGAACAACATCTTGATTCGACCGCTGACCCACTACACCGGGCCCGAACCGCGCGAATATGTCCCGCTGGAGCAGCGGGATTAGTGCATATTGCCCCACGAATCCCGGGATGCGGACGCAGCAATCGGACTGCTGCACGCCGCGCTCGCCGATATAGAAAATGGGATCTGAGTTCAAGTTAGACGCGACTGGCACGTAGATTAAGGGTTCGCGCCAGGCTGAACCGAGTGACAATTCCCGGGACACGCCGTCAATATATCCGGTAGGCCCGGTTCGGCAGGCCGCGGGTCCCAGTCCCCAGTCAAGGCGGCGTGGTCAAGGCCAGTATCACCGCCGTGGACGAGACAATGTCGTCGGTGCTGGCGCCGCGAGAAAGATCACCAAGCGGTTTCGCGAAGCCTTGCAGCACTGGGCCGATGGCCTGGGCGTTGGCAAGGTATTGCGTCAGCTTGTAGGCGATGTTCCCGGAGTTCAGGTCTGGGAAGATCAACACATTCGCGTACCCGGCGACCCGGCTCTTGCGTCGCAGCTTATTGGCGGCGACCTCGGGAATCAATGCGCTATCCGCTTGAAACTCACCGTCAATAGCCACTCGCGGCGCCCTGTGTGTGGCGATGTCGATGGCCTGCCGGACCTTGTTCACCATCTCATGCTGGGCGCTGCCTTGGGTGGAGAAAGACAAGAACGCTACGCGCGGCGGTTCATCGAGCAGCTTCTCGGCGTTTTCCGCCGAGGCGATTGCCACATCGGCGAGTTGCTCCGCTGTCGGCTCGATATTGACGGCGCAATCAGCGAACATCAGAGGTTCATTTTGCCGTCCGCGAAACTTCGGCATCACCATCAAGAAGAAACTGGACGGTGTATGTATTCCCGGCGTCAATCCAATCCCCAGCATGCCCGCTTCGATGACCCGTGAGGTGGGATGATCGACGCCCGCCACCGTCGCCGCGGCGTCTCCGTTGTGCACCATCATCGCCCCAAAAAATAACGGTTTCCGCATCAGGCGTTCGGCGACCTTCATACTGGTCTTTGGGCGTTGCTCTACATAACCCTGCGCATACGAATTCATGCGGTCATCGTGTCGGGGATCTACGAGGGTGATGCCGTCTAAGGACGTTTGATTGTCTTTTGCGAGCTTGTCGATGACGCCGACGTCTCCCAATAAAATCGGTGCGGCGATATGCCGGTCTTGCAGACGACGCGCCGCGATCAGGATCCGTAGATCGTCTCCCTCCGGAAATACAACCGCTTGGTCGTGCCCCGTGGCTTGGTCGATCAAACGTTCAATAATGTCCATTTACAATCGCGCGGCTTCACCGGTAAGCAATGTATCCTCGCGATTGATGGTTATTGATCGATACCTCCCAGGCACAAATACTTGATCTCGAGGTATTCGTCGATCCCGTATTTAGAGCCTTCGCGGCCGACACCGGATTCTTTGACGCCGCCAAAGGGCGCAACTTCGGTTGAGATAATGCCTTCGTTGATGCCTACGATCCCATATTCCAGCGCCTCCGCCACCCGCCAGATGCGACCGACATCGCGACAGTAGAAATAGGCCGCGAGCCCGAACTCGGTATCATTGGCAATACGGATCGCTTCGCTCTCATCTTGGAACTTGACCAGGGGAGCAACGGGGCCAAAGGTCTCCTCATAGTTGATCACCATATCTTGCGATATGTTCGTCAACACGGTCGGTTCGAAGAAAGTCCCGCCCATGTCATGGCGGTTTCCGCCTACCAGCACGTTGGCGCCTTTGGCAATCGCATCCGCGATGTGGGATTCGACTTTTTCAACTGCATGCATGTCTATCAGTGGACCTTGTTGAACACCTTCGTGCATGCCGTTGCCAACCTTGAGCGCGGTAACCGCCGCTGCCAGCCGGTTGGCGAAGTCGTCGTATATTTCGTCCTGCACCAGAATCCGGTTGGCGCACACACAGGTTTGGCCGGTGTTACGATATTTGGAGGCCATTGCCCCCTCCACCGCGGCATCGAGATCTGCGTCAGCAAATACAATAAACGGTGCATTTCCGCCGAGTTCCATGGAGACCTTCTTCACGTTCTCCGCGCATTGCGCCATGAGCAGCTTACCGATCTCTGTGGAACCGGTGAAACTCAATTTTCGGACTTTGGCGTTGCTGGTCAGTTCGCCGCCTATGTCCCGCGCCGGACCGGTGAGTATGTTGAACACCCCTGCCGGAATGCCGGCACGATCGGCCAGTTTTGCCAGGGCGAGTGCGGTGAACGGAGTTTGACTGGCAGGTTTGATCACCACCGGAAAACCCGCCGCCAGCGCCGGCGCGCATTTGCGGGTGATCATTGCGGCCGGGAAATTCCACGGCGTAATCGCGGCGGCGACGCCAACCGGTTGCTTGAGAACCACAATGCGCCGCCCTGGGAGGGGGTGATCGATGGTGTCGCCGTAAATTCGTTTGGCCTCTTCCGCGAACCATTCTACGAATGACGCCGCATAGGCCACCTCGCCTCGTGACTCGGTCACCGGCTTGCCCTGCTCCGAGGTCATCAAAACCGCCAGGTCTTCTTGGTTCGCCATGATCAATTCGAACCACGCACGCAGCAAATTGGCCCGGTGTTTCCCGGATTGTGAGCGCCACTCATCCCAGGCGGCGTCGGCGGCCTCGACAGCCCGGCGCGTGTCTTCCGCGCCCATGGAAGGTACTGTGCCAATGGGTTCATCGGTGGCGGGATTGCATATGGTGATCGAATCACCCGACGGCGCGCCAATCCACTCGCCACCCACCAAGCAACGGTTTTCGAGTAGCTCAGGGTCGGCGAGTTGAACCGGTTGTGTTGATGCTGTTTGTGTGACAGTGCTCATGATTATCTTGCTCCCAAAGTGGCAAGGTTTTCCGCGGCGATTTTGTCGCCTTGCGCGGCCGCTCGCTGTAACCAGCGGATTGCTTCATCAATGTCTTGCTCGACGCCGGTACCGTTTGCGTACATAACGCCCAAGTTGGTTTGTGCCCCGGCATATCCTTGCTGCGCCGCCAGGCGGTACCAGCGTACCGCTTCGACGTCGTTCTTGGCAACAACGAGGCCGTCCTCGTAGAGGGATCCGAGGTCCGCTTGCGCCCAAGCTTCACCGGATGTTGCCGCGCTTTGTATAGCCGGCAGCGCCTTGCGAATCAATTGCTGCGCCAATTCCGAATTGCGGGTGACGCCGCGTCCCAGGTTATACATCACGCCCAAGCGGAATTGGGCTCGCGGATAGCCCGTGTCAGCCAGGGGATTCAGTATTCGAAACGCCTCATCATACGCACCTCGGTAGTAGGCCTTGATACCCGACTCGAGCTTTGCTCGCTGTCGTTGCTGTTGGATTCGTTGTGCCAATTCACGCCGCCTCATTTCCTGCGCTTCGCGTTCTAGGTGTTGGACTTCTTGTTCAAGCGCAGTGCGGCGCGCTTGAATTTGTGTGCGTAATAGACTTATGGTGTCCGCATCGGCTTGAAGCGTGATTGCAGCGTTCAAATGTTCCTCGCCACTTTTCAAATCGCCATCGACAATCGCTTGGCCTGCCTTACTGAGGTAACGCCGGCCGATTTCTTTGATGCCCGATAACGCGATGTCATTTTGCTCGTCCAGCTGTAACACCCCACGATAGTGCGATAGCGCGCTATTATCGGTCGGAGTGGTCAAGCGGCCTTCCCGCATCGCTGTTTCGGCCCGTGCTAGCAGATTTTCAACTCTCCGGTTGCGAGCCGCCTCTTCACGTTGCCGTTGCAACTCAGCCAGTTGCCTCTGTTGCTCGATGCGTTGCTTGTAATCCTGGATCTGTTGCCTCAGTTCACTCGCATCGTCACCGCCGGATTGAATGCGTTCGACCTCATCCAACTGGCTTTCCGCTTGTATTATTTCTTTGTTCTCAAATGATTCGCGAGCCCCATCTACGAGTGCGGTGATGATGTCATTAATTCCCTGTTTTGCGTCCACTTGCTCTGGATCGATATCGAGAACCGCGCGAAAGTCGGTGAGCGCATTGTTCTGTGGAGGAAAGACAAGCCTCCCGGATTCGACATGTGTTCGCGCCGATTCCAACAGTTTGTCTATCTGCAGTTGATTATGTTCCAGTTCTCGAAAAGCCTCGGCGCGCAGGTCGTCGTCTTCACGGCCAAAATTAACAGGCTCGTCCCGTGCCGGGGTTATGGTTGACGTCCTGTCCTCGTCGCGTGTCATCGCTTGATCGACGCCATTGACGGCTGTTGAAACATCGGACGGTCGATCGAGATCACGATTGGTTTGCCACAATGCAAATCCTAGCAATCCAGCCAATACCACGCCCGCCACGGCCCAGCCGTTCGGTTTTCGAACTCGCTTGCGCAGATGTGGTATCCACCGCGCAGTGTCATCGCCGTGACGCAGCGACTGGTACGGCAAGCGATATGCGGATGTTGAATCATGCTGGGACGGCATACCCAGACTTTGTTGGCGCGGCGCCGGTTTCATCGTTGCCACACGAGAATTCCGGTGGTCACGGGATATAACCCCCAACACGGCACCAGCGGACTCGGGACGCTCGGTCATGATGGGTCGCAACATCCAGTCGATGTTGCCAAGTAGATGTGTGCTGTAATCGCCGACACCGATTTCCATTGCCGGTACCAGCGGGTCTTCGTCTCCCTGTGCGATAGCCGCCACACGCTTGGTGGCATCCACTGGATTCACGCCTGCAATGCAGCGATACATGGATGCACCCAATGCATACAGATCCGTCCACGGGCCGAGATTTCCTCCGTCATGATATTGCTCAATGGGGCTATAGCCGGGCGTGACCCGGGTGTCCAAACTCACGTGTTCATCAGCCACGGTGCGGACTACACTACCGAATCCGATCAGCACTGGCGGGCCGTTTTCGCGCAGAAAGATACTACTTGGTCTGATGTCACGATGCAGCAGGCCTTCGGAATGAATGATGCGTAGACCCTTGAGCATGGGAATCAGGATGTTCTGTAGCTGGTCTTCATTGAGCTTGGGATGATTTTGCAAATAACTGCGTAACGTTTGTCCTGCTTCATGTTCGATTACCAGATACGCGGTACCATTGGTTTCGGTGTACTCAATCACCCGTGCGATGTACGGGTCATGAATCTGTGCCAGGATCCGCGCTTCCTGCAGAAACAGCGAGAGCCCATTTTCGTAGGCGGTCTTTTTTTTCTCGACTGCCTCTACGCTGACACCATCGCCAGTGCGTTTGGCGAACGCCACCGGAAGGTACTCCTGGATTGAAACATCCCGTCCATGTTCGGTGTCCTGGGCACGATATGCCACGCCATGGTTGCTAAGACCCAAGGTTTCCTGGACCTCGAATAAACCAATCTTGGTGCCGGGAATAAGTGCTTCTACAGTAGACATCGTGCGCTGCGACCAACGAAATAGACTAGCCGGTATACTGCACCAAGGCGCCGAAAAAAAGAGTTAACATGCTGTTTAGCATAAGAAATATGACCAATACCCGGTATACATTTCGCTCCAGCGCGGCGTTTGTGCTGGTGTAGTTGCAGTGCTTGTCCCCGCATCGCAGGGGGTCCAGCCGCGCGATTGTTGCGTCATCCCCAAAGATCCTTATTGCAATATACCGTTTGATATTCTGCAATGTTGCGGCCCGAGGGTCTAGGCGATTTAGCTGGGCGACATAGTGACATAATCATTAAGGCGCGGCATCGCCGTTGGATGCTGTTGCCAGCAGCGGGTCCATTTAGTCGGGCCAGTGAGGCTTTTTTATCAGTTCGACGATACGTTTACCGCTGCCCGGGCCCAACGTCCAACCCAATGTTCCGTGACCGGTGTTGATCCACAGGTTGCCGTATCTTGTGCCCTGGATATATGGGACGTTGGTCGGTGTTGAAGGCCGCAGCCCTGACCAAAACTGAACTTCCTCGAAGCGGCCGGCGTCAGGGAACAGGCGGCGAACATTGTCAACGATTATTCGACAGCGCTGATGGTCTAAATGGATACTGTACCCGCTCAATTCAGCAGTCCCGGCAACTCTGAGGCGATCGCCGAGGTTACTGTATACGAGTTTGTATTCATCGTCGGTCAGGCTTTTCAGCGGGCACGTGTGGCGTGACGGGTCGGTTGGTATGGTGATTGAATAGCCCTTGGCCGGATAAAGATTGAGACGGATTCCGTAACGCTTCAAGAAGGATGCCGAATAGCTCCCCAGGCACACCACGACATCACGTGCACACAGGATCTTAAAACCTTGCGGTGTTCGCGTTTCCACGCCTGATATGCGCTTGCCATTGTTGTTTTTGTGCAGTGCGATGGCCTCTGACCCGAACCAAAATTCCACACCTCTTGACGCGCAGATACGTGCTAGCGCCTGAGTGAACTTGAAGGCATCACCGCTTTCGTCCTTTGGGGAGTAAGTTGCGCCGATGATTTGGGATTGGCTGGCCGCAAAGGCCGGTTCTAATTCCACCACGCGGTCGGGTTGTATAATATCTATCTCGCATCCGTGTTTTCTCATTACATCCACCGCATGCAGCGCAGACTCGAAGGACCGATGATCGCGGTAGAAATGCATTATGCCTTCGGTGCGATGATCGTAATTGATGTTTTCCTGTTCACGAATTTCCCGCAGCCGTTCGCGACTTTCCATTGCCAGGCGCACGATCGATGCGGTGTTGAGATCGGCTTTTTTTGCCGTACAGTTGGCGACAAATGCCGCGATCCAGCGCCATTGGGCCCAGTCCATTCGGGGCCGGAATAGCAAAGGCGCGTTACTGTCAAATAGCCATTTGAGCACCTGCAGGGGCGCTTTGGGGTTGGCCCAAGGCTCGGCATGGCTGACCGCGATCTGACCACCATTGGCGAAGCTTGTCTCGAGACCGGCGGCGGGCTGTCTATCTATCACTGCCACCGACAGTCCGGCCTGCTGTGCCCAGTACGCGGTGTTGACACCCACCACGCCGGCACCCAGCACGACCAAATCGAAATCGTTGGTGTGCTTGCTCATTTGTGAAAGTTTACAAAGCGTCAATCTGCATTTTCACAGCTTAATATACACGAACCCCGCCTTGGAAAAGTGCTATATGTCCCCGGGAATGATCGCCACGGTTAAAGGCGTCGCGCATTAGTCTGTAACGGGATAGACTTCGCGTCGACGTATTGTTGTTATTAATTAATGTGGGTTTGACATGCTCGAACGAGTGTTAGAATAACGGGTGTCCCGGCGTCACTGATGAGTTAATAAAACTGCTACTTGCCAACCATGGTTCCTGCTATCGCATCCAGCACATGTTTGATGTTGGGTGGGTTTTGTATTTGGCTCGACCCATCATGCCCACTGAGCTTTCCTTCGATCCATGGATAACCAACTTGCTGCGATGGGTCAAGAGTTAGCCGAACTCGAGAAGCAGGTACGGACCAATGAAAAAATCTGGTCTGGTTTTCGGAAAATCGAAATCGATGCCATCGGTGCGGAGACGTTTCATCAACTAGTACACAGCGTAACTGCCGGCATTAAAAGTACTTTTCGCAATGTTGATGAGGTATCGATTGCATGCCTAAATCTGGATTACGAAATCGTTCGCATTATGGCCCACCGCGATGTGCCATATGAGATTGATGAGAGTTTTGTCATGGTATCCGACGGTGAGCTATACCAGTGGTTTCCAGGGTCCTTACAACCGTTGGTCGGCCGTTGCGATGTAGACACGCAGCAACGGCTTTTCCCGCGCTGTAACAGGCCCGTTGGGTCCATGGCGGTTTCTCCACTGATCGTAGCCGGGAAGTTGATTGGCTGTCTTGCCCAGGGTAGCTATGATGCGCAACATTTTTCAGCGCAAGCGGGGACTGAACTACTGGAGCATCTGTCGGCAACCATCGCTCTGTGTATACGTAATACAGTAAACATCGCCCGGCTCGAACGGCACGGTTTGACCGATCCGTTGACAGATATTCCCAATCGGCGATTTTTAGAACGCCGTTTGGACGAAGAAGTCGAACGCTGCCGCCGTTATGGGCATCCGCTGACGTGCGTCATGCTGGACATTGATCATTTCAAGACCATCAATGATCAATACGGCCATTCCGTGGGAGATAGCGTTTTAAAATCCGTGGCCGATGCATTATCCAAGGGGCTGCGCGCGAGCGACATTTTGTCGCGTTATGGCGGTGAAGAATTTGTGTTACTTCTGCCTGAAACCCAGCTAGTTCATGGTGCCAAGATAGCCCGGCGTCATCATCGGGAAATCAATAAGTTGCAATTCAACATGCGGGACGAAAGCCGGCTTAGCATCACCGTTTCGGCGGGTGTTGCGGTACTGGAAAAATCCTCATCCGCTGCCGGCGGCGATCTCGGCGAATGGCTATTGCAGCGCTCCGACCAAGCCCTTTATCAGGCAAAACGGCAAGGGCGAAATCGCGTCATTGTCGCTGGGTAGCGGTACGGCGCTTCCTAGAGGCTGTGCGGGTCAGTGGTCAGTGCCTCACGTGATCGTCGGCGGTGCCCAAGGGGCGTGCCCCGGTGGGAGTCGAAGCACGGCCGAACAAAACTCTTTGCGGTTTTCCTGGTCAAACCCACACCAAGTTTTGATCAAGGATCGCGGATGATGGCGCAGAGACAAACCCCCTGCTACGCGAGGACGAGCGCGGGGCAGGGCGGTGCGCCAGCTTTCCGGATACTGGTGCAATATGCGGGCTAGCAGAAAAACAAATGCCTCTACTCATGCGTGAGACGGTGTGACCCACTATTGGTAGCCCGATGCGCAATGTCGCTAGATTCCGTGAATTCGTTGCGTCATTTACTCGGCTCGTGGGTGAGTTCGTGGAGGATGAGCCTCGTATTCTCGAGAACGGTAAGCGGCTGCTCGCCGATCTGATTGACGGTAACGATTGGTTGCCAGCAGAATTTGCCGTGCCTAATCCGGATTGGTATCAACAATACCTTTTGTATCTGGATCCATGGGAACGCTTTTCGGTAGTCAGCATGGTATGGGATAAAGGTCAAGGCACGCCGATATTCGACCTCTCTATTTGGGGCATCATTGGAGTGATGGAAGGCGCCTTGATCTGTCGATCGTTCAACCGGGACGCGGACACCTATGAGTTGACGGCGCAAGACCCGCGGCAATTAGGGCGCGGAGATATCTATGTAACGTCGCCCACGATTGGAGATATTCATCAAATATCAAACTCATTGCGTGATCAAGGATCGGTCAGCATCCATGTCTATGGAGCCAATATCGCCACCGTGAAACGCTACATCTACGATTCCCAGACCGGTCATCGAAGGAAGTTCTTGAGTGCTTATTCCAATCCAGTCATCTCGCGCATTACCCAATCACGCCTGAAGGTTCTGTTGGAACGGATTTAGTCATATTGTCCAGTACCATCACTGGGCTGTGCGGCTGTAAAGCTTGTGGTAGAGACCATCCGCATTCATCAATTGCTCGTGGGACCCTTGCTCGATAATGTGACCATCCTCGAACACATAGACACGGTCAGCTTGTTTTACCGCACTCAACCTGTGGGCGATGATCAATGTGGTGCGTGCCTCTAGATATTCTCCCAGGGCGTGGTGTAGATGCGCCTCGGTTTCGTTATCCAGGGCGGACGTCGCCTCGTCGAGAATGACCACCTTCGGATCAGACAAGATCATCCGTGCAATGGCCAGTCGTTGCTGCTGACCACCAGACAAGCGCACGCCGTCACGGCCAATCATCGTGTCCAGTCCATCCGGCATCGACGCCACCACACTTTTCAGCTGGGCTACGCTGAGGACATCCCATAGCTTTTCGTCAACGGCGTCACGCCCCAGGGTCAGGTTTTCACGCACTGTGTCGTTTAACATCGCCGGATGTTGCAGCACGGTGGCGACGTTGTCGCGCACCACGTCGAGACCAATCTCGGTGATCGATACACCATCGAAATAAAGATGACCGCTTTGTATCGGATACATGCCGAGGATCACCTGAACCAGCGTGGATTTACCTCCTCCGGAGGCGCCGACCAGGGCAACCTTCTCTCCGCGTTCGATGTTGAGATTCACCTGCTTGAGGACCGGTTCGTCTGGGACATAAGCAAAGCTCACGTCTTCAATGTGTATCGCCACCGTGTTCGCGCCCAAAAATGGGTTCTTCAAGTGCGGATAAAGGGGTTCCTTATGCAACGCCAACAGCTCATTGATTCTACCCAGCGCGGCCTTGGCGCCGAAATAGGCGTATTGAATATTCAACAACTCCTGCACGGGCGCCATCATGAACCACAAGTAGGCGAATACAGCGAGCATCTGTCCGATGGTGAGATCCGAGAACACCACCATGAGCATACTGATTGCTCGAAATACATCGAAGCCGATCAAAAAAACGCCAAACGAAAATCTATTGGCGGCATCCGATTTCCACGAAAATAACGCCGAATGAGTCTTAATTCCCCGCGCTCTGTCCGCTACACCGCGGATATAGTGATGTTCACGATTGCTCGCGCGGATTTGTTGTATCGCATTGAGCGTCTCGGTCAGACTCTGTTGAAATAGTTCGAAAGCAGTGTTCTCCCTTTCTTTTAGCACCTTGACCTTGTTACCCAACGCTACGGTAAAGAACACCACCAAGGGGTTCATAAATAGAATGAACAACGCCAGCGGCCAGTGCATCCACAACAGAATAATGGTCACGCCAATTAGGCTCAGTACCGCTACGAGCAGCTTGCTCACAGACTGTCCGACGAATTCATCGATGGAGTTAATATCGGTAACGAAACGTGACGCTACGGCGCCACTGCCCAAGGTTTCATATTCCGCCATCGATACTCGTTCCAAATGTGCCAGCAAGTCGCGGCGCATCCTGTAGGTCACGTCCTTGGAAATCAGAGTAAATTCCCGGGTCTGCAGTACGTTGAGCCAGATAGAAGTGAATCTTAGTAGCACGGTTGCCAACAGTATGAGACCGATATACAGCATCGGACCGTGCCAACTGACCGGCATCATCTGATTCATGAGATTAACCAGGAATCCGGGCTGATCGAGCAGTACTTCGTCTACCAGCAGCGGCATCAGCAGCGGGGTTGGCACCGCGGCAACTACCGCGATAATGGCAATGAAGTTAGCGACGGTGAGGTTGCGCTTGCGTTGACGGGCTATACCGACAATGTATGACCAGTCATAGCCTGATTCAGCTGACGCATCGGACCCCATACTGTCTTTAGATCCGGTTCTTTGCACGGCGTGCTCCATAATTGCATTGTAGAACGAATCAGTTACCTAGCCCGCATATTGCACCAGTATCCGGGAAGCTGGCGCACACTGCGACTCCGCGCAGCACAAGGGACAGGGGCGGCTGAACCCCCTGCTGCGCGAGGACAAGC
>CAMYMN010000041.1:0-22420 GCA_947259395.1 uncultured Gammaproteobacteria bacterium | reverse complement strand
AACGTACCCGGACCAAGTGGGCTAGATTCGGTATATACGAAGTGTTTTTCAATCAGTTACCTCAAGGCCGGTGGCCGACTGGTGCAATATGCGGGCTAGTGGGTGATGGGGCCTCGGGGGCTGAGTTTGCACTAAGGGTCTCTGATGATGATGGTGACGGGACTAGTGCTCGTGCTGGTGCTGTTGCAGTGCTGGTGCCTTTGCAGTATCGGGTGGCTGGATACCGCGTTGGAACGATGACACGAGGGGTCGAAGTTTGTGATGGTGACCCCTTTCTGTGTTGCGTGAAGCGCGAGTTCGGATGTTCGCAGCCGAGCCGGGACCGGTACAGTCCCGTTCCTATTCTTGTTCAGTAATCTGGAATATCGGATGGCGCCATTTCCTCAAACAGACGCTGCGGGTATCCTCGGTGTGTAGCCATGAACAGGGTGGGGGCGTCTTGGTACAAGATGCTGGCGAGGATTGAATCATGATTTATGACTTTGAAGATCGAAATGTGGAGCTTCGCGGTAGCGAGCACTTCATTGCCGACACGGCCACCGTAATCGGCTCGGTCATCTTGGAGAATCGCAGTAGTATTTGGTTCAACGCCGTGCTGCGTGGCGATAATGACGTTATACATATAGGCGAGGGGAGCAATATTCAGGATGGTTCCGTGTTGCACGTGGATCCGGGTGTTCCGTTGACGGTCGGTAGCGGCGTTACCGTTGGTCACATGGTAATGCTTCACGGATGCAGGGTCGGAGATAACAGTCTGATTGGCATCAAGTCGGTGATTCTCAATAACGCAAGGGTTGGCAACAACTGTTTGATCGGTGCCAACACCCTCATTACCGAGGGCAAGGAAATTCCGGATAACTCATTGGTGACCGGTAGTCCCGGGCGCGTTGTACGCGAGCTAACCGCTGACGAGATCAGCCGGCTCAAGTGGGCCGCCGATTTATATGTAAAAAAGATACGCCGTTATACGCAGGCGTTTGCGCCTGGAGACCAATAAAGCAGGAAGTATCATCGATCGCTTAGAATATCGTACAGCTCATCTTTTAGCGTGACTCTTACTTTCTTGAGATCTTCCATGTAAGTATCCGAGACCGGTTGCGCTTGCTCTTCGAGATTGCGGATCTTGGCATCCAATTCATCATACTCGATCATGAGACGGGCGAACTTTCCATTCGTGTGCCGCAGTTTTGTGATCTTGTCTTCATATTCGGGAAATTCATGGAGAAGATCGTGTGGTTCGCCTAGCATGCTGTTGGACTCCTCAGATTACCGTTGCGCCGACGGATATGAACAAACAACCAGGGTATATCGTATCACGACAATGGGCGCGGTGAGATACCGTTTCATGTGATTGGTTCAGTAGTTGATTTACCTTGGATAAATGGGAAATGGAAGTCACCGATCAACGCGCTATCCGCGCCTCGAGGTCGGCGGCTTCGACCCCGGCGAGTGCGCAGGCCTCATCGTCCTCGGATACGGCACCCGACACGCCCACGGAGCCGCACAGCTCGGCGTTGCTATTGTAGATCAGCACGCCGCCGGGCAACGGAATGACGCCTCCGCCGGTCATCGCGTTCAACGCATTGATGAACCCGGCTTCACGCACGCCGCTTTCATAGCGCTTGGAAATATCCCTTGAATTCACACCAAGGCCGATGGCGCCCCATGCCTTTGCCAAGCTGATGTTCGGACGCATAAAAGTGGCGCCGTCATCCCGCTGCAAGGCGATGAGATAACCGCCCCGGTCGACCACAGCGACGGTGAGTGGGGGCAGCTTCAACTCACGCCCCTTTTTTAGTGTCGCTTCAATAATGAGATTTGCTTGTTTCAGTGTAATATCCGGCATATTTAGTACTCATTCTTGATTTGCAGAGCGCATCACGAAACGCAATTGAAAGATCGTATCGCCTTGATCCACGCTGGAAAGAGGGGCTGCTACTATAAAGGGTTATACCGGTGCGTCAACCAATTGGCGAGGACATAGATCCGGCAATCGGCGCGGATTGACCATCGTTGTGCCGGGACCTCGATAAACGTTGGCGTTTTTAGTTTTTCGCAGGGCCTATTTATCTCGACAACGAGTTGACGCGCCTTTGTATAATATATTGAACACGACTCAACCAAGTTTTATATATCCGCTGGCAGGTGGGATTATACGCCGGGCAGCGCGCGATGCGATCGCGTGGGGACAATCAAAGTTTATGCCCGCAACGCTGGTTTTATGAAACAAACTAAATTCTGATTATGATCGGATCAATTGCTTTATGACTGGCACCACTTTCTCGCTCGAAGTACGTCCTACTATTCCGAAGGCCTTATCGCGGTTGACCGATCTCGCCAGCAACCTGCTCTACAGCTGGGACCGTGGAATTCGCCACCTCTTTTCCACGCTGGATCCTGAGCTATGGGAAGCAACCGGTCATAATCCACGGTTGTTCTTGCGCAGAGTGGATCAGGATCGACTCAATCAAGCCGCCGTTGACCCTCTTTATCTGCGGCATTACGTGAGTTGCGTGTCGTCGTTTGATACCTATCTCCAACACCGGCATTCCACAACGGTGACTACGAACCTGGACAAGGATCATGATCTTGTCGCCTACTTCTGCGCTGAATACGGCGTACATGAAAGTCTACCGATCTACTCCGGGGGCTTGGGTATCCTCGCCGGGGATCACTGTAAAGAGGCAAGCGATCTTGGGTTGCCGTTTGTCGGCGTGGGTTTACTTTATCGTCACGGATACTTCCAACAACAGATCGATGGGAATGGCCGACAGCATGCACAATACGCAGACCTGAGTTTTCACGAGTTACCGGTATTCCCGGTGACCGATCAATCGGGTCAAGCTTTGCGGTTAAAAATGCGCCTCGAAGATCGCGACGTGGCGTTCAAGGTATGGGAAGCCAAGGTCGGAATTATCTCGATTTTCCTGTTAGACACCGATTTAGAGCAAAACGGTGAACACGACCGGTTTATCACCCATCAGCTATATGGGGGCGGCACTGACACGCGCATACAGCAAGAGATCTTACTGGGCATCGGGGGGGTCAAGGCGTTGCGTGCCATGGGTTTGCAGCCGACGGTGTGGCATATCAACGAGGGACATGCCGCGTTGCTGATTCTGGAACGGTGCCGCGAGCTGGTGTCGCAAAAGGTCCCGTTCGACGCCGCGTTTGAAATGGTTGCGGCGTCTACTGTTTTTACCACCCACACCGCAGTCCCGGCGGGTCACGATATCTTTCCCCGAGACTTGATCGACCGCTACTTAGGGGATTTTCTGGATGAGCTAAAGGTGGATGCGGATAGGTTATTAGAGTTGGGAGATAGTCCAGGGCACCAAGGTAGTTTCAATATGACTGCCTTGGCGCTGCGTGGATCGCGCCTGCGCAACGGCGTCAGCCGTCTTCATGGTGAGGTGTCTTCAAAATTGAGCAGTTTCGTGTGGCCGCAAATCGACCCAGATGAGAATCCGATCGGTTATGTAACAAACGGTGTTCATGTACTGTCGTTTATTCACCACGAATGGGTGCGTATCTTCGATCAACACCTATCGGGGGAGTGGCGCGACCGGTTGATCGATCGGGATTTTTGGGCGGCAATCAAAAATATTCCCGATCGTGCTTTCTGGGCTACCCACCAGACAATCAAGGCGCTGTTGATGGAGGAAGCGAAACAACGCATCACGCAGCAAGGGCGTAGAAATGGACTGAGTCAGTCACAGATCAGACGATTGACTCGATGCCTCAATCCCGAAACGCTGGTAATTGGTTTTGCGCGGCGTTTCGCAACCTACAAGAGAGCAACCCTGTTGACCAGGGACATGGATAGATTAACCAAGTTGGTGCAGGACAGTCAGCATCCAGTGGTATTCATATTTGCCGGTAAAGCGCATCCTCAGGATGGACCGGGTCAGGAATACCTCCACGCGATTTACCAGCTGTCGCGCCACCCGGACTTTGAGGGAAAGATCGTTTTGCTCGAAGCCTATGACATCGAGTTGGCGCGCTTTTTGGTCACCGGTGTGGATGTCTGGTTCAATACCCCGGAATACCCCATGGAAGCCAGCGGCACCTCTGGACAAAAGGCGGCAATCAATGGTGTTCCGCATTTCAGTTTGTTGGATGGTTGGTGGGAAGAGGGATTCGAGGGTGACAACGGATGGGCCATCAGCCCCTATCTTGCGGCCGCGGACAGCAATGAGCGCGACTATGTCGAAGCTTCCGGCGCGTTCGATCTGTTGGAAGGGGAGATAATACCGCTTTACTACAAACGCGATGGCCAAGGATATTCCTCGGATTGGGTGCAGGTTGCGAAACAAGCGATGATATCGGCGCTATCCCGCTTCAGCGCTCAGCGGATGTTGACCGATTATATAACCCAGTATTATTCGCCGGCGGCAAAGCTGGGACAAAAATTCAGTGCCGACGAAGCAGCCTGGGCCAAAGAGTTGGTTGCCTGGAAGAAGAAGATACATAAGTCGTGGCACGGGGTGAAGATTCGGAAATCAGAAAATCCGGCTGAAGGGATACGCGTGGGCGACGAGGCGAAGCTGGTGGTGCAGGTGTCGCTCAATGGGCTGCAGGCCGCCGACCTGCGTGTCGAATGTCTGATAAGCGACAAGTCCGCGGCCGATCGTTTGATAGCTCCGCGGCAATATCCGCTGTCCCCAACCCGTATATCAACGGATGGCTGGCAGACCTATGAGGGTGAAATCGGTCTTACCCAGTGCGGCCGTTACTCCTATAAGCTGCGGGCGTATCCGCTACATCCTACCCTTTCTCACCGGTTGGAAATGGGGCACATGCTCTGGTTGTAATAGCCCGTATATTGCACCAAGGCGCCAAGCGACTATTCCTGGTATGCACCGCAAAGACTCGCAACGTCGATTCTACGAAGAAACGGCGTAAATTTGCGATATGGCTTACCGAGAATAGTCGCTTGGCTATCCCGGCGCTGGCTCGGTCTCGAACGCCTGTACTTGCGCTTCACTCAACGCATAGCTACGGCTATGCATTTCGCTCCAGCGCTCCGTCCAGCCGCCCGATACTGCAACGACACCAGCACAAGCACTGCGACTACGCGCAGCACAAGTCCCTTCGCCATCATCCGGGATCCCTTGTGCTGCGCGAAGTCGCAGTATTGGTGCAATATACAGGCAGTTATCGTCCGTAGACTGACGCAAGATGGGCGATCCGATCCGCGGTGCCGAATGGAAGACTGGACCAGTCGAATCGCCATGACCAGTTCCCGCTTTCGGTTCCGGGCATGTTCATGCGATGGGTATCATCCAGTTCCATTATGTCCTGTAACGGAAATATTCCCAGCCTCGCCACCGACGCCATGGCTGCCCTAATAAGCGCCCATGGCATGGTCACCTGCGGATCGCCCAGGTATTCGTACACCCGCTGTTGTTGCGCGGGCGCGAGCTGGCGAAACCAGCCGAGAGTCGTGCTATTGTCGTGGGTACCGGTATACACGACGCTGCATTCGAGGTGGTTGTGAGGCAAGTGCAGATTGTCGGCGCCACCGTCAAATGCAAACTGCAGTACCCGCATTCCTGGAAAACCGAGGCGTTGGCGTAATTCGTGAACCGCGGATGTGATTTCGCCCAAGTCCTCGGCAATCAGGGGCAGCGGGTCGACCGCCTGCGAGAGTGTTGCGAACAGGGCGTCGCCGGGACTCTTGCGCCAACGACCTTGTGTCGCGTCTTCGCTTTGCGCCGGAATCGACCAGTACGATTCGTACCCACGGAAATGATCGATACGCAATAGATCAAATAATTTGAGCTGTGAACGAAACCGGTTTATCCACCAGGTGAACCCGTCTTGTTGCATGCTTCGCCATTCGTATAGCGGGTTCCCCCAACGCTGTCCGGTGTCGGAGAAATAATCCGGCGGCACGCCTGCGACACTCACCGCATGGCCGGTGGCATCGAGTTGAAAGTAGTCCGGGAAAGCCCACACCTCGGCACTGTCGTGGGCGACAAACATCGGCATGTCGCCCATAATGCGGATACCGTGCCGGTTTGCGTATGTCTTCAATTCGCTCCATTGTTTCCAGAACAGATATTGCGCAAACACCCCAAATTGAATTTCGTCGCGATATTTTGTGCGCGCTGCCGCGAGTGCTTGGGCATCTCGGTTCCGTAGTGGCGCCGGCCAATCGAACCACGGCGCATTGTCGTACAGGTTTTTAATGGCGTGATACAAGGTGTAATCGGGCAGCCAATATTCATTTTCCTTTGCAAAGCGAATGATGTCCTCGCTAAGATCTGTGCTGCATTGGCGATACCGGGAAAACGCGCGCATCAAGAGCCATTGATGCGCGGATTGGAAGTCACCGCCGTCCTCGGATCCATGAATGAACTCGTCGAGTTCCTCGCTGGAGATCAATTCATCATCGAGTAGCTGTTTGGGACTGACTAGCAAAGGGTTTCCGGCATGGGCCGATTCCCCGAGATAAGGGGACCCGCCTTGGTGAGTCGGCACCAAGGGCAGGACTTGCCATACCCGTGCACCGCTCGACGCCAAAAAATCGGCGAAACGGTACGCGTCGGATCCGAGGTTCCCGCATTCCCCGACACCGGGTAACGAGGTAATGTGAAGCAGGATGCCGAATTCGCGTCTGGGTAGGCAGCGGCAATCGGAATACATCAACCGCCTCCGCGACGCATGACGCCACCTTGTTCAGCGTCGCCACCACGGCCGAAGGCCACATCAATATTCTTGGGGGCCGGTTGGCCTAACATATGATGCAGATTTTTGATGTGCCGTCGGTACAAATCACTGAAGTCTTTGATCGACTCGATAGGATTATAGTCGCCGAACCACCAAAACCAGTCCGATCCTTCGCATATGGCCAGCTGACGGTTTAATCGCACGCGGTCTTGTTCGGAAAAATCACCTCGGGCCATGACTTTGTCGAATGTCCGTTTCGTTTCTGTCAAGACCTCCCATGCCCGGTTCTTATCCGCATCGCCGATCCAGGTGCTGAATGTTCCATAGACCCAGCTTCCCGCACATACGCTACTTAGCGCGGCGGCATGATGCCGGTGGTCGTTGAGAAACTCCCGATAGGTGGTCAGATGGAGCTTGGGATGTTGCGACAAAGATTCATATAGGCTTGTCAGGAAGTGATATCCGTTATCAGGGAAGTGTTCCCAGGCGTTTTCTCCGTCCATAATGATCGATACAACATGTTGATCCGGTGCGTCCAGTTGCGACGCAATGTGTTCCAGTCGATGGATCAAATCGGCGACCGCATCATCAGCCCCCCAGTCCGAGTAGGTGAAACCGATGGCGTCGGAAAGTCCGTCGTCACGGAAAAATCCATGCAGCGGTAAATCTCGTAACCGGTATGGGCGATATGGCCAAACGCTATTATCAGTTGCACGGTGGGCGCGTTCTAGACTGTTACGCAACACCGTTTGACCACTGGCCACCCAGTGAACACCGTACTCGCTAAGCAGCGGCAAGATAGCGTCGCTGATGCCACCCTCGGAGGGCCAACAGCCGATCGGTTTGAATCCAAAGCTCTCATGAAATGACTGAAGACCGGTCTCAATATGCCAGCGTACGCGATCCATACCGCCTGGATACGACGAAAGGGGCAGGTGGATATCCGGTATCGCTTCGCGGGCGGATTTAAAATCGACCAACAGCGGTAGCATCGGATGTGCGTAGGGAGACATAGACAGCTCGACCTGACCATTTGCCGCCAGATTGCGGTAACGCTCCGGCACCGCGCCGATCAATTCGCACAGCACGCGCAACAGCAGGATTTGCTCATCCTGTGTAAAGTGGCGCGACTTGTCCATCAGCCGCTGCACCCTAACGTCGGTGCGGCGCACCGTTTCGCCCAGCCACGCCAAGTGATACCAGACCAGCAGATCGCGGAAGAATTGATCGTTGAGATAGTCAAGATCTATTTTATGTTGTTGATGAGTTTTGATGATTTCCACCAAATCCGCATAGGGCTGGAACCGCTGAATCACACGTTGCTCGTTAGCGCGGCGGCACAGCTGCGCCAATTCCATACGGCCTTGGGTGGAGACCGGAACCGAGTTGTCACCAAGCGCCGCCAGCAGCGGATCGCGGATCGGCGTCCCGCCGTCCAGGAACGCCGCTATCTGGGCGTGATAGTCGGCAATCTGCTCAAGGACTGTGGGCACGAAATTGACCACCGCACGTGCGCTGGGACACGATTCCAGATGGCCGGCCATATCGGTGTAGTCTTTAACGGCGTGCAGGTAAGTCCACGGCTGCAGATATTGCCCGGTCAGTAGATCGCGATACTCGGGTTGGTGCATATGCCAGCACAGCACCACGTTCAGCCGCAATTTAGCGGACATAATGTAAGGCTTGGCCCAGCATATCAGGGGTCACGAGCACCACACCCTCGGGAGAGACATAGAAACGCTTGGCATCCGACTCTTCATCCCAGCCGATGCTTGTGTTGTCGTCGATGCGGCATCCTTTATCGATAATGGCATGTCTGATCTTACAGTTCTGGCCGATATTTACCTCGGGCAGGATAACCGAGTCGATGATCTGTGAGGCGTTGCGCACGACGACCTGGGAAAACAGCAGGGAATGCCGGATCAATGCGCCCTGGATGATGCACCCACCGGAAACCATCGAGTTGATGGCGACGCCTTGACGGTCCTCATCGTCAAATATGAATTTGGCCGGCGGCAATTGTTCCTGATGGGTCCAAATCGGCCAATTCTTGTCGTAAAGATTCAACTCCGGGACCGGATCGATGAGCTCCAGGTTGGCCTTCCAGTATGCATCCACGGTGCCGACATCCCGCCAGTAGGATTGCGAACCGCTTTGCACGTCGCGGAACGGATAGGCGTATACACGATACTTACCGATCACCGAGGGGATGATGTCGCCGCCGAAATCGTGCTTCGATGTGGCGGTATCCGCGTCTTTGATGATCTGTTCATACAGAAATTGCGTGTTGAACGCGTAAATCCCCATTGACGCCAGGGCCAGCGAATGGTTTCCGGGGAGCGCTTTGGGGTTTTCGGGTTTTTCATTGAACTCATGAATTTGGTGATTTTCGTCCACCGACATCACTCCAAACGAACTGGCCTCATGGACCGGCACTTCTATGCAACCCACGGTCAGATCCGCCTGTTGCTCGGCATGAAACGCCAACATGCGGCCGTAATCCATTTTGTAGATATGATCGCCGGCCAGGATCAGGATGTAACGCTTGTCGTAGGTGCGGATGATGTCGAGATTCTGATACACGGCGTCGGCGGTGCCGACATACCATGATTCTTCACCCAGGCGTTGTGATGCGGGCAATAACTCAACCGCCTCGCCGAGCTGTCCGCCTAAAAAACCCCATCCTTTTTGTATGTGTTTAATGAGCGAGTGGGCTTTATACTGAGTCAAGACGCCAATTTGACGAATACCCGAATTGATGCAGTTCGATAACGTAAAGTCTATGATTCGAAACTTGCCTGCGAAAGGCACCGCAGGTTTGGCCCGCCACTGGGTCAAGTCATGCAATCTCGACCCACGGCCGCCAGCCAACACCAGGCCAAGGGTGTCTTTCGTGAGCAGGCTGACGAAACGTCCGGGCGTGGCGTGGTCGTGTTCCCCGTTATTGTGTGTTGTTTTAACCATAAATCTATCTCAATGATAACATCAGGCAAGAAGCTCTCGAACGAATTGAAAGTGCTCGCGTCCGAACGGAAACGCATCGAGAAAGCGGAACATCACGATCCGTTTACATACCTGGGCCGCCATCAGACTGGTGATCAGGTTATTGTGCGGGTATTTGCCCCACGCACGCAACGCATCGAGATCATGGAATCGGGTATTTCTCTGACGAGATTAACCGGCTCGGATTTCTTCGAATGGTCCGGGCCGGAGCATCAGGTGCCGGAACGCTACCGACTGCGCCGCCTAGACAAGGCGGGCCAAGAAAGCGTTTATTACGATCCGTATTGCTTACCACCGCAACTCTCGGATTACGATCTGTATCTATTCGCGCAAGGCAAGCACTGGCATATTTACCGTATATTGGGCGCCAGTCAGCGCAGCTGCGACGGTATCGAAGGCGTATTGTTCGCGACCTGGGCGCCCAATGCGGCCAGGGTCAGCGTGGTGGGTAATTTCAACGATTGGGACGGGCGTCAACATCCCATGCGCGTGCGCGGCGGAAACGGCGTGTGGGAGCTATTCATACCCGGATTTGAGCCGGGCTCGTTGTACAAGTACGAGATCCGGAATCGAGATACCGGTGAGGTATTTCTCAAGGCCGATCCTTACGGACGGCAATTCGAAATTGCTCCGGATACGGCGAATCTGGTTCCCACGGACACCACACACCGGTGGCGTGACCAAGATTGGATGGTGCGTCGCGAGCAATGGGATTGGTTGCACGCACCGATAGCCATATACGAGGTGCATGCCGGATCTTGGCGGCGCAGCGAAAACAATAGACCACTTGATTATCGTGACCTCGCCGATCAATTGGTCCCGTATGTAGCCGATCTGGGCTATACGCACATCGAGCTGTTGCCGGTCACCGAGCATCCTTTCGAGGGCTCCTGGGGCTATCAGACGGTCGGTTATTTCGCATCCACCTCCCGTTACGGTCCACAAGACGACCTGCGCTATTTCATCGACGTCTGCCACCAAAACAACATCGGCGTGTTGCTCGATTGGCCGCCCGCCCACTTCCCCAAAGATCCTTACGCGCTGGCCCGATACGACGGTACGGCACTCTATGAGCACAGCGATCCGCGTCGCGGTGAGCACCGCGACTGGGGTACTTTGATCTTCAACTATGGCCGGAACGAGGTGGCAAATTTCCTTTTGTCGAGCGCCGTCTACTGGTTGGAGGAGTTCCACTTTGACGGCCTGCGGGTGGATGCGGTGGCATCGATGTTGTACCTGGACTACTCGCGCGATGAGGGCGATTGGGTGCCCAACAAGTACGGCGGCCGCGAAAATCTTGAAGCCATCGATTTCCTGCGTCAACTCAACGAAGTCGTACACGAGCAGTTTCCTGGAGTCATTGTGAACGCGGAAGAGTCCACTGCCTGGCCAATGGTGTCGCGGCCGGTTTACGTGGGCGGCTTGGGCTTCAGCATGAAGTGGAACATGGGTTGGATGAACGACACCTTGTCATATTTCAGCCTCGATTCCGTGCACCGAAAATATCATCACGAGCTGCTGACCTTCAGTCAGCTTTATTGTTTTACCGAGAATTTCGTGCTTCCTTTTTCACACGACGAGGTCGTTCACGGAAAGCGATCGTTGCTGTACAAGATGCCCGGGGACGAGTGGCAGCGTCTGGCGAATGTGCGCCTGCTTTACACTTATCAATACACACACCCCGGTAAGAAGCTGCTGTTCATGGGCTCGGAGTTTGCACAGGGGTCGGAGTGGTCTCACGATAACGGCTTGGACTGGTACGTATTGCAGTACGGTGGTCATGCAGGGGTGATGCAGTTGGTGCGTGACCTCAATGCTCTTTATCGTGAGTCACGGCCTCTGCATCATTTCGATTTTGACCCCAATGGTTTCGAGTGGCTCGATTGTCACGACACCGAGCAATCGGTCCTTTCTTACCTAAGAAAGGACGAACATACCTTCGTTGTCGTTGCCCTCAACTTCACACCGGTGGTTAGGCATGAATATCGCCTAGGCGTCCCGAACCCGGGACCATACCGTGAGATTTTCAACTCCGACTCGGAACACTACGGTGGCTCGAACGCCGGTAACAGTGGCCAGGTCGACGCGCAACCGATTCCGTGGATGGGCCAGCGCCATTCTATTTCATTAACGTTGCCTCCCCTTGCTGGGATCGTTTTGAAACCAGTCTGAGATGCGGATACTTCACGTCGCCAGCGAGGCCTATCCCCTCATCAAGACCGGCGGCCTGGCGGACGTGTGTGCGAGTCTGCCCCGGGCGCAAGCACGGCTCGGTCATGACGTGCGATTGTTGATCCCCGCGTACCGGGCGGCGATCGACCAGCTCCAGGCGCGTAAAACTATTGCTGAAATTCGGTTGCCCGAATTGGCGGATAGTGTTCGCATCCTTGAAACCGGTATGCGCGATACCGCGTCGAAAGTTTGGTTGGTCGACTATGGACCCGCCTTCGACCGCGACGGTAATCCTTACCTTGACGATACCGGGATGCCCTGGGATGACAACGCTGAGCGGTTTTTTTTGTTGTGCCGGATCGCTGTCACCATCATCCACGACGAGAACTCGCTTGGTTGGCGGCCGCACGTCGTCCACTGCCATGACTGGCAGGCCGGCATGGTGGCGCCTCTCATCGATGACGATCAAGATATCGTAAAGATTTTCACAATCCATAATCTGTCCTATCAGGGTATTTTCCCGCGATCCACATTCACGAGCTTAGGCCTGAAAGAAGAACTGTGGGCAATGGATGGCGTCGAGTATCTGGACCAGATGTCTTTTATCAAGGGTGGAATCGTGTTTAGCGACTGGATCACCACTGTCAGCCCAACTTATGCGCGTGAGATTCAGACCAGTGATCTAGGGTGCGGGCTCGAAGGCTTGTTACAGCACCGATCCGACCGTCTGGTGGGGATCCTCAACGGGATCGATTACGACGAATGGAATCCAAACACCGATCCGTTTATTGATTTTCATTACAGCGCGGATGCCCTCGAGGGCAAGCTTCGAAATAAGATGGCATGCATGGAGCGATGGTCACTGCAGGGAGACGATAAAACGCCGCTGTTCGCTTTTGTTGGACGCTTGGTCGATCAGAAAGGCATCGATTTGTTGGCCGCGGCGCTCCCGGAGTTGTTGACCCAGGGATATCCGTTTGTGGTTTTGGGAAAAGGCGACCCGCTGTTGGAACGCGAATTACAGGCAATCGCGCGCGCGCATCCCGGACGGATACATGTTCAGGTCGGATACGATGAAAAAATGTCACACCAGATCGAAGCGGCTGCCGACATATTCGTCATGCCGTCGCGCTTTGAGCCATGCGGATTGAATCAAATGTACAGCATGCATTACGGAACGGTGCCCATCGTGTCCCAAACCGGGGGGCTGGCGGATAGCGTGGTTCCGGCGACGCCGCGAAATCTGGCCACTAAGACCGCGACAGGTTTTACATTCACTAGATTCACAGCGGATGCATTGATCAAAACTATTCACCAAGGCGCCAAGCTGTTCGCCGATGTGCAGAGCTGGCGCGCCCTCATACTGGCCGGAATGAGTCGGGATTTCAGCTGGCATCAAAGTGCCGGCGCATACTTGGAACTATACCAGGCAAATTCGAAGTAGCCGCATCCGCGCTAGCGGCACCAGACAGATGGCGGATGATCAAAATGGGTTCGTTAAAAAATCCGGTTTGCGTTGGAGTTTGGGGCCGCACTGGGCATGTGTGAACTGTGACCAGTATGTGTCATGCGCTGTAAATACTCTCACCAAACTGGCCGCCGCAGCGAATTGCGCACGTTGTATTAATTAATCGTAACCTTGTTGTGTTGCATCGGTGCACAAACCGAACTTCAACATCACTGGTATAATCGGGGCGTGTCCACGAATGGGTTTGCTAACGAGCGCGGGTTCGCGGCGTCAACAAATTACGGCGCATGGTGTCTGAATTAAGTCCATTCTCACGGCTAGATCGTCTTCAGAGCTGATTTTGGACAATACTGGGTTTGAGTTGAAGTGTCCGGCGGCACTAGAATTGAGGGCCTTAGAATTACAGTCGCTGATACAAAGACCATTGAGGAGAATTCTATGTATCGCATGATATATATGTTCGCACTAATGATCGCGGTGGGGACCGCGTCTCCGGTGCAGGCCACTTCCCCCAAGGCCGCCGCTAAGTCCCAGCCCCAGGAACCAGTGGTCCATATTTTTGCATCGCCGGTTGAGGTGAGGGCGGGCCGAGCGATCGCGGAACAGACATGCGCCCAATGTCACGGCCTGGACGGTCTCAGCGTTGAAGCTGGTGCACCCCACCTGGCCAGCCAACACGCGGACTATCTCTACGCACAGTTAAAGGCCTACAAGGACGGTGCCCGGAAACATACGCGAATGCGCCAATCCATAAAAATATTGAACGACGATGCGCTGCGAAATGTGGCCGCGTACTATTTCAGCCTGGACTTACCGCATACCGGGGATCCGCAGCAGGGCACAGGTGTCACCGCCCAAACTACGAGCATGGTTGACGTCAATCCCGAGGAAGCGGGCAAGGCGGCGTCCACCGGATGTGCATCCTGCCACGGTAAGGACGGGAACAGCGTGTTGCCGGGAATGCCGAGTCTGGCCGGACAGAATCTCCAGTATTTGGTGAACGCCATGAAGGCGTATCGAACGGCGAGTCGTAAGGATCCCATGATGCGCCCTGCGGTGGCGTTGCTTGACGACGACACAATCGAGAACCTCGCATTGTATTACGCGCTGCAAAAGCCCAAGGCCAGTCCCATGAATGCCGACGGCGACGCCTCCGCGGGTGAGCCCGTGGCTACGGCTTGCGCCGAATGTCACGGCGCCGATGGCAATAGCACGAAACCGGATACCCCCAGCCTGGCGGGCCAGGACCCCCGGTATCTAGTTACCGCCACCCAAGCGTACAAGGACGGCACACGTGACCATAGCGCGATGCAATCGCTTGTCGCGTTACTCAATGACGACGACATCAATAATGTCGCCGCGTATTACGCGGCTTCACAGCCCGAGGGCGGAGCGGCGCGGAAACCGCTGACCACTGCCCAGTGGGCGGAACGTTGTGACCGCTGTCACGGAATCGATGGCAACAGCACTGATCCTCAGATTCCCTCGATATCGAGCCAGGGCCACGAATATCTGGCCAAGGCGATGACCGCCTATCGGGAACAGGACCGCGGCAACACGATCATGCGCGCGATGCTGAAACCAATCAAGGACGTGGAAATCGAAAATCTGGCCAGGCACTACACCGGCAAAAGACGTAAGTCGGTGGTGTTCGTCAAAACTCCCTGCAAATAAGTCCGCCTCCCGCGGTGGCAGCCGCAGCCACGGGAAACATTTGCGCGTTCCTAACCGACGGCTTGGCGCTCCGTCTCGCGCGCGGCGATCCGTTCGGTGGGTTTATACAGCCACATCTGATACATGGACACCACCCACATAAACGCGAAACACGCCCCCATCAGTCCACCAGCAATCACGATGACGTAGGCGAAGGGTTCGAAGACTTTCGTCAAATACCAGGAAAAAATATCCAACACGATCTGCACGAACGGAAACGCCACGATCAGGCATTTCAACCATACCGGGCGCACGTAGGCGTGGCTGAAGATCAAGCTGGTGATGAAGAAGATAAAGGTGAGGCCGAACAGATGAATATGAGAAACCCTAACCAGGGTAAAAATGTCAACCCCCTCGTCCAGCTGCGCCGTTTCCAGGACGTTATCATAACCACCCAAGTGTGGAATATGCGGGTTGCTGCCATCGTGGCACGACATGCAGCGTTTCTCGAAGATCGGGTCGATGTTTTTTTCGAACAGCGCCTTTTCAAGCCCGCCATGAATCCAACCGAAGATCTCGTTGGCTTCGCTGGTAGGCAGCATACTGGCCATAGGGCCCCGCAGTGCGGATTCTAGACGTGTGGATTCCTTGCTGCCGCTATAGGCGATAACCACATCCTGGACCGATAGTCCCGGGTTGCCATCGCGTCCGGCATGGGATCCGTACAGATGGAGCAGGGCAAACAGATAACCGGTTGACATTACCAGGAGGGTGGCGGTGTAAAGCGTACGCAAACTCCACGGTAGCTCCTGAAAGTGCAGGTAGTGGCGGTGAAGTGCTTGTTCACTCATAGTTGATTTCTCCGCGACCAATAAGCAGTTGAGGACGGCAAAGATTTGGTCTCCCGAGTCTCGGCTTGCGGCCGCACGTCATTCGAGCGTGATGCAAGCCGCGAGACCAACGCCAACCCCGGTGCGTCCAACACCCTAGATGGGTTCCGCTGGGGAAGTCAATGCCATCGTAGAGGATCTGTAGAGCGGGCCGCCATTAATTGAATCGATATCTTTGCCCATCCTCTTTACATGCCGGAACTTACCATTCCAGCGTGCAAACGTACATCATCAGCTTCCCCGCGTGAGGTGTGCATTGGCACCGCGGCGCTCGCAGGCCGTGCGCACTAACGTTGAGGAAGAAATTGTGCGGTGCAACATATCACGGGTCCGCGATGCAAATCAATATCGCTCGCCGGCTACAACGACACGATGTTGGCATGATGCAATTTACGAGTATGACGCGTGTGCGTTTATTTGCGTGGATGGAGTCGCCGAGGGCGCAGCGTGTTTACTATTGATCATCGCATTGGTCAACGCATCGATGACCACCGCTGATGATCATTTTAGTACGTTCGTACACTACGCGGTGGATTGTCTCGGTTTTGATTATGAGGATCACGCCTATTGTGGCGACGTTGGCCTTTTGCGACAATGCAGAGAGTTGGTTTTATGCTTTGTAAGGAACGTATGAAGATGCATGTAAGAACAATAATACAAACGGCCTCGGTGCTGGCGGTGTTGATTGTCGCGGGCTGTGGCGAACAGGAAGTGAGCTTTAAAAAAGATATCAAGCCAATACTGCAAGAGCGATGCGTACCATGTCACAAACCCGGTGGCGCGGGGTATGTCGCCAGTGGACTCAGCATGGAAAGTTACGACAACCTCATGAAGGGCACAAAATTTGGCCCGGTGATCATCCCCGGCTACAGTTTTTCGAGCACGTTGCAGATCTTGGTCGAGCACAAAGCGGATTCCTCTATAAACATGCCAAAGCAATTGCCGCGGCTGCCCCAGGAACAGGTAGAGTTGATCGGTAAATGGATTAACCAGGGCGCCAAAAATAACTAAACGAACCCAGTTCCTTAGTGGAGCACTATATTGCCCGTACGTAACCAGGACCGGAAACGATAGTCATGACAACAAGGACTTGGATGACCCGTTAGACACTGAAACGTACATTCATCAAGGGATTCATTCAGCCTCTCAGCCTTATCGCGGTGATGCGGGCAGTGCGCATACGAAGACTGTGCCGTTTAAATGCAAAAGCAACCCGGTCGCGTCTATCGCTGCCTGGATCGTCCTCAGCGCGAACAACGGCGGCGACAATCGAGACGATGGTGCCAGTGAGTTCTGTAAAGATCGGCGTGACGCGCCACATAGGGTGTTATGACCAAATACGACATCGTCATTATAGGCGCGGGGATAAGCGGACTTAGTCTTGCCCATTATGCCGCGGGGGCTGGACTCAAGACCTTGGTCGTTGAAAAGACCGAACGGGTCGGTGGTGCGGTACACACCCATCGGTTCGAAACCGGTGCACCGCGTTTTTGGGTCGAATTGGGTGCCCACACCTGCTACAACTCTTACGCCAAGTTGCTTGGGATAGTCGAAGATCTCGATATGATCGACCAGCTCATGCGGCGGGAGAAGGCGCCATTTAGAATGCTGGTTGAAGACCATCTCAGGTCGATCCCCTCGCAACTTAATTTTGTCGAGTTGCTGGCATCAGTGCCGCGTTTGTTTTTCTTGAAAAAGCAAGGGCAGAGCGTCAAGTCTTACTACTCGCGGATTGTCGGTAAAGGAAACTTCGACAGAGTTTTCACGCATCTTTTTTCCGCGGTGCCGTCTCAGAGGGCGGATGATTTTCCAGCGGATGTCCTGTTCAAGCGGCGCCAACGGCGTAAGGACGTGTTACGGAGCTTCACGCTTCCGAACGGGTTGCAGTCGGTGACCGATGCCATCGCCTCGGGTCCCGGAATAGAAACGGCGACGGGGAGTGATGCAGTGCAGATTGAGGCGAAAGGGCGATCTTTTGAGGTCAAAACAGCGAACGGCGAACGACACGCTGCCGACTCTGTTGCATTGGCCACTTCGCCTGTGGATAGTGCTCGGCTTCTGTGCCCCGATTATCCGGACCTCGCTAACGAATTGGCACAGGTCCGTGTTGCGACCGTAGAAACGGTGGGAGTCGCCATCGCGAAGGAATTGCTTTCTGTGGAAAAGATCGCCGGCATCGTGCCTACCGGGGGCAGTTTTTTTTCTGTCGTGTCCAGGGATACCGTTACCCACGACGGTTATCGGGGGTTTACTTTTCACTTCAAGGGCGATCAGCTCGATCTGGACGCCAAACTCAGACGTATTGCAGAGGTTCTGCGGATCTCGTCCAATCAGATAGAGTTGGTGGCGACAAAACAGAATATCGTGCCTTCCTTCAGGGTAGGGCATGAGGCCTGCGTCAAAAAGATCGACAGCATGCTTGCCGGCAAGCGGATTCTATTGACTGGTAATTATCTACGCGGCATGTCCATCGAAGACTGCGTGCTCAGGTCAGCGAGTGAGTTCAGCCGACTGCAAACGCAAACCGATTCCATCACCGGCTAAGTCGAGGTCAGTGTTTCAGTACACCAGCGCTGCACCGGGCCACCTTATCCGGTCTCCATCATCCCCGACACTCAGTACAATATACCTGCTAGATCTCCTCAGGAGTCATCTTGATTGCACCACAGGGACACTCCGACACACATAACCCGCAACCTTTACAATAATCATACTTGAATTCGAAACGCATCCCCGGCCCTAGTTTCGTGACCGCATTATCCGGACACACCCCATAGCAGTTGTCACACTCGAAACAGTTGCCGCATGACATACAGCGGCGCGCTTCGAAGGTGGCATTGTCCTGGTCGATATTGCCAACGATCTCCGCGAAACCCGATTGCCGCCGCATGACGCTCAACATCGGGCGCACCGTTCGCGGCGCGTCGGAGTAATACCAGGTATTCAACATATCGAAGGTGATCAACTCGTGTTTTTCTGCTGCATCATAGGGAATGCCGCGGAGATAAGCATCGATATTACGCGCTGCTTTTTTTCCATGACCAATAGATGTTGTCACTGTGCGCTCAGAGGGGATCATATCACCGCCGGCGAATATGCCCGGGGAACCGGTCTGCATGTCGATGCCAACCTGGACCGCACCCTCGGCGATCTTTATGCCGGAAATCGTTTCCACGAGGTCGGTGTGCACATTTTGTCCGAGCGCCTGCACCACGACATCGGCGGTAATGGTGTCGAACTGACCGGTGGGCTGGGGCCACCGGCCCTCGCTGGGTACCATCTTTTCCAAGGTCACCTCGTTGCCATTCACTTCGCGGATCGCGCGCAAGCAGATCAGTTCCACGCCTTCTTCGCAGGCCTCTTTGACTTCGAATTCATGGGCAGGCATATGCTCCCGGGCCTCGAACACCACCACGGTGGCACTCTTGGCGCCGAGTCGGACCGCCGAGCGCGCGACGTCCATGGCGGTGTTACCGCCGCCGTATACCACGACTTGTCCGCGCAATCCGGTCGGTTCCTCGAGTTCCGTGTTACGCAACACCGTCACCGCATCGAGCACCGGCAGTTCTCCATTGATCTTGATGTCCACCCGTTTGGGTAATTGCGCGCCGATCGACAGGAACACCGCGTCGAACTTACCCTCATCGCGTGCGGCAATCACATCGTCAATGCGGGTATTGAGTTGCAGGTCAGCCCCCATCTGTTCAATACGCGCGACCTCGGCGCGGAGCTTTTCTCTTGGCATGCGATACTTGGGAATGCCGTAACGCACCATGCCGCCGGCCTGTGGCGACGCATCGTAAACGGTCACCTCATGGCCCATACGCCGTAAATGGTAGGCGGCCGCCAGTCCCCCGGGACCGGCACCGACAACCATCACTTGTTTCCCGGTCGGTGCACCGGCCTCCATGTGCCACTCATTGATCAGCGCCTGGTCACCGAGGAAACGCTCCACGGCATTGATCCCAACCGGCTCATCCAACTGGCCACGGTTGCAGCTCACCTCGCACGGGTGGTAACAAACCCGTCCCATCACCGCCGGAAACGGATTGTCGTCCATGATCTGCCGCCACGCTTGTTCATAACGGCCTTCTTCGGTCAGGTACAGCCATTGCTGGATGTTCTCGCCGGCGGGACAGGCGTGGTTGCAGGGCGGCAAGCGGTCCAAGTACACCGGGCGCTCAGTGCGCCAGGAACCGGTCTTGTTTAACAGGCTGCTGCCGGCGTCAAGGGTGATCGCGAACGGCGTTTTCATTCCTGTCCTCCTTGTTCCTCAATGAGGCTGAACTTTTTTATGTTACGGTCGGCAATCGCCTGTAGCTGTTCCAGCTGATGGACGTTAGCCGGTTTCAATACGTGAGCGAAACGCCGCTGCAGCTTGAGGTACTCCTCCACTGGCGTTTGCCGGCGGATCTTGGTCACCCCGGCGAGTTCACCGTGCTCCGCCTCGATCAGTGGATATAAGCCACACTCCACAGCCAACCGTGCGATCTTCACCGTATCGCTCGGTTTCGAACCCCAGCCCAGCGGACAGGGCACAAAGAGTTCAATGTATCGCGCACCATGAATACCCATGGCCTTGGTGACCTTGTGTTCCAAATCGTGAAGATCATGCACTGAGGCAGTGGCGACATAGGGGACGAGATGGGCCATGGCGATCAGCGGTACGCTCTTGCCGGTGTTGAACACGTTACCGGGGTCCTTGCCCACCGGCATGGTGGTGGCGGTGCGTGCGGCGCCGGGGGTGGCACTGGAACGCTGCACACCGGTGTTCATGTAGGCCTCGTTGTTGTAGCAGATATACAGCACATCGTCGTTGCGATCGAACATGCCGGACAGGCAACCGAACCCGATGTCGGTGGTACCGCCGTCACCTCCCTGGGCGATTACGCGCACGTCTTCGCGGCCTTTGGCCCTCAACGCTGCGGCAATGCCGGCACCCACTGCGGCGGCATTACCGAACAGCGAATGTATCCACGGAACGGACCACGCGGTCTCGGGGTAGGGGGTGGTGAACACCTCCAGGCAGCCGGTGGCGTTGGCGGCGATGAGTTGGTTGTTCGTCGCGCGCATCGCCGCATCGATGGCAAACCGGGCCCCCAATGCCTCGCCGCACCCCTGGCACGCACGGTGCCCGGAATCCAGGGAGTTGGAACGATCCATGGTGCCCTGGACCGAGCGATGTTCGGCATTAGAACCTGACCTTTTGATGTGATTCAGGAATTTCTGGCATGGCACTCTCCTGCTAAATCGTTTTGGCTGCGGCGACTACGCCGACGTCTTGAAGAATATTTTCGGCGATTGAGCCGGAGCGGCGCTGCGCCTGTTCACGCTCGAGTTCGCGTTCGACGATATCCATATTAATGTCATGAAAGTGGGGTTCTTCCATCTCGTCGCTGATCCCCTTTTCGAACATACGCCGCAGGTTCGCGCGAGTAATCGGTCGTCCACCGAGTCCGCCGATCGCGGAATGCACGCGAATCGGAAAATCCTTCAGTGCCATACGCAGATTCATCGCCAGGATGCCGCCCATGCCCACCGCAAGGCATTTCTCGAATACGATCACCCGCTCGGCGTCTTTTAGTAACGCGCGCAAGGTCTCCTTGGGAAATGGACGGAAAGAGCGGACGGTGAGGGCGCCAATAGAGATGCCGTCATCGCGCATCTCCGAAAGCACCTGTTTCATCGTGCCGATTACCGAGCCCATGGTGACGACTACCGTTTCGGCGCCTTCGCAGTCGAAGGTCTTGACCAAACCGCCGGAGTCCCGCGCAAAGATCTTTTCGAACTCGGCGGCCTGCTCGGGTATGAGTTCCAACGCCTCCATCTGCTTGTGATGGGCGAGGTAACGCACCTCGGTGAATGCCTCAGGGCCCACCATGGCGCCCATCGACACGGGTGCGGCGGGATCGAGGACTTGTCGCGGCTCAAAGGTTGGCAAAAACGTGTCCACCTGTTTCTGATCGGGGATGTCCACCTGGCTATAAGAATGCGTGAGGATGAAGCCGTCCATACACACCATTACCGGCAGACTCAAGTGCTCCGCCAACCGAAACGCTTGGATGTGCA
The DNA here is from genome assembly GCA_947259395.1 of uncultured Gammaproteobacteria bacterium. GTDB lineage: Bacteria > Pseudomonadota > Gammaproteobacteria > Arenicellales > JAANXG01 > CALZGZ01. The sequence continues at coordinate 490 of CAMYMN010000041.1, read as the reverse complement.
CATCGACCGCCTGCTGATTGCTCTCCACAAATAATTGGATCCAACCGGCATCGCGCGCTGACATCGAGTCACCCCAATCGTTCCAGATGTTGATCGGTGCGCCAATCGCGCGGTTACCTACGGTCATCACGATCGGCAGGCCCATGCCGGACGCGTTGTAGACGGCCTCCATCATGAACAGCATGCCCTGACTGGAAGTTGCGGTATAGCTGCGCGCGCCGGCCGCCGAGGAGCCGATGCAGGCGCTGAGCGCTCCGAACTCGGACTCCACCAACAGGAACTCGCAGTTCTTAATCGCTCCCGCCTTCACCATTACGCCCAAATCCTCAACGATGTGGGTCTGTGGTGTAATGGGATAGGCGGAGATCACTTCGGGCCGGCACAGAGCAACCGCTTCGGCCACCGCATGCGAGCCTTCGACTTGTTTTAGCATAATAAAGTCCTCCTGATGCAGTTCAACTTGCGGTGGCGGCCTCATAGGCCGCCTGGG
>CAMYMN010000040.1 GCA_947259395.1 uncultured Gammaproteobacteria bacterium | reverse complement strand
CGCGGTCCGCGCTCCAGCAGCAACACCTTGAAGCCCGCTTCGGTGAGTCCCAGGGCGGCAAACCCGCCGCCGGCTCCTGAGCCAACGACCACGGCGTCGTACGTCACGTCAACCATCCCAGGTCCCGGAGTTGGAAGCGGTCTCGCTATCCTTGAGATAACCGAAACGCGGTGCGGTGTAGCCCAGCATCTGATAGGCCGCCGGTGAGGAGTAAAACAGCACGAGTATGTGGATCCGTGCCAGAGCAATCATGCGGCGGGTGGCGGTACGGCGCCACCATGCACCGGTCGTCAAGTCCGATAGCACACGGGCACGCGTATCCAGATCCAAATCGGCAAATCGCTTTTCATATGTTTCTAAGGTATAGACATTCAATTCCGCGAGTCCCGACGTGTAGTGTTTCCGTCCACGAGGATCACCCTCGATCGATGATACGAGCATCGGGACAATCCCTGCATCGACAGCGCCCGGCGCCTCATCACGTGGCACGATGGTGTCGGCAACAGCGGTCAGCGTCCTGAGATCCAGTGTGCCATCTCCGGCTTTGGCGGTTCGGAAAAGGGGCGCCACCCCGGTGACCGCGGTCGTGCCTACCGTGGCTAGTGTCCTCAACCAGCGTTTCAGAAAATGTCTTCGGTTCATGCAGCGGGTGGTCTCACCGTGGGTTGGTGACCAAACTTCGATATGCTGCAGTGTGCTCGAATCCGCCTCGCTTTAGATCGTATTCGGCGATACACGACAAGGTTAAACACGATACGCGTTGATCATCGAGGAATCGAGTTCTGTTACACCGCACGTCCTGTCCGCATTACAGGTACGTCCTCACGCATTGGCCTGGCTCACGCTATCGCTCCAGTTGCAGAGGACGTCTGTATGCGAAGCGCGTAAGCTGCGATACTTATAATAATGAGCATCATTACAATAAGCGGCATCGCACGCACCCGTGGCAGTTGGTCGACTTGAATAGAAGACGGTTCTTGAAAGTGTCTTCCCTCGCCACCGTTAGCATGTTAGCTGGCGAGACAGCGGCCCGTTCAGGCACGAAACGGCATCAACCCGCAACGCGCCAAGTAACCACGACGCGACCCGATGATTCCAAGCTCGTCACGCTGTTCCTCACCGGTGACGTCATGACCGGTAGGGGCATCGATCAGATCCTGCCGCACCCAAGCAACCCGCGCCTTTACGAACCGTACGTAAAATCTGCCTTGCGCTATGTCGACATCGCGGAACAGGCCAATGGTCCCATCCTTAAACCGGTGGACTTTGCCTACATCTGGGGAGACGCCCTGCAAGAGTTACAGCGTGTGCAGCCCGATGCGAGGATCATTAATCTCGAGACGGCGGTGACCGCGAGTGACGAGTACTGGAAAGGAAAAGGCATCAATTACCGCATGCATCCCGACAACATCGCTTGCATCCAGGCCGCAGAGATAGATTGTTGCGTGCTGGCCAACAATCACGTTCTTGATTGGGGTTATCCCGGCCTTGAGGAGACCCTCTCCACCCTGGACCGGGCGAGTATCAAGAGTGCCGGCGCCGGCAGGAACGAAGCCGCGGCCGCAGCCCCGGCGATGATAGACGTGAACGGAACATCGCGAGTGCTGGTATTCGCATTGGGATCGGAGACCAGCGGTATCCCCCGGGCTTGGGCGGCCTCGGAAAACACGGCCGGGGTCCATCTACTAACAGACTTCTCAAACAATACGGTCCGGGATATCGCCACCCACATACAGCAAGTGAAGCGACCGCGCGATATCGTGGTCGCCTCCATCCATTGGGGAAGTAATTGGGGTCACCAAATCCCCCGGGAACAAACGAGATTTGCGCATCAACTCATCGACGATGCGGGTGTGGACGTGATTCATGGTCACTCGTCTCACCACGCGAAAGGCATCGAGGTGTATAAACAGCGGCCGATCATCTATGGGTGCGGCGACTTCATCAACGATTATGAAGGGATACGTGGATATACGGAGTTCAGATCTGAACTTGGATTGATGTATTTCCTCACCATGAATGCCGACAATGGCGAGTTGGTTAATTTTCACATGACGCCAACCCGCATCAACCGTTTCAAAGTTCAGCGGGCCGTGGGTGCGGACGCGCAGTGGTTGACCGATGTTCTAAACAGAGAGAGCGGGAAATTGGGGGCTGGCGTGCATTTCGATGCGAACGACACCCTGGCCTTAACCTGGAAGGGCTGACCCGCTTATCGCACCGAGGCAGCGAGTTCAACATGGTGAGAACCGTTCTCCTGCTAATCCCCTGCTTTGTCATTCCGAGTGCAGCGAGGAATCTCACCGTCATTGACGCTGGTGGCAACATTGGCAGGTTGAGATCCTTTCCCCTCGAGTACCAGCATCCGCTCGACAATAGCCGGCGGATAGATCCAGACCGCCAGGCTCGCACCGTCATTACAACCCGACCTAGAGAATCTTTCCATCTTCCCGAAAAGCGCAGCATCGCCTGTTCTGACTGGAGCCGAAGGGCTTGTCCTGAGCGCAGCCGAAGGAAAGGGATCAGGCCCTATCAACCATGCATTGATTAAGTTGTCAGCCTGACACGCGCATCGTGGCTTGTCCCCGCACAGCAGGAGGAGGGATCTCACTCAGCCAAACTCGCCACTAGCATCCAACACGGTGAGATTCCTCGCTCCACTCGGAATGACAACGAGAAATCGGCGCGACTCTCAGCAGCCCGGATTCCTCGCTTTGCTCCGCATAACATCAGGCTCAACTGTTCGCATCATATATCAGTGGGATAGTAATGGGTGTAAATTCAATTCGGACCGCGTATTTTCGTCGTGAACTTCATCACGTTGGCGCGGTCTACGCGCTCAAGACTAGTCGCATGACAAGGAGGCCCCGTGTCACTCAATTATCTACTGGCTGCAATACCGCTGATGGTATTCCCGTTCGCCGCCCACTCGGCGGATTGCATTCCGACACCGCACCGAACCACCGGCACTCACTACGAACCAGTCACCGAACAGAAGATAAACATCAGTAAGGGGGTCACGGTACGCGGCCGGGTCCTTGCTGCACCGGACTGTACGGCGATTGCCAATGCCAAGGTCGCGCATTGGCAAGCAGGTGAAGACGGTGAATATGTAGATCGTTTACGCGCGTATCTATTTACCGATACCAACGGGCGCTATGAATTCGAGACCGAATGGCCCAATCTCTTCACCCCCCACATACACTTCATAGTCACCGCCGACGGTTATCGGATTCTCGAAACGCAGTGGATCGGTTCCAAGCGTACAAACTTAATAGAGTTCGACATGGTATTACAGAAGCGGTAATTAATGCTCATGCACGATAACTTCTGATTGAGGACGGAACACTTTCTCGCATACCATAGTCTATAAGACTGGAACTATCCCTTATTCATCAGGTGTCGTTACGGGCATTTATCTACCAATGACTGAAACTAAACAGAAGAACGTACTGGGCGAACCGCTGGAAACCTGTTCAACGGCGCCATTGACCGGCTTCACACGTAATGGGTGCTGCGAAACCGGGCCGGAAGACCTCGGATCGCATACCATCTGTGCCCAGGTGACACAGGAGTTCTTGGAATTCAGCGTATCTAGCGGCAATGACCTCGTCACCCCGGTTCCCGCATTTGGGTTTCCGGGTTTGAACCCCGGCGATCGCTGGTGCCTGTGCGCTGCACGCTGGCAACAGGCGTTCGAAGCCGGTTACGCGCCACGCGTTTATCTGCGCGCCACCCACGAGCGGGCGTTGGATATCGTTTCGATAGAAGACCTCAAGGCACATGCCATCGACTTAAATTAGTGATTGATTCTGGATTCTGGGATTCTGGGGACAGTTTACTTATCTGTGGATATATTAGGTGGCAGTTTACTAGAACTGATCTTTTTAAGTGATTTCTTTCGAGGTCGTCGGTGATGAGTGAGTAGACTGTCTTCGGATTTGTGCACAGATAAGTAAACTGTCCCCGAATGCCCTTAAATTGGCTGCATAGGAAAATACCTTTCAATGGCGGAGCTGAAGACCAAGCCAACTCGTGCCAGCGTGAACGCGTTTCTCGATACCGTTGAGGACGAGCGGAAACGTAGAGACTGTCAAGACGTCATCAAGTTGATGGCTTCCGTAACCAACAAAAAACCGAAGATGTGGGGCACCAGCATCATCGGATTCGGGAGCTACCACTACAAGTACAAAAGCGGTAGAGAGGGTGACTGGCCCATAACCGGGCTCTCGCCGAGGAAACAGAACCTCACGATATACGTCATGCTCGGGTTCTCGCGATATGAGTCGTTGATGCAGAAGCTGGGAAAATACAAGACCAGCAAATCCTGTCTGTATGTGAAATACCTGGACGACATTGATCGCAAAGTGCTTGCCAAACTGATCGAAAGATCCGTCGCGGATATGAAGAAGGTCTACGAATGTACGTAGCCGAACCTGTTTTACAGCTTTGACATCGGCGTGTTAGTTACAGACGAAAGTACATCGCCATGAATAGCCGATCACCAAGGAGGATCCCATGCAGGTAGAAACTTATCTTTTTTTCAACGGTCGTTGTGAACAGGCGCTCAATTTTTATCGCGGCACTGTCGGTGCGGAAGTCACGTTTCTCATGCGCTTCAAGGACAGTCCCGATCCTGAAGCCTGCCCGCCCGGGGCAGAGGAAAAGATCATGCACTCGACGGTCACCATCGGTGGGACCTCCGTCATGGCCTCCGACGGACGCTGTCAAGGTGAGCCCGATTTCAAGGGCTTCTCACTCTCTATCGCGGTAGACGATGCGGGCGAGGCCAAACGCCTGTTTGACGCACTGTCCGATGGCGGGACGGTGGACATGCCGCTCGCGAAGACGTTCTGGTCGCCGTGCTTCGGGATGCTTACCGATCGATTCGGCGTGTCGTGGATGGTCAACGTGGCCGAATGACGACCAATCCTTTCATCACCACACACAAACCCGGCCATAACTATTACGAGAGAAAACCGGGTCAGAGAACAATTTCTTTTAATATTAAGGTGTGTGTTCTCAGGAAAACCGGGTCAGAGAACAATTTCTTCTAATATTAACGTGTGTGTTCTCGGGCCCAGTTTAGCGGCCGGGCCGACACGAGGACGAAGCAAACCGTAGTGTCTTCGTCATACCGTTGGATCCAACACATCAATCTTGGATACGTTGCAGAGATTTAGATATGGCGGAGACCAGCAACGGGAGGCGATATCGACCAAATGCCCGGCCCGGAGCGCCACGGATGGATTAGCCCGCTGAATTACTCATTTGAATCTTCCAATCAGGAGAATCGCAATACATTGAATATTGAAGCAGACGTCGGTGTGATGACGGAAGCGGTCAGCGGCCGGCGATGGGACCGGAAGGAATTCCAGCGCCAGGTGGCCGCACGTATCGGCGTGTATCAAGCCCATGGCCTGAGGCCCGGAGATCGCGTGCTGATTCATTTTGGCAACCGGCTGGAATTCTTTACCGAACTTCTCGCCATCTGGCGCCTTGGTGGCTGTGCGATCCCTGTCGACAGCAGGCTGACGCCATTCGAGGTGGAAACACTGGTGCAGGCCGCTGCGGCACGTTTCAGCGTTATCGACGATGGCACCGATCCCGCAACCGTTAAATCGGTACCGGCAGCTAACCTGTTGAACGCCCTGGAACCTGATAAAAACAAGAAAAGCGCATCAACAGGAGGCCGTCATCCCAAACTGGACGACGACGCCGTGATCCTTTTCACCTCCGGCTCGACCGGCAACCCCAAGGGCGTCGTGCACACCCATCGCTCGCTGAATGCGCGCTGGACAACGTTGAGGCAATCTCTCGGCCTGTCAGACTACGCCCGGTCATTGTGTCTTCTTCCGACTCATTTTGGACATGGTTTGATCTGCAACTGCTTGTTTCCTTGGCTGTCCGGTTGCGACCTGATCATCGCCCCACCGTTCAAGCCCGACCTTATCATGCGACTGGGCGCCCTCATCGACGAATACCGCATCAGTTGCATGTCTTCGGTACCCTCGATCTGGAGCCTGGCGTTGAAAACAGCAAAAACACCGGAGAACGACAGCTTACGGCGAATCCATGTGGGTTCAGCACCTTTGTCGGAAAGCATGTGGACCCGTGTTCAGCAATGGTCCGGTGTACGGGACGTTTTCAATACCTACGGCATCACCGAAACGGGAAGCTGGGTTGCCGGTACGACCGGTGGTGAGGTGATTCCCGAAAGCGGCCTGATCGGTGAGCCTTGGGGCGCAACAATCAAGATTTTAGAAATCGGGGAAGCAGCAGACGCATCATTGTCGGCGCAGGAGTGCAGAGCAGGAACAACCGGCATGGTGTGGTTGAACACGCCGGCCCTGATGAAAGGTTATTTCAAGCGCCAGGACCTCACCGATGCCGCCATCCAGCAGGGCTGGTTCAATACTGGTGATATCGGACTGCTGGATGACCGTGGTCGCTTACACCTGAAGGGGCGTGAGCGTGACGAAATCAACAAGGGCGGGGTCAAGGTATTTCCGGCCGACATCGACGACGTGGTCGAGCAGTATTCCTTGACTTCCAACGTATGTACTTTCGGGTTTGAAGATGATTTTTACGGCGAAAATGTCGGTATGGCGCTGGTTCTCGAGGACACAAGCGAGCCATCCATTCGCGGCCTGCATGAATGGATCAGCAGCCACCTGGCGCAGCACAAGCATCCAGAACGGTGGTACTTGTTGGACGAGATACCCAGTACCAGCCGCGGCAAAGTGAATCGGGACTCGGTCATGAAAGCCTGCATGAAACAGACGCCCTTGGATTTGCGTGCCCTGCTTCGAGGCGGCAAGTCCGGGTGAACCAGATGCATGAACGGGAGCGGGAGCGTGAAGATTTGCTGGCATTTCTGGACACGATAGCACGGCCCGGAATCGAACCGTCCTCATTCAGTGACGACACCAACCTGATCGATGAGGGTGCCATCGATTCGCTGGCGCTGATCCAGATAATCTCATACCTGGAGCAGAAGCACGGACTCGATCTGCAGGCGCGTGGCGTTGACCCCAATGATCTTGGATCCGTCTCTGGCATCATGGGCGCCATCGAGCGAGCGAGACGTTGATCAGATCCATTTCACAGTTCCACGAGCATGAACGGCTCGTCGCTGCGGCACAGACCGTCGCGGGCCGATGCATTCTGTGGGCGGTGGCCACGCTCCTTCTCGTTTGGCACGAGGTCAATGCGCTGATGTTTCTGTCTGTGACGCTGGTCATGCTATTTCCTGGCTGGCGCCGTATGCTGTTGTCCCTGGCTGCCATCGGCATGATAGTCGACGTTTTGATGGAAAAGTTGGATATCGATCCGGGCCCTGCGCTGTTGACCCGGGAGGCCCTTGGCGCCCTGCCCTGGATGACGCTGACCGGCAGTACAACCGCCGTTTTGGCCATGATTTTGGTCGCCATCACGGTTGCGTTACATTTTGAAAAGCTGCCGGCGGTGATCAGGCGTTTTCCTCTCATCGCCTTCCATTCAGCCCTGTGGGTGGCGTTGCTGTTGAGTTACCTCCCTGGATTCGCCCTGCTGACAATGGCGCCGGGTATGGCCTGGCGCCTGAGTTATCTATTCACGCAGGCGAGCCGCGGAAAGACGGCCGGCACCCGATTTCGCGACCACCTGTTTTACATGGTGCCGGTGTACGGCACCACGGTCACACCGATCGGCAAGGGCCTGGATTATCTATCCCGGCATGAAAGCCGGGACTCCCGATCGTTTGCGGCATCGCAGCTCGCCGGCATCAAACTGTTATTGCTGGCGGTCATCTGGACCGGTGTGCAGGGGTTGATGAGCGTACTGGTGTATGGCCGCGGCCCCGAGCAACTTAGCGCGTGGGTTGGCGGGTGGTCTATGGACGTGCCATTGCTGCACCGGCTTGTAGCCGGTAATGAGGCCTCACCAATGTTGGTGGCGTGGGCTTCCGTTTACCTCGATCTGATCCGGGCGACGTTGAGCCTCGCAATCTGGGGACACGTAATTGTCGGCGGCCTTCGTTTGCTCGGATTCAACGTATTCAGGAACACCTACAAACCACTGCTGGCTGAGTCCATCGTTGATTTCTGGAGTCGATACTACTTCTATTTCAAGGAACTGCTGGTCGAGTTCTTTTTCTACCCCACGTATTTGCGCAGCACCTGGGCCGGGCTGAGGACGCGGTTGTTTCTGGCCGTTTTCGCAGCGGCATTTTTCGGCAATATGTATTACCACGTGTTAGCCCATCCGGAAACGGTATTGAATTTCGACCTGGTGGGATTCTGGGAACAATGGGGCCCACGCTCGATATATAGCCTTTTGCTCGCGCTCGGCATCTGGATTTCCATGCTCAGGCAACAGGCGAGCCGCGCCAGGCCCGGCAGAACTTCAATTCCGGTTCAGCTGAGGCGCATTGCCGGTGTCTGGACCTTTTATGCGGTTATCCGGATCTGGAATGTCGCGGCGCCGGAAACCGGCATGGGGGAACGGTTCGAATTTTTTCTGTCGTTATTTGGGATCTGACTTTCTGCCATTGAGACGGCGCTTTACACTACAGGTTTCATCAAGCAGGCAGTGATTCCCCCGGCTTTAGCAATTCGAGTGCCGCATCCGTGACTTGTCGTCCATCGATGGTCCACACGAACGGCAGGCGTCTTGGCAACACACAACGATACTGGTCACTGAATGGCCGCCAATCACGCATTTGTCGTTCGGCAAAGAACAAAGTGACGAGCCTTTTATTGAGTACCGATGCGATATGCGACACCGCGGTTTCCGGCGTAATGACCATTGCCGCCAACTTCATGAGCGACACCAATTCCGGAATACTGGAGTCTCGATAGAAAAAAACATCGCTGCCCAGATCATTACTGACGCGCTCTCCCATGCCGGCGTCCTCGGGCGCCGCAGAAATAATAAAGTTTGTCTTTGGATAGCGGCGCTTAATCCCTTGTATGACACGAACATAGTTGGCTGCGCTGAGATTGCGCCGCAGGTAACGCAGAAAACTCTTGTAATCCCCCCCGGAAAGGTTGATGTGTACTAAAGGACGTTCGTCGGGGAACCGGCGTTTGAGTTTTGTACGCACTTGCGTCAACGCGTGCTGGTCTATGTACAGCTGGGGGCGATGAATCATAGATTTGTCGATGCCGAGCAACCACGCCGCGTAGCCCAGATTCCGGTCATACATGGAGCCCGTTCCATGATGGACGAACGTGGTAGTGAAGTGCCGCCCCTCCTCGTCGTCCTTGACCATGGAACAATATATAGCGTTTGGATTGATGGCCCTTAGCGATACCGCCAGGCTATTGAAGTTCACGTAACTCTGATAATAAATAACCACATCCGGCCGGTGTGATTCGAGAAATGCGGCAGCGTCCCTGGTGAGCCTGCCGTCGTTGATCACGAAACTGCCATCGATTGCGGGATCACCCTCGATCAACGCGACATTGGCGCCAGAGCAGAGTACATCGATGCGTTTGCCCGGAAGTTGGTGAGCGAGATTTTGAATGACCACCAGATACAATGCCATATCGCCGAGCCTGTCGTCCCTGACCACGAGGATATTCCTCACCTGTTGCCAATCTATCGCGGCCTGGACGTCAGTCATTATGCAGGCAACAAAGGCGTCCGTCCTTGGGCGGGCTATGTATCCAGCACCGGTTCAGCCTTGCGCCACCATCGGCGCAGCCGGCCGTGGATACCCTCGTGGATGGAGAGTAGCGATGGGATTACCAACAGAATGAGCACCGTGGCAAACCCCAATCCGAACGCGATGGACGTCGCCATCGGAATCAGAAACTGCGCTTGGAACGAGGTCTCAAACAGCAGCGGCAGTAATCCGCCGATGGTCGTCAGTGATGTCAACAACACGGCGCGCAAGCGCTGACAAGACGCTTCTATGAGCGCCTCGTCTACACTCATCCCTTGATCGCGCAGTCGCTTATAAAAGGTCACCAGGATGATCGAGTCGTTCACCACAATGCCAGACAGCCCAAACAGGCCAAACATCGACAAGATGGTCAGATCCAAACCCATCAGCCAGTGCCCAAGTAGCGCACCGACAAACCCGAACGGGATCGCGGTAATCACCACCAGGGGCCAACCGTAGGAGGCAAACACCCAGGCCAGCACCAAGTAGATGAGTATCAGTCCGAGAACCACCCCCTTGCGCATATCGGCCAAGGTCTCGCGTTGATCCGCCGAGCGGCCCTCGAATGAATAGTCGATTCCGTACTTACTGGTGAGATCGCGCAGCGTCGATCCCTGCAACGCCTTTATAATACGGTCCACGTTGTTGACGTTAGTATCCACATCGCCGGTGAGTTCCGCCGCCAACCGTCCCTCCGCATGGCGCAGGGCCTCGAACCCACGTTTGGTTTCCCACCGGGCCACCGTTGACAGCGGCACGAACTCGCCGGAAGGCAGACGGATATTGAGACGCTCTAGGCTGCCGGTGCGGTCCCGTTCCGCGCGCGGCAGTTTGACGCGGACTTCCACCTCCTCCGGGCCGTCTTGGAAGATCTGTACCAAACGGCCATCGAACGCCGTGCGCAACTGACCTCCGAGTTCCGCGACGGTAAGACCGGACGCCTCGGCCTCCGCGGTGAGCCGATAGATCAACTGTTCGCGCCCATAGGGCATGTCGTCCTGCACCTCGCTCACGCCGGGTGTCCCCTTCAAGGCCTCCAGAAGCTCCAGCGCTGCCGCCTTCACCGAGCCCGCGTCGCTACCGGTGAGGCGGACGGTCAAATCACGTCCCGGTGGACCGGCCCGCCGCGATGTGATGATGAAATTCTCCATCCCCGCCGGCATCTGGATGTTTTCCCGCCAGGAACGGATGAACTGTTCATTGCGTATTTCGCGCTCGTCGGGTTCGGCCAACTCGATCTGGATGGAGCCGAGCTGATCGCCAGTCGCAATAATGTGCATGTCGTCCCCGCTCAGCGTCCCATGACGGGTCACCGCGAGATTGATCAACTTACCTTGATCGAATTCCTTCTCGGTCTGAAATACGGTCTCGTGTAAATGCGTCAAGAAATCATCCACCCGCTCGCGCGGCGTCCCGGCAACGAAGGTCGCGTTGGCGAAAATGACCTGTGGCTCCGGCGTTGGGAAGAACACGAAGTTGAGCCGCCCCCCTGCCACGAGCCCAAATGAGATGATCAACATGGCGAGCGCCGCGCTGATCGTGGTGCCGCGATTGCGCAATGCCACCACCGCCAGCGGGCGGAACACGCGTTCCCGGAAGTGTACGAAACCGTGGTCGAGCCACCGCCGCAGGCCCTTCGGTTCATCATGGGTGAGATGTAAAAATGAATGCCGCAGATGACCCGGCAACACCAGGAAGCTTTCCAGCAACGAGGCGACAATTACACTAATGATGACCAGAGGTATAGCGAACAGGATGTTGCCGATGATGCCACCCACCAACGTGAGCGGGATAAACGCCGCGATCGTCGTCAGCGACGAGGCCATCACCGGCGCCAACATACGGCGGGCCCCGCCTTCGGCCGCCAGCAGCGGTTCCTCGCCCATCTGATAGTGGGTGAGCGCGTCCTCACCGACAACGATGGCATCGTCGACGATAATGCCCAGCGCCATGATCAACGCAAACAGGCTGATCATATTGATACTGCCCCCGGCCAGAAACAGGATGAACAACGTGGCCGCAAAGGACACCGGGATACCCACCGCAACCCAGAACGCCACGCGGCCGGTCAAGAACACATACAGTATCGCCACCACCAATACTAGACCGCCACCACCGTTTTTGACCAACAGCATGATGCGTTCTTTGATCAGCTGCCACGATTCGTCATAAACCGTGACATCGATGCCCGGCGGCAGACCGGGCAGCGTGTCCAGTAACCACTGCTCTAGGACAGTCGCGGCCTCGAACGAATCACCGCTCTCGGCGCGGCGCAGGACCAGTTCCAGCGTCGGCTTGCCATTGACCGTCAAGGTCACTTGCCCCTCCCGTGCCTGGCGGTGTATGTCGGCGATGGTCCCAAGATCGATGCGTTGCGTGCCTTCGGTCACCGCCGGCAGGCGTGAAAATCCCCACTCGTCGCGGCGTTGGTCGAGGCTGCGTAGCTCGCGTGCCGCCTGGCCCTTGCCGAGAACACCGGCGGGTTGATCGCGACTCAGGTCAGCAATGCGGTCGCCCATTTGGTCGAGGGACCGCTCCAGTTCATGCAACCGTCCGCTGTCGATCTCGATGGCGATTTCTTGCTCCGGTAATCCCTTGATATCGACCTTGTCGATGCCGCGCGCCAGCAGTTCGGACTCAAAGCGGCGGGCCAATTGCCGCAATTCGTTCGCATCATCGGTACCGGTGATCAACAAGCGCGCCACGGGCTCGTAGCGGCTCACATTGGCGATCTCCGGCTGCTCTGCATCCTGTGGCAGGTTGCGGAACTCATCTACTAAGCGCCGTGTGTCCTCCAGCGCAATCAACGGATCGGTCCCTTCTACAAACTCCAAGGTTATCGATGAGATGCCCTGGGAAGATGTCGAGGTGATCTTACTCAAGTTATCGATGTTCTTGAGCCGCTGCTCCAACGGATTGGTGATGCCGTCCTCGGTGTCTTCGGCGCTGGCGCCGGTCCACACTACGCGCACGGTCACGAAGTCGAGGGCAAAGTTCGGGAAGAACTGCACGTTGAGACGATCCAGGGCCAATGCCCCGGAAAGGAGCATCATCAGCATCAGCAGGTTCGCCGCAACCTTGTGGTGCGCGAAGATGCCGAGCAGGTCGGTTTTGTGTCCGTTCACGGCACGGCCTCTGCGCGCAAGCCACTGATCGCATTCGGCAGATGGGTGATCACGATGCGATCGCCGGCGCTCAGCGCCTCGCTACGTACCAGCAGCTTCTCTTCGTCATCGAAATAACCGCCCAGCGGTTCGACCTTGATGCCTTCCATGCGGCCCTCGACCAGTTTATAGATCCGGTTACCCCCGTAGACCGCCTGATACGGCACGGCGACCGCATTGTCTTGTGGAGGACGCTGCAACTGGAAACGCAATACTTGACCGGTGCGCAGCAACGCCGCACCCTGGTCGATGCGAAACAGACCATCTACCCCGCTGGGGCTCGCTTGGCCGCTAATGCGGTCCAAACGCAGCTTAATTTGGCCGCCCCCGCGCTCGACACTACCGGTGAGCCGTGTACCCTCACTCTGGGCACGCAGGAGTTCTTCTTGATACGGCGCTGGAATGCGAGCGCGCACTTCAAGATCCTCCAGCGCGTACATCTGCAACAGGATGTCGGACTGCTTGACGCGGTCGCCGGCGGTTACCGCAACTGACGCGACGATCCCATCGTAGGGGGCGCGCAGACTGCTGCGCTCATACTCCAACTCCGCTTCCTGTAGTTGGGCTTCGGCGCGTATCAGCCGTGCCTTGAGTTGCTCGAGCCGAGCGCGGTGATCGTCGATGCTGTAACGCCTGGAGGTAACGGTTAATGCTTGGCGCGCGGCGTCCTGGCGCGCCCTATCGAGGGCCGACTCCGCGCCGAGTTTTCGTTTCTGCAACGCCTTGTTGCGCTCCACCTCGGCCCGCGCCAAAGCAAGCAGCTCTTCTTCGTGACGCAGAGCCTGTTGATCCGACTGGTAGCGATTGTCTTCACTCACAATCAGCGCCCGAAGTTCTTCGACCTCCGCACGCGCCTGACCCAGCCGCGGCAGAAAATCGCGTTCATCGAGTCGTACCAGTAACTGATGTTTGATCACGCGGTCACCTTCCTTGACGACGACGTCATTCACAATCGACGCCGCGGGTGCGGCGGCTTTGAGCCGCTTGGGAGTCTCCACCTGACCATACAGCGTGAGGGTCGGCGTCAGCGTACGCGGCACGACCTCCTGCACCTCCACCCGCCAGATGCGTTCCCGTATCTCCGCCGCCGGCTGCTCGCGCGCGGTCGACTTCAGATAGGCAAACGTCCCCACGCCGACCGCAAGGACCGCTATAGGCAGGATAATTTTACGAGCTGGCATCACAACGTGATCGAGTTTAACAGTTGGATCACCTGTGTATGATGAATAACCACTGTGGATTCAGGCTTTTATAGGAATCTATAGGCTAACTTGTGGTCTTGATGTGAAAATTTCAATTGACCGTCATTCTGAGCAAACATCGTGAGCGAAGAATCTTACCCGGTAATTCACACCCAGCGTAGCGACAAAAGGCCTAACAATTTGTACGAATTCAGTATTAATGTGTGACCGGATTGCGACTGCCACGGCATTAATGGAGGACGGTCTTCAATCTCTCTATATTGCCGCGCATCACGCTCAGCCAATCCCCCTCGGGTGGAGTGTTCGCAGCAGGATCGAACACCAAGCTCGAGATACCCAATTTTTCGAGTTCCTGCGCGGACCTCGGATTGGGTTCACCTTCCCAGATCATCCACGTTGCAGGGTGACCACCCCGCATCGCTTTTAGCTCCGCCCACTGTGAGTCGCGAGGGAATGTATCCGGTTCCCAGTGAAGACTCTTCAGAGTGAGGCCGTAACGTCTGGCGAAATACTGATACACCGGGTGCGAGGCAAAGAACGATTGATGGGTTGTGCTCGACAATATTGTTTTCAGCTGCTTGTCGAGGGACAGCAGGTCTTGCTCCAAGGCTTGGTAGTTACGCACGAAGTCTGTTTCTAATTTCGGCCGCTTGCGCACCAAGGCATTCTTGATGGTCTCGGCTTGCCGCGCGGCCTGGGAAAAATCCAGCCAGGTTGTAAATGCAGTGACGCCATGGGCGTGCTTGTCACCTGGGCCATGACTGTGGCTGGCGGTACCTGTAAGCTTGATAAAGTCGCCCTTGAAGTCCGCGGCCGTGTTTACCATCTTGCGCTGGGGTAGCGTTACCTTATTCACCCAGTTGGCGTAGTCCGCGCCATTCAACAGGATGAGGTCGGCGCTTTGATAGGCAACGATGGTGTCGGGGTGCGGTGCCCAGAACGCCGGATCGACATCCCGCGGCGCCGGGAATACCACTTTTGCGTGTTTACCCGCAATCCGCTCGGCAAAGTATTTTAGGGGATAGTTGACCGTATAGACGACGAGCTGGCGCTCGGAAGCGTGGCCAACAGATGTGCCGATCATCAAGACTACCGGGCACAACCACAACCAACGTTGCAAGAAACTTACAATCGAAGACATCAGTGACGAACCAAGGACCTTTGTATACACAACAGCAAGCGCGTGAAGTCGCACTCACGCTTTTCGAGAAAAGGGATGAGTCTCGCGTGTGCATCGTGTGGGTCAACTTTCAGCTTCCAGCCGTTCAAGCGCAGAAAAACGTCGGTAGCAAAGAATGCCACGCGGTTGTTACCGTCGATGGTAATTCTCCACGATTTCTTAACGTGTCAAGATATGTAAAGCTTTGATATCCGTCAAGTTGACAAACACGTTTGTCATACTGAACAAGCGGCGCAAGAGAAGAATCTTTAGATCCTTCGGCAAAAGCCTCAGGATGACATATTAAAAATGCGCCTCAGGATTACAGCGATAACAACCCGCCGATGAATCCCGAGTGAGACGGCATGATTTCGGTCGAAATTCTTCGTGCCTCGCGTTGGGTGCGGCTACTGCGACTCGGTAAAGAATGCGCTCGATGCCGCCAAGTCGATGAACTGGCGTTGATATTCGATCATCTGTTGACGGACTTGTTTGGCCTCGTCCGTGTTGTACAAATTCATCAGCTCGCTGCCTTTGTCCCACCAGTATTCGATGATGCCGTCAAACGGCTCACCACCGCCGCGGTCTTCCTGGATCATGACATTGGCATCGACATCCAAAGTCAGATTCTTAGCGAAATGATTTGCCTTGGTGATATCAATCACGCGCTGCAATAGATTCTCGAATTCCTGGCTATGCCAGTAGATGCGAAAATCCTCGATCGAGATATCGTCGCGCTTCTTGATACAGTTGATAAATCGAATCACGGTATTCTCCTTAGGTCAGAGGTCTCGAGGCCCGAGGCTTGGCGCTCGGAGTTCGGGGGTCGTAGTGGGCGTTCGGCATACGTGTTGTCTCTGTTCTCCGTTCTTTGTTCTCGGTTCTCCGCGCTGTGATCACCGTTTCAACCAATAAATAACGTCCGCACCAAATCATTGCTGTACACACGTGTCAACCACACCAGGGCCGCGCACAAGGCGCCACTGATCAACACGATGATCGCAATCTCGGACGCCAGCAGCCGGGCAATGGTCATGCGGCCGCAACCGAGCTTGAAGATGGTATTGATCTCCCGTTCACGCAGACGCAACGACAGCGAGAATACCAGAATAATCGCCAGCACGGTGGCAACCGCGACCACGGCTATCACTGCGTCGAGCACGTTTTTGATCTGAAAGATATTCTCGAGCAAACCATCGATGACGTCATCGGGCTCGACGACCTGATAGTTTGCTCCCTTCTGCAGATAACGGCCGCGCAGGATGGTCCCGGATTTCTCGTCGTTGGGTAAGGCTATCACCGCAGTGATCGGATAGATCGCCGGATCACCATGAAAGTGGAACGAGCCGATGTTATGCTCGGTGATCTCGGTGAACTGCATCAACTTGGCATTAGCGATCACATTACCACCGGTGCGGTCAAGAATGACCGAACGGTCCTTGATCTTGGTTACATCGTCGTGGCCATGGCCCAGGCCCTCGATGACCCAAGCGGTCTTGAGGTCCACGAGTACGGCCAGATCGTCGCTGGTGTGGGATTTGTGCAACACACCCACCACCTTCATTTTCAACGGATACACTCCGGCAAGATCAAACACCGTTTCCGGAGACGACACCAGACTGTCCCCTGGTTTGAGCCCCAGTTCGCGGGCCACGGTCGCGCCGATCACACACTCGCCGAGCACCGCTAATGGCCGACCCCGCGCAATTTCCAAATTACGAAACTCGAAATAATCCAGCGTGGTGCCAACAATCGGAAAACCGCGTGCCTGATAGCGCGCATAGACCGGCACCGGCGCGGCGAGATCCGATGCTGACACCTGCTCGGTTGCCGCCATAGAGATCAACTCCGGCACCTCGTCGTCGAAGTACAACGTGTTCATCACCAGGTCCAGGGCGCTGCCTTTAGCGCCGATCACCAATGGTGTGGATACCGCCCGCGAGGTGAGCTGACGTTCGCTTTCATCGAGCAGCGATTCCAGGGCGAGGGGCAGCGCAGCGATTAAGGTGATACACGCGATCAGGATCGCCGCTTTAGCCCTGTTGTGTGCGACGTATTGCCAGGCGATGTAGAGGCTATCAATCACTCTCCTCTCCAGAAGTGCGAAACTGTCTGAAATCGACCACGCGGTCGAAGAGCGCCAATAGATCATGGTCGTGCGTCACCGCCAGCAGTGTGGCATCGCGCTCGTCAAGGCTTGCGAACAACAAGTCCAGGATGTGGGTCTTGTTCTCGGGATCCAGGTTACCTGTCGCCTCGTCGGCCAACACTAGCTGTGGCTGGATCAACAGTGCGCGGCAAATTGCGGCGCGCTGCTTTTCTCCTTGCGACAACTCGCCGGGCCGACGTTTCAGGTATTTGGCAATGCCCATTTGCTCGGCCAACGCCATCGCACGGTCGCGAACCTCCTTGCTGATCTTAAGCGCGCGGGTAATGCGATACGGATGCAGGATGTTGTCCAGTACGCTGAGATAGTCGAGCAACTCAAAGTCCTGAAACACAAACCCAATGTTGGTGATGCGAAAATCACGGCGCCCCGCGTCGCCAAGCGCGTTGACCTGGACATTGTTCACGGAGATCTCGCCGCTATTAGGAATGAAAATACCGGCGATGAGATTCAACAGCGTGGTCTTCCCCGAGCCGCTGGGTCCGATCACCGCCACGCGCTCGCGCCCGTCAACCCGCAACGACGGCACCGACAAACGGAAATCGCTGTGGTCGTAACCGAACTCGAGGTCTTGAATATGGATCACGGGACAGCTCGGGACTTAGGGCTTGGCAACTCGATTGCGGGTTCGGGAACTCGATTTCTCCGGCGTGGAACTACTGTTTCCGGTCACCGCTTTTGGGTCTTCGCTCACCGGCCCGCTTTTTCCATACGGATCAATGCGTTTTTCCTCTAAAAGTTCCAGGTCCGTGATCCGCCAGTTGCCGTCCACGGCATCCACCGTTACCAGGGCATCATAGAGATTCTTGCGAGTGTGGATATGACCCCAATGTCCGACGGTCCCCAACGCGGTCCAGTTCGCCTTCAAAGTATACGCCAACGGTCGATCCGGCCGGCCGTCTACGCCGGCCGCCAGTACCTCCACGTCTTTGACCTTGGCCTGGGCGCCGCCGGCCTTTTGGACCTGCAGGGACTTTCGGCTCTGTAGGTAAATGTCTGCCAACAAATCTCCGTCAACACTGAGCGCCAGTTTATCGTACACATCCTCTTCCTCACGGAAATCAAACGCGCGATAGACATTCTTGAGTAAGGCCTGAAGCACGAGTTGGGCATCGGCATCGGTCAACGCGGGCGCCATGGCGGCGGGTTTGGCGACCGACACCTGGGCAAAGGGATACAGCGCCAAGCCGCCGATGACCAACAGCGCGCCCGATGCGATGAGCATGCGGGTCGAACCACCGGCCTTGTTCTGCGTTCTCCATTTTCGTACTACGGGCACCAGACCGATCAGGCACAAAATGCTGGCGACGGGTATTTGCATCGTGGTCAGCGCCGCGTCCACCCTCACCTGCTCGACCGTCGGCATCTTGTAGTTCTTCAAAAAATTGGTCCACGTGTGCACCTTGTCTTGCGGTTCCACGTAGCTCAACAACGGTCCGGCCGGATCAATGGCAGTCGCCGGTACTCTTTGGATTTGATCGGTAAACAACTCCCAATCGACCTTCACCTGCCGCGGCATACCGTCGGTAATATACGCCAGGATGACGCCGACAATGGCGGTGGAGATCTCCAGGCGCTCGGGCCTTTCAATCAGCTGAATGCCGGTCAATGCGACCTTGACGTAATTGCTGCGGTCGAGGATCGGTTTCAACCGCTTGCCGTCTATGGTCACAGGATTTTTGTTTAAAAAGAACTCACCGATACGCTGCTTGAGCGGCTCCAACTCGTCCACTTCGATATACTCATCGCCGCGCAAACCCAAATCCATCCACTGTTCCAGATCCCTGACACGGGTCAAGATCTCGTGCCGGACCTCAAACGGCTCCACGTAAAGAAACGACATCAACGCCGACTTGTGGTGGCGCTTGAGGTTGGGATTATCGAACTTCGTGTACCACGGATCGTCCCAGTCGAGTGCGACTTTCGCCGGCGCCCCGAGGTAGCGAAAGTCAATGATTGGCACCGCCTTGTGGTAGGCGATAAAACCAACGGTGACTTTTGCCCTGCCCTCCTCATCTACTGGCGGAATGATGGTGAGCTCGTTGGGTCTTTCAGTGAACGGGTATAGGAGTTCCGCGTAAAGTACGCGCTTGTCTTGCGGCGCCTCCGGCACCCGCTGCCGCGTGACGGGATTGATCATGCCGGCAAATGGGGATTGACGGTCCTTGCGTATGCGCGGTTCCACGAGTTGCAACTGGGCCTGAAGTTGTGCCCCTCCTTGGGTCACGAACTGAAACGTGCTCGATGATAATCTTCTCATGCGCTCGGCAAGGGCCGGGCGATCGGGATCGACATTCTTCAACCAATCATCCGGTACCAGATCCTCGAATGTCTCGAGATCTGCGACATAGATTTCCAGGACCAGCTTCACATGGTCATCGAGCACGTAGATCTCGGCGATATTGCGCGAGGTTTCGGCGCCGGTGAGATTGATCCAGTCCGCCCGCCCCACCTCGACACCCAATAACAAGTGGGCAGAGAACAACGCGGCGGCACATAGTCGCACTAAAGTCATCACAATCGTATTGTTCGGAGTTCTGGGGACAGTTTACTTAATTCGTACCCCGAAGTTCCGAAAGTTCCAAGCGCAGTGAACCGAACCTGATGTAACAGATGTCCGGAATAAAGGTAAGAATTAAGTAAACTGTCCCCAGAACTCAGCTACCGCAACTGATAGAAGGCATCCAATTGATCGAGCAGCGCACCGGCCGTCTTGGCTTTGTCTCGCACACCTTCGCTGACCGTTGAATCCTGTGCATAGTCACGCACGCTTTTTCTGAGCGTTGTGACTTTTTTATAAAGCGCCGCCGTCTGTGGCAGACCTCTGCCTTGCTTGAGCGCCGCCGTAAGCTTTGTCATGTACTCATGCAGACCCTGCAAATCCACCAGTGCGGCATTGTGCTTTTTCCTTTGCAGTGTAGCGTCCTGCTCGATACTCGCACCCGGGTCGGACACGATCTCGCCGAGCATCGTATTCACCTGACCGGCAATCTCGGTAACTTTTTGCTGATCCCATTCCGCAGCATACGCGTTCGTAGACCCAAAAGCAGCCAGGGAACCAGCGCAAAATAGAACCGCCCATAATTTCGATCTTATTGACCAAGATCCAAGTCTACGCGTGGCAAAAACCCTTATGAAATCATTCACAACTTCCCTCCAGTTTTAATGAGATATATATATGCCCGTCATCCTGGGGGCAACGGCACTTGTCCCTGCACAGCAGGGGAACGATCTTAGACGTCCGCACTCTGGCGAATGGTCCTAAGATTCTTCGTTCCCTGCGATCGCTCAGAATGACAATATGGTTGCTGTCATCCTGAGGAGCGTGCGACGAAGGATCTTTCAACCCAGTAATCATTTGATTGCTTGTTCGATCGGACGCGGTGCCTGAAAAGACGCCGTAAAAAGCACGGCAACACCCGCCGACCGCTAGCGTTTGGCCGATCCGACACCCGTCCCTCGAACCACACCGCCGGCTTAGACGCATGGCGCTTAATGTCCTTGAACAGGTCCTTGGCGGCGTCGGCCGATGATCGAGTCCAGAAAAGATAATCGAGCGGCGCAGCGGCTAAACCCGTCCCCTTCTTCGTTACCGCAAACGGGATACGATCGGTCGCCACGATGCGGGCAATGGATTCACGGCTCTTGTGATACTCGGCGAGCATCTCGACAAGGTGCGTCGTGAACTGGGCTTCTTCCGGTGATTCCGCGGCCGCGGCATAACGAACCAGCACCGGCCGGCCCTTGACCCCGGGCAGGCGCTCCAATGATTTCACGGTCCGCGTCTGGGTGGTTGGGGTGTGGTGCGGGTTTGCATACAAACGCTTTATCAGCGCGGGGTCTACGCCCATCTTCTGCAGGCTTTTTTCGTTGAGCAGTTCCAGATCCAGCGGTTTCATCGTCCATACCATATCGCTGACGTCGTCCAGATAATTGAGACCCACCGGCAACGAAGGCGTGACCAGCTTGGTGCCGAAAGAGCCGGCGGCGGCGACCTTGGCCATGCTGTCCATCTCCGCGCGTAGCACGGTGTTATCGGTGTATGGGTCGACCTTCAAATCCCTAGCCAAGTTGCGCAACGCGCTGTCAACGCCAAAATATTGCCTGCCCAGCCGCTTGCCGCCTTCGGTTACCTGGGACGCCGTATCGCCCTGCCCACCTGGTTGATCTTGCTTCTTCTGTGCCGCAGCGTCCTTCGCAGTCCCATACGCATCCTGTGTCCGGCGCTTGGTGCGTTTGAAGAGTCTGCCCACTCCCGCGGATATCCCTTGGGCGGTCCCTTTGGGGTCATCGATGACCCTTCCGATCGCCCCAGCCGTCTTGCCCACGGCGTCCCCCGCGGCCTGGGCAAACACCTGAGTTTTGCTCATTTCCTTGAGTTTGGCGATAGCCGAAATCTCATGCACGCGTACGATCAACATCGTGTCACCGTCAGCGGAAAATTCGCCGAATGGGGACGAAATACGGTAATGGTTCATGAAACCGCGGTTGACGACCTTTTCTTGAACCGTGTGATTCGGGCCCGTTAAGGTAGTTTTCGGAACCAGTGTCGACGCCTTAAGAGTCGGCGAGTCCGGCTCGTAAGTAGCCGCCGTGGCTAGCGCTGGAAAAATGGAACCGGCTGCCATCGTGAGAAGCAGCGCTGGACCTGCACAACTTCGCCCATCGACCCTCAAGAGCGTCGTCCAGGGGGTTGGTGTAGCAGCATCCTTATCAGTTCTATCATCGGGTACACGTTGTCTATGCATCTCGCCTCGCTATTGTAAGAAAGTTTGCCAGTGTCGCCAGTTTCGGGGAGAGTTTACCTAACTCATGTCTCTCAGTTCGAAAAGTCCCCAAGCTGGTGAATCGAATTTGTGATAATGGCTTTTCGGATTGATGTTTCTAATTAAATGATTTGTCTCAGGAATTCCCGAAGAAAATTATCCACAACTAAGTAAACTTCCCCCGAACCGCCCCGAACCGCCGCCTACGAACAAAGAGGCGTACATGTTTGTGTATCATCAATCATCACCCCGGTATTTGTCGAGTCTTGGTCGCATTAGATATTCACTGGAGGACGAAGCGGGCGTTATGCGGCTGCACCGGGCGGTTATTGGGATGTGGGATAACGCGCTCGAACGCCTCGACCTGCTCCTTTGATACCGTCAAAGGATTCTTGAGCACGATCCAGCGTACACCCTCGGTACACGGCGGCGTTGTCAGTGAGCCGTTATAACGATAGTAATCGCGATCTTGCGGCAACAAATCCAACGCGCTGATCGTTGCTGCCACAACCTGCTTTTGTCCCGCCCCTTGCGGTAACTGCTTCCACAGCCCGGCAATCGCGTCGTGGGCTTTGCCTTCCGTAAACAGCACCGCTACGACCGCCAGGTTTCCCTTGGCATCGGCGTGGACCAGGTGGGCTTCCATCGGATACGACTGACCGCTGATATGATTTTCGCTCGGCGTGTGAAAATGGAACTGTTTGATCTCAAAATCGATGCCGTCGACCGTGATCTTACTGCCGGCTTCGTATTGCGCATCCACCGTATGGCCATCGTTGAACAGGTCGCTCACCCGTGTACGGTAGTTGAACTTTACCGGCGGTAGGTCGGCATCGACGAATCCCTGCAAATCGATTGGTGATTGATTCCTGCCTATGGCGCATACGTTGAAGGCTGGATCAAGCTCACCCCAATGTGCGGGACCTTGTTGTCCCGCGTAACCCCAATGCGGCTTCTCCCCTGCCTGGACGCTGGAAGCTGCCACGACAGCCAGCCATGCGAGGAGTAATTTCTTGTTTACCATCTTTGTTACCTCTTCATTTTGATTGTCCCGAAATCTAAAAACAGGATAACTATCCCCCGTCAAGGTGCGTCCACCACGACGTAAACCAAAGTCGTGCCCTGATAATACGGGCGGTAATAAACGCCGCCACAGTGGTGGTAAGTGACGTTGTAGCGTACTACGGTAGTACAACTGCGCGGCAGCGTTGCCACCCTCGTCCCCACGGCAATGCCGGCGGCGACCGCCCCGACCGGAGGCCGGCGTCGCACGTCAACGTCGACATCCACACTGCGGTGCCCACGGCTACCGCTGCGGCTGACGTCGACATCA
>CAMYMN010000039.1 GCA_947259395.1 uncultured Gammaproteobacteria bacterium | reverse complement strand
CCGGCCTCGGCGAGCCGTTCCGCGCCGGAGGCCGCCGGGCCCATGGGCAGCATCACCGTCTTTTGAAACGCGGTGCCGTCGTCCTTCTCCCCGGCCAGCGTGACCCGCAGCTGGGTGTCGGGTGCGGCTTGTTCCGCGAGCTGGCTCAATTCGCCGGCGGGTCGTTCCTGCAGCGGCGGGAACACCATGTCCCAAAAGAAACCCGGGCGGAACAATGCAAACGCCACCAGCAGCATGGCCAGGCTTTCCCAGATGCGGTTCTTGACCAGGAAAAACCGTTGCGTGGCGGCGGCGAAGGTGAGCATCGCCACCACCGCGGCGGCGACCACGATCACCAGGTGGAAGGCATTCTGGACGCCGATCATCAATATCTCGGTGTTGAAGATGAACAAAAACGGCAGGATCGCGGTGCGAATGTCGTAGGTGAAACCCTGGATGCCGGTGCGTATCGGGTCGCCGCCGGAGATCGCGGCCGCCGCGAACGCGGCGAGCCCCACCGGGGGGGTGTCGTCGGCGAGGATGCCAAAATAAAACACGAACAAATGCACGGCGATCAACGGCACGATCAACCCGGTCTCCGCGCCCAGGCTCACGATCACCGGCGCCATCAAGGTCGAGACCACGATGTAGTTGGCGGTGGTCGGCAACCCCATGCCGAGTATCAGGCTGATGATGGCGGTGAAGATCAGGATCAGGATCAGGTTGCCGCCGGAGATGAACTCCACGAACTCGGTCATCACCAGGCCGATGCCGGTGAGGGTCACGGTGCCTACCACGATGCCCGCCGCGGCGGTGGCGACGCCGATGCCGATCATGTTGCGCCCGCCGGCCACCAGGCCGTCCAACAGGTCTTGAAATCCGTGGCCCAGGGAAAACTGATCACCGTGCACGCGCCGGAACAATCCTTTCAGCGGTCGTTGGGTGACGACGATGAACAACATAAACACCGTTGCCCAGAACGCCGACAGGCCCGGCGACAGCCGCTCGATGGTGAGACACCAGATCAGCACCACGATCGGCAGCAGGAAGTAGTATCCCGACTTGGCGGTAGGTCCCAGTTCCGGCAACTCGTCGATGACATGACTGGTGTCGAGCTCGGGCACGGTGCACGAGTACTTGAGCAGCCCCAGATAGGCGGCCACCAGCAGCGCGGTGGCAATCCATGGAGTGGCATCGCCGGCCACTACTTTTATCCAGCCGAGGCCGTAATAGACTACGCCGGACAGCACGATCAACAAGGTCACGGTCATCAGAAACGACAACAACGACTGCTGCAGGGTGCGTTGCGTGCGCCGCGGCAGGCCCTCGAGTTTCAGCTTGCACGCCTCGAGGTGGACGATGTAGACCAGCGCGACATAGGAGATGATCGCCGGCAGGAACGCGTGCTTGATGACCTCGACATAGGAGATGCCGACGTACTCCACCATCAAAAACGCCGCGGCGCCCATAATCGGCGGGGTGAGCTGGCCGTTGGTGGACGAGGCGACCTCCACGGCGCCGGCCTTTTCCGCCGGGAATCCGACGCGCTTCATCAGCGGGATGGTGAAGGTGCCGGTGGTGACCACATTGGCGATGGAGGAGCCGGACACCAGGCCGGTGAGGCCCGAAGACACCACCGCCGCCTTGGCCGGGCCGCCGCGCATGTGCCCGAGCGCCGCGAACGCGACGCGAATAAAATAATTGCCGGCGCCGGCCTTCTCCAGCAGCGAGCCGAACAGGACGAACATGAACACCATCGAGGTGGACACCCCGAGCGCGACGCCGAACACGCCCTCGGTGGACAGCCAATAGTGCGACATGCCCTTATTGAGGCTCGCGCCTTTGTGGGCGATCACGTCCGGCATGTGTGGACCGGCAAAGGTGTAGAGGATGAACACACTAGCGACCACCATCAACGGCGGCCCCAATGCGCGGCGGGTGGCCTCGAGCAGCAGGATCAATCCGGTCACCGCCACCACCAGATCCACTGTGATCGGAGCCCCCGGACGGTCGGAGAGTTGCACATAGAAGATGAAGATGTATGCGGCGCAGAAAGCGCCGACCAATGCCATGATCCAGTCCTGGATGGGGATGTAATGGCGCGGTGACGACCTGAACGTCGGATAGGCGGTGTAGGCAAGAAAGATCGCAAATGCCAGATGAATCGCGCGTGCCTCGGTGTCATTCAATACGGCGATATTGAACATGAACGGCAGTGGCGACGCGTACCACAACTGGAACAGCGACCACACCAAAGGAATGATAATCAAAAGTTTGCCCGGGATTCCGGCCGGTGTGCGCGCGCCGGTATCCGCCTCCGCGATCATCTCCTGAACATCGGTGTTGTCGACGCCTTGGTTCGATTTTGGTTGTTCGCTCATTACAAATTGTTCCTAGTCGCGGCCGGGAAAACGGAGTTTGAATTCGATTCAGACTCCATTTTCTTGGTCAAACAATTTACGGGTCTCACTTTTACCGCCTTGGTGCGCTATGTGGGTTAACGTAGCCCTATGCTGCGGAAGTAATTTTGTGCGCCTTCGTGCAGTGGCGCCGTTATCCCGTCGCGGGTCATTCCCTCCGGCGCCAATGCGCCCAAGACGGGATGCAGTTTGCGGAATTGATCGAGGTTTGCGAACACCGCCTCGACAAGCTTGTAAATCGTCTCCGCCGGAACGTCCGAGGAACTCACCACCGTGGCCATCACGCCAAATGTGCGCACCGGTTCGGATATGCCGGGATAAATACCGCCGGGAATGGTGGTGTAGGCGTAATAGGGGTTGTCGGCGACCAATTTGTCGATCACCGGTCCGTTGACGGTGGCGATGATGGCGTCGCACAGACCGGTGGCCTTGGAAACCGAGGCGTTGGGATGACCAACGGTATAGACCATGGCCTCGATACGATCGAGACACAGGGCCAAGGATTGTTCCGCGGCGTTGAGTTCGGTCGCCAATAGAAAATTTTTTTTGGTCCAGCCCAGGGCCTTCATCACCACTTCCATGGTGGCCCGCTGGCCGGACCCGGGATTGCCGATGTTGACCCGGTGGCCCTTGAGATCCTCCAGGCGGCGGATGCCCGAGTCGCGACCCACGACGAGGGTGAACGGTTCGCCGTGCAAGGAAAACAATGCACGCAGGTTGTCGAACGATCCATCCATGAACTCGACCGGACCGGTGCCTTTGACCGCGTGATACTGCCAGTCCGACTGTACGATGCCGACGTCGAGGGCGCCGTTGCGCACGTTACTGAGATTGTGCAGCGAGCCCGGCGTTGACACCGCCTTGCAGGAGATACCCTCGACCTTGGTGTTGACCAGGCGGCAGATGGCCCGCCCGGCATGGTAGTAGACGCCGGCCTCGCTCCCAGTGCCGATGATGATCTGCTGCTCCGCCGCCGCAGTGAACGAAGCGAGCAATAGGAGCGTCAGCAACGTCGGCGCCCGTGTGGTGTAGGCGTGTCTCATTGGCTCTCCTCTCGCGGCGCGACCGGTGCTGCGTGCGCGCTCCGGGCGTAACATGCTTCTCCGTTACGAGAAGCACCTGCGAAGTGCTGACAATTGGACCGGGGGACGACCTGGCGGTGTCCCCCGGGTCGGATTGTCTGTTAGAGCAGACCGGCTTCCTTGTAATACTTCGCAGCGCCGTCGTGCAGCGGCGCGGACAACCCATCTTTCACCATCGCTTTTTGGTCGAGCACGCCAAACGCGGGATGCAGCTTCTTGAACTGCTTGAAGTTCTCAAACACCGACTTGACCACTTGGTAGACCACGTCCGCGGAAGTGTTGGTGGACGACACGAAGGTCGCACCGACGCCGAAAGTCTTGACGTCGCCATCGGAGCCGCGGTACATGCCGCCGGGAATGGTGGCATGGCGGTAGTAGGGATTGTCGTTTACCAATTTGTCGATGGCGCTTCCCGAGACCTCGACGATGACCGCGTCGCAAGTCGTTGTCGCTTCCTTGATCGAGCCGCTGGGATGGCCGACGGTGAACACCATGGCATCGATCTTGTTGTCACACAGGGCCTTGGACTGCTCCGCGGATTTCAGCTCCGAGGCGAGCTTGAAATCGCCCATCTTCCAACCCAGCGCCCCCATGACCACTTCCATGGTGCCACGCTGACCGGAACCGGGATTGCCGACGTTGACCCGTTTACCTTTGAGGTCGGCAAATGTCTTGATGCCGGAATCGGCGCGCGCGACCACGGTGAACGGCTCCGGATGCACGGAAAATACCGCACGCAGGTTTTTGTTTGCGCCTTGATCTTTGAACTTGCTGGTGCCGTTGTAGGCGTGATACTGCCAATCGGACTGGGCGACCCCCATGTCCAGCTCGCCGGCGCGGATGGTGTTGAGGTTGTAGACCGAGCCGCCGGTGCTTTCCACTGAGCAGCGGATACCGTGGTTTTTACGGCCTTTATTGACCAACCGGCAGATCGCGCCCCCGGTCGGGTAATACACGCCGGTGACGCCACCGGTACCGATGGTGATAAAGGTATCGGCGCTAACCGCTGGCGCCGCAAACAACGACAGGGCGGTTGCCAGCGCGGCCACGAGTGAGACGGTGAACTTGTTTTTGTACGACATGGCGCTTCTCCGAGTGATGCGTTGAAAAAACGATGTATTTACCGGTCAAACTTACCACTCACGCGGTCGCGGGTCCATGGCCTGCGCGGAATTAGTGGCTCTGTCCAGGCGGCGCTGAAACGAGTAAAAATTTCCGGAACACGCCGTGAATACGTCCGTGGAGGCTCGGCGCCAGCCTCCCCCGCCCTTAATTCACAGCAAAACACCGGAGACACCCATAGCGTCGGTTTCCGGAGATGACGAGTTTCGGCAGTCCAGGATTCCCGGCGAGAATAAGGGCGGGACGACGGTCCCGTAAATTCTCCCTCGATTCGGCCGTTTGTAATAACCAGTTGGTTTTAAAAGGTTTACGTCATTCGTTGCCGGGTCCTTGACTATGGCCCCGTTTTTTCGCGAGTCTTCAGTCTCGCATTGCGGGCTAGCCGCTTTGATGATAGATCTTGCACTTTGATTGTTGGGAATGAAGGACGATAACGACAAACCGGGCGCTTTGCCGGTGCCCCATAACCAGGCGGCACGGTTGCGGGAGAT
The DNA here is from genome assembly GCA_947259395.1 of uncultured Gammaproteobacteria bacterium. Lineage (GTDB taxonomy): Bacteria > Pseudomonadota > Gammaproteobacteria > Arenicellales > JAANXG01 > CALZGZ01. The sequence goes on along the minus strand of CAMYMN010000039.1, from coordinate 36,097 downwards.
CGAGCCGTTTTATGTCATGGAGATCCTGGAACGGGCGTTTGCGCTGGAACATACCGGGCGTTCGGTGATTCACCTGGAAGTAGGGGAACCCGACTTCCCGACCCCCGCTCCAGTGGTGGAGGCGGGAATGCGGGCGTTGCGCGAAGGCAAGACGCGTTACGTGCAGGCGCTGGGCATCGATGCGCTGCGTGAGCGCATTGCGTCGCGCTATCCGCCGGTGTGCCGGCCGCCGCCGGCGCGGGTGGCGGTCACGCCCGGATCCTCGGGGGCGTTTCAACTGATCTTCGGATCATTGATCAACGCCGGTGATGAAGTGTTGTTGACGGATCCGGGTTATCCGTGCAACGCAAATTTCGTGCGCCTCTATGAGGGGGTGCCCAGACTGGTCGCGTGTGATGCGGCGGCGGGTTATCAATTAACCGCCGAAGCGATTGAGACGGCTTGGACCGAGCGGACCAAGGCGGTGTTGATCGGCACCCCGTCGAATCCGACTGGGACCGCGGTGCCGCCGGATGAAATGACCCGCATCGTGGCCACGGTGGAACGATTGGAGGGCACCTTGATTGTCGATGAAATTTATCACGGCCTTACCTACGGTTCCGAAGTGCGCACCGCGTTGTATGACACAGACCGCGCGTTCATCGTGAACAGCTTCTCTAAGTACTTCGGTATGACCGGTTGGCGAGTAGGTTGGTTGGTGATGCCGTCGGTGTTTGTTGATGGCATCACCAAGTTGGCGCAGAATTTATTTATTTCCACCAGTACGCCGGCACAGTATGCCGCCTTGCGCGCGTTTGAGAAGGATGTGATTATCGAACTGGACCGACGCCGGGACTTATTCCGGCAACGGCGCGACTATCTGGTGCCCGCGTTACGCGAACTGGGATTCAAGGTCCCGGTGACCCCCGAGGGCGCGTTTTACGTCTACGCTGACTGCAGCGCGTTTACCGATGACAGTTATGCGTTTGCTGTGGATGTGTTGGAATCGACCGGGGTCGCGATCACACCGGGCAAGGATTTCGGCCGCTACCGGCAACGTGAGCACGTGCGGTTTTCCTATGCCAATACCCAAGAAAATCTGGAACAAGGGGTGGCGCGTCTCGCAAAGTATTTGCAGGAAATATAGTTAAGGTTTTAGATCGGGCTGAACCGAGGAAAAACTTCCGGGACGCGCCGTGAATACATCCATGTAAGCTCGACGCCGGCGTCCTTGCCGGCGACGGTCCCGGAACTTTTCCTTCGCTTCAGCTATTTGTGTTCAGGTGGTTTAGAGCGGGTTGAACCGAGGAAAAACTTCCGGGACGCGCCGTGGATACATCCATGTAGGCTCGACGCCGGCGACCTTGCTGGCGACGGTCCCATAAATTCTCGCTCGATTCAGTCCTTTTCGTTCGCTCTTGTCATTCCGACCGCAGTGAGAAATCTCAACACAGTTGGATTGTGGCGGTGACTGTGAACGGGGTGAGATCCTTCAGCCGCTAGCGGCTTCAGGATGACAATTGTAGAAGCGTGTCTTGAGCCAAGCCGTATGGGCCTCACAATGACCGCAGTCTTTTAGAGAAATTTCTTGGCCAGTCCCAGCACATCATCGGCGACCGATCCATCGCCATCCATGTCCAGAAACGAGGCCAGACCGCTGAGCTGTGACCCGCCGCTGCCGCGCAGTTGGCTCAATACATCGCCAATGCCACCACCGCCCTGCATCTGGTTGAGTACGCCCGAGGATGACGCCTGCTTGCTCACCGAGCCCATCGCCAAACCGGCGACCATGGGCAGCATCTTCTTCAAGATACCGATATCCAAGCCGGTGGACTGAGCGGCTTGCGCGGCGACCTGACGGCTTTGCTCCTTGCCGCCGAGAATGTGACCGAGAATGCCGTTGCCGTCGTCGATACTGGATTGCTCACCGAGGCACTCGGGCTCATCGATGTAACGTTGGTGGTTGCCGCTGTTGAGGGCCGACATCAGCGAACCGAGGTTCTCTTCGCTGGTCATGTTGCGCTTGATGCCGCCGGTCAACGCCGGTAGCAGGCTGCCGAGGGCGCTTTGGGTCTGCTGGCGATCGAGTCCGACCTGTCCGCCCAGCCGATCGAGGACCTGGCCGTTTCCGGCGCCGAGAATCTGGTTCAAAATATTCATTTACCTACTCCTAAGAAAAATATCGGTTATCAATTCCCGCTATTGTCAAAGAATTTGGTGCGTACACCAAGTAAAAAATCGTAAATATGCGGTCCAGATTTGCGTATTGCGCGTCAATAGCTGACGCCGGCTTTGAGCTTCTTTGCATGCGCCACCCACGCCGCCACCATCTTTTCGTTGGGAACCTGACGCACTAATTTTTTCTTCGCATTGATGTCGCTCATCGCTTGGGTAAGGTTTTTGGCATTGCGATTCTTGAGTTCTTTGACCGTATCTACGCCGGCGGCTTCGAGTAATTCGGCGTACTGCGTGGCCACGCCTTTGATGCGAAACAGGTCGGCCATATTTACGCAGCGCAGGATCACCGCCTCTCTGATTCCGGTCTTCGCGGCGATTTCTCGCCTGCCTTTGCGGGTGGCGCCGCCTCGGAGCAGTTTGTCGGGTGACCCGCACCCGACTGCGCGCAGTTTCGCGCCGTAGCTAGGGCCGATGCCTTCGAGCGCTTCAATGGATTTCGCCATTCTTTTTAGATCTCCTCTAGGGTGGTTTGTTTTTGCTAAACGTCGGCGCTGATACTACCCCGTTTATATCGGAATTAGGAATATGCCGAACGGTGGACGGGACGGTTTTGAGCGTGCGTTTACAAAACTTTGCAAAGCCACACTGCGATTGTTGCGCGCCGATATTGGGGTGAGTGAACGAAACCGGTAGAGTTATGAGCATGGACGGAATGTGGCTTTCGATCGGCATCTTAATTGGTTGGATCGCCGCCTGGTTATTAGGCATCGATTGGCGCGCGCAAGATCAAACAAAGGATTCTCCGGCTCCCGGGTTGGCGCGTAAGCTTGCGAGACACAGGCAGTTGCGTCACCACGCATTCCGGGCGGTGGTGACTCTGGTATTAATTGGGGTCATTTTAACCATCTGGTCTATGGAAGCAGAAATTGCACCCTAAGGCGCTATTCGGACGAGACTTGCGACACTGAGGTGAATGTATTTTCTTTTTCAGCTGTGAAGCATTAAAGTACCAACGGTAAAAAAACATGTCGTACTGACGCTCGTGCGCCGGGCATGAGTGTTAACCAATACCAAAGGAGGTAATCATGGCAGTAGCACGGGTAACCGAGATCATTGCATCTTCCGCGAAAGGTTTTGATGACGCAGTGCGGGTCGGCATGCGCCGCGCGACTAAAACCTTGAAGAAAGTGAAGGGCGCATGGGTCAAAGATCAGAGCGTTGTTGTCGACGCCAAAGGAAAGATAACCGAGTATCGCGTCAAGCTGAAGGTTACGTTTGTTTTAACTGACTAACCCTGAGTCTAGGCAACGGCGCCTGTGTTGCAGGCGCCGGCTGCTTTTTTGCTGTTGGCGATACGCACAAATGAATACCGACAAGCTGGCACACTATTATGCGCAGATCATCACCGGGATCGGTGAAGATTTAGACCGCGACGGGCTCAAGAATACGCCGATGCGTGCCGCGTCTGCGATCGAGTATTTGACCCGCGGTTACCATCAGTCGCTTGATGACGTCGTCAACAATGCGGTGTTCGAGTCCGACAATGACGAGATGGTGGTTGTAAAGGACATCGAACTCTATTCTTTGTGTGAGCACCACCTGCTTCCGTTTATCGGCAAATGCCATGTGGCATATGTTCCCACCGGTAAGGTGATCGGTTTGTCGAAGGTCGCGCGTATCGTGGATATGTTCGCGCGCAGGCTGCAGATCCAAGAATCCTTGACACAGCAGATCGCGGATGTCGTTATGACCATTACGGACGCGGCGGGGGTGGGCGTAGTCATCGAGGCAAAACACCTGTGTATGATGATGCGCGGTGTGGAGAAACAGAACTCGGTCATGAAGACGTCGATGATGTTGGGGTCGTTTCGCGACAATGAACGTACCCGCGCCGAGTTTCTGCAATTGATTTCCGACTAAAACCGTTGGCAGTGAAATAACCAAACTGTAAACGCTCGACTTCGTATATACTAGCGCGCATCTCGTACTAAGGCGTTCGTTTAACGGCGGAATATTCTCTAACCGCGGGCTCTATTTCGCGAGCCCGAACACTTTGCAAATAAGAGGGTGGGTTATGCGTATCGCACTGCTGGAGGACGACACCGACCAGGCCGCCTTGCTGGTGCACTGGCTCACAGAGGCGGGTCATCAGTGTACGCACTACACCGAAAGCAAGCCATTCATTCGTTCCCTGAGCCGCGACAGCTTCGATCTGTTGATTCTCGATTGGATGATTCCGGAGATGAGTGGATTGGAGGTGTTAAAATGGGTGCGGTCCAATCTTGATTGGCCGGTTCTGGTTTTGTTCATTACGCAAAAGGATGATGAGCAGCACATCGTAGCAGCCCTCGAAGCCGGGGCTGATGATTATATGACCAAGCCGGTCACGCAATTGGAAATGGCTGCGCGTGTCCACGCCCTGGGGCGGCGTGCTGGAATGCTAGACGATGCGCGGGCGGTCATGGAATTCGAGCCATACCGCATCGATGTGGGCAATCACACGGTGACCGTGGCCGGTGAACCGATCAAGCTCACACAAAAGGAATACGAGCTGATTGTGTTTTTATTCAAGAATATCGGACGCATCGTCTCCCGCAGTCATCTGTTGGAGAGCGTATGGGGCACCAATCCCGATATCAATACCCGCACCATCGACACCCACATGAGCCGAATACGCAGCAAGCTGGGTATTGCTCCAGAGAAGGGATGGCGCCTGAACTCGATCTATCAGCACGGTTATCGATTGGAACAATTGGCGCAAGACGCACCACAGTAGATGGATAAAACCGACCGTCTGGCGCAGTTGAAGCAGCGGTACCACACTTCACTGTCAGCCAAGGCCGTTGAACTCGAAGGAAAATGGCGTGCGGTTACCGCCAGTAAATTCGCCCCAGCCGCATTAACTGAGCTTACCTTGTACGTCCATCAACTGGCGGGATCGACCGGTATGTATGGTTACGATCAACCGGCGCAATTGGCGCGTGATCTCGAGGCGTATCTCAGGACGCCCGCGCCGGAAGAGGACGCATGGCAAGACAATATCTCCACGTGTTTGCGCGCGCTGGTGCAGGCACTGGCGGATTCTCAGCAGGTGACTTAAAGCGGATATGAAAAAACAGGGGTCGGACTCTGTGACTCCAAGCCTATTGCTTTTGTCATTCTGAGGATGATCAATAACGATATTGTCATTCTAAGCGTCAGCGCTCGTCCTCGCACTGCGACTATGCGCAGCACTGCAACTACACCAGCACAAGCACTGCAAAGACACCAGCACAAGCACAAGCGCAGCAGGGGGAAGAATCCGACCCGTTGTTGGTTGTACCGAGCACAGCGGGGTATCTCGCTGTGTTGGAAGTCGGTGGTGACTTTGGCAGGGTAAGATCCTTTACTGCAAATGCACTGCAACAGCACCAGCACCAGCCGCGCGTTGCGCGTCAGGATGACATCTTAGGCGAGGCGTCTTTGGGCAAGCTGAGATCCTTTCCTGAGCGGACTCGATGAGCTTGCCCTGCGCGCAGTCGAAGGGCCTGTCCTGAGCGTAGTCGAAGGGCCTGTCCTGAGCGTAGTCGAAGGATCCACAGCATGAGACGTTGTTTTGAGTGGGACAACAAATGACCCCACTGTCAATTTTTAGACCTGTGACACGCAGCGTTTACTGTCTTTCCTTCGCGGCTTTAGCGACCAGGAAGTTGATCAAGTCCATCAGTTTGTCATGCCCCCCGGCGCTGGTGGCGGTGGCGCGATACTTCCCGTCGACGATCATCGTCGGTACGCCGGTGGCCGCGTATTTGTCCGTCATCAATTGCGAATGCCGCACCTTACTGTCTACCGCGAATGACTCGTAGGTGTCGAAGAATTGCTCCGTTGGTACGCCATTGGCCTCGAGGAACGGGATCAACTGCTTTTTGTTGCGGATTCGATTTTTCCGCCTATGAAGCTCGTCAAAAAAATTGGCATGCAGTTTGTCCGTCATATCCATGGCGTCGAAAGTGAAATACACACGCGCGTGGAAGGCCCACGTGTCTCGCAATATTGCCGGCAGGCGAACGTAGTCTGCGTTCTTGGGTTTGTTCGTCAACCATTTGTCAATCACCGGTTCGAGTGTGTAGCAGTGTGGGCATCCATACCAAAAAAGCTCCAGCACTTCGATCTGGTTCCCGGTTTGTACCGGCTGGGGTGCGGGCAGCTTAAAGTAATGAATCTCAGCTTTGTAATTGGCAGCATGGGACGCGGTCACCATTGTTGCAAACCAGAACAGCGCGACGCAGGTCAATTGAAAGGGCTTTCGCATGCGATGTGACTCCAAATCTTGTTCGCGGGTCAGACTATTTAAACCTTTCAGAGAAAGCAAGTCTTGCGAGGATTATTAAGCGATATTAATGAATGGACACCGGTTTCATCTCGAAGCGCTCCAGCAGGCGCGCCGCCAGGCCCTCGAATCCCCCATTGCTCATGATCACGATATGATCGCCGCTCGCGATTTCTTTGGCTACGCGCTCAATGATTGCAGTGACCGAAGCGAATACTTCGACGCCGTCATCGACCAGGGGAGTCATATCCCAGCTGATGCCGGGCGGTTGATAAAGCAGTGTCAAATCGGCGCTGGATAATGACTCAGGTAACGCCTGCTGGTGCCTGCCCATGCGCATGGTGTTTGATCGCGGCTCGACGATGGCGATGATCCGCTTTTGCCCCACATGATCACGTAACGCCGCAAGTGTTTCTTTGATCTCCGTTGGATGATGTGCGAAGTCGTCGTACACGCGTATTCCCTCGCGTTCGCCGATAACTTCCAGTCGGCGTTTCACTGATCGAAACGAAGTCAAGCAGGCACAGGCCTCAGTCGGCGGCACGCCGGCATGCCTGGCCGCGGCGACCGCGGCGAGCGCGTTGGACATGTTGTGGCGGCCGATAAGCGGCCATACGACCTCGCCGGCGGGTTCTCCGCCATACTCGATCTCAAAGGCCGTGCAGTCATCGCTGATCGGGCGTCCGGTCCACACCGCCTGAGCGTCAGCGCCGTGGGTGTCCGCAGAACCTGCGTTAAAGAACTCGATCGTGGACCAGCAGCCGTGATCCAGAACATCGCGTAAATTGTTATCGGCGCCGTTGACGATCAACAGTCCATTGCCCGGTACGGTGCGAATCAAGTGGTGGAACTGACGCTTGATGTCGTCCAGATGATGAAAAATATCCGCATGGTCGAATTCCAGGTTGTTCAGTACTAATGTTTGTGGGCGGTAATGGACGAACTTCGAGCGCTTGTCGAAAAACGCGGTATCGTATTCATCGGCCTCAACGACAAAATAAGGTGCATCGCCGAGCCGTGCGGAGACATCGAAATTGGTGGGAATGCCGCCGATGAGAAACCCCGGTTGCCGCTTTGCTTGATCGAGGATCCAGGCAATCATACTGGCAACCGTGGTCTTGCCGTGGGTGCCCGCTACGGCCATGACATGGCGCTTCGCGAGGACGTTTTCCGCAAGCCACTGCGGACCCGACATATATGGCAAGCCGCGGTTCAATACCGCCTCCACCGCCGGATTACCGCGTGACAGGGCGTTGCCAATGATTATGAGATCTGGGGTGGGTTCCAGTTGCGCGGGATCAAACCCATGAATGAAATCAACACCCAGCGCGACAAGTTGGTCGCTCATCGGCGGGTACACGTCATTGTCCGATCCGGTAACGCGATGTCCCATCTCCCGCGCCAACTGCGCGATCCCACCCATGAAAGTGCCGCATATACCGAGTATGTGGACGTGCATGTCAACCGATCTGACCGAATACCATAAACACCACGATCAAGGTAAACACCTGACAACCCACGGTGATCAGAAAACTCACCCCGGTTCCTAGCTCCAACGCTTGTTTCATAATATAAACCGCGATTGCCAGTACCCAGATGCTGAGCGCGAACAGCAGCGTCATGGGCATGGACGCGTCCGGCGACTCTTTGACCTGATGCAACCAACCGACAACCGGCCACGCAACCAGTTGTAGCAGCGCGCTGGTGCCGAATATTGCGGTAACGGTTTGTCGGAAGCGCTCGACTTTTAGTTTCCAACGAAGCACCATCCAAATCGCAAAACCAAACACAACCACCTGTGCCGTCGACATCGCTATCACCATGGGAATCTGGCCGTCGGCGCGGTGGGTGAGAATGTTGGTGACAATTGCGGCGACGGTGGTCGCCACCACCAGTGTACTACTGGTCGGCAGGTCTTGTGGTTTGGCCTGGAACAGGCAAAGATCGAGCAGAAGTTTCAGAACGTTCATACGGTAATACTATTATAGTTACGCACTCAGGATGAGTTTACTCGTCATTCAAGACACCCAACTGCTCGACAAGCGATGCCGGGAGTTGGAAACGTGTGCCTGGATCGGTATCGATACCGAGTTCCTTCGCGTGCGTACCTACTACCCACGCTTGTGTTTAGTGCAGGTGTCCAGTTCCAATGGAGTGATAGGCATCGACCCCTTAAAGTGCGAGACCCTCGAGCCGTTGATTCACGTGCTTGGTGACACCGCGCAGACGAAGGTAATCCATGCGGCGCGTCAGGATTTGGAGGTCTTATACCATATTTGTGGTTGGACGCCCCATCCGGTGTTCGATACTCAAATCGCTGCGGCTTTGCTGGGTTTTGGAGATCAGGTCAGTTATGCATCCCTAGTAGCAAAGGTTGTAGGGAAAACGCTGTCGAAACATGAGACACGGACCAACTGGTGTGCGCGGCCGTTAACTACCGCTCAGCTTGAATATGCTTACCAGGATGTCAGTTACCTGGGCGACCTATATCAGTATTTGCGAGCCGAACTTGAGCGCCAAGGCCGCCTGGAGTGGCTTGAGGAGGAGTGCCGTCCGTTGGGAGATCCCGCGCTTTACGCCGTGGAACCCAAAAACGCCTACAAACGGTTACGCCGCGGCCATTCCTTGGACCTGCAATCGCAACATGCGCTCAAGCATCTCGCTGTATGGCGGGAGCGCACCGCGCAACGCAAGGATTTGCCCAGAAACTGGGTGGCCGATGATAACCAGCTCTTCGACATCGCTGCGGCCAAGCCCCAGAATCGGGAGCAGTTAATGAAGATTGACGGTATCCCGTCTCAATTCGTGCACCGCCACGGTAATGCCGTGTTGTCGGTGATCCGCGAGTCTAAACACCGGGACGGCGAAGATATCGTGTGGGGATCGCCGACACGGCTTAGCGATCGCGAGAAGCGATTGGCGGACCGTCTGATCGAGATTATCAGGGCGCAGGCGCAGGCGGAGCGTGTCTCATCTACCCTGGTTGCCTCGCGCAAGGATGTAAACCAATTCGTGCGCCGGCAGCACAGTCATCCGCTGATCACCGGGTGGCGCTTCGAACTGGTTGGCCGCAGGTTGTTGCAAGAGCTGGAAACCGCGCAAGACCATTAGCCCGCATATGGCACTAAGGATCCCAACTGATAGCGAGAAACATCGTCATTCTTAAGTGCAGCGCTTGTACTCGCACTGCGACTATGCGCAGCACTGCAAAGACACCAGCACAAGCACAAGCACAGCGGGGAAAAATGCATGAGTTCTTGGATCATTGAGCCTTCTTTGTAAGAATTATTAGGAATCAACATTGGATATAGCGGTTTTCATAGCTACTCCCGCGCAACTGATAGCGCAGGACTATAACCTCCGTTTCCTCGCTTCTCTCATTACGATGGCCAGTTGAGTTCCAAGTGATCACATTGGTGACAGGTGGAAGCGGTTTCGTGGGCAGTCATCTCGTTGATGGATTCTCGCAGGCTGGGCATGATGTGCGCTGTCTGGTGCGTTCGAAGGCGCGCCGGGGGTGGCTTGAAGACAAGCGCGTCGAGTTGGTGGAAGGTGATTGCACGCAGCCTGATACCTTGATCCCTGCGGTGCGGAACGTGGATGTGGTGGTGCATGCGGCCGGGGTCACGTGGACCGCGAAGCGTTCCAGATTTTTCCAGGTCAACGCGGTGGGAACGCACAATTTGCTGAAGATATGCGCGGAGCATGCGCCCGATCTCACGCGTTTTGTGTTTATTTCCAGCCAGGCGGCGGCGGGTCCGGCCCGCAATGGGAGGGCGCTTACTGAGCGGGACATTCCGCGGCCGATCTCGCCCTACGGCGAGAGCAAACTGCTCGCTGAGAATCATGTGGCCGCTTATGGACGGCGGTTTCCGTGCATAATCCTACGGCCGAGTACGGTTTATGGGCCCCGCGACCGTAATTTTTTGCCCTACGTCCGCATGGTCAAGCGCGGTTTCCTGCTAGAATTGGGTCCCGGACGGCGTGTGGCGAGTCTTTGCCACGTTGCCGATCTGGTAAGCTGTGCGTTGGCAGCAGCCAGTAGCCAGGTTCCTTCGGGGTCGGTATATTTCGTCGCTGACGAAGATCCTTATGCCTGGCGGGAGGTAGAACAAGGCGTTTGCGCGGCATTGGATGTTAACCCACAACGCGTCACGGTGCCAAAGTGGTCGCTGCAGGCGTTTGCCTCAGTGGGTCAATTATATGGACTTCTTACAGATCGACCGGTTAGGATAAACACCGCACGGGCGGCGGAGCTGCTGGAGAAACGCTGGATCTGTGACGCTACTAAAATGACTAAGGAACTCGGGTTCACATCCAGCATGGAATTGACCCGAGGATTACAACAGCTGGTTCGCTGGTACCAACAACAATATTGGTTATGACAAACCGAATCCTCGCCAAACAACATGCTCTAGGCGGCCCGCGAGCGGGTATTTTTGACAAGTGCCAACAGTTCACCCGTGCCCAGGAGCTCATCGAGGCGGGTATCTATCCATATTTCCACACGGTGGAATCTGCTCAAGACCCTGAAGTCGTGTGCGACGGCCGGCCGATGATAATGATGAGTTCCAATAATTATCTCGGATTGACCAGCCATCCCAAGGTGAAGGAGGCGGCGATCGACGCGGTGCGCCGCTATGGCACCGGTTGCGCCGGCTCGCGTTTTTTGAATGGCACCCTGGCGATTCACGAGGAACTCGAGGCCCGGTTGGCTAAGTTCCTGCGCAAAGATGCGGCGATCGTTTTTCCCACCGGGTTTCAAGCGAACCTCGGCGCGATCTCGGCCTTGGTGGGTAAGCATGACCTGATCGTGATCGATAAAATGAATCATGCCAGCATCTTTGACGGCTGCCGGCTCTCGTTCGGTCAAATTCGCAAGTTTAAACACAACGACATGGAAGACCTGCAGCGGATCCTTCGCGACAACATGGGTAAGGCCGCGTTGGTGGTGGTGGATGGCGTATTCAGCATGGAGGGTGATATAGCTAAGTTGCCGGGTATTGTCGAATTGTGTCAGCAATATAACGCTGGATTGATGGTGGACGATGCGCACAGCATCGGCGTCCTGGGAGACTATGGCCGCGGCACTGCGGAACACTTCGGTCTCGAGGCAGACGTGGATCTCATCATGGGGACCTACAGCAAATCCCTCGCGACCATCGGTGGCTGCTTGGCCGCAGATGCCGACGTGATCGACTACCTCAAGCATCACGCCCGCTCTTTGATCTTCTCGGCCAGTCTGCCTCCGGCGCCGGTGGCTGCGGCATTGGCGTCATTGACAATCATCGAAGAAGAGCCAGAGCGACGCGATCGACTGTGGCGCAATGCGTCTTACTTGCGCGAAGGATTCGTGAATCTTGGTTTTGACATCGGAGTGAGCGAGACACCGATCGTGCCGGTGGTGGTCGGTGATGAAGAAAAGGTGCTGGTGACATGGCGGCGCTTGTTCGACCAGGGAGTTTTCGCGAGTCCGGTGTTGTACCCGGGGGTGCCGCCGGGCATGGCCCTCATTCGCACCAGTTGCATGGCGACGCATACCATTGAGCAACTCGACCTGGTGCTGGATGTGTTCAGCCGTGTCGGCCGTGAGATGGGGCTCATCGACTAACTTTTGTTACCCGCCCTTATGCGCCGTTGGCTAGGCCTATTGTTGGCCGTGTCGGTAATTGGCCTTGGCGCCGCTCTGGCTTTTGCCACCGACATTAAAGATCACCGTCCCCTCCTTCTCGGCGCGGAGTCTTATACCGAAGGCTGGGATCAGTATTTCTATTTCGAGGACGGCACCTTCCTCGCCGTCCAGATCTTGATCAGTAACTATGGGCCGACCGATCACCGCGCGCTGGTGATCGGTTCGCTGTTGTCTCCCGACAGTGATAAACCTTTGGTGATCAAGAACGGCCGCGGCCGCGAAGATTGGAGTTTCGATGACCGCCAGTTGGATCTTAAGATCGCACACCATCGTTTCAGTGGGACCCATCCCAATTACCGCCTGTATTTGCGCAACAGCCGGGGCGAAGTCGATCTAGCTGTGGAAGCGCGCGGTGAGCCCTGGCGGCTCGGACACATTCCGGACCCTGAATCCGCGAGATTTCAATACGCCTCTTACACGATGCCCATGGCCCATGCCCGGGGCCGATACCGACGCGGATCGGAGAGCGCGGGTGATGCGGGAGCGTGGCAACCGCTGCGCAACGGCCGGGGTTTTGCTATCCGCTATTTGAACAACAGTTCTTTGTCCAAGGTGTCGCGCAGTTGGATGCGGATCGCGTCCATCGATAGCCAGGACCCGTCGTCACCGGTCTTTTATCTCGTACAGCGGCCGGGACAGAGGCAATCGAGCTTTCTTGCGGTCATGGGTGGCGGACGAATTCGTCAGCAATGGACGAGATTTCCGGTCACGCTAATCTCGCCCGAAATTGACGCACCCAATGAAGCCGAGTATGACGTTGCGGTTGACCGGTTGCCGCCGCATGCGATCCAGTTTCAAATAGCGGGAACCGACGGGACGGTAGAGGGTAAAATTACTATGACGCGCCTGCTGCAACGATTCGACTTCGTGCGTGAACTGAAGCCCATCGAGCGGTTTTTCGTGCAGTTTTTGAATACACCGGTGCATTACAGGTACCTCGCACAGTACGATTTGACTTATCGGGGTAAAGATGGCGACCAGCAGTTGACCGGGACGGCGTTGGCCGAGATCATGATGTTCAAGCGTTAACCCGCATCGTGCACCAAGGTGGCGAACACCAAGGCTGAATGTGTCTCGTACGAGTAGCTGGGGGACAACGCCGGAAAATGGGGTCGGGGAGAACGGCGTCAGACCCTTGACTTAATGGGGTTCGTCCCCATTTTCCCATCTAACCCCAGCTTCCCATCCTCCGGCATTGGATGCCGGGGTTTATCGCGGAACAAAACCCCGTGCGTAAGCACGGGGATGGACGCGATGCCCGCACGGTATCGTGCGGGCCACGGGCGAGGCCGGGTGCGGCTTTGCCGACAACCGGCCGAGTCCAGTGTATCCCGGCGTAGCCGGGATGATTCCCCGCGCATAAGCGCGGGGAGATTCAATTATATTATGGCCGCAGATCAAGACAGCGTGACTCCAAGACCCATTCGCTGGGTCGTGGCCTTTCTCGCACGTTTGTATTGGCTGGTTCTGATCGCCGCGTTCGTATCCGCTTATTACTGCTTCTTCCTTGCCAAAGAGTTGAAGCTCGATGCGAACATCATTTCCTTGATGCCCGAAGGGGCGCAAAGCGTTGAAAATCTGCGCACGGTAATCCAAAAAACCGGCGGCTACAGCAATGCCATGATCCTGGTCGAATCACCGGATCGGGATGCGACATTACGGTTTCTGTCAGACCTCAGGGCCGAAGTTTTGCAATTGGAGTGGGTAAGTAGTGCGGAGTTCAGTGAAGACACGGCGATCTTCGAAAGAAATAAGTTGCTCTTTGTTGACACCAATGACTTGCAGGAAATCGATCGCCGGCTGGCGGCACGGCTCGACTACGAGAAGAAGCACCTGAAATTCAAAGTTGAAGATACGCCGGTTGAAATCAGTATCCGCGGAACAAAACATCGAGCTCCGTCCCTGGATTTCGATGACATTGAGCAAAAATATGAAGGGAAAGAAGACAAGACGGAAAAACACAAACTGTTTGAAAATGATGCCGGCGATCTCATCATCCTGGTGGTTATGCCCAAGGGCGGGACGACCAATGTGGCCTATTCAAAACGTATCATTTCACAGCTCCAGGACACGATTCGGCGCGTCGATGCCTCCAAATACCATCCTGAGATGAGCGTTACACTCGGCGGCAGGGTCACCAATCTTGTTGCCAAGTTTGACGCCATCATGGGTGACATCAAGGGCAGTGCGGTTTGGTCGCTTTCTGCAATTTTTTTAGTGGTGGTCCTATTTTTCCGGCGTTTATCGGCGTTGTTTTATATCGGTGTACCGTTGGTAGTTGGTTTTTTATGGACGTTCGCGGTCACCCAAGTGGTTCTCGGCGGCTTGAATCTGATTACGATTTTTCTGGTGTTGATTCTGTTTGGTCTGGGGATCGACTTTGGAATCCACAATCTTTCACGCTACAACGAAGTACGGCAACACGGTGGTACATTAGAGCAGGGCTTGAGCACGGTGTATCGACGAACCGGCCACGCGTCTTTGTTGGCCGCGGTGACTACCATGGCCGGGTTCTTTTCGCTGATGACCACTAATTTTCGGGCATTTTCTGAGTTTGGATTCATCGCCGGCACCGGCATTGCGTTTACGTTGTTGGCGATGTATTTGGTGTTTCCGGCGTTGATCGTCCTTGCTGAACGGGTCAAGCTCTACCGTGCGCCGCGGGAACGGACAGAGACGGTCATAAAGGGTGGGGTTTTTCCGTTCTCCAACACAATATTGGTGATCGGAGCCATGTTGTGTGTCGTCAGCCTCACGGTCTTGAATCAGCTTGAATTTGAAAACGACTTCGGTAAGTTGAAAACCAAAGTCGCGAGTCTGAATGAAGTCAAGCGCAAGATCAGAGAAGTATTTCCGCTGCGTTCAGATAAGGCGGTGGTGTTCGTGGACAGCTTGGATGATGTAAAGGAGTTGGTAGACACCGTTGAGTCGATCAAGGAACTGGGTGACGCCGCCGGAGACCCGACCATCGACAAAGTAAAGTCTATTTATAACTTGGTGCCGGAATCCGAGGATCAAAAGGAGCGCATCGAGATCATAGACCGGATACAAGCCCAATTAGCGGAAGCAACGAGATTGCTGGAGGATTTCGGGGAAGACGATGAGCGAAAAACCGAACTTCAGAAGTTGATGACCTACCTGGGCGTGTCCGAGATGAAGCCCACGGACTTGCCATTACCGCTGCAGCGGATTTACACGGGTGTTCCCGGCTCCGGCGGCTACCTGGTGTACATCTATAACCGCAAGGGCACCTCGAAGTTGGAGGAAGCACAGGCCTTCGTTGACGATATTCGAGAAATTACCATAAACAATAAAACCTATTATCCCGCCACCGAGGCGATGATCTTTGTCGACATGCTGAACTTGATGAAAGAGGATGCAGCGCTTGCGGTTTCCGCTGTGTTGGTAACCGTTGTGATTATTCTTCTGCTCGTATTGCGCAGTGTGACGCATACGATTGTGGTATTGATACCGGTTGCCGTCGGCACGCTGTGGATGCTCGGTCTGATGGCGGCATTCGATGTGCGGTTGAACGTATTCAATATGGTGGTCCTGCCGACGGTACTCGGAATCGGGCTGGACAACGGCATCCACATCTACCACCGCTTCCGTGAACGCGGGGCCGGCGGGCTGAGGCATGTGGTCAAAACCACCGGCGCCGCGGCGTTCTTGACGACGTTGACCACCATGCTCGGGTTTGCCGGGACGTTGACCGCGTCGAACCTCGGACTGCAGTCTCTCGGCCTGGTGGCGTGTATCGGTCTTGGCGCCTGCATGCTCAGTTCGTTGACGGTATTTCCCGCGATTCTGCAGTGGCACACCAACTTGCGGGCGCAGCGGCTCGCGACGTAATTGAATCTCCCCGCGCTTATGCGCGGGGAATCATCCCGTGTCGGCAAAGCCGCACCCGGCCTCGTCCGTGGCCCGCACGATACCGTGCGGGCATCGCGTCCATCCCCGTGCTCACGCACGGGGTTTTGTTCCGCGATCAAACTGCCGTCGACGCCCAGTCGTCGGGGTTGCGTCAATAATGCATCTGAATGCATCTGCTGATGCGGTCCGGAACCCGGTTGCGCCCACGCGTGTCCCATATTAGGATGCACAGCCATTTTCACGAAGGACAGTGTCGAGACCTTCGAACACTGTGTAATTAATAGTTTGACTGAGCTCGCCACACGGCCCCATCCGAGCGGGCCCGACTATGAGGCGGTGATTACCGTTTGCGTGCGGGAACATGGACCCCTCGAGCAGTGGCCGGAGTTCAAACCACTGCTGGGCCGCTCTCCGTTCCAACGCCATCTTCACCACCTGGTTGCACAAGGCATTACGCGTGTCGCCGTTGTGCCGGTGAGTAGCGGCAGGTTGGAGGCGAAACACGACCTGACCGGCGTAATCAATGCGCAGCGGCAAACGCTGAATGCGTCCCCACTGGTGGTTGAGGTAAGCGACGCGCCGCATGTCCATCAGTTGACAGAGCAGGTCCTGGTAATGCCTGCGGTGGCGGTCTATGATGCGCGGCTTTATCAGGCGGTACACGCGTCTCCCGTCCCGGTGCGCTTGGTCGATGGTGCCAACAATACCGGTTTGGGGCGCCTGGCTCGGGATGCGGTGGTGTCGATGGATGGAAACGAATCCGCCATCGCCTCCGGCGCCGCCATGCGCGAGGTGCGCGCGCTCGGTGTGGACACGTTACCCCGTTATCTGCCGGCGCTGCGGCGACATCTGCGCCCATGGTGGTGCCATGCGGCCAGCGAAGCGGATCGCGATCGCGCCGCTCGCCTGCTCATCGATGCGGCGCAAAAAGGGGTGCTCGACTTTCCCGCCCGCTATCTACATCCGTGGCCCGAGAATATGTTGGCCAAGGCGGCGGCAAACACCCGCATCACACCCAATCAGATCACCGTGTATTCCGCGTTGATTGCGTTTTTCGGCACCTATTTGTTCGCAACCGAGTATTTTCTGCTGGGATTAATCATTGCCGTGGTTGCGGGCATCTTGGACGGGGTGGACGGTAAGCTGGCACGGATAAAGCTATTGAGTAGTCCGTTCGGTGATCGCCTGGATCACAGCCTCGACGTGAGCTTCGAGTTTAGTTGGTACATCGCCTTGGGTTGGGGTTTGCGTCAAGCCACCGGCGATGCCAACGCGTTGTGGATCGGATTCGCAATCCTGTTGGTGATGATCCTGGCCCGCGCCCTATGCGGTGTCTATCGCCTCATCAGCGGACACCAAATTCACGATCACACGGCGTTTGACAGAGCAGTCAGGCTAGTGGCCGGGCGGCGCAACATCTACGTGTTGGTGTGGCTCGCCGGCGCGTTGACGGGAAATCTGTTGCTGGCCTTCTATGTTACGTTGTTATGGGCGATTGCCACGGTGATCGTCTACGCAGCCCGGATTGTGTTTGCGCTCATCGTGAAACGGCAGCAGCATCGCCGGGCTTCCGCGGTGACATCGGAGTGAGCGATGGCGGCTGATCCCCCTGAAATGCAGCCAGCAGGTGCGGTTAACGGCACACAGCTTGCTTCCAAGGCAAGCATCATGGTGGCGAGCAAGATCGTCGGTGCGTTCAGCAAGATCGTGGCGATCATCATCCTTGTGCGTCTGCTCGATAAGCAAGATTTCGGGCTGTTGAGCTTTGCATTGGTGACCTACCTCACGGTCACCAAGTTGTCTGAATTGGGCCTATCCGACAGCATCTTTTATTTTTTCGGTAAGTATTCCACCGCGCGTAGACGTTATGCGCTGATGGTCGCGCGCATGCTGTTTTTGTTGGGTATCGCGGGAGGGCTCTTGTTGTTGATCATCGGTGCGGTAACCAATGCCAACGGCTATTCGGTGTTGGGGTTGTTCGTGCCGCTGATGATCCTGGCGCTCATCGAATTACCGACACTGCCGATCCAAAACGCGTTGATTGCCATCGATCGTACCAAGCATGCGGCGCTGGTGAACATTCTGTTCAGCCTGGTGTTTGTGGTAGCCGTAACTACTCCCGCATTTGGCGGCCAATCCATTGAGGTGATCACCTATTGCCTGGTGGGGTATGGTGTGTTTCGGTTGGTGGTCAGCGCGTTTCTCTTTCGCCGCCACTTTGCTCCCGATACCGAAGCCTTGCCGCAAGGCTTGATGCGAGAGGTGTTGGCATACTCGATCCCGTTGAGCATTGCGCAGATCATGTGGAAGCTCAATGAGTTTGTTGACAAGTATGTGGTGATGTTTTTTCTCCCGGTGGTGGTGTTCGCCGAATATACGGTCGGCTCGTGGGAGATCCCGATGGTGCCCACCATCGCGTTCACGGTCGCCTCGGTGATGATGCCGCAATTGGTCTCGCTGCATATGCGCCGAGACTCCGAAACGCTGTTGGGATTGTGGAACGAGTCGATCAAGAAGGTGTCATTGATCGTGTTGCCACTGATGGTGCTGCTGGTGACCGTCGCTCAAGATCTTATTGTGGTTCTGTTCTCGAAGGATTATGTAAATGCGGCGTGGGTGTTCATGGTCTACTCGCTGGTGTTGTTTCAGCGCGTCGGTGCTTACGCCGCGGTGTTGAAGGCAGTCAATCAAACCCAGGTGGTGACGCGTTGGTCGGTGTACACGGTGTTGCTCAACTTGTGTCTAAGTGTGCCATTGGTGCTGTGGTTGGGCATGATCGGTGCGGCCATCGCTACATTGATAGCGGTGGCCGTCACCTGGATCTATGTGTTGCACAAGATCGGGCACGTCCTGCACGTGCCGCTCAAGCGGGTGTTTCCATTCGGTTTTTACCTACGGGTACTCGTGGTCGCGTTTGCAGCCGCCATTCCGGTGCTGGTTTTGACGTTGTACGTGGAGTCTTCCCACGGGCTGGGATTGGTATGGAAAACTTTTGTCTACTTCGTCAGTTTCGGCGCGCTCTCTGCCATCACCGGGATTTTGCAGCGCTCTGATGTGCTGTTTATGGCGGGGCTGGTCGGATTGCGCCCGCGGCAGGCGGCCCCGATCGTGACGGTTGGCAATGCACCGTTCCGGCGCTAAACTGCGGCCGCACTTTTCCTAGCCTTTATACTGCACCCGAAACCATTGATGACCACCGCCGCCGCGCAATGGGCGAAATTCAAGTACCAGCTCAGCTACAAGGTGAGCAAGGTGGTGATGCCCAATTCGCCGTCGGCGTCATCGATCCCGTTCGTGGAATACCTGAAGTGGTTTCGCTACACACGTTTCACGCCGGATTACCCATATTCCATCGACATCCAAACCCGCAGCGGTTGTAACGCCCGCTGCACCTTCTGCGGAGTGGGACGCGAAACAAACCGGATAACCGGACGCATGAGCGATGAATTGTATCAACAGATCATCGATGAAGCGCTGACGTTTCCGAACCTGGTGCAGATCAATCCGTATCTGCTCAACGATCCGCTGGTGGACAAATCTATTGAGGAACGCATCGAGTATATTGTGCGTAAGCGCAACGGCCGCCGGCGTCCGGCAGTGCGCATCATCACCAACGCGGCGTTGCTGACCGAGGAACGCGCCTATCGACTGCTGCATTCGGGTCTCGATGAAATCAACATCAGCTTCAATTCGATTATTCCCGAGGTTTACGAAAAGGCAATGCCGCCTTTGAAGTACGATAAGGTGATGCAAAACATCCTCGGGTTGGTGCGGCTGCAAAAGCAGCAGCGCCTGCGGACACCAAAGATTAATATTTGGACGGTGCTCACGAAAGAAGTGGAGTCGAACCTTAGTAACGAGAAGGCGTACTGGAAAGCGGCAGGGGTCAGGTTCAAGGCAAGGAAACTCGACAATCGCGCCAGTGCCGACATCGAGGCGGCCGAGCTCGGCAACCGGCCCATGGATTTGGTGCAGATATGTCCGATTCCTTTCTGGCGTGCGTGGATCATGTGGAACGGCGACATGATCATGTGTTGCGTGGACCAAGAACGATCGAACATTCTCGGCAATTGCCGGGACCGGCCGATCAAACAGATCTGGAATGATTCCAATTATCAGGATCTGCGCCGACGCTGGCGCGGCAAGGAACTGGACGGTTTGTTGTGCAACGATTGCAAGGGCTCTTGAATGCTGAGCTGCTGTTCGGCAACAAGATGCAAGCACGTAAACGCAATAACCGTGCGCCCGGTTCCTTAAGACTTGATTAAGGATGATTGATCTTCGCTGGGCGAACCGTTACCCTCCGTTGCCGACCCGATCGGACAATACAACAAATAACCTCCTCTCTTAGGCTTCCTCCCAATGGATGAACTAGTACCCGACTGGCAACGAAGACCGCTGATGCGGGCCGGTCATTATGTCATCAAAAAACTGGAACGCTCGATCGTCAAGGCGGATCCGAATGCGGATCGGCCGTTTTATGACTGCGATGAGTACCCGTGGATAGCGCGGCTCGAAAGTAACTGGCAATCCATCCTGGGCGAGCTACAACAAATTATGAATTATCAAGACCGACTGCCAAACTTTCAGGACATATCCCAAGATCAGGTCAGCATTACTCAAGATCAGCGGTGGAAGACATTCTTTCTGTTCGGGTATGGCTACAAGGCGGAAGACAATTGCCGTCGTTGTCCGCAGACCACCCAGTTGGTGGAGGCGGTGCCGAATATGCTGACTGCGTTTTTTTCGATTCTCGCGCCTGGAAAACATATCCCAGCGCATCGCGGGCCGTATAAGGGCATTCTCCGTTACCATTTGGGCTTGATTGTCCCAGAACCCGTTGCCGAGTGCCGCATACGGGTCGGTGATGAAATGCGCGTTTGGGAGCAAGGTAAGAGCTTATTGTTTGATGACACCTTCGAGCACGAGGTGTGGAATGATACTGCGGGCACGCGGGTGGTGTTATTCATGGATGTCATCCGTGCGCTTCCATTTCCCGCTTCCCTGATGAACAAGCTGGTCGTCAACCTGATACGATGGTCGCCGTTCGTTCAAAACGCACGCAAGAACGTAGATCACTATACATTGGGCGTGGAGCGCCCGGCACAGCATCACTAGATAACAAAACCAGTATTCGACTTTTCCGCGCCCCAAAAACGTTGATGAAAGCGATCATACTTGCCACCACCTCTCAGGACTCCGCGTCACCGGAACCTATCGCATTCACCCAGGCATGCGGGGTCACCTTGTTGGAACGGCATATACGCGCACTCAAAGCCTGCGGTATCGATGCTGTCGAGGTGGTGGTGAAAGACGACGACGTGTTGGCGAATGATCATTGCAAACGACTGGCTCCGCGAGGTATGTCGGTTCGTTGGCACACACTTGAAGAGTTGCGTAGGCATCCGCTGGTGGCCGAGACTGAATCCGCATTGATCGTGTCGGGTGATTTTGTCGTCGAAAAAGCGCTCATCGAGACGGTGCTAAACGCCGAGGGTGATTGCATCTTGGTGGACTCACATCCGCCCGCCGACGCCGCACCAGCCCCGCAACCGGGACATGGTCCGGTGTTTGCCGGGGTAGGCGTGGTCAGTGGGGAGAAGATTCGTGCGTTCGCAGCGCGCGAACAGTCACTCACGTCCAGATTGGAGACCTTGGGTGACGTCAGGCAGATCGACGTGAATACGCTGCCGAGCTTCGATCCCGCACTGCGCCGCGACCGGCGCCGCGTGTGGATGCGGGTAACGAACGCGGCCGATGTCCCCGCCGCCGAAGCGCGTTTGATCGAAGCGGTGCAAAAGGGCTCTTTGGATTGGCCCGCCCAGGTGCTGCATGCGCCCATCGAAAACTGGGCCATCGCCCGGCTGTGCCGTATGTCGATCACACCGAATCAGTTGACATTGATCACCAATATCGTCGCCTGGGGGGTCACCGCATTAATCCTCACCGGTCATTCTATGAGTGCGCTGTTATTGGCCGCTGTCGTTGGCGTGATGGACGGCATCGACGGAAAACTCGCACGATTGAAATTGATGACCTCGCGGATCGGGCAGTTCGAGCACGCGTTCGACATGTGTTTCGAGTATTCGTGGTGGTTCGCGCTGGGATGGGTGCTGTCCCACGGCGATCCGAGCGCACCGGTTTTTGCCGCCGGCATGGCGTTGATAATGTGCAATTTTGCAGACACCGCGGTGGCCGGCGTATTCTGGTTTTTCGAAGGCCGCAAACACGGGCGGCGTCTGGATAACTACACAACCTTTGACCTGATGGTGCGAAAAGTAGCAGGAAGGCGCAATATTTATGTGTGGATCATCCTACTGACCGCATTACTCAGTAGCGTCGAGCTTGGTTTGTGGATGGCCCTAAGTTGGGGCGTGGTGACGGTTCTGGTTAGGGGCGGAAGGACCTTCATGCATCTGCGCGACCGCCGCGGCCCGGTGGAGTTTGAATTCGTAGTCCGCTAGCTGTCTTCAGGGTGGGGGTCGGGCAGACCTTGTGGCCGGCGCCATTCGTCGAACGCACTCATTTGATGCACACAGCTCAAGGTACAACTGGGACTGCAGCCCTTGCGGGTGTGAAATTGACGACGGATGTCTTCGCGCGTGTAATCCACAATCGCCTTGTTCGGATAACCACGCCGTTGTGAACACCAATGCACCTTACCGTCTTCACAGATGTACAGGTAGCGAGCGCCGGCGCGGCATTTCCAATCGTTGGGTTCACCAAGAATGAGATTTTTCTGGAACAGGTGGTAATTCAGTTTGTGGGTCAGTGAGCCGGAATGCCCGCCGATCTGCCGATACACCGCAAACTGTTTGCGGCTAAGCGGCTTCAAGGTGCCGGTTTCGTCGTGTAGCACGCCGACGGAGTGGTAAAAACCATAGTGTTTGGCGCGTTGCGCCACTATTAAGGCGTCTTCCGTCCGCTCATCGCTGATCCCGAGCACCGAATTGATATTGACCTTGAAACGCGCGTACTGAGCCAGCAGAGCCAATTTGCTTTCCACGGAATTGAGGCTTTTCATGGACACCTCATCGGCTTCCAGGTTGTCGATGCTGATTTGCATCTCTTGTAAGCCACAATCGTTTAGCGTCTCGATGCGCGTGCGGTTGAGACGGAAACCATTGGTAATCATGGTGGCAATCATGCCGTGATCCCGTATTGCGCGAATCACGTGTTCGAGCTGCGGATGCATCAACGGCTCGCCGCCGGTGCAGGTCACTGCGGCGGTCGACAACCGCGCCAGGGCGGCCACCCGCTGGCGCAGTCGTTCCAGCGGGACCGGTGGCGAATAATCGTCGTATTCGTTGCAGTAACCGCAACTTAGGTTGCAGCGCCGGGTGACCACCAGCTGGGCGAGCAGCGGGTGATAACGCGAGGACACCGCCTTCCACAGGAACTTGGACACCGACCACCGGTACTCGGCCCTGCGGCGCAATTCGCTCGACTGCGGTGGGAGTTTTGTAACTGCTTGTTTAGTTGACATTTAATTGCGTTTTCATGGTGTGATCTCGGCGCCCGCTAGGCGTCAGGTCCGCGTCAGCGACGGATTATTGATGACCGGGCGGGTCCCTATCAAGCGATCACCGCGATGCATAATGACAAAAACTTGGGATTTGCAAGTTTTTAAGTTATATATAGTTATTGACAGAAAAATCTTGTCAATCCGGTCTTACCCCTTAACATCGCATCACAACAGTAGTCTTTGTCCGCAGGTTTTTGGAATATTCGTCGCCACGGGTAAGTCCCCTGTTACAGCGGCCCGTTAGACAATCGAAATGCTAGAGAACATTAAAAAGCTCGTCATCACATGCGCCGTTGCGGTGCTCGGCGCACCCGCGTTGGCCTACGCCCAGGATAATTGTGCGACGATCACTCATGCCTCGATGCCCGCCGAACAGACGCAAGCGGGCGATAAGGTTCAAACCCCGGTTGATGCGCCGGTAAAGATCCAGGCGGATGAGATCGACTTTCCGCGCCGCAATGTTGTTCATTTGCGTGGATACACACAATTGATTCGCGGTGGCCATCGTGTGTATGCGGATGAGTTGATCTTCGACAAAGAGAAACAAGAGATCGAAGCCCGCGGTTTGGTGACCCTCACGACGCCAAGGGGTGATGTGGTCAAGACGGCCGTGCTGCACTATGACGTCAACCGCAACCTCATGGAGTCAGGACCTGCGGAAATTGTATTGGCGAGCCGCGAAGCGCGGGTCGTGGGTGCAACCGATGGCTCGGTCACCGCACATGGCACCGCCGACCAGGTGGTGTTCGAAGGTGCCGACGTCATGCATTTGAAGGAAGTGAAGCTGACAACCTGCCTGGACGGAAAAGACGATCTCGTATTCGCTGCCGATGATCTAAAAGTGGATCTCGAGAAAGGCTTACGCGTCGCTAAGCGCGCGAAGGTGCGGTTGGTCACACCTCAGCGGCATCCGCAGATCATTGATTTAATCAATTAGCCCGCACGACGCACCAAGCGCTATTTTTTATTGAGTGTCGCGCAAGTTTGGGTGTTGGAGACCGAGCCAGCGCCGAGATAGTCCCGCCCCTTATTCTTGCCACGCACGCCGGAGCATCCATTGTCCCCATGTTGTGGAAGAAACGCTGCGGGCTGGGGGCAGGGTGCCATTGGTCAAGCTACGGCACAAGGCAGTCTTACCGTACTTTTTTGGGCAGCAGCACGAATAAGCGCCCGGGCTGTTTCATGAGACCCGCCATGCGCTCGGCGTTGGCGCCGCGACCCCAAAACAAATCGGCGCGCACCGGGCCCTTGATGGCACCGCCGGTGTCTTGAGCTAGGACCAGGCGTCGGTAGGGTTCCGAGTCCGTGCCCGGCCGGGTAGTGTCGAGCCAAACCGGAACGCCGAGAGGAATCACGTCGCGATCCACTGCCAGACTACGCTGGGCGGTAAGCGGCACGTTCAGGGAGCCCACAGGACCGTCTTGTTGCCCCGGGCGCAAGGCAAAAAACACATAGCTGGGATTGCGATGCAATAGCGCTTCGGCACGGTGCGAGTGATCACGTAACCAGTCGCGTATCGAAAACATAGTGACATCCTCTTTCGCCAGCTCTCCCATGGTGATCAATTCGCGGCCGATAGAGCGGTACGGATGTCCGTTTTGGTCGGCGTACCCCACGGCAACAATACGGCCGTCGGGTAGCTGCACCCGGCCCGACCCCTGGATGTGGAGAAAAAACAGCGCCACCGGATCGTCTACCCAAAGCAATTCTTGTCCCGCCAGCAGCCCCTGTTGAGTGTCGATCTGCTGCCGATCATGGTAAGGAACGACCCTATTACCAATTAGCTTACCGCGCACGCGTTTATCTTTGAGTTCTGGATACAACGCCGACAAGTCCACGATCAGCAGATCCTGGGGACGCGCGTAGATCGGATAGCGAAATTGTTCCGAAGGTGTGAGGCGTCCCCGCAGCAGGGGTTCATAGTAACCGGTGATCAGTCCACGGGTGCGCCAACCGCTACCTCGCACCTTGTGCGGTGTGAACCATGTTTCGAAAAATTCACGTGCCTGGGCGTTGTCGGGATCGGACAATCCGTGTGCTGCGCGGCACACCCGCTCCCAGGATCGATCTTGGCGCGCCAATCTGTCGCAACTGCGGAGCAGCGCCGGCCAGCTTTCGGCGTGGCGGTCTTGGTCCCATGCGGGCAAGTCACGCCACGCCACCGCACCGCTGATGCCGGCAGGCGCCAACCACGCGCAGCCATTCAATCCAAGGGCTACAATCATCAGGGCCCGTAGGGCGGTCATCGATAAGCGAAATGGCATGGCGGGTACGTTCACATCCGGCTGTTTGCGAAACGCCGAATTGTATACGAAGATCGGGCTCACGAGAGGATAAGGAGAGACGATGAAGACACGATTTGCAGGCACCGATACCTACGTTGCCACTGACGATTTGATGATGGCAGTCAACGCCGCGGTTAACCTGGCCAGGCCTTTGCTGGTCAAAGGCGAACCCGGTACCGGCAAAACACAGCTTGCCGAAGAAATTGCCAAGGCGCTGGATCGGCCGCTGATCTGCTGGCACATCAAATCGACCAGCAAAGCGCAACAGGGGCTCTATGAATACGACGCCGTAGCCCGGCTGCGAGATTCCCAGCTGGGTGATGAGAGGGTGCATGACATTGCCAACTACATCGTCAAAGGAAAACTGTGGGAAGCGTTTGATAGCGAATTGCAGCCGGTGCTGTTGATCGACGAGATCGACAAAGCGGATATCGAATTTCCCAACGATTTGTTGTTGGAACTCGATCGCATGGAGTTTTTTGTTTATGAAACTCAACGGCGTGTTGTTGCCAAGCATCGACCGATCATGGTTATTACCAGCAATAACGAAAAAGAACTTCCCGACGCCTTCCTGCGCAGATGTTTCTTTCACTACATCCGATTTCCAGACAAAGCGACCATGGAGAGAATCGTTGACGTACACTTCCCGGGACTGAAGAAGCGTTTGTTACGGGATGCCCTAGAGGTGTTTTTTGATTTGCGCGAAGTACCTGGCCTCAAGAAGAAGCCTTCGACGTCGGAACTGCTGGACTGGATCAAGTTGCTGCTGGCAGAGGACATTCCTCGCGAGGCATTGCGTAGCGACGCACCGCGAACAGCGATCCCTCCCTTGCACGGGGCATTGCTCAAGAACGAACAAGACGTGCATTTGTTTGAACGCTTGATATTCATGAACCGGCGCGATGCTCGTTGAATTCTTTCATAAGTTGCGTAACGCGCGTATTCCGGTCTCGGTCACTGAATACCTGGCGATGTTGGAAGGCCTGCAGCTTCACGTGGCGGGTTGTTCCGCTGAGGAGTTTTACTATCTGTCGC
The DNA here is from genome assembly GCA_947259395.1 of uncultured Gammaproteobacteria bacterium. Classification (GTDB taxonomy): domain Bacteria; phylum Pseudomonadota; class Gammaproteobacteria; order Arenicellales; family JAANXG01; genus CALZGZ01. The sequence continues at coordinate 9,221 of CAMYMN010000039.1, read as the reverse complement.
GTGTGACTCTGGTCAAAGACGAGAAGTACTTCGATCGGTTCGATAAGGTCTTCAGCGCTCACTTCGAAGGCCTCGAGGAGTGGTTCGAGCAGTTATTCGGCGATATCCCCGAGGAATGGCTGGCCAAACAGGCGGAATTATTGTTGAGCGATGAGGAGAAACGAAAGATCAAGACATCGGGAGGTTGGGAGGCGTTGATGAAGACCCTGCGCGATCGATTGCAGGAGCAGACAGATCGTCATCAGGGCGGCAGCAAATGGATCGGTACCGCCGGAACCTCGCCCTATGGTGCGTACGGATTCAATCCGGAGGGTGTGCGCATTGGGCAGGACCGATCCCGTAATCACCGGGCGGTGAAAGTGTGGGACCGTCGCGAGTACCGTAATCTGGACGACAACGTCAGCTTGGGTACCCGCAATTTGAAACTTGCCTTGCGTCCACTACGGCGTTTTGCAAGACAGGGGGCTTTGGAGGAACTGGACCTGGACGATACGATACGCGCCACGGCGCGCAATGCCGGGCTGCTCGACATCAAAATGATCCCGCAACGCCACAACGCAGTGAAGGTGTTGTTATTTCTCGATGTCGGCGGTTCCATGGATATCCACGTGCGCACGTGCGAAGAGTTATTTTCCGCAGCACGCTCGGAGTTCAAGCATCTGGAGTATTTTTACTTTCACAATTTCTTGTATGATTTTGTGTGGCGGGACAACCTGCGAAGACGCAGCGAACAGATCACCCTGATGGAGATCATCAACACCTACGGGCGGGATCACAAGGTCATTATCGTCGGCGATGCGTCCATGAGTCCCTATGAAATCTCCATGCCCGGGGGCGGTATTGAATACTGGAACGAAGAGGCGGGAGCCGTGTGGGCGAGCCGTTTATTGGCGGCTTATCCTTATGCGGTATGGCTGAATCCTGTCGCCGAATCCAGCTGGCGTTACACCCAGTCGATACAAATGACACAGGCATTGATGAAAGACCGCATGTTTCCGCTCACCTTGAAGGGTCTCGAAGACGGAATTAACGCCTTGAAACAGAGTGTTAACTAAACAACACGTCGACCTTCGCGACGTTGTCTTCTTGATTCAGCCGATGACGGATCTCGGCCGCCACCTGTTGCGCGTGCTCGAGGCTATCGAACAACAGCAGCGGTAACCACAACTCTGCATGGATCCGGCCATTTAAATAGTGGAAAGTGATGCGTCTTATTCCCTGGGCCTGGGGAATATCTGCCAGCTGATCGAGAAAATGTTGCTTTAGCTTGTTGCGCAGGGGCAACTTATCCGACAGCTGATACGACGCATCGTCTTCCGAATCGATATGAATAGTGATGTCGGTGATCTCATCGAACTCCTGCTTCAGTCTGTGTCTCACCGCTTCACCGATGCGATGTCCTTCGGAGACGCTGACTTTTGGGTCTACCAGCACGTGTCCATCTAGATAAATATTGGCGCCCATAAGGCGCGTGCGTAGATCATGGGCGTCAACGACGCCTTCGGTCTCGCGAATGACTGACGTCATGGCCTGCAGACGTTCGGGTTCCACCCCGGTATCGATCAACTCAAGTATCCCGCTCCGCACCATCTTAATCGCGATGTAGATAATCATGAGCGCCACGGCAACTGCTGCGATCGCGTCCAGATAAACCCAGCCGATCATGGCGCCGGCGACCCCGATGATCACGATTACCGAGGAAATGGCGTCGGTGCGGCTATGCCAGGCGTTACTGCGCAGCATCTCAGACTGCAAGCGGTCGGCGACGCGTATCGTATAGTGATACACCCACTCTTTGCTGATTACCGAAATCACCGCGACCACCAACGCCCAAGCGCCGGGGACGGATACCGCCTCGTGGCGCCAGACATCGCCCAATGCATCGTAAGCGATGCCGAATGCCACTGCCGCCAGCATCAGGCCGAGAACGATTGTGGCTACGGTCTCGATGCGTTGATGACCGTACGGATGGTGCTCATCGGGCTCGCGGCTGGCGTGTTTGGCCGCCCAGATCACCATAACGTCCGTGGCCAGATCGGACAGCGAATGCACCCCGTCGGCCACCAACGCCTGTGAGAAAGCCAGCTTGCCGACAATTATTTTCACGAGTCCAAGCAACAGATCGATGATCCCGCCAATCACCGTGACCCGGCGGATATCTTCATAGCGTTCGGCGGCTTGCCGGACTCTTTGCGAAGATTGCGTTTCGTTCATGCCGTCGCGCTTCGCTCAGTGCCCTTGATTCTTGAGATCATGATAATGGATCGCCAGCCATTGCAGCGCGATCAGCGTAATGGCGTTCTTGATTTCGCCGCGATCGACCATCTGAAGGGCCTTGTCTACGGGGACGACGTGCACCTTGATATCTTCGCCTTCGTGTACCGCACCATGTACACCGCCAATGCCGCGGCTGTCGGCGACGCCGCAGAACAGTTGCACATTCTCGGTTAAGGCGCCCGGAGTGGTGAAAAACCGCTGCACCGGGATCAACACATCCACCCGGCATCCGGCCTCCTCCAATGCCTCGCGGCGGGCAACCTGTTCTGCGGTTTCATTGGGTTCGATAATTCCTGCGACGCATTCCATCAACCAAGGATGTTCTGATTAACACAACTTGGTCACGCGCAAAATCCACCGGTAGCACCGCTGAGACGTGACCGCGTTCCACCACTTCCCGGTCGAGCACATCACTCATGCCGCCACCGTGCAGCCGGTGACGCAGCCGGTAACGATCAACGGCGACATAGCCTTTGAAGACGGTTTCTTTTTGTATGACGTCGACGTCGTCGTTGTCCATTATTTCATGCCGATTTTGATTGAACAAAGTACAGTATCCGATCGCCGTTGCCGAGTGTTTGCTTATCGGTAATGTTATATGCACGTTTTATTGAATTTTCAAAAATAGTCTCGTCATAGTCCTCGTAAACATCGTCCTTGTTGCGTAACAACTGCTGCACCATCGGGTCTTGTTTACTGATGAATTCAATGATCAGTGCGCTGTTCAACTCCGCCAGCCAGTCTACGAACTCCTGCAGCGGTATATTCGCACCGATAACGATGTGGTGCATCAACGCCAGACACATCGTCAACTGTGGCAGCTGACGCTCAGTCAGGCTTTTTCGTTCCATGCCCCGCCAGCCGAGGGCGGGCGAGACATCAGCGAGGTTGACGACCAGTGGAAGTATGCGGGATTCGTTTTGTTCGCGCAGTGATCGATACATGCGTTCCACCGCAAGTTCATCCGCATCCATGGCGACGACGTAGTCAGCGTGGTCGGCGGCGATGCGGGAGAATGCGCCGGTATTGGCGCCGATGTCCCAGACCAAAGCCCAGTGCTGGGTGGCGGCGGCGCGGCGCACGAAATCGGCCTTGGCATTTTTGTCCGCGTCCGAATAGTGACCAAGTTCCGTGTAATGTGACCACTCGGATCTTGATCGGCGCCAAGTCAGACGTTCCACCAGGCGACGCAGCCGCTTCACATTCGCCTCGATCATCGACTTGTTGAAGCCGGCGCGTTCGAGGTCTGACTTCACATTGCGTTTGGTGTCGCTTGCTTTGGCTTGGAGCTGCGCCTGCAGCGTCACGTGGGTGAGCACACCTGGTTTGAAGCGCGAACGGCCGGTGAACAGGCCGGCCATTGCCTGCGGTTCAACGCCGTCGATCTGCCCGCGCAACCACGGTCTAAAGCTGATGTCCTTATAAGCCTGCAGCATCAATGGATACAGAAATAGCTGACAAAATTGCCGATAGCCTGCCCACGGATGCCCCGGCGCCCGGCGTTCGAAAGAAGGAATGTCGATAAACACGGGAGCCGCGCCCAGCCATTGCACATTGTAGGCAGAGGCATCTTTTAATATGAAATCCTCATCCAATGCCTCGGCGAGCAAGCGCAGATGCAACCGCGCCGCGTCTTGCAACATGCTGAACGACCATTCGTAAGGGTAACTCACGAACGGCACGGTGGCGTGCTGCAAAAACCCGGCCCAGGTTCCGGCCTGTTGCGGTGCCCCCGGCACCTGATCTGGATTGACCTGCTGTGTGGTGACGATGTCTCCGCGGGCCATGGAGCGCTCAAAAAAGCCGGTCTGCGACAACGATTCCCAGTCCGCAAGGGCCTTGGCGCTCAAACCGCGATACACCCGGTCATCGACATAGAACACGCGACCATGCCGGTCCCGGAATGATCCCGGTTCGAGTTGCATGTCGGTCATTGAAAGTTAGAGGTTAGTCGCCTAATCTGCGCTGCGCGGGAGACTCAACCGTCCTCGGCGTCAGCGGATTCCGGTTCCTGTCGTTGCGGGCGGAAGAAAGATATGATGCGGTGCCAAAACAATTTACCGGCGACGGCCAGACCCGCGAGTCCACCGAGGATGATCTGCAGCAACAGGCTGCCGCTGCCCGGGTCCATGTACCCAAAGGCGGGGGCGCTGAACAGGCCAAACCCAGCGGTTACCGGGGCCAAGACGCGTAAATAGCTCATCTATGAGATTTCCGTTTGCGGTGTGGATTGAGTGACACTCAGGGTATTGTAATATCTTTGCCAAACTTGCTCCAAGTATAGTCAGCATCCGTAAATCACGCGTGATACTACCGCCGAAATATCATCTGCTCGTGCTGTGGGGATTCGCGGTCGCGCAACCGGTTTATGACCTCATGGGCCGCTACCCGGCGTTTTTGACTGCGCATCACCTCACCGGCCTCCAAATCCTCGCCCTCGCCGGCGTGCTGAGTTTCTTGATCCCGGTCTCGTTGTGGGGAATGCTGTCGCTGGTAGGGAAGATCCACCGCGCTACTGGGTTGGTGCTGCACACCATCGTGATCGCCGTGTTGGTGGCCCTGATCGTGTATGCGGCGGTATGGAAGCTGGTGACGATCCCATGGGTGATCGCCGGGATCTTTGCGACGTTGATTTGGCTGCTGGCGTTGTGGGGGTATACCGCAACCCGCGCCGGGCGCGCCGTGGTGACTGTATTAACGCCCGCGGTAATCGTGTTTCCGGCGATATTTATTCTCACCGAGCCGGTATCCAAGTATTTGTTTGCACCGGACGCAACGCCAAAGACATCAACCGCGCGTGCGCACGCGACGCCGCCGATTGTGATGGTGGTGTTTGACGAGTTGCCGACCTCGGTGTTGACCGGCGGTGGGCCTTCGATCGATGCCGAGCGGTTTCCCAATTTTGCCAAGTTGGCGAACGGGAGTTATTGGTTTCGTAACGCCACCGCGGTCGATACCCGCACTGAGTGGGCGTTACCGGCGATCTTGACCGGCCAGTACAAGATTGTGGGCCAGGTGCGGGCGCCGACGGTCAACGATTATCCACGCAACCTGTTCACGCTGTTATCCGGTACGTACCAAATGCGGGTTTCCGAACCGCTTACCGATCTTTGTCCAACAGATGTGTGTTCGCGGTCCTTGCGCAGCGCTTCGTTAAACACAGTGCGCCGTCTGATATTGGACGTGACAACCGTTTATATGCATATCGTGACGCCGCCGCCGTGGCGCGCCAAGCTGCCGCCCATCAATCAGGCGTGGGCCGACTTCGGAATATTCAGAATGGATCAACGGGCGGCGGATATTGACGACTATGGCCGCCACCGGCAGGCGCAGGAGTTTATTCGGTCGATTGAAGCTTCGCCGGCGCCGAGATTATATTTCATGCACTCCAACTTGCCGCACATGCCTTACGAGTATTTTCCTTCGGGGACCATCTATTTCCGGCACGCCCTCATCCGCGGCATCCACAAGCGCAACAATCTGGATGTGTGGTCCGACGATTCACTGGCTTTGGCGGAAGCGACACAGCGGTTCGTGCTGCAAGTGCGGTTCGTGGATCGCATCGTTGGAAATCTTATCGCACGGCTGCAGCAACAAAAACTATACGACGAGGCGCTGATCATCATCACCGCAGATCACGGTGTCAGCATCCGCGCCGGTGATCTGCGGCGTGGCATCAGTGAAGTCAATCAACGGGATATAGCCGGTGTGCCGTTGTTCATCAAAACGCCGAAACAGAAACGCGGTGTGGTCAGCGATCGTAACGTGGAATTGGTGGATATCTTACCGGCGATCGCCGATGTCCTGGGTTTACCGCTGGATTGGCCAACGGACGGCCGCTCGCCATTCACCGGGCCCGAGCGATCTCACAAGACCATGTTCGACGGTTGGCGGCAGTGGCGGTTACCCTCTGATCTGATGATCCCGAGTGACCGCACGCGCCGGCGCTGGGGTGAAGAAACCGGTGATGGCGGGTTTGCCGGGGATTTAGTTGGCCAACGCCTGAACCAACTTCAGATAGAACGTCCTGCTCGTCGGTCAGCGGTGGTGATGAACGCACGTTTGTATGAGGATGTGCGGCGCGAGTCGTTTGTTCCTGCCCACGTCGTGGGTCATGTTTCGGGAAACCCCCCTGGGATCATAGCCGTGGCGCTCAATGGCCGCATTGAGGCGGTCACGCGCACCTACCCGGGTGCGTCCGGTGAACGTGTGGAATTTTCCGCGCTGCTTCCCGAGCTGGCCTTTAAAGAGGGTGCTAATCGGTTGACGTTGTTGCAGGTAGATCGACTGGCAGCCGGCCCGCCGCGCCTGATACAGATCTATTGACCGCAATCACTGAGGATATGTTACGTTGTTCCGAACACTGAACTTTCATTCCGAATGCAGTGAGGAATACGAACTGCTGTTGGTCGTGCCGAGCGTAGCGAGGCATCTTACCGTGATTAATGATGGCGGCGAGCTCAAGACAGTGAGATTCATTACCTGCGCTTGTCCCCGCACAGCAGGGGAACTTCAGGCAGGACAGGCGGTTAAATGCCTCAGGATGCCTGTTAAAGCGACTTGTCAACAATTTGCCTGGCGAAGGCAAGGGCTGGGTCATATTCCTTGCCCTTCACCAGGATGGTGTAGGCAATGCGTAATAACTTCCGCGCAATGATGCACAACGCTTCAACGTGATTCCGACCGGCCGCCTTGAGGGTATCGTAATAATGACGTACCTCATCGTAGTTCATCACCGCACCCCATGCCGCACAATACAATCGTTTGCGTAAGAAACTGTTGCCGCGTTTGGTCAGCTTTCCGCGACCGCGCCATGTGCCGCTCTCCCGGATGCTGACGTCCAGGCCCGCATAGGCAACCCACGACCGGTCGCTCTTGGCTTGACGATCAAAAGCGGTGCTGACCAGGCCGGCGACCATCGGTGAGAAGCCCGGCACGGCGCGCAGTTTGGCCATATCGACGTCATTGTGTTCGCCCTGTGCGAACAGCGCCTCCAACTCTTTTTGTAGGTGCCGCTTGGTGGCCTTTAGTGCCGCGATCCCCTGTTGGAGTGCCACCGCACTGGCACTCGATTCCAAGCCTAACTGGGCATAGGTCTCAGCATAGGCGTTCACACTCTGCGTCAACCGTTGCAGCTGCTTATCCAAGGCGTGCAATTGCCCTTGTTTTAGGCGAATCAACACCTGCGTAGGCTGCAAATGGGGCGCCGCAGGCAAGTCTCGCTCGGTCTCGCACATGGTCGCCAGCACATAAGCATCGATGCTATCGGTCTTGGTTTTGCGGATCCGTGATTGCTGATGTTTGCTCGATTGCAACGGATTGATAATCCGTAAATCCAGCCCATGACGGGCCATGATCAGCCCCAGCAACAAATGGTAATGCCCGGTCGATTCACACACCACCTTGTGGCGATAGCCGCCCTCACTCAGCGATTTGGCCAGGGCCTCAATGGCCTCCACTATATTGGCAATCTCCATACGCCACACTGTTTCTCCCTCGACCCCGACCACCGCCAGGGATGCCTTGGAAACATCGATTCCAAGGCCAGTACAGCGACAAAATGGCTCAAAAGTACGTGCCTTGTTCATCATTTTCTTCTATCCTCTCACAGTGCTGATGGTACGGTTCCTGGCCTGTTCATATTCGTTAAAGGCGATTTAACGAGACCTGTTCAAAGAGGCTCTTGGAACCGCTGGTGAAGGGAGGGAACGGCGCATCCCGAGAGGCTCATAGCCTTTGACAGCATCGTTTCTCCTCCCTTCTCCAGCATACCCCTTCTGAGACAAATCCTTTATATGACAAGAAGGAAGGCGCCTTAGGATGACAACAACATGTCAACCGCGCACCACCATCACCGAGCAGTGGGCGTGCTGCGTAACCTTCGTCGTGCACGACCCCAACAACGCCTGATCGATTGCGCCGCGGTCGTGGGGCGGCATGACGATGAGATCGGCGCCAATGGCGTCGGCGTACTCGACGATCAATTCCGGGGGATTGCCCTCCATGATCTTGGGTGTGGTCTTGACCGCATCAGGAACCGTCTTTGCGATATAGTCGTGCAGGCGTTTGGCCACTTCTTTTTTCGCCTCTTGCATCGCGTCGGCGGGGAAAAACGAGGCCACCAGCGGCATGCCGAAGCCTGGCACCACGGTGACCACGTGCAGCGCCGCGCCGTCGCGCTGCGCGATGCCGATGGCGGCCTGTATCGCGTGTTGGCTATGCCGGGTGTCTTCGATGTTGATCGGAACGAGTAGAGTCTTGAACATGTCGTTTTCCTAGAATCTTGTATCGATGCTAGCAACCGTGGCTAGGCGGTGGCTGGCGTTTGCTTCGTGCGGCGTCCGCGTTGCAGGAACCAGATCAACGCGAGCAACGCCAGCGCGGGGATGAACACCAGTTGCTTGGGTGGCCGCTCGGCGGGCACCTGCACGTTGAGGATCTCCTGGTCGAAGTCAACGCCGGCCTTCTCCGCGGGACTGTCGAAGACTACGTTGTCCACCAGCATCTTACCCTCTTCATCGCGCAACTCGAGCCCGGCCTCGCCCAGGGCATCCTCGACGGCCTGCGCAAAAAGCGGTCCCACCGGTATCGCCCCAGCTTCGCCGGCCCCTTTGATACCCAGCGGGTTGAGCGGCGACGGGGTCGTTTCGTGATCGATCTCGACCCGCGGCACATCGAGCGCCGTCGGCAGCAAATAGTCCATGAACGAGGCATTCATCAACTGGCCGTCCTCGCTGAACACCAGATGCTCGTAGAAGGCGTTGCCGATCCCCTGGGCCACACCCCCGTGGATCTGGCCGTCGAGAATCAACGGATTGATCACCTCTCCGCAGTCGTGCACCACGACGTAGCGCTGAACCTCGACATCGAGGGTCTCGGGTTCCACTTCGACGATCATCGCGTGGACACCGCTGGCGGTCGCACCGCGCTCGGGGCCGAAGTAG
>CAMYMN010000038.1 GCA_947259395.1 uncultured Gammaproteobacteria bacterium | reverse complement strand
ACGAGGCCGGGTGCGGCTTTGCCGACAACCGGCCGAGTCCAGTGTATCCCGGCGTAGCCGGGATGATTCCCCGCGCATAAGCGCGGGGAGATTCAATTATCACGGCTTGGCATGGAAGTTTGACGTAAAATACCCTCTCGTGAACCGACGGCAAGGTTGTATATGAAAAACTATAGACTACGTGGGACACCATAACTTAAGAGGAAAGGCATGTCTGAAAAACATCCGATAATTGCCATCACCGGTTCCTCCGGCGCGGGCACGTCCACAGTCAAAACCGCAATGGAGCATATTTTTCGGCGCGAACAAATCAATCCGGTGATCGTCGAAGGCGACAGCTTTCATCGCTACAACCGTATCGACATGAAAGCGGCCATTAGTAAATCTGAAGCACAGGGCCAAAATCTGAGTCATTTTAGCCCGGAAGCGAACCTGTTTGACAAACTCGAGGACTTGTTCCGCAGCTACGGCCAGTCTGCCGGCGGTGAGATTCGGCGGTATTTACACAACGAGGAGGAGGCGGCCCCATATAATCAGGAACCCGGCACATTTACTGACTGGGAACTTATCCCTGGAGGCACCGATTTGCTATTTTATGAGGGCCTGCATGGTGGCGTCGTCGATGGCGATGTAGACGTCGCCAAGTACGTGGATTTGTTGATCGGGGTGGTGCCGGTGGTCAACTTAGAGTGGATACAGAAGATCCATCGCGACACGGGCGAACGAGGTTACGCCACGGACGTCGTCACGGATACTATTTTGCGTCGTATGTATGACTACGTGCACTACGTCACGCCCCAATTTTCGCGCACCGACATCAATTTCCAACGCGTGCCCCTGGTAGACACTTCCAATCCATTCATCGCCCGGGACATTCCAACTGCGGATGAAAGCGCCGTGGTGATCCGATTTCGCGAGCACGGCAGTCAGAACTTTCCCTATCTGCTGCAGATGCTGCACAATTCCTACATGTCCCGCCCCAACACTATCGTAGTACCCGGCGGCAAGATGGGTCTGGCGATGGAAATGGTGCTCACGTCCCGGATCCATTCGTTGATCGAGGATAAGCGGAAACATGCATAAAAAAGCCCGGTACGGAACCGGGCTTGATGCTTAGCTGCCGATTTCCCTTTCTACTTGATCTTTGCCTCTTTATAGATCACGTGCTTTCGCACCACGGGATCATATTTTTTGAGCTCCAATTTTCCGGTCATCGTGCGTTTATTCTTGGTGGTGGTGTAGTAGTGGCCAGTACCTGCTGAAGAAACGAGCTTGATTTTGTCTCGCATATTGCCCTCCTTATACCTTTGTGCCGCGTGATCGCAGCTCCTTCAAAACTGTATCGATACCCTTCTTATCGATGATGCGTAAACCTTTTCTGGACACCCGCAAGCGCACCCACCGATTTTCGCTCTCTACCCAGAACCGCCGATAATGGAGGTTGGGCAGGAAGCTGCGGCGGGTCTTGTTGTTGGCATGGGAAACGTTGTTTCCCCGAATTGTACGTTTGCCGGTCACCTGACAGACTCGTGGCATGATTATTTCCTAATACTCACCGTAGTGGGAACCGGTTTATACCAAAAACGGCAGCCCGGGGCCAGCTGCAGCCGAATCCCTTACACCAACCCCCGTTCGCTGAGGGACACAACCTCGGTTTCACCGACGACGAAGTGGTCGAGCAGTCGGATGTCGACCAGGGCCAATGCTTGTTTCAGACGCTGGGTCAGCGCTTCATCGGCAGCGCTCGGTTCGGCCACCCCGGATGGATGGTTGTGGGCGATAATTACCGCGGCGGCATTGCGCGCCAACGCCGCTTTGACCACCTCTCGGGGGTGTACCGACGCGCCATCTATGGTGCCACGAAACAATTCCTCGAACGCCAGCACCCGGTGCCGGGTATCCAGATATAGGCAACAGAATACTTCATAGGGCCGATCCCATAACTGGGCGCGCAGGAACGTACGGACCTGGCCTGGTGAAGTCAGACCGGCGCCGCGTGGCAACTCCGCGGCAAAATAGCGCCGTCCGAACTCCAGGGCCGCTTGCAGCTGGACATATTTCGCGAGCCCAATCCCCGGTTCGTTACACAAGACGCTGCGTTCGGCATTTGATAACTGGCGCAATCCGCCGAAGCGATGGAGCAATCCTCGCGCTAAATCTACCGCAGTGTGACCGCTGAAACCGGTGCGTAGAAAAATCGCCAACAGCTCGGCATCCGACAAAGTATGGGCACCTCGCGCGACGAGCTTTTCCCGCGGGCGCTCGTTCACGGGCCAGCGAACAATCGACATGACGACCCTCCTTAGTCGTTAATTAACAGTAAAAATTCCGTTTTATACGTTTCCAATCCCACTTGCCCCACAGTACACTTCCACCTCAGCAATGTCGAGCCTAAGTCAAAAACGAGTCATTGTCGGCGTCACCGGCGGTATTGCCGCTTATAAGAGCCCCGACCTGGTCCGCCGGCTACGCGATGCCGGCGCATCCGTGCGTGTGGTCATGACCGCGAACGCCGAACATTTCATCACCCCCCTAACCCTGCAGGCGGTCAGTGAGCGACCCGTGCACCGCAGTAATGTATTGGATGCAGATGCCGAATCGGCGATGAGTCATATCGAACTGGCTCGCTGGGCCGATGCAGTATTGATTGCCCCCGCCAGCGCCGATTTCATCTCGCGCATGGCTCACGGTGTGGCCAATGATTTGCTCAGCATCCTGTGTCTGGCCACCGAAGCCCGCGTCGCAATCGCACCCGCTATGAATCAACAGATGTGGCAGCATGCCGCCACCCGCGATAATGTCGCACTCTTGGTCAATCGCGGCATCACCGTGTTTGGACCGGCGTCGGGCAGCCAGGCCTGCGGCGAGGTCGGCCCTGGCCGCATGCCGGAACCCACCGAGCTGGTAGAAAGCTTAGCCGCGCTGTATGGCAGCGGGGCACTTGCGGGCACCAAAGTAGTGATCACCGCCGGACCCACCCACGAGGCGATCGATCCGGTGCGTAACATTACCAATCGCAGTTCGGGAAAAATGGGCTACGCGGTGGCACAAGCGGCCGCAGAGGCGGGCGCCCGCGTGGTGCTGGTCTCCGGCCCGACGCATCTCCCATGCCCCGATGGCGTACATGTGGTTCCCGTGACCTCGGCCTTGGAGATGCACCAGGCGGTTATGACGGAGGTCGCCGACTCCGACATCTTCATCGGCGTAGCCGCGGTAGCCGACTATCGGCCGGCCGAATTTCGTAAGCTGAAGATTAAAAAAGGCAGCGATCAATTGACGATTAAGCTGGTCAAGAATCCAGATATTCTGGCAACAGTGGCAGGACTGGAGGATCCGCCCTTCACGGTGGGATTCGCCGCCGAGACGCACAATGTCGAGATCCACGCACGCGAAAAACTGATGCGCAAAGGCGTGGACATGATCGCCGCCAACCGGGTCGGTGATGTCGATGTTGGCCTCGAGAGCGATGAAAACGAGTTAATAATTCTCGACCGGACGGACGCGAAGTCTCTGCCGCGCATGTTGAAACAACGATTAGCACGGAATCTCATCGAAGAAATTGCAACTCGTTATCGTGCAGAAAGTACAAGTAAAAATCCTAGACGAGCGCATCGGTAACGATTTTCCATTACCCGAATACGCCACCGACGGGTCCGCTGGCCTCGACCTGCGTGCGTGTCTTGATGAACATCTGCGCATCGAGCCAGGGGAGACACACCTTGTTCCTACCGGCATCGCTATCCACATCGCGGATTCGAATCTCGCGGCGGTTATCCTGCCGCGCTCCGGTCTGGGACACAAAAAAGGGCTGGTGCTGGGTAATCTCGTGGGTCTCATCGACTCTGATTATCAAGGGCAGGTGTTGATATCGGCCTGGAATCGGAGCACGCATAATGTCATCATCGAGCCAGGAGATCGGATCGCCCAGATGGTGTTCTTGCCGGTCAAACGGGTCCGATTCGAATTGGTTAAAGAGTTCGATTCCACCACCCGATCCGCGGGGGGCTTCGGACATACGGGTCATAATTGAGAGATCCGCTACATGTCGTCTAACAGGAACAACCCTGACGCGTCCTTGAGCACTAACCTGAGAAAGTCTTCCCTCGTTACCCTCGCACTGACCATGGTAATGATGGTGGGGTTGATAGTCGTGTGTTTGGGGTCGCTCTACATATCGGGAGTTCCAATGCGGAACTTGATCGCCCCCGCCATCGGAGCGGGAATTGTGTTGTCACTGGTACTGTGGCTGAACCTGCGTGCCCGCGGCCAATGGCTCAGGGCGCTTAGCCATGACGCGAAACTTTTGGCGCAAATGGCGGGTAGACGCTCAGGCATGCACCTTCGCACCGAGCTGTACACCGACGAGCTGAAACCACTCTCCAAATTGGTTCAAGAAGAACGACAGAAACTGATCATTCTGGGCCTCACCGATCCGCTGTGCGACGTAGGTAATCGCCGTGCCCTTGAACAATGGCTACGCGGTCTATTCGAACGACCCGAAACCAAGGCGCCGGTATCGATCCTATTGATCGATCTGGATTACTTCAAAGACATCAATGACAGGTACGGACACGATATCGGTGACCAGGTGATTAAAAAGTTTGCAGTGGAACTCAAGGATCGAGTGAGGGAACGGGACCTGATCGCGCGCATGGGCGGCGATGAATTTTGTATCGTGTTTCCACAGACACGTTTATCAGTGGCGATGTCTCTAGCCGGTCGATTGCGGACGCAACTGCCATCGACGATGGAAGTCACCGAAGGTGTTTTTCACACCCTGGGTTGGACCGGCGGTTTGAGCGTCACCGATCCTTTCGACATGAACTACAAACAAGTGTTAAAACGTGCCGACCGTGCACTTTTGAACGCCAAACACCAAGGCCGTAATCGCACTAAGATTTATGAGCTGATCGCAAGCGCCAACGAAAACAAATCCCGTGAGTCGGTTCTACATTGAACGGTGGATGCGGTTGTCGATGTACGTTATGTCGATTGCTGAGGATGGGCTCAAGATATATCTAAATATAAATGTACAAGGGGGTCACCCATGCCTGATACATTGACGGTCACCGACAATCGCACCGGTCAACAATACGAACTTGAGATTACCAGCGGCACAATCAATGCCAGCGATCTTCGGCAAATTAAAGGATCCGAGGATGATTTTGGGCTTTTGAGCTACGACCCGGCATTCTCTAATACCGCTTCGTGTAAAAGCGCGGTCTCCTATCTTGACGGTGACAGAGGTATTCTGCGCTATCGGGGTTACCCCATAGAGCAATTGGCCGAACACAGTACATATCTGGAAGTGGCTTATCTACTTGTTAACGGTGAACTGCCAAACAAAGTAGAGCTGACGTCATGGATCAACAATATTACTCACCACACCATGCTTCACGAAAAGGGCAAGAAGCTTATGGAGGGTTTCCATCATAACGCCCATCCAATGGGAATGTTGATCAGCAGCATCGCTGCGTTGTCGACGTTTTATCCAGATGCAAAAAAAATCGCCGATTACGACACCCGCATGTTGCAGGTGTATCGGCTAATCGCGAAAGTACCGACAATCGCGTCCTATGCGCACCGCAACAGCCTGGGACTGCCGTATGTGTATCCGGACAATTCGCTGAGTTATCCGGGCAACTTTCTAAATATGATGTACCGCATGGCGGAACCGAAGTATGAACCGGATCCGACGTTGGAAAGAGCGTTGGATGTGCTGTTTATTCTCCATGCCGATCATGAACAAAACTGCAGTACAAATGCGATGCGCAGCGTCGGCAGCTCGCTAGCCGATCCGTTTGTCTCCTGCGCTGGTGCTGCCGCGGCCCTTTACGGTCCATTGCATGGCGGCGCCAACGAGGCGGTGCTGACGATGCTCAATGAGATTGGGTCAGTGAAAAATGTCGCCAAGTACATAAAACGAGTAAAGGCCGGCGAGATGCGCCTCATGGGTTTCGGACATCGGGTGTATAAGAATTACGATCCTCGGGCCAAGATCATCAAACAGACTGCTTATCAGGTATTTGAGGTCACGGGAAAAAATCCTTTGATCGACATTGCCTTGGAGTTGGAGCGGATTGCCCTGGAGGACGACTATTTTGTTGGACGCAAGCTGTATCCCAATGTCGATTTTTACTCGGGGATCATCTACGAAGCATTGGAATTTCCCACCAACATCTTCACGGTGTTGTTCGCGATCCCACGCACCGCAGGCTGGGTCGCACAGTGGATGGAGATGGTTGCCGATGAGACGACACGAATTGCCCGACCCCGCCAGATTTACACCGGTGCTGAAAAACGTGATTTCGTGCCACTGGAAGACCGAGAATAGCCTAGGCAAGACAACGAAACATCTTAACCCTACAAGGTTTATTGTTTTATAATTTCCGCTCACTGAACCATCCCAGGTCGAACTGAGATGCTCAATGGTACGACCTCGTTCGCGTGGTTCAACAATTCATCTGGAAGCTGTGGTTACCAATGATCGGGCCAGTCAAATCATTTTTTGAATTATCGCGGGACACCCTCCTCACCGGCACCAACGCTCAATACCTGGAAGAACTTTACGCGCGTTACGTTGACGATCCTCAATCAGTTGATGGGCAGTGGCGTGATTTCTTTGCCAGCCTGCAACATCGCCAGCTTGATGCGGGTGCCGAACTGGGCGCCGAATCAACCGCTGTGTCGTACAGCGCGGCGGAGAAACAAGGATCGGTACTGAGAATAATCAATGCCCATCGCGTGCGCGGACATCAACTGGCAAAACTCGATCCTTTGGGTCTAATGACAACCGAACCGGTAGAGGATTTAGACCCTGAGTTTCATGGATTGACTGCGGCCGATATGGAACAGGTGTTCAATAGCGGTTCGCTTGCCGCACCGGACAATATGAAATTAGCGGATATCCTGGATCTACTGCGACAAACATATTGCGGCACCATCGGCTCGGAGTATATGCATATCACCGATACTCAGGAGAAAAGGTGGATTCAGGAGCGCCTGGAATCGGTCTTAGCTAACCCGCAATTTACACCGGACCAACGTCGAGAGATTCTCGAGCGTCTCACTGCCGCCGAAGGTATTGAGAAATATCTGCACACCAAGTACGTCGGGCAAAAGCGTTTTTCTCTGGAAGGCAGCGAAGCGCTGATCCCATCCCTGGATGAGTTGATTCAACACAGCGGTAATAAAGGGATCAAGGAAATCGTTATCGGTATGGCGCACCGGGGACGACTGAACGTGCTCGTCAATATCTTAGGGAAAAGTCCGCATCAGCTATTCCTCGAGTTTGAGGGTAAAGTCGATCGAAATAAGCTCACCGGCACCGGAGACGTCAAGTACCATCAGGGTTTTTCCTCCGACATTCAGTCTCCCGGAGGACCTGTCCACATTGCGCTAGCATTTAATCCATCTCACTTGGAAATCGTAAATCCGGTGGTGGAAGGCTCAGTGAAGGCCAGGCAGTTACGTCGCGAAGATCGTGACGGGAACGTGGTGTTGCCAGTGATTATTCACGGCGATGCTGCATTTGCCGGTCAGGGTGTGGTCATGGAAACATTCAACATGTCCAAAACCCGCGGCTACCGCACCGGCGGATCGGTTCACATCATCGTGAACAACCAGATCGGCTTCACCACTAGTAACCCGCTGGACGCACGCTCGACACTGTATTGCACCGAAGTCGCGAAGATGGTGCAAGCACCCATATTCCATGTGAACGGCGATGACCCGGAGGCGGTGGTGTTTATCACTCAGGTCGCCCTCGATTACCGCATGCAGTTCAATAAGGACGTAATCATTGATCTGGTTTGCTACCGAAGGCACGGTCACAACGAAGCCGACGAGCCAACTGTCACCCAACCGATGATGTACAAGAAGATCAAGTCGCTGGCAACGACTCGGCAGTTATACGCAGACAAACTGGTTGCGGCAGGGGTTCTCAATAGATCAGATGCAAGTCAAATGGTCGACGACTACCGAACATCTCTGGATGAAGGGCACATTGTAGTCGAAGACTTTCTCCATGAAGTAAAAAACGAGTACGCGGTGGATTGGGCACCTTACCTGAATACAACCTGGGACACCGATGCCATCACCAGCGTCGCGGTGAATCAACTCCAAGAAATGGCAACGCGCTTACAGGAGCTGCCCGAGGGATTTGTCTTACAGCAACGGATTACGAAGATCATGGCGGACCGGCACAAGATGATGCTAGGCGACTTGCCGTTGGATTGGGGTATGGCAGAGACACTGGCTTATGCCTCGCTGTTGAAAGACGGCTACTCGTTGCGCTTATCCGGCCAGGATTCGGCCCGCGGTACCTTCTTTCATCGTCATGCTGCATTACACGATCAAGATAGCCTGGAAGTGTACGTGCCGCTAAGAAATCTGTTCGACACGCAGCCTCGATTTCTAGCTATCAATTCATTGCTCTCGGAGGAAGCGGTGCTGGCTTTCGAGTACGGCTATGCGACGGCGGAACCACAGACATTGGTCATCTGGGAGGCCCAATTCGGGGATTTCGCAAACGGCGCACAAGTCGTGATCGATCAGTTCATCAGCAGCGGTGAAGCCAAGTGGAATCGCCTGTGTGGTCTGGTCATGTTGCTCCCCCATGGTTATGAGGGCCAGGGACCGGAGCATTCGTCCGCGCGTCTCGAGCGTTACCTGCAGTTATGTGCAGATGCCAATATGCAGGTGTGCGCCCCGACAACACCGTCCCAGATGTTTCACTTGTTGCGGCGCCAGGCGATCCGGCCTTACCGTCGTCCGCTGATCGTCATGACACCCAAGAGCCTGTTGCGCCACAAATTGTCCACTTCAGGACTTTCGGAACTGGAGAAAGGATCGTTTCAAGTCACGATTGGTGAAATCGACGCACACAATGACGAAGTCATCGACCGCGTAGTGTTGTGTAGCGGCAAGGTGTACTTCGACCTATTGGAAGAGCGCCGTAAGCGCGAACTCAATAATGTCGCGATCGTCCGTGTGGAGCAACTGTACCCATTTCCCCGTGACCAAGTGAGCACAATTCTGACTCAATATAAAAATGTGCACGAGGTGATCTGGTGTCAGGAGGAGCCGAAAAATCAAGGCCCTTGGTACCAAATCCAACATCATTTACGAGCTTGCGTACGGCGGGATCAAGGCCTTGTCTATGCCGGTCGTCGACCGTCACCGGCTCCTGCGGCCGGCTATTACGCAATCCATCTTGAGAGCCAGAGAAAACTGATTGATGACGCGTTATCGCCCTTTGTCGAAGACAAGGAAACATTAAGCGAGCAACGACATGTCAGTTGACGTCAAAGTTCCGATGTTGCCGGAGTCCGTTACCGAAGCGACATTGTTGACCTGGCACAAGAAGGTCGGCGATACGGTTCGTCGCGACGAAAATCTGGTCGATATCGAGACCGAAAAGGTCGTGCTCGAGGTGCCCGCGCCGCAGGACGGTGTGATCAAGGAGTTGGCTCGCAACAGCGGCGATGTTGTAACCAGCGACGAATTACTCGCCGTTATTGAGCCGGCGAAGGTTGCAGAGACGGCAGCGGAACCCTCCATCTCACCGGAAGCCGAGCCTGAACCTGAAGTGGCGCAAACCGCGACCCCGATGAGCCCGGCGGTGCGCAAGCTGGTGGCCGACAATAGCCTGGATATCTCAAAGATAGCGGGAACCGGTAAGGACGGCCGGGTGACCAAGGCGGATGTCATCAAGTTTCTCGATAGCAACAAGCAGATCGAAACCGTTCCACAGCAGGTAGCTGCGGCGCCCGCTTCCGTGTCCACGGTGACCAAGGGGGATCGATCCGAGCGTCGGCAGCCAATGTCTCGTCTCCGGGCAACCATCGCCCAGCGGCTGGTTCAAGCACAACACACCGCCGCGATGCTGACAACCTTCAATGATGTCAACCTGCAGGCAGTGCTTGATCTAAGGAAAAAGTACAAGGAAATGTTTGAAAACAAGCATGGCACGCGTTTGGGCTTTATGTCGTTTTTTGTCAAGGCAAGCGTGGAAGCGCTGAAACGATATCCAGCGGTGAATGGTTCTATCGAGGGCAACGACATCGTCTTTCATCAATATTACGACATTGGGATAGCCGCTGCATCGCCCCGAGGATTAGTTGTACCTGTAGTTCGTGACGCCGACGAAAAAAACTTTGCTGAGTTGGAAACTGAAATCGCCAACTTGGCAGACAAGGCCCGCGGTGGAACACTGGCCATGGAGGAATTAACCGGTGGCACTTTTACCATTACCAACGGCGGCATATTCGGCTCAATGCTATCTACGCCAATTCTCAATCCCCCGCAAAGTGCGATCTTAGGAATGCATCGCATTGAGCAACGACCGGTGGCCGAGGATGGCGAGATCGTGATTCGGCCGATGATGTATCTAGCCCTGACCTATGACCATCGCATCATCGACGGCGCCGAAGCGGTGCGGTTTCTGGTAACGATTAAAGAGTCGCTTGAAGATCCAGCGCGTCTATTGTTGGAAATCTGACACAACTGGATGCGCTCAACCCGTATATCGAACCTTGCGCACCAGAATATCAACGACCCGAATCCGGGTTCTCAGCACCAGACTTAGGTTGAACACTGCAGATCTTTACAGTACTTGGATAAGTCACAATGTCACAACTTTATGATGTCGTTGTCGTCGGCGCCGGCCCGGCCGGCTATGTCGCGGCTATTCGTTGCGCCCAACTAGGACTAAACACAGCCTGTGTGGACCAGTGGACGGACAACAACGGCAAGCCCTCCCTGGGAGGGACGTGTTTAAACGTCGGATGCATACCGTCCAAGGCCTTGCTGGATTCCTCCGCGCAGTATCATCGCGTGCAACATCAACTGCAGTCCCATGGAATTCACATCGAGGGCGCCACCATGGATATCGCAGCCATGCTGGCGCGCAAAGAAAAAATTGTGTCTGCCCTGACTAAAGGCATCGAAGGACTCTTCAAGCACAACAAGGTCACCTTCATCCATGGCCATGGGCGACTAGTGGCCAAGGACCAAATCAAGATCACGAATCAACAAAATGAAGATACTGTGCAGACCGCCAACGTAGTGTTGGCGACAGGTTCTGCACCGATCGAGCTTGCTGTTGCACCCTTTGACGATAAGCATATCGTCGACTCCACCGGCGCCTTGAATTTCAAACAGCCGCCCAAACGTCTCGGCGTCGTCGGTGCCGGCGTCATCGGACTCGAGTTAGGCAGCGTATGGAGTCGTCTGGGATCGAAGGTCGTCATTCTAGAAGCACTGCCAACGTTGTTGCCTACGGTGGACCAACAAATTGCCAAAGACGCCGCACGGCAATTCAAACAACAAGGACTGGACATCAGACTTGGTACCAATGTGACGGGAGCGAAATCAACCGCTGACTCGGTTACTGTGTCCTATGCCGACAATGACGGTGAACATAAATTAAAGGTTGATCGTCTGGTCGTTGCCGTCGGTCGGCGGCCCTATACGGAGAACTTGTTGGAGCCTGGAGTGGGTGTTGACCTAGACGAACGCGGATTCATCCGCGTGGATGAGCAGTGCCGTACCAGCGTGCCGGGCGTGTATGCGGTGGGAGATGTCGTTCGCGGCCCCATGCTCGCGCACAAAGGCTCAGAAGAAGGTATCGCAGTTGCCGAACTCATTGCAGGTCAATCGGCGCATGTCAACTATGACGTGATTCCCTGGGTAATCTATACGCATCCCGAGATCGCTTGGGTGGGCCGCGCCGAACAAGATTTGCAAAAGGCGGAGATCCCCTACAGCGCTGGTGTGTTTCCGTTCGCGGCCACCGGACGTGCCCTGGCTGTCGACGACACGGCCGGTCGCGTTAAAATCCTCGCTCACAAACACACCGATGAGATACTGGGCGTACACATCATTGGATCTCAGGCGTCAGAATTGATCGCCGAAGTGGTCATCGCAATGGAATTCACCGCCAGCGCCGAGGATATCGCGAGAACTGTGCATGCGCATCCTACGCTGTCCGAGGCGGTACACGAGGCCGCTCTCGCGGTGCACAAACGCGCGATTCATCGCGCAAATTGATTCTCGTGTTGAGTTCAACGAAGTGAACGAAAGATGAGTGCAATAGGACTGTAACGACCATATAATGCGCGTGTTTTTGAGAGCTATACCATAATGAACAATCAACAATCCCTTCCCAACGAGATTTTCAAGGCCTATGACATTCGCGGTGTGGTCGATCACACCTTAACGACAGACAACGCACGCCGCATTGGTCAGGCCATTGGTAGTGAGGCGCAAGCCCACGGTGATGCCGCGGTGGTGATCGGCCGCGACGGGCGGTTGTCCGGCCCTATGCTATGCGACTCCCTTTCCGAGGGAATCATGGCATCCGGATGTGATGTCGTGGACATCGGGCCGGCACCGACACCCGTGGTATATTTCGCGAACCAACATTTGAACGTCGGCTCGGCAGTGGCGGTGACCGGCAGTCACAACCCGCCGAATTATAACGGTTTCAAGATGATCATCGCTGGTGAAACGCTGTCGGGGGAGCGGATTCAAGGCCTGAAAAAACGCATCTTGAACGGTGAATTGATGTCGGGTAGCGGACAGCGCACACAAAAAGAGGTCACCGACGCGTATATCGAGCGTATCGTCGGCGATATGGATATTCGCAGGTCACTCAAGATTGCGATCGACTGCGGAAACGGCATAGCCGGTGCGGTCGCCCCCGAACTGTTCCGCCGCCTGGGTTGCGAGACCATAGAACTCTATTGCGAAGTGGACGGCGAATTCCCCAATCACCATCCTGACCCCAGTCAACCGGAGAACCTGCAAGACTTGATCCAGGCCGTGACCAGCGCCAAAGCGGACTTGGGCCTTGCATTCGATGGTGATGGTGACCGTCTCGGGGTCATATCACCGGATGGCACGGTTATTTGGCCGGACCGGCAAATGATCTTGTACGCCCGCGATGTACTTGGCCGGCAACCGGGCGCGCAAATCATCTATGACGTCAAATGTTCGCGCACGCTGCCTATGGCGATTGAAGCTGAGGGCGGCGTTCCGTTGATGTGGCGAACGGGCCACTCCTTCATCAAAGCAAAGCTCAAGCAAAGTGAAGACGCAGCACTGGCCGGTGAAATGAGTGGGCATTTCTTCTTCAAAGAGCGGTGGTATGGATTTGATGACGGTCTTTATGCCGGTGCCCGGCTCATAGAGCTACTGTCCAAAGATGATCGTCCACCGGCGCAAGTCTTCGCCCAGTTACCAGACAGTATTAATACACCTGAATTACGCATCGAATTTCCGGAAGGCGAGCACTTCGTGGTAATGAAGGAACTGGCGGATAATGCTGATTTCTCGGACGGACAGGTCAGTATGATCGACGGACTGCGAGTTGATTTTGATGATGGTTTCGGCTTGGTGCGTCCTTCTAATACCACCCCGATACTCGTGTTACGGTTCGAAGGCGACAACCAGGAGGCCCTGGAACGAATTCAGGAACAATTTCGCTCGCTCATTCGACAAACCCGGCCTGGCATCGCAATTCCGTTTTAGCGCAACAGGATTTTATAAGCGATGACGCGCGCCATCTTGTGGCTGACTTTCGATGGCGAAGCAACCCGACACTAAACAGCAGTACGGTACGTCGGCCGATTGGTCCGGCGGGATCTCTCAGTTTTTTGAACGCCAGCGCTTGCGCATGGCTCACATCGAGGCGCTGCCGCAGTTGTCTTTGGTGGGAATTCTGTGCGGATTGTTATCCGGCGCGGTCATCATTGTATTTCGAATTCTCGTAGAGAGCGCACAAGGCACATTCCTGCCCGCGGGCACCGCAGAGGCGTACGAGAGCCTTCCCAACCTATATCGTGTACTACTCCCGGTAGCCGGGGGTTTGACTATAGGTGTCGTCTTTCAGTTCGTAACCAGCTCCACTCGTCAGGTCGGTGTTGTTCACGTCATTGAGCGCTTGTCCTACTATCAAGGCCACCTGCCTTTTCGTAACGCCGTTATGCAGTTTATCGGCGCTGCGCTGAGCATTGTCAGCGGCCACTCAGTAGGGCGCGAGGGGCCCAGCATTCACTTGGGCGCGTGGGCGGGGAGTAGCCTCGGCCAGCGACTGGGACTACCGAACAACAGCGTGCGCATCCTGGTTGGTTGTGGCGTGGCAGCCGCGATCGCCGCCGGATTCAACACGCCCTTGGCCGGGGTCATATTTGCGATGGAAGTGGTATTGATGGAGTACACCATCCTCGGATTTACCCCCATCATTCTGGCTGCGGTAAGTGCTACCACCCTGACCCGCGCGGTATTTGGCGCCGAACCGGCCTTCTTCGTGCCGCCGTTGGAGTGGTCTTCCATCGCCGAACTCCCATACGTATTGGTAATGGGGTTGATCATTGGCAGTCTGGCGGCGTTATTCATTCAATTGCTACTGTGGACCACACATGTATTTGCGCGCTATCCGGTGTGGATACGCACCGGCCTCGCCGGGTTGCTGATCGGCCTACTTGCTGTGCCGGTGCCCGAGATCATGGGAATCGGATACGACACGGTCAATGATGCGTTATTGGGAGAGGTGGCGCTTGCCACCTTAGTCCTTATCGTCGGCGCCAAGCTGGTGGCCACCACAGCAGGGCTTGGACTGGGATTACCGGGAGGGCTTATCGCCCCAACACTGGTCATCGGCGCCACCGCCGGCGGTGCGATGGGCGCACTGGCGTTGATTTGGATTGGCAATGTCAGCACGCCCGGCTTGTACGCGATGCTCGGCATGGGCGCAATGATGGGTGCCACCTTACAAGCGCCATTAGCGGCGTTGATTGCGATGTTGGAGCTTACTGCTAATCCCAACATTATATTACCGGGCATGATTGCGGTGGTTTCCGCAGGGCTGATGGCTAGGGTTGCGTTCGGTAAAACTTCTGTATACCGAATGTTGATGTTGGCGCGCGGCCTGGATTACCGCAACGATCCCATAGCCCAAGCTTTGCGACGCGTCGGCGTCGCCAGCGTCATGGACCGCAACATCATCCGCGAGCCGCGTCAAATCAGACGCACCACGGCGAAAACCATGCTCAAGAAAGAACCTAATTGGATTGTAATTCGTCACCAGGGGGAAGCTGTCGCATTGCTACCCGCGGCAGACCTTGCGCGCCATCTCAAAGACAACCAAGACGACACCATCGACCTGAT
This sequence comes from uncultured Gammaproteobacteria bacterium, assembly GCA_947259395.1. GTDB lineage: Bacteria > Pseudomonadota > Gammaproteobacteria > Arenicellales > JAANXG01 > CALZGZ01. Next base: position 18,183 of record CAMYMN010000038.1, on the reverse strand, counting down.
GGAGATACCAGCGCTTCGCAAGGACCTGTCTAGGACCAATGTTTTGGCGACGCTTCAGGAAGCGCAGGATATTCTGCAAAAAACCGGTACTGAGGCGTTATATGTCACCGGGGCCCGCGGTGTGGGCAAGCAAAAAATCTATGGAGTGTTGACCAGGACCGAAATAGAGAAAGCCTATCGTACGTGAATGGACCTAGCACCAAGGCGCCCGCCCCCTATTCATAATTCTTGGGGAAATTTACGGCTTAATGAGAACTGATGACCCGCGCCTCGGGTACGCGATGCTGAATCGAAGCTGCAACCGCGGAGATAATGCCCGGCTTTGCCTTCACGGATACCCACAACAAATTCAACGGCACGTTGAGGTCTGCAAACACGACCTCATTGAAGCCACCCAGCACCGCTTGGATGCCCGCTACGCGATCATTGAAGCGCTGCTTCGGCCATTCCCTCAAACCTGGTATCAACACCATAAAGTCGCCGAGCAATCGCCCGTCTTCATCGCGAGTCGGGACACGTTTGTGTAATGGCTCGCTGGCCGTAAACGAAATGGTCTGCGTATTCCGCGGTTTGAGCTGAGACATCAATTTTTCCTTTTATTTTGATAATTAAATGTCAACCATTACCCGTGACACGAGTTATTATAGTGATACATCAGTAGTGGGGAAACAAAGCGGGAACTTAAGGTTCTCAATAATTCACTAACGAGTGGAACAAAGGTAAAGTGAGCGCTTCTATGTGTCGTCAACGGCAATGTTTATGGGTTGTTGTAGCAGTCAGTTTGAGTGCTTGTGCCACGGCCCCACAAGGTATTCGAACGCCGATCGAAGGGCCGACGGTGCTGGCCGCGGTGCAGAACGCAGACCGATACGCAGGTGAGCGGGTGCGCTGGGGAGGCACCATCGTGGAAGTCGAGAATCAACGCACAGAGACCTGGATTCAGATTGTTGCCAGACGTCTGCAACGAGGCGGTCGCCCCATCGACTCCAGCACGACTACGGGACGCTTTTTCGCACAAGTACCGGGCTTTGTGGAGCCAGAGGAGTATCAGCGTGGACGTGAAATCACCGTTGTCGGTACACTCACCCAAGGCGTCACCCGAAACATCGGCAAATATCCATATCAATTTCCAGTGGTACAAATCGATGATCTGTATCTGTGGGCGCCACTTCCCGACTATGACCCCTATTTTCACTCTCCCTATTTCTGGGGCCCGTTTTATGACCCGTGGTGGCCACACCGACCGTTTTATCGTTACCCCCGTCACCGCCATCCGCACCGCCGTCACCGTTGATGGAGGTGTGTCCTTAGTCACATAATAGGTGCAGCGATAGAGCAAGCCATCCATATAGCCAGCCCCTCTTTGGCTTGATCACACATGAATACGCCGCAGTACATTCACGACATAAATCCAGTCAACTTCAACTCGATGGTCTTGGATAACTCCAAGCGCGGACCGGTTATGGTATTTTACTGGTCGCCTAATGCCGGTCCATGCATGCGCTTGCTGCCCCATTTGGTGAAACTTTGCGATGACTTTGGCGGAAGATTCTTGCTCACTTTGATGAATACTGATACCCATCGAGACTTCGCGAGACAACAAGGTGTCATCAGCATACCAACGGTACGCATCTACCACCGGGAGAAACTTGCGGAAACCGTGCACGGCGCCTACTCCGAACAATTTTTCAGGAACACAATCGATAAGTATCTGCCGCGCGTGGCGCAACGAGGCGGATTGCAGGCAGCCAAGGCGTATCAAAAACGGGCATTGGACGAATCGGTGGTGATTATGGATCACGCGGCCAAGACCGCGCCAGATGACCATCGAATCCGACTCAATCAGGCGAAAGTATTGGTCCAGCAGGGCAATCATGCACAAGCGTTGGAAGTGTTGGAAAAGCTCCCACGCGCTGCATTTAAAGATCCTGAGATCGATTTATTAGCCGCCCATCTACGATTTATCCAAATAGCCCATCAGGCCCCCTCGATAGACACATTGAAGCAAGCCCTAGAAGTCAACCCAAATGACCCACATTCGCGTTATCAATTAAGTGCCTGTCTACTCATGCAGGACGACTACGCTGGCGCACTGGAGCAACTTTCTGAGATTGCGGAGAGTGAATCCCCGCTCAAGGAACAGGCTCGTCGTGGTATGTTTTCCATCTTCGCCCTGCTCGGCCCTGACCACGAGCTATGTAGACGCTTCAAAAGCGTGCAACACACGACACCATAGTCTATATGTTATCCAATCACCGGCTACTTTTTGGTACGTCGCTGCCAATGTTACTGATAGCGATCACGGTCCTTAGTGCCTGCGAGCGCTCCAGACCCAAAGAACTTGATACTGATGTATCTCGCAATCCTATGCCGACAGACAAGCCGTCAACACAGCTACCCGGAACCGCCTCCTATACGGCTTTCACGACGATTACGGAAGAGCGGCTCGGGGTTCGCATATACCCCGGGGCGGTACCTCGAGATGGCGGCAGTTGGCAAATGACGGACAAGATGGCAGAGGGAGCACAATCCCTGATGATGGCAACTTTGCACAGTGGCGATCCAGTCGGCAAGGTGGCCGACTTCTACACCCACGAATTGGGAATATCGCCGGCCCAAGTGCTCCGGGTGCCAACGCAAAATGGGCCCAAAATCAGTATCACTATTGAAAACAGCGACCTGGGGGCGACTAATGTGCTGCTACAGCGGGCTGGCGACGAATCGGGGACATTAATCAAGATCACCCGTATGACAGGTCGAACCGACCCTCTCACCGAAGATCAAACAAATCACTAATGTTCTTAAAATTAACCACCAATTCATTGATCTATCTGAATTTTCTAGGCTATATTACAAAAAGGTGCTGCGGGGGTGTTTGACCAAACAGTAATGACAAGGAACTATAAAAGATTGCTTCAGCCACGCTCATGGATATTTGGTGCGCTGTGTCTGTATATCGGTATGCCGGGCTTGAGCCACGCGGTTACGGTCGGGGATGCCAATGTCCAATCGTATTTGGACCAACCGCTCAAGATCGAAATTCCACTTGCCAATACGTCGCTAAGGGAACTCAAAGGAGTTGATATTGGACTCGCGCCCAACGCCGCTTTTGGCGAGTTCGGATATGAAGTATCGCCGGTATTGGCCGACTTCCGGTTTGAGATTATCCCCGGACCTGGGTCGACGGGCACGCTGCATATCACCACTTTAGAGCCCGTTAGCGAACCGTTTTTGGCGTTTATGTTGAGCATTAAAACGCAGCGGGCGGCGTTTGTGCGCGGATATACCGTGTTACTCGATCCGGTGGAATATCCCACCCGCGTGGCGCGCACGCGCCCGGCGCCGGCGGCGCAACGCCCACCGCAACCGATTCCCGCAACAGCACCCACGAAACCGGCGCCGGCTGCCCAGGCGATGACGACCGAAAGCGGGGATCGTTACGGCCCGGTGCGAAACGGGCAAACGCTGTCGCAGATCGCGATGGAGACGCGCCGAGGATTCGGTGTCACCATCGCGCAGATGACCTGGGGGCTTTTTCAAACCAATCCGAGTGCCTTTATCGAAAATAACGCCAATGCGCTCAAGACTGGTGTATATCTAAATTTGCCCTCTACGGAAACATTGGCACAAGCGTCACAGCGCGAGGCCGTACAAGCACTGGCCCTACAGACCGACGTGTGGCGAAAACGCATATCGTTGTCGAGCGGAGAGACGTCGCTGATCGAAGCAGAGATGGCGGCGGCACCAGAAGCGGTTCGCGACGTGGCCGCACAGACCACCACCCCGGAAATCGGATTTGACCTTGCCCCACGGTTCAAGCTCGAGCAAACCGCGTCCATGGCAGCCGCGTCATTTCCGGCAGATACCCGCTTGAGCCAACTGTTGGACCCAACAGCAAAGGTGGCGGTAGCGACTGATACCGCCGGCCCCGACGAGCGGCACCTGGAAACCCCAGAGGCGACCACATCAGATACGCCTGCCGACTCCATACAACCCGGTGTTATGGCACCTCCATCACCGCCACAACCGCTGGCAACAGATGTCGACCGCCTAGAAAGGCTGGTCAATTCGCTTCAAGATCAGCTGTCAAACCGCGAGCAACAGATCACCGGGCTGGAACAGCGGCTGGAAGACATGACCGCAACAATAAATCGCACCCTTACGTCATCGCGCTCCAGCCTCAGTTATTTAACACCCATTAACATTATCTTGGGACTGCTGGTGTTGGCCCTGGGCACATTGGTGGGCTGGCTGATTGCCCGCCGCGAAAAACCAGGCGTTGTTCGCGAACACAGCGAAACCAGCCTTCTGTATCAACGTGCAACCACACCGCCGGAAGAACAATCCGAACCTCATTTCACGGCGCCCGAGGAACCGACCCCCGCCACCCCACTGTTTTCGTCGCTGACGACCGACGCGGACGAAACTGAAGAGATAAAGGAGGCCTTGGGTATAGGGACCGAGTTCTTGACCGGGGAGTTACGGGATTCAGAATTAGCAATGAAGGTCAGCGAGACCGATGTGTTGGACGAATTGGAACTTTACATCAACGGTGGTTATTACAACGACGCCAAGAATCTCTTGATCCGGTTAGTAGATAAAGAACCTAATAACACGGATTATCGCCTCCAGCTGCTCCGGGTGTTGCGTATCTTGGGTGAAGGCGACGAATTCATCCGCCAAGCCAAATTAACCCGCGCCGCACTTGATGATCCGGATGGAACGATTTGGGAGGATATACGTCGTATGGGCGTGGAGATCCGGCCCAGCGAACCGTTATTCGCCGATGACTATTTCGTGATCGCAGAGGAAGCCGAAGTAACACAGGAAGAGGATAACGAAGATAGTAAAGACAGTGATGACCATCTTGTTGAATTCAAAAGCTAGCATGCAACAATCATCATTACCCGCATATCGCGGATTAAACAACCTCTATTTCTCGTACCTGCTGGAAGCCTCGAGGTAGTTTGCGTCCGCGCAGACCGCGGTCGCTGATGTAGTGCTCAATATCGGCTGACTTCAGCCGCAGAAATCGCTTCCCCGCGTGTATTATCAAGTTTTGATCAGGAACGTACGTTACGTACGTAAATACACGTTCCTCCCCGCCTTTGAGTTGTTTTCTCGGAATGTTGATCATTTTCACGCCTTTCCCTTTTGCCATTAGTGGCAACTCCGCGAGGGGATAACTCAATAAATAACCCGCCGTCGTCACCACCGCGATATAGCCGGTTTTACTATCCGACACCGGTCGTGGCGTCAACACCCGAGCGCCGGATGGAACGCGCAGCGTCGCCTTACCTTTCTTATTTTTCGTATACAGTTCACCCAACCTGGCGATAAAGGCATATCCAAAATCCGTCCCCAATACATGCAGCGCGTCCTCATCGCCCAGCATCACACCTGCAAAACCGGCACCCGCAGGCGGGCTTAAATGACTGCTCAATGGCTCCCCTTGGCTACGTGCCGACGGTAAGTTGTGGGTCGGCATTGCGTAGGTGCGACCGTTTGAATCCAGGGCAACCAGCAGCTGGTTGGATTTACCTTTGGCAGCCTGCAAATAGCCGTCACCGGATTTGTAGCTGAGGGTAGGCGGATCCACATCATGCCCCTTGGCCACTCTAACCCAGCCCTTCTTGGACAGCACCACGGTAACCGATTCAGTGGGAATCAGCTCGCTGGTATCCATCGCTTTCGCCGCCACGCGCGCCTTGATCGGTGAGCGACGAGGATCACCAAATTCATCCGCATCGGCGATCAACTCATCGCGTACCTTACGTTTCAAGCGTACGTTGGATTTTAATATCGCCTCGAGCATGTCACGCTCAACGGTCAGCTCTTTTTGCTCCCCGTTGATCTTAATTTCCTCGAGCTTGGCCAACTGGCGCAGTTTGAGTTCCAGAACCGCCTCGGTCTGTACCTCGCTGAGCTTGAATCGCTTCATCAAAACCGGCTTGGGATCATCCTGTTTACGAATGATACGAATGACCTCGTCGATATTCTGAAAAGCAATCAGCAGTCCACCAAGTATATGCAGCCTTCGGGTGACTCGGTCGAGCCGGAACTGCAGCCGCCGACGTACCGTCTCGATGCGAAATTTGAGCCACTCGCCAAGCAAGTCCCGCAGGTTGTATACGTCGGGACGGCCGTTGAGGCCAATCATGTTCAAGTTGACTCGATAGCTGCGTTCCAAATCGCTAGTTGCGAACAGGTGATTCATGAGCGCTTCAGCATCGACTCGATTGGAACGGGGTTCGATAACCAACCGTGTGGGGTTCTCGTGGTCCGATTCATCCCTAAGGTCCACCACCATAGGCAATTTTTTCGCCTGCATTTGTCCAGCCAGCTGCTCCAAGACCTTGGCGCCCGACACTTGATGAGGTAGAGCGGTGACGATGATGTTGCCGTTCTCCTTTTCCCAGGTAGCGCGTTGTCTGATCGATCCGTTGCCAGTGGTGTAGATCTCCCGGATCTCGTCCGCCGGTGTGATGATCTCCGCATCGGTGGGAAAATCCGGTCCTTTGATATGTTCACAAAGCTCCCGCACCGAAGTTCGCGGGGACTCCAACAAACGCACGCATGCGGCCACTACTTCACGGACATTATGCGGTGGGATATCCGTGGCCATACCTACGGCGATCCCAGAGGCACCATTTAACAATACATTGAAGTTGGGCATCCATTCCACCGTCCCCTGATCCAACTCCGACAATAAGGTTTGTGCATAACGGCCCAGGCGCGCTTCCGTATAACGCATGGCGGCAAATGACTTTGGATCATCCGGCGAGCCCCAATTTCCCTGACCATCAACGAGCGGATAGCGGTAACTGAAAGGCTGTGACATCAACACCATTGCCTCGTAACAAGCGGAGTCACCGTGAGGATGAAACTTGCCAATCACGTCGCCCACGGTGCGTGCCGATTTCTTGTGTTTAGCGGCCGCATGCAGGCCCAGCTCCGACATCGCGTAGACGATTCGCCGCTGAACCGGCTTGAGACCATCGCCGATAAACGGCAGCGCCCGGTCCAAGATCACGTACATCGAGTAATACAGATAGGCGCGCTCGGCAAACGTTGCCAGGGGCAGACGCTCGACTTCCACTGTAGAAGTCAAAGGATCCAATAAAGAACTCTGGCGAGGAGTGGAAGAACGAGAACGTTTTCTGGGCATGACAAAATTAAACGCAAGGTTAAAAGTACAAAGTTCAATGAAATTCTAAAAAATAGACCTTTAAATTTTGGACTTTACACTTCCAATTTATGCAAGCGTTCTATTTTTTAGTTTCACCAACTAACTAATATCTACTTGATCTCCTTTGTTACCCAACCAGGTCTTGCGGTCGACAACCCGCTTTTTGGCCAGTAACAGATCGAGAATCTTATTAGTGCTGTCGCCGCGTTTAATCTGTAACTGCACCAACCGCCGGGTATGCGGATCCATCACCGTCTCGCGTAGCTGCATTGGGTTCATCTCGCCCAGCCCCTTGAACCGTTGGATGTTGACTTTGCCGCGCAGTTTTTCGGCCTCGATACGATCCAAGACCCCCTTTTTCTCGTCATCGTCCAGGGCATAGAAGACCTCCTTACCCACGTCGATGCGATAGAGGGGTGGCATTGATACGTGAACCCTCTCTGCTTCTACCAGCGCCTTGAAGTGACGAACGAACAACGCGCACAACAACGTCGCAATATGGGCGCCATCAGAATCGGCGTCGGCAAGAATACACACCTTGCCGTAACGCAGGCTGGCCAGATTGCTCGACCCGGGATCCACCCCCAGAGCCACGGCGATGTGGTGTACTTCCTGAGATGCCAGCACCTCCGCAGAATCGACTTCCCAAGTGTTCAGGATCTTGCCGCGCAACGGGAGTATTGCCTGAAAATCCCGATTGCGCGCCTGTTTCGCCGACCCTCCCGCAGAATCCCCCTCGACCAGGAACAGCTCGGTTACCTCCAAGTCCTCACTGGTACAGTCGGCGAGTTTTCCGGGTAATGCGGGGCCACTGCTAATTTTCTTGCGCTCAACGCGCTTTCCCGCGCGCAATCGCGCTTGCGCACGATCGATTGCCAATTGTGCGATGCGCTCGGCGTCTTCAATATGTTGGTTGAGCCACAAACTAAACGCGTCTTTGGTGACCCCGGACACAAACACTGCGGTGTCGCGGGATGACAAGCGATCCTTGGTTTGGCCGGTAAATTGAGGGTCCTTCAACCGCAACGACAGCACGTAATTACATTTATCCCAAATATCGTCCGGGGTTAGCCGGACACCGCGCGGCACCATGTCGCGAAACTCACAGAACTCGCGTATGGCATCCGTTAGCCCGGTACGCAAACCGTTGACGTGCGTGCCGCCCTGTGGCGTTGGAATCAGATTTACGTAACTCTCGGTGATTTGCTCGTCGGCGTCCGGAGACCACAAAATCGCCCAGTCCGCCTCTTCATCGTTTCCCTGAAATTGGCCCAGAAACGAGGACCGTGGAATCTTCTCGTAACCGTCCAGTTCACCGGTTAGATAATCTTGAAGACCGTCTTCGAAATACCACTCCTCGTCGTTGTCCGGATCGTTTTCATCATGAAAACTGATTGTCAGGCCCGGACACAATACTGCTTTTGCCCGCAACACACGCTTTAATCTAGGGACATGCACCTTGACGGTGTCGAAAAAACCTGGATCGGGCCAGAAACGCACCACGGTTCCAGTGACCCGCTTGGCAACACTCCTTACCGCCTTCAACTCAGTCCTTTTGTGCCCGTTAGTGAAGCGCATATGGTATTCCGTCCCTTGGCGACGGACCCACACTTCCAAGCGCTTCGATAACGCGTTGACCACCGACACGCCGACCCCGTGCAACCCCCCGGAGAATCGGTAGGTCTTATTCGAAAATTTACCGCCGGCATGAAGACGAGTGAGGACTACCTCGACCCCGGAAATACCTTCCTCCCTGTGTTTGTCCACCGGCATGCCGCGGCCATTGTCGGCGACGGTGACGGAGTCATCTTCGTGCAAGACCACCTGTGTGGTGTCGGCATAACCGGCGATGGCTTCGTCAACGCTGTTATCGACGACTTCATGGATGAGGTGATTGGGGCGTTCGGTCTGGGTGTACATCCCAGGCCGCTTGCGGACCGGCTCCAGACCGGTTAGCACTTCTATCGCAGACGAGTCGTAAACCGCACTCATACCCGCTAACCAGCGTCAGTTACGCGTTGTTATATTGAACATTCCATTGGCGGCCAATCATACACGAATATGCCGCTGCTTAAAGTATTTCCGACGTCGATGGTCGCAAAAACTAAGACGCATAACGGGTTACACCAGTGGACCAAGGCCGGCGCCTTGGTCGACTCGACGGAAGATCGACCCCGCCGCCGTTATCTATGGTATCGACTGCGCAACGTCAGTCGAAATCATCAAGCAAGCTGTTTTTTATCGGCTTCGGTAGCGAATCGATCGCCATTTGATAGTGATCGTGTTCGATACCGATACTGAGCTCTGCGCCTTGTTTGGCAGCCTGTATCGCCGCAGGTGAAAATTCGAAACGCAGGAAATGCACTGACGAAGTCTTATCCGCGGTGTCGCGTTCCAGGTCTTCGTCGGCAATTGACCAAACCGGCTCAAAGCCATTCACTCTGATCCAGACTCGATCTTCGATATCAACAAGCTGTGCCAAGGCCTTCTTGCGCGCCTCAACATCCTGGTACTCAATCATGAAAGTCGCTTTCAGATTCTGTCCATCGGGAATTAGCGGATTGTACGCGCTGAGTTTCTCATCGTTGCCGTGCGGCTCAATAATACGTTCGATACGAAGCATTTCTTGAACCTGATACTGCATCGTCAGCCGATCCTCGAAATACAAAGTAGCATGATCTCCGATACGCACGACCCGATTTTTCTTATGTGCCATTACTCGGGTACGAAATTCGGAACGCAATTCGGCATACTGTTCGAGAGAATACAAATCTTCGCGCGTTAGTTTTTTCATTGTCTCACTCCGTTTTTCGTGACTGCACATCTAGAGTCCATAAGCACGACGCAGCAACGCCATCGGATGTTTCGGTTCACTCCCGTCCTGCAATCCGTTGGCAATCTGATCGCCGGCCATCGGACAATCACTCATGTAGTGATCCACCTCCATTTGGCGGACCCGATTCACCACTGGGCGGCAGATCTTCATCGATGTCTCATGAAATTCCTGTTTGACCGCATAGGTACCGTCGTGTCCCGAACAACGTTCGATCACTTCAATGATGGTGTCCGGAACCAGCGACAACATGTCACGGGTTTTTAACCCTATATTCTGCACCCGCAGATGACACGGAACATGATAGGCGATCTTTCCCAGCGAGTTTTCAAAATCGATATTCAGCTTACCGGCCTTGTGTCGCAGCGCCAGATACTCAAATGGATCGAAAATCGCGTGTTGAACCTTTTTGACCGCCGCATCGTCAGGAAATATCAAAGGCAATTCCTGCTTGAACATCAATACACAAGATGGCACCGGTGCCACAATGTCCCATCCCGCATCCACCAATTCCGCGAGCATCGGTATGTTGGTCTCCTTGGCCTTGGTCACCGCCTCGAAATCGCCCAATTCCAGCTTCGGCATACCGCAACACCGCTCCTTATCCGCCAGCATAACTGAGATTCCATTGTGTTCGAAAACCGCGACCAAATCTTCACCCAACGAGGGGTCGTTGTAGCGACCGAAGCAAGTGGCAAATAGCACCACTTGTCCGCGGGTTGCGTCGGTGGATTCGGCGCGCAGCGAATCGTTTCTGCGGTGCCGCTTGCTGAAGGTATTGTGATGATAACGCGGCAATTTCGCGGCCGGATGTACCCCCAGGGTTTTTTGCAGCAGTTTACGGCCCATGGTGCTGCGGTTGGTCGCATTCACCATGTTAACGACCACCGGAATACCGGCCAGCCTGCCGATGGTGTCAGTGCTGGTCAGCAGCTTATCCCGCGTCTTTGAGCGGCCCTGCTTGTGTTTGACCGCCTTAGCACGCAGCATCAGGTGCGGAAAATCAACGTTCCACTCGTGGGGAGGCACGTAGGGGCACTTGGTCATAAAACACATGTCGCACAGATAACAGTGATCCGCGACATCCCAATAGACCTCCTTCGCGACTCCGTCCAATTCCATGGTCTCCGATTCGTCGACGGCATCGAACAAGGTTGGGAAGGCATTGCACAGATTGAAACAGCGGCGGCATCCGTGGCAGATATCGAAGACGCGCTCCATTTCCTTGAACAGTGCGTCTTGATCGTAAAACGATGGGTCATGCAGATCTAGAGGATGCCTCTCGGGTGCCTCGAGACTTCCTTCGCGGGGTGTTTCATTCATGATTAAGCTTCTATCAAAACGCCTTGTAGCAAAGGGCCGGATGACCCGGCCCTTTGGAATTCGCAGCGCATGTGGCGTTTAACGGGTCTCAGTCCAGGCTATCCAATGCCTTTTGAAATCGATTCGCGTGGGAACGCTCAGCCTTGGCCAAGGTCTCGAACCAGTCGGCAATCTCGTCGAAGCCCTCGTCGCGTGCGGCCGCCGCCATGCCCGGATACATGTCCGTGTACTCGTGAGTCTCGCCTGCTATCGCCGCCTTCAAGTTGTCGGAGGTCCCACCGATAGGAAGGCCGGTTGCTGGGTCGCCGACCTGCTCTAGATACTCCAAATGCCCATGGGCGTGGCCGGTCTCGCCCTCCGCGGTCGAGCGGAACACGCTGGATACGTCGTTGTAGCCTTCCACGTCCGCCTTGGCCGCAAAATACAGATAGCGGCGATTGGCTTGTGATTCGCCAGCGAAGGCATCTTTTAGGTTCTGTTCAGTCTTGCTGCCTTTTAACTCCATCATTGATCTCCGAATGTCTATGATTTCAGGGGCACAGAAACTGGAAAATACGAGATCTCCAGATTTAGAATGATTCTAAATTGTTGCTTGAAAGATGTCAACCGTACATCACCCGGCAACACATGCCGCCCCTGGGGTCATGGTCGAGCGCTTCGGCCCGGACTGAGGCAACGCCTTGTAGTGTTAGGCGAAGGCCGCGAACCACCGGCCCGCGGGGCAGTTCACGCCCACGATCCATGGCCTTGCGCCGCACATCTGACACGCACCTCAGCAACCGGTCCAAGAACTGCACAGCGCTCATGTCCGGGACCGATATGGTAATCGAATGCCTCGGATGTGGGGTCATCGGTGACCGCCACCGTGCGGTAAGACTCACCACCCGGTGCCGAGAAATACGCGCCAGTCTCGCACATTCGGGTTAAAATGCGCTGCATACAGATCAATCAGCCGATCAAAAAACGTGCCTAAAAGATCCAAACAAGACGATGCTACGCCTGATTTCGCGGATTTCGAGTCCTCTCTCGCCGAGCTCGAGAAGCTTGTCGAGAGACTGGAACGCGGCGATCAAACCTTGGAGGAATCACTAAAAGATTTTGAACGCGGCGTCGCTCTGGCAAAAACTTGTCAAACCACGCTGAAGAAAGCCGAGCAGCGAGTAGAGGTCCTGACCAAGAAAAACGGCGACTTTGCCGTGGAACCGTTCTCGCCGGAAGAGTGAATCACGCCTCCTTCGACACCATACAACGCGAGTATCGAGACCGCGTTGAAGCTGCTTTGGATGGTTTTCTATCGGGCATGGATGCGACACCCAAGCGATTAACTGCAGCCATGCGCTACGCGTGTCTAAACGGCGGAAAGCGTGTGCGGGCAATGCTGGTATACGCCAGCGGCGAGGCAGTGGGCGCCAACCCATTGTTGCTGGATACTGCTGCCTGCGCGGTGGAAATGACACATGCGTATTCACTGGTCCACGACGATCTACCAGCGATGGATGACGACGACTTGAGACGCGGCAAACCAGCCTGCCACATCGCCTATGACGAGGCGACCGCCATCCTCGCCGGGGATGCGCTGCTCACCTTGGCGTTTGAAATCCTCGCAGCGGACTCGGCAACACCCGCCGATATCCCACGACGTCTGAAGATGGTCCAGTGTCTTGCGAAGGCCGCGGGCACTGCCGGAATGACCGGTGGACAAGCCTTGGACCTCGAGGCCGTGGGCCGAAATTTATCCCGTGATCAATTAGCCACGATCCATCAACGAAAAACCGGCGCGCTGATCCAAGCTTGCGTGCAACTGGGGGCGCTATGCGGGGACGCTAGTACCACCGAACTAGCGGCCTTGGATCAATACGGCCGGCATCTCGGTATCGCATTCCAGATCGTGGACGACATACTCGATGAAGTATCCACCACTGCCACTTTGGGCAAGACCAGCGGTGCTGATCGGGCGCGCAACAAACCCACCTACCCATCGATCATTGGGCTGGAGACCTCTAAACGGTTGGCGGAAGATCTATACCGGCAGGCTATCGATTGCCTCGACACGCTGGCGAAAAATGCGTATACATTACGCCAGTTAGCGGAGATGGTCGTGCACCGGACTTACTGAGCGATGGCGGAACCCCCTTATCAGTTGCTAAACAAGGTTAATTACCCGGCCGAGTTGCGTATGCTGCGCGCAAACCAACTGCCGCAGCTTTGTGACGAGTTGCGCAGATTTCTCATTGAGACCATCTCCAGGACCGGTGGCCACCTGGCCGCGGGACTGGGCACGGTCTGCCTTACATTACGGATTCAAGACCCCGGATGACCGGGTGGTGTGGGATATCGGGCACCAGGCTTACCCTCACAAGATACTTACCGGTCGGCGCGAGCAGTTGCATACCATCCGTCAACCAGGGGGGATATCGGGCTTCCTCAAACGCCAGGAAAGCGAATACGACACCTTTGGTGCCGGACATTCGAGCACGTCGATCAGCGCGGCATTAGGCATGGCGGTGGCCGCCGCCAAGCAAGATAATGAGCGTCAGGTGGTGGCGATCATCGGCGACGGCGCACTTACCGCGGGCATGGCATTCGAAGCACTCAATAATGCCGGGGGCATGGATGCCGATATGCTGGTGATACTTAACGACAACGACATGTCCATCTCTCCCAACGTCGGCGCAATTTCCAACTACCTGGCACGCATATTATCCGGAAAGGCGTACACCAGTGTCCGCGAAGGAAGTAAGGTGGTGTTGAGCACCCTGCCCCAGGTAAAAAGCCTTGCCAAACGCTGGGAGGAACACACCAAGGGAATGGTCATGCCAGGAACGTTCTTTGAGGAACTGGGTTTTTATTACATCGGACCTATTGACGGCCACGATATCAAGACCCTGGTCAAGACGCTGCGAAACATGCGGGCGTTGAAGGGTCCCCGCTTCCTGCACGTGGTGACCCAAAAAGGCAAGGGCTTCAAACCGGCCGAGGGCGCTCCAGTCACTTATCACGGCGTCACGCCGTTCGATCCTGATACCGGCAAGATGGAGAACAAGCCAAGTGGCCGCACCTACACCCAGGTATTCGGCGACTGGCTATGCGACATGGCCGCGATGGACGAAAAACTCATCGGCATCACACCGGCGATGCGCGAGGGTTCGGGAATGGTAAAGTTTTCCGAACAGTATGCCGATCGCTACTTCGACGTGGGTATCGCTGAACAGCATGCGCTGACATTCGCCGCCGGACTCGCTTGCGAAGACTTGAAACCGGTGGTTGCGATCTATTCGACGTTTCTTCAGCGGGCTTACGACCAACTGATTCACGACATCAGTATTCAGAACCTCGATGTCACGTTGGCCATCGATCGTGCCGGCTTCGTCGGTGCCGACGGCGCCACCCATGCCGGCGCATTCGACCTAAGCTACCTACGTTGCCTGCCGAACGTTGTGGTCATGACGCCATCGGACGAAGCCGAATGCCGCGACATGCTCTACACCGCATATCAGTACTCCGGGATCTGCGCGGTGCGTTATCCAAGGGGCACCGGTCCCGGCATAGCGGAGCGCCAGACGATGCAGGCGTTGCCGATCGGGACCGCCGAAATCCGGCGCAGCGGGCGCCGCGTGGCGATCCTCGCTTTCGGAAGCATGGTGACGCCGAGCCTCGAGGTGGGAGACGAGCTCGACGCAACCGTGGTCAACATGCGCTTTGTTAAACCGTTAGATAGCAATTTGCTCGAGCAACTGGCCGCTGACCATGAGCTATTAGTGACCGTAGAGGAAAACACCGTCATGGGCGGCGCTGGATCGGCGGTGAATGAGTACCTATCAGCGCGGGGCATCGACATTCGCATCATTAACCTCGGCCTGCCCGATCATCACCTCGAGCACGGTAAGCCCGCGGAAATACTGGCAGAATGTGGATTGGATGCCGCGGGAATCAAGCAAGCCATAGTCGAAGCGGCGCCGGTTCCGCTTGCCGGCATATTGGAATCTGCTTAGACTAGGGCGTTCGCCGACGATGATCGCGGCGCACCACTGAAGAAAACGCCGCGACAACCAATCCGACTATGTCAATGACTTCACCTAATCGTATCAACGTAGAAAAGTTGCCCATTGATGATGTTCAGGGCAGCCCGGACAGCCGCAAACTGGCCATCGATAAGGTGGGCGTGAAGGACATCCGTCATCCCGTTCGCGTGCGGGATCGTAGCGGCGGCGAGCAACATACCGTAGCTAGTTTCAATATGTACGTGGAGCTGCCGCACAATTTCAAAGGCACCCACATGTCACGTTTCGTCGAGATCCTCAATCAGCATGAAAAAGAAATCTCGGTTCGTTCGTTTAAGACCATGCTCAAAGAGATGACCGAATTGTTGGAGGCGGACAAAGGACATATTGAAATGGTGTTTCCATATTTCGTCACTAAAAACGCCCCGATTACCGGCGTAGAGAGTATGATCGATTATCAGGTCACGCTCGCGGGAGAGGTATACGCCGGAAAAACACAAACCGAGATAAAAATCGTCGTACCGGTAACCAGCCTGTGTCCCTGCTCGAAACAGATCTCCGACTATGGAGCCCACAATCAAAGATCTCACGTCACGGTGCGCGTGGTCACCAATACATTCATATGGATTGAAGAACTAATCGATGTCGTCGAGGCAGAGGCCAGTTGTGAACTGTATGGCTTGTTGAAGCGCCCAGACGAGAAGTACGTTACCGAACGCGCTTACGACAATCCAAAATTTGTTGAAGATATGGTGCGCGATGTAGCCGGATGCCTGAATGAGGACGAGCGAATCGACGCGTACAGCGTGGAATCAGAGAACTTCGAATCTATTCACAATCACTCCGCGTACGCGCTGATCACGCGCGATAAGCGAAGCAAATCACAGACATAATCGGTTAATGTAGCTTGTTGGTGCCGGCTGGTGAGGAGTGCGGGTTAGTACCGTTTTTTTAGTTCCATCTGGTCTCCTCTGCGCACCATATCCACTTCCCCAAGGAACGACATGCCTAGCAACGGAATGTCGGGATGGGGCCCGAGAATCACTCCGGCGTCAACATCACGCAGTGCGATGTCGCCGACACTCACACGATCCAGCTTGATCCGCACCATACGCGCCATACCCCCGGCAGTGTTCGCTATCCATGGTTGCCCATCCGACAACTCAATACCGATCCGACGCGCCAGATCACTGCTGATGGCGATCGTGGTGGCGCCAGTATCTACCAAAAAACGAACTGGATACCCATTGATAGTGCCATCGGCATAGAAAAATCCACGTGGATCGGCCCACAAGGAGACCGATGGGTTTTCACCACCCGTGGATTTTCCGCTCCCCGGGAAAACAGTAACCATTCCCAATGTCAAGGTTTCGCGTCGACCGTCAAACTCGACCACCGCATGATCCGCATCGGTTGTGATCAGCGTCACACCCTCAGGGCTGGCCTCGCCGACGGCCAGCAGGCGGCGTTCCCCGTCAATGTGTACAATCGCCTTATCTTTGAATAGCGCAAGTAGATTAATTTGCTTGTCTGCGTGGACTGTTGATGCCGCAAACATCAAAAACAACACCAGCAACCATTTCCGGTTGATGCGCAACCCCGCTGTGCATGAATTAATTCGCGCAATGTCAGACATTTTCATATTTAGGTACATCTCATGTGAGGGACCGGGTTATCTGGGCCAATACTTGCAACGAAAGGGTTATTCTTACCAGATAATCAAGATCGACCACGGCGCATCAGTTCATAATATTATAGACGGCGCTAGGGGTCTTGTATTCATGGGTGGCCCGATGAGTGTCAACGATGATTTACCTTGGATCGGGCCAACCCTGGAACTCATCGCTACGGCCCACGCACGGTCAGTGCCGGTGCTGGGACATTGCCTCGGCGGTCAACTGGTGGCCAAGGCGTTGGGCGCGTCGGTTGGTGCCGGTCCGTGCAAGGAAATCGGCTGGTTCCCGGTGCGCTGCCGTGTACCGTTCCCACCGCTCGCTGACAAAACGGAAGTGTTTCATTGGCACGGTGAAACATTTACCCTACCCATCGAAGCACAACACCTTTTCGAGAGCGATGCATGCCCGAATCAGGGATTTCGGGTCGGGAATACTCTAGCGCTACAATTTCACGTGGAAATGCTCGCGGATATGGTGCCTGTGTGGGCGACACAATATGCCGACGAGATTGCCGAGCCAACCGCAACGATCCAGGGGTTCGACGCCATGACCCGGAATTTGGACTTGCGAATCACCAATCTACATCGCGTCGCTGATGCAATCTACGATGTTTGGAGCAAACCTTTCGGCTAATCGATGCGTATTGGTATTGATCTAGGTGGTACGAAAATAGAAGGCGTCGTGTTGGACAATGCCAGCAATACAGTACTGCGTCACCGCCAACCAACGCCGGTTAGTGACGGTTACGATGCCATACTATTTTCTATAGTCGATATGGTGTCTGGATTGGAGTCTTCAGCAGGACAACGTTGCTGTGTGGGTATCGGAGTGCGCGGGGCCATCTCGTCTCGTACCGGCGGGCTCAAAAACTCCAACACTGTTTGTTTGAACGGCAAACCAATTAAACAGGATCTCGAGCGTAAGCTGGGACGCGAAATTCGGCTCGAAAACGATGCCAACTGTTTTTCTCTGTCGTAGGCAATCGACGGCGCCGGGCAAGGACACGCTGTCGTGTTCGGAGTCATCATGGGTACAGGTGTGGGCGGCGGTATCGTTTGCAATAGAACTCTGCATGCCGGGCCGCAGCACATCGCGGGGGAATGGGGACACAACGTGATGATACCGAATGGGCGTCCCTGCTACTGCGGAAAGCGAGGTTGT
>CAMYMN010000037.1 GCA_947259395.1 uncultured Gammaproteobacteria bacterium | reverse complement strand
ACTTCGAACCGCGCCACGCAACCACAACTCGCCTCCTATCAATCCTCATAGATAAACATCCGCGACACCATCCCGCGGTTTCCTCCCTCGAGGCTTGTTAGACGCCTGCCCGCACCTCGGCTTGCCGCGAATCGTGCGCCACTCTCGGGCAGGCGTCTAACAACCCTTAACGGGTCCGGGCGTTGCCCTGCTGGATGAAAATTCCTTCCTGAGCAACAAGACGATGGTGCGGTGCAATAGACAGCCGTCGGCCAGAAGCAGGCATTCCGGCGACCTGAGAATTTTTCAATTGAACGACCGGACTTGCCTCTGGTCCAGACCTTAGCGAGTCAAGTGGGCGGGCTCGATTAGCGCCAAAAAGAAAGCCCCGCCGAAGCGGGGCCTGCGTTGGATAGGTGGAGTGAGCTTCAATCGTTACGCATTCGATCTACTTCGTGCGAAACCTAGTCCGGCTAAGCCCAAACCCATGAGGAAGAGCGTGGCAGGTTCGGGAACTTGTGCTGGGATGACCTGCCCGCGGATTTCTCCGGGTCCGTTATTAACCGTGTGCACGTTGATGTAGGTCTGCCCGGTGAGCAATCCAAACAGGTCCGCGGCACCTAGAATACTGCTGCCGGAGAGGGTTCCCGCGGTTCCGCCAGTCGGCGACAACCCGAAGATAACTCCTGCAGTTGCTCCTGGCCCGGCGAGGCCATGCAGGTGGGCCCCGACCACGTCGCTTGTCATATCAAAATAGGAACCGGCTATGTTGGTGTCGCCGGTATTCGTATCGACAACGACCGTGGCTGTGCCAAAGGGAGCGGACCCGTTCAGGGTGGGCGCAGGGACCTCCTGGCCCGGATCCAGGGAGACATCGAAAGTGATAAGTCCGGCAGAGGCTGTTTGCGCGAGACCGAGACTCACCGCGAAAAACAAAAACAGTAATCGCGACATGTCCTCCTCCTTAGGGATTCTGTGTTGTATTGTTGTATTTAGGTGTAATGACGAATTATTTATAAGCAAAATTCATACCCAAAATACTTTAATGAGGAATTACAACTAGTTAAAAAAACATAAAAAATTTCTCGTATCTAGTTTGTAAAGAATACCGACAGAAAAAGGGGCAACCGAAGTCACCTTCGACCGCACGCATTACACGCTAGAATGGAAATTCAACTAAATCGTGTGCCGCCCCTGCTCGGCGCTAGTCGGTTACGTAACATAAACCGGTCATTCAGGAGTACGACCACGAATAGCCGCATCGGGTCTGAGCGCCAGTTCCCTACATCGTGAGTACATGCTTTCGCCGTTTTGATTTCATTCGGCGGGTCCCGACCTCATGGCGAGTTCTCCTCTGACCTGGGCTGGTGGAAAACTCGCACTCGAGGTTCTTAGGATGGCGAGGCCACATCGGGGGTGCCGCGTGATTGTCACCGGCCCTTTGTGGTCAAAAACGCTTGGTGCGCAGGCTCAAACTCCAGTCCTGCGTCTTCCTGGCGTCACCCGCGATCGGCTCCGCCTGCGTGAATCTTGCGGGTCAACTCGTCTTGCTGCGCCGGTCCTTATGACCGCTCCGTCTGTCTACACTGGACCTTTTTTCGACACTGCCGTGTGCGCCGCAAACTCGCTGGCATTCTCGCGCCGACACGCTTTGCCAACGCGCCTGCAGCCCTGTGATGATCGTCTCTCTGGACCTTCGTACTGGCTGCTCATGCTGTTACTCCATTGGGAATCGAAAAAGAATAAGAAGCATAATCGCTATGCGGTTCGCTAGCAATGCGCACATGAGGGTTTAAGGGCGGCGCGCTGGCCAGGATGACAGGGTCATCGCAGGTAGAATTTCAGGTGCGCGGTTTGCGCAATACGATTTTTGCGTGTCCGAGAGGGCGTCTGTTCGGGACGCCGCCGCTGATAACACCATTGAGAACTTCCTTGTTCGACCTGCTTGGCCGTCGTTCAGGACATCCCAGTCCTGCTCCTTGATGATGGTCAATTCCGCTAGCAATTGACGACAACTGGGCGATCTGACGCGGTGGCTATAGGCTAATGTACAAAATCGTCTCGCAAAGCGAACGCTATCACCTGCATGCACACGCTATGGGACTTTGTGTACCTTTTGGGGGAACGGACCCAGAAATACTAACGCGGGAACTGATCGCGTCGCCGCCGATAAGTTGACAAAGCCGGGGACCCGCCTCCCGAATCCCTTTTCCATCTTTCGGGATACCGGATGCAATACCCGTACACCGCCACGGTGTTTGGAAGACATTCTAGTAGTCACTGCTATACTCAAAATGGGATCCGCGGTGCGGGATACGGTGGGCTGGAGCGCCGCGACAACTTTCTCCGATCCGGCGAGGTGTTGACGGTTAGGAGGTTGACCGACTGCCAATCTCATAACCGTGGACTATACCGAATAATACAATGCAGGTATCACACGAGGCGGCAAGGTTCTTCCTATGAAGATCAGCCTGCTTATCGAGAACGAACCGGGCACGATGGCGCGGGTTATGACGGCCGTGTCTAGATTCGGGCTTCAGCTCGGCGGCCACCGTCTCGATCGCGTCGACTCCGACAACGGCATCCCGCTGTTGATTGTTGCCAACGGCACAGCAACAAAAATGGACTTGACCGCGAGATTGCGCGACGTTCGTGGTGTTGTCGAAGTGCTGGGTATCGAGGCGGATGATACCGATTCTAAAGGTAATGACACGAAAAAATCTGGTCCAACACCGGACGGCGTTGACGTCGTGGACCAACTCGTTAATGCATATCCAAAGGTTCTTCGCTTAATAGAGCAACACGAACACGCCCTGCGCAAAAATGAAAATCGAAATCAACAGATACGTGCGCTAGGCGAGGCCGTAGGGAAAAAATTGCTGGTTCGCGGTCCCGGCTTGAAGCCGCAGGCAACGATTCCGGATGCGATTCAAAATGTAGTCATCCCGGTGCTGAAACCGATTGCCAAGGCAAGGGTCGATGGTGGCAACGTGTGCGTCGACTTGTCGGTGTTCACGCGACGCCAGGTCAACACCATGGATTTAGTATTGGGTGGCGAAGCGAGTCGCTGCGATTTTTTGACCGGTATGATCCGCGGAATGATCAATGTGGTTCCGAATCTTCCCAGGGCGCGGGTCAAGGAGATCCGGTGCCGCACCAACGGCGACCGATCCTGCGTGTTTCGGGTCGAGACACGCGCGAAAGTAGATTAGTGCGCGCCCCACATAATTGAATCGCTCCCAGAACGGTGCATGCCGGTTTCCCGCCACACCGCTCAAGCCTATCAAGAGCCAGATACCTGACCCGGTAACGCAGTCCGTCGGAACGCCTGGTTGAACAATTATGCATCCGGACCATTCCCGACCAGTTTCCCGATACGCAAAGCCGTATTTGGCGTAATCGAATCGGTTTCTGTACAAATTTTTTGTAAGGTTTGCCGGGACACACCGATACGCCGGGTAAACTCACTCCCGGAGCTTGCCATCTCCGGAATCACATCTTCGCGTAGAATCGCCCCGGGATGCACGAGCTCGCGCTGTGGTCATCTCGCGTTCAATGCAGGCATGTTCTTAATGCGCTGTTCATCAATGATAGGGTTCAAGGTCAACTCGAATGGCGTCGCCGTGTTCCCACCCGAACGTCAAACAAACAGGCCCACTAATATGCATGCAACAGCGTGTGGGTTTGCCATGATGCCTGTGAAACTCTAAGCCGGGAAATATTCAATGCGGGTGATTTTGTTAGACGGTATACCTAAATTCGCGATGCGCCTTAGAAAAATCAGGTCAGAGCCGAGTTTTCCAGGAACGTCTCGTATCTTTCCGAAGAACGACGCGTGGGAAATTGGGTCCGACCCATTGTGCTTAGATACCGGCGGCCTTGTTCAAATTAAGCAAACTGTCCGTGGAATTCACGCATCGCAGGGATAACTTCAATATAATCCAATGACGCACATTTTTTCGCGCCAGACAGAGCGCTGGAAACAGGATTAAGGATGATTCTACGCGGGCACGCCGGAGGAGCCCCGGATAAAGGGCGAGGGTTACCGCGCCAGCGATCGACCCTGCGATGACACAACTGTGACTTACCGAGGAATCAGAGGAAGGAGGTGGCAATGCGTTTGGGTATGATTGGGCTCGGCCGCATGGGCGGCAATATGGCGCGCCGGTTGCGCCGCGGCGGCATTGACGTGGTAGGGTACACCCGCGATCCGGCCGCGATGCAAGAACTTGCCGCTGAGTGCGGGCTGATAACGGCGGATTCAGCCGAGCACCTGGTGTCACAACTCGAGCAACCCCGCGTTGTGTGGTTAATGCTGCCCGCCGGTGCGGTGACCGAGACCTACGTTGAGCAGATGAAGATTCTGCTTGGGGCGGGAGACGTGCTGGTCGACGGTGCCAACTCGTACTTCAAGGATTCCATGCGCCGTGGCCTGGTGCTGGGCGAGCGCAACATTTATTTAGTGGATGCCGGTGTATCTGGCGGGGTATGGGGATTAGAAAACGGCTATGCGCTGATGGTCGGGGGGGCACGAGAGGCTCTTGAGCAGGTAATGCCGTTGCTCAAGGTATTGGCCCCGGCGCCTGACCGCGGCTGGCTGCACACCGGTCCCGTCGGCAGCGGGCACTTCGTCAAGATGATTCATAACGGTATCGAGTACGGCATGATGCAGGCTTACGCCGAGGGCTTCGCTGTCATGCAGGCGCGCACTGATATGAGTCTGGATTTGGCGGAGATCGCAGAGACGTGGCGGCACGGGAGTGTGGTACGTAGCTGGCTGCTGGATCTCACCGCCGATTTTTTGGCTCAGGATCAGGAGCTTGCGCATATCGAACCGTTCGTCGCTGACTCTGGCGAGGGGCGTTGGACCGCGATTGAGGCCATCGAGCAGGGCATTCCAACTCCGGTCATGAGCACCGCTGTCATGATGCGCTTCGCAAGCCAAGGTAGGCACGACTACGCGGCCAAGCTCTTGGCAATGATGCGGCAGGAATTTGGTGGACACGCGTTGAAGAAGGCAGATGAAGAATGAGTGGGCCATGCCATTTCGTGATATTTGGTGCAGCGGGTCATCTAGTGACCACCAAGTTATTGCCGTCGCTGTATCACCTCGAGCTAACGGGCCGTCTCGACGAACCGCTGGGGCTGGTGGCGTTTGCTCGTCGTGACTGGGACACGCAGCGCTGGCGTGTTCATCTCGATGCCGTGCTGGTTGCACATTACGGAGCGAAGTTGGATGCTGCGACGGTCCGTCGATTCGTCGAACGCTTTGAATATGTAAAGGGGGATCACAGGGATCCGGTATCTTATCAGCGCCTGCTTGAGCAGATCAGCAAACCGCGACCAGGTGTGTGCGAGAACGTTGTTTTCTATCTGGCTATCCCTCCGGATGATTTTGTACACGTGGTCCGCAATCTCGATGCCGCGGGTCTCAACAGCGTCGTGGGACAACACCGAATTGTCGTTGAGAAACCTTTCGGCACGAACCTCGCCAGCGCCCGCGAGCTTAACGCTGAACTGCATCGCCATTACCAAGAACAGCAGATCTATCGGATCGATCACTATCTGGGTAAGGAGACCGTGCAGAATCTGCTGGTGTTTCGCTTCGCTAATTCGGTCATCGAGCCATTATGGAATCATCACTACGTCGATCACGTGCAAATCACGCTCGCCGAACAAGCGGGTATTGGCGAGCGGGCGGGCTACTTCGAGCATTCCGGAATGTTGCGAGATATGGTGCAGAATCATTTGCTCCAGGTGCTCACGTTGGTGGCTATGGAGCCGCCAGCTAATCTGGACGCCGATACGTTGCGTGACGAAAAGATCAAGGTTTTGAGATCGATCCGAACGATACCGTCGGAGTCAGTCGATGACTTTGCGCTGCGTGCCCAATATGGGACCGGCAAGATCAATGGGGCAACGGTCCCGGCCTATAGAGACGAGCCCGGCGTGTCTGTTGATTCTATGACGGAAAGCTATGCGGCGGTCAGGTTTCACGTTGACAACTGGCGATGGCAGGGGGTGCCGTTTTATCTCCGCAGCGGCAAGCGGCTCGCGGTGCAGCGCTCCCTCGTGGCGATCCGCTTTCGGGATCCGCCGCACCAGCTTTTCTGCGACACGCCGTGCGAAGACGTGGATCCGAACTGGCTGGTGCTCGCCATCCAGCCGGAGGAGAGTATTCACTTTGAGCTGTACGCGCGCGCGCCCGGTTTGGTGATGACGCCCAGAGTGCTGCGGGTCGATACGGACTATCGGGCCGAACACGAGCAACGGCTGGACGCCTATGCCACGCTGCTTTTGGATGTGATAGAGGGCGACCAGAGCCTGTTCATTAGGTTCGACGAAGTGGAGATGGCGTGGCAGGTGATCGAACCCGTACTCGAACATTGGAACCGGACGCGCGAGCGTCTCTATACTTACCCCGCGGGCAGCTGGGGCCCCAAGGAGCACAGTATTTTGTTCGAGAAGCGGTATCAGTCCTGGCGTAATGCGTTGTGAGCGAGTTTCGGCTGCGTTGGCACGTCTATGCGAACGTTGATGAGCTGGTCGAGGCCGTGGTTAACGCTATCACCGCTGAAGCTGCGCGGGCGATTGCCGCCGCTGGGAGCTTTCTCGTTGTGCTCGCAGGCGGTTCGACTCCTCGGTCAATCTACGCACAACTCGTTGAACTTGATACGCCGTGGAATCAATGGCGCGTGTACTTCAGTGATGAACGTTGTCTCCCGGTCGGCCATCCGCAGCGCAATGACACCATGGCCCGCGAAGTCTGGCTCGATTACGTACCTATCCCCGCCGGCCAGATTCATACGATCCCCGCCGAACTTGGAGCGAACGCAGGCGCAACGACGTACGCACGCGAAATCGAGAGGGTAGGGGCGTTCGATCTGACGCTACTCGGTTTAGGCGAAGATGGCCACACGGCCAGCTTGTTCCCGGGCAATCCGCTAGGTGACCAGCCTGATGCACCTGACGTGCTGGCTGTCCACGCGGCGTCCAAGCCACCTGCCTCTAGGGTAACGTTGAGCGCAGCGCGCCTGAGACGATCGTACTCGGTTCATTTGATTGTCGTGGGCAAAGAGAAACGCGACGCCGTTACGCGGCTGCGACACGGCGCCGATCTGCCGATTCGATCCGTGACACCAACGAGGGGCGTCGACGTGTTCGTTGACGACTCTGCCGCACCAGCGCCCTCATAACGCCGGATCGCGAGTGCGCCCCGTTGGTGTTCGCAGCTGGCAATTCGGGGGACAGTTTACTTAATTCGATGTGCGTATGCGTTCGAGATTGCGTTGCTAGAGCTCCCGGCCAAGTCGCACACATCAAGTAGACAGTCCCCGCAATTCGGAATCTACCGGTCCCCAAAATTCTCTGTGTTCGGCATAATAGGTCATCACGTACCGAGATGATAGAAAATGAAAATTGATATCGACAAATTGACCGAAAAAGAGCTGATTGATCTCAATCATCGAATCGTGGAAAGGCTCAAATTCCTGGAGTCAATGCGAGCGCACGCAGAGATGCTGGAATTTAGTGTCGGAGAGAAAGTTTCATTTTCACCACCGGGGCGCGGCGAAGTTACAGGAGTCCTAGTTCAGTACAATAAGAAAACGGTCACCGTTCTCACCGAGGACGGTCAAAAATGGAATGTATCTCCGCATTTACTTGAAAAGACAAAAGAGTCAAAACAAAAAATACGTAAGTCGGACAATATTATTGAAATCAACCCAAAGGGGTAATCCACGCACAACGAGGCCAATTAACTTGCACAGTCCTCCGTGGTGTTTGAATGGTGAATGCCGGGGATAGTATCGGCAAGTCGATATGCGCTTTTTTAAAAAGCGGGGTCGCAGCCGAGTTTCGCAGTAAGGTCTCGTATCTCATCGAAGGACATCGAATCGAGGATTGGATCCGACCCGACTTTTCCCAGACGCCGGTAGCGACGTAACACTACTTGCTATCACATAATATTATGTTGCATAATTATACGTCACGTATTATTACAAGTTTTCAGTCAGGTTGATCGTATCGACATGGATCTAGACCTGTTTCCGCTAGGAATCGCCGTCGGCGCCGCCCACTGCAATCGTGAAGCCGAGCGAAAACGGCTAGCCGACAACGTGCAGCGCGGCCGCCATACCTGGTTGTCCGCGCGCCGACGGATGGGCAAGACCAGCGTTATCGAACAGGTTGCGCTGGATCTCAAGCGCCGTCGCCAACCGGTGCTGACCGTGGCGCTCGATCTTCTAGTCGTCCACGACGCTGAGGCCCTGGAGGTCAGACTGCGGCAGGCGGTCAGCGAGGCCACGGCGCAGCTGCTACCCAAGAATCGGCGCATCCTCGATAAGCTAAAAAAAGCCTTCGCGACATTGAAACCGGAGCTGGTGCTGAGCGATGACGGCGTCACGTTGAAGCTGGGGTCCGGCGAGAGTCCCAGCGAGACCGTGGAAGCGGCGCTGAAAGGCCTTGATCGTATTGCGGTCGAACGCAAACGGCGCGTCATGTTCGTGTGCGATGAATTTCAGCAGCTCGCGACATTAAAGGACCATATGGCCCTCGAGGGAGCGGTACGCCACGCAGCGGAACGCACCCGGCACGTCGCCTTCGTGTTCGCGGGCAGCGAGCGGCATCTGCTGGCGGCCATGTTTGAAGATCCCGACCGGCCGCTATATCACCTGTGTGACCGGATGAGCCTGGAACGAATCGGCCCGGAGCACTACACATCGTTCCTGTCGAATGCGGGTCGTGGGCGATGGAAAAAGCCGCTATCCGGCGAAGCGATTGAGCACATTCTCACGGTCACGCTGCGTCATCCGTACTACGTGAACGCACTGTGTGGCCACCTGTGGGGTGTGCGGCGTCCGCCGAGCGTGGCGGATATCGACACCGCTTGGGCCCGCTATGTCGAGGAAAACAAACGCCGCGTTGCGACCCGCGTGCTTGAACTCAGCCTGGCCCAGCGCGCGATGCTCGCGGCGATCGCGCGCCAACCGACTCCGCATCCGGCGGGACAGGAATTCTTGCGCCAAGTGCGCCTGGCGGCATCGACCGGGCTGCAAGCAAAAGGGGTGCTCGAACGGGAAGATCTCATCCAGCAAAGTGAAGATGGCGTATGGGAACCGGTTGATCCGGTGTTGGCCGCGTATTTGCGGGAGATTTGAATTTAGCGTGGGTGGTATCGGGGCTTAACTCGGCCCAAGGTGCGCTACCTGGGCGATTTCAGCAGATCGACTTGGAATAATCTGCGATGGGCACATCGCGGGAGGGGGCATGGACGCGCAGGAAGTGATATAGTGTCTACTTCGCATAATGTATATTATGTAAAATAATGCCTCCCCGTTACCACGGCAACCCAGATACGAAGCACTCCCGCAAGCGCTGGCGTTAATTTCCCGTGCGGGCCAGCATGCCTTGCAAGGCAGACTCGTCAATTATTTCGATGTAGCCGCGGCGCAGTCGTACCCATCCCTGAGATTCGAAATCCTTCAATTGCCGCGACACCACTTCGCGAGCCGTCCCCATCTCCACCGCGAGGCCTTGATGAGTCGCTTTGACCCCGTTTCCTGTGCACTGTTGCTGCAATAGAACTTGCGCCATACGCCCGGCAATTGAGCCGAACGCCACTTCGCTCATCCGTATTATCAGCGACGCAAATCGTTTGCCCAGTTTGGTGACAACAAAATGCTGAAATGCGGGCGATTTTTTCAATGCATCATTAAATTCGTATTTGCTTACCGCGAATGCAGTCACCGTACTTTCTGCTACGCCCTTGGCCGGATATGGTTCACCCGCCAATAAACAGGAGGTTGTTAGCACGCAAGACTCGCCGGGCCCTACGTGATACAACAGCATTTCCCGACCCGTCTTAGAAATCATCAGCACCTTTACCCTGCCCTCCACCACCAATAGATAATTCTCACAGGGCGAACCTAAATGAAACACCAGCTCATGTTCACGAAGAGTTACGATGCGTGCACACCGCTTAAACCGCACAATAGCCTCATCTTTGCTGTTCGACAAACAAGGAAAAAATTGGTCCCAATACAGTACATACCGCTGTTGCTCTCTCAAACTTCCGTCTCCTGTGGTGTCATGTTGATCCGTGCAACGATGACTAGACTCGCAATTGCGTCGCGGGCAAGCTGACCAGCCATAATGATTATATCGGTGGGAATATATCCCACGTAAACTAAATCAGACAGACGGTCGGATTGGGCTAATTAAATAGGGATTCTCGGTACGTTGTTGGCCGCTCGCTCGGCGGCAGCAGTTGGATGAAGATTTCTCGCGGAACATATGGGAATTCCGTCGTGCGGTATGCGCTCGCCTTCCAGATGCCGCGGCGGAGCTGACCCGTAAATTGCACCAAGGACCCCGGATTATCAGCGACGGGACTTGTCCTGCGCGTAGCCGCAAGCTCGGGCGGCAAGACGCCGGCTGGAGCGAAATGCAAAAGCCGTAGTTATGGATTGTGAAGCGCAGCTGCAGGCGTTCGAGACCGAACCAGCGTCGCGATAAAGCCAACTCCGAGTAAAACCGATGGAGTGGGCTGAAGCCGGCGCACACCTATGTTGTTGCACGTAACGGCCAACACACTATAACTAATGAGTTCCGGCCGACATACTTAGACGAATTCCCTGGCATGAGGCAGGTAGCTCAGCCGTCAGTTTGTGCTAGGCTCCAATGCCTAACGCCACCGGATTCGGTGGGCATGGTCACCGGTTGGCGCCGGGTGTCAGTGGGAATGCGCGATGAGGCGCGGGGGTATCGATGGAAACACGGAATTGCCGCGTTTCACGCGTGGCTTGGTCTTCGGCAGCGGCTCGTCTTCGGGATTGAGCTCTACGGACAGCCAGTGATAACACTCGCCGCCCGCGCGATACGGTACGATGGGCCCATTGATCAATTCGGGATGTTCGTACAATATTTCGTCAGTCAGTGGAACAAATACATATCGGCTCATACAACACCTTAAACACGCTACAAATCGGGGTTCTATGAGTGCTAATTAAAGACAAACCGCGTGTCTAAAAAGGGTGAAAACTATGGCAATTAGATGGTATACAGATATAACAAATTACATTAATAGACTCTATTAATTATCTGTTATATTGGTACTTTATAAAGATATCTTCATTCTATGTCTCGAACCATCGCGATAGTTGAGGACGACGCCGATCAGCGCGAGAACTATGTCGATGCACTGGTCGCGAATGGATATCAAGTCACCGCCTATGGCAACCGCCCCGAGGCCATGGCGGGGATGCGTCAAAGTCTTCCCGATCTGGCGATCCTCGACATCATGTTGGAGGACGAGATGGACGGGGGATTTGACCTGTGCCGCGATCTGCGCGCCCTCGCACCCAAGTTGCCGATAATTTTTCTCACTGCCCGGGATAGCGATATCGACCGCGTCTCCGGACTCAGGTTGGATGCATGGGATTACATCACCAAGCCGGTCAACCTCCAATTTCTGTCGGTTCGGGTCAGTTCTCTTTTCCGCATCGTCGACACCCTGCACACCAAAACGACGGAGTTAGAGGCGGTATTGCGGCTGGGTTCGTTGCAGGTCGACCCCAACAGCATGTCGGTGCGCTGGGATGGAAAGGAAATTAACCTTACGTTGACGGAGTTCTGGCTGGTGGAGTCGCTGGCGCGTCGGCCAGGCCACGTGAAGACCTACGAAAACCTGATGCAGGTGACCCGGCAGAGTTACGTGGAACGCAATACAATCAATGGTTACGTCCGGCGGATCCGTAAGAAATTTAAAGAGGTGGATCCTGCTTTTTCGATGATTCAAACCGTTTTTGGGGTGGGATATCGCTGGCAGCCTGACTAACGGCACTGTTTAGCTCATGGCAAAAACAGCACACGGCCTCAGTATTCGCACCAAATTACTACTGGTAGCAGTGGCGTTGTTGCTGATTCCGTGGATGGGATATCAGTACGTGCGCGAGATGAAGTCCTTTCTTTTGCAGGGCCAGGAGAACGCCCTGAATCTCACCGCGCGCGCCGTGTCGACAGTGCTACACGATCGCCCGGAGTTTTTTGATCCGGACACCGGCGCATCTAAATTGATAGGTGATCCCAATGATATGTTTGCCTATCCCCTGCCCAACTACGTGCGTCTGGACGGACGCCTCGGCGATTGGGGCGAGCAATTGGATCAAGCGGTCACCTACGACGGTGCCGACCGTCTGCTTTGTGGACCTGAATACGATCCCTACTCGCTATCGTTTCGTCACTTGATCGGGTATCGCGGCCCATATCTCTATGCGTTTTTTGAAGTCACGGATGACAAGGTGGTGCCCAGGAACCTCAAACTCCGGCGTTTGGATGCCAGTGACCATCTACGGGTCGCCATGCAGGACCCAGGCGGTCCAGTGAAACGTTACTTGCTCACCATACGGCAACCAGGACGAATGAGCGTTTATCTCGTAGACGCCGACTGGCGCTTGTCGTTGACTGGCGACCCGAACTATGACATTGCGGCGGAGTTTTTGCCCACCGACAGTGGCTATGTGGTGGAGTTACGAATACCACGATTCATGGTCAGTTCTCAGACTCGCCTTGGATTCAGCGTCGCGGATATCGACGTTGAACAGCGGCCTGACGTCGACCTTATCCTCAACGCCTCACAGGATGTGGCCAAGGAGCCGTTGAACCGGCTGTTAATACACTCGCCGGAGATTGCCAAGATCTTGCGGGGCCTTGACCGGCCGGTGGCAAGAATTTGGGTGTTGGACGACAAACAACGTGTGCGCGCGGTGGTCGGGAAGTTATCCCGGGAACCAGAGCACAAAACGGACCCGGAGAGTTTGCGCGACAGGCTGGGTGTTTGGTATGACTGGGCGCTGCGGGGCGTCTATAACCTGATACTGGAAACACCGACCGGTAAAATCCAGGACGTATCGACGGATGTGTCGCACCGAAACGATGAGATATTCAAAAAGGCATTGTCCGGCTCCCCGCAAACCGAGCGCCGACCGTCATTGGACGGCACCACCCAAATTTTGATGGCGGCGCATCCGGTGTGGTCTGGCGACGAAATTCTCGGCGTGGTGGTGGTAGAGCAAAGCAGCAATGAAGTCTTGTTCCCGCAAAAACAGGTGCTTGAAAATGTGATCAGTGTGACACTGCTGGTCCTGATCATCGTATCCGGCGCATTGCTGGTGTTCGCGTCACGCATCACTATGCGCATTCGCCGATTACGCAACGCAGCGGAACACGCCATCGGACCCGACGGAAGGGTATGTACGGATCAAATCACAGCGGAAGCGAATTCAGGGGATGAGATCGGCGACCTTTCGCGGAGCGTGACCGGAATGTTGGGGCGCTTGGGCGCGTACACACGGTATTTGGAAGGCATGCCGGATACCCTCGCCCATGAACTCAGCAATCCATTGAATGTCGTGAATTCTTCGCTGGATAACCTGCAGGACGAAATCCCGCAAACCCAGCAAAGCAAATATATGCAACGTGCCAAGAACGGCATCATCCGCTTGGGGTCGATTCTTACTAACTTGACTGAGGCGGCGAACCTGGAAGAAGCCATGCAGGCCGAATCCCGTGAAGAGTTTGATCTAGTCCATCTTGTTTCCAGCTATGTCGAAGGTTATCGCCTCAGCCACCCCGACCGCGCATTCCAGTTGGACGTCAGGGCCGCGCCGTTACGCATCTCCGGCACGCCCGACCACATCGCGCAGATGCTCGACAAACTGGCCGATAACGCAGTTGATTTCGGTAATCAAGGGACACCCATTATGGTGCGGTTGGATCGAGTCGACGGTTACGCGAACTTGAGCGTGCTGAATGAGGGGTCAAACTTACCGGTGGTGATGCGAGATCGTTTATTTGATCCTATGGTGTCGATCGGTAAGAAAAACGCGAAGCAATCCCGCCTCGGCTTGGGCCTGTATATCGTGCGATTGATCGCTGAGTTCCATCGCGGAAAGGTGCGAGCGATAAACCGCAACGACAAACCAGGGGCGGTGTTTACCGTCTCTCTGCCCCTGGCGAAGGCCGCTTGAGCCTGGCTAATTTAGTTTGTTTTTATCTATGCCGGCGTCGAAAGGAGCCGGCACTGCGGCCACTCCTTCGGCATGTAGTTGTTCGACCTTTCTCAACTCTCGTCTCGGCGCCGGACATTCTGCTTCGCGAGCGTTATCGACGTTTTGATCAACGAATTCGTTAATCTGTTGTAACAACGTCTTAGTGCGCTGATACTCGTCGGAGTATCTCACTTCGTCGATTTCCGAATCAGCTTGCACTATCCACGCGGAGATTCTGTTTACGCCCGAGCACTCACAAACTGGACAGGTTACCAAACCATAGTCTTGTTGGCGCACGAATTCATCTTCAGTTCGGAACCAACCTTCGAACTCATGACCGAGTTCACAGCACAGATCGTACTTGACCACCATGACACCACACCCCCGTAAAAACAATATTGTGTATTCGTGTGTCTTCAACTTAAATATGGCTGTTATTCGCTGAATTGCAAGTAAATATGGGGTAAAAATAGCGTCACCGTCACCGAAAACCGGGATCACCGGGCACGTTGAAGCGGCAAAAAATCACCGCGCAAACGCTCGCTGGCCGCGTGTATCTTCGCCGACACCCGCATGCCAAACACACTGGCTTGCGCTGCAGCGTTGCATCATTTTGTTTCTATTTCACCATCGGCGAAGAAACGATGTGTTGGGTATGCCAATTTCACCTCGATTTCCCTCGTATCACCGCCCTCGCCTTCCGACCGGGAAAAATTTGAATTCAGCGCCGTGAGTACCTAGCCCATGATGCGTCGGACATCAGTCACCGCTAAACAAGGTTTGTTATTTACCCACAATTGTTGCTCGCCCAGTCGCTAGTTTTTGCGCATACCAAGCTCACGGGTGCATGCGACAAAAGGTAACCCAACACGAGTTTTTCAAAAGAGCTATTTGTTCAAGGCACGTGTGCTCTGCCACCAACGCCCGATATGGATGAGCGTATACGCTGCCGCGCCCTGTATCGCCGGGAGTCCGCTAAGAAGAAGCCGACACTCTGGACCGGCATGAGTGATGGAGATTCCTACGAATACAGCCGCGTATTTGCACGCAGCAACCGAAGCCAAGGTTAGGCCAAACCAATCCAAGGACTCGTGCATAGTGGCTCGGCGGCGGTGCACAAACACCAGGAACGCCCCGAGCCAGAGTAACACCATCACGATTTTTACGAGATGAATAATACCCAACACCATTCGTCTTGGTAGCGGATGCCAGTGGGTCAATATATAAAGATGCTGACCGTTGCCGAGTGGTGCGTCGAAGTCATGTCATGATTTTGACATATGAAACTCGTGGTATAGAAATATCCAACTTTTCGACGTTACCCCGCGAAGACAACTGAATATCACCGCGCGGTTTGAGCTCGGATCGTGCACGCAAGGTGTTGACACCCGAAAGCGCAGTCACGCGAGCCGGTAACTTCCGTTATTCGGAATCGCTGACCGCGAAATCCGTGGACGGCGATCAAGCAACATACGATGACGATTCACGATACCCGGAATGAAAGCTCAAGCAGCGCTTACCGGCGGTTCGCCGTGGCCTAGATGCACTCACTACTGAGCACTAGGACATGTACCATGGGCACTGACCGGTGATGGCCGATGTGAATCAGTTATTGACGTTTAACCAACGCATAAATATGAATTGTCCGCCGCACGCCGAACAATGACGTGAGCAACCTGATGATGCGGCTGGGCTCTTCATCGACGGGTTTGAAGTGAGCATCCAAAGAAAAAATATGATCGAGTGCCCGGACAGCTTGTTGGTAATTGCATCTTGCCAATGTCCTTATCTCCTTGTAATAGTACTGCGCCAGCCGCTGTTTACGTTGTGCGGATAAAAAACCACCTTGGCGCAAGAAATGCTCAATCTTTCGCAGTACGTGGTGGTGGCTCTGAGCTTGCAATAACGCACCAGATTTAGTCACCCTGGGGGATGCATGGTGCTGCCACCAAGATGTTATCAACGGCAGGCGATAGATACGTTTTGCACGTAGTGCGCACTGGCAAAACCAGTCCCAGTCCTGCAGCTTTTTAAGATCGGTGTCCCATTTCAGGTTCGAAACCAGATCCATACGATACAATGCCGCAGAGATTATGGTCGATTTACCGACCAATACATCGTCTATCACGTTGCCGAACACGGGACAATCCTGAATAGAGTCACTGCCGGGGATTGGCTTCCACTCTGGATCGACGGTTCTAGTACCCCAATTGCTGACAACAATGTCTGCGTCCGTTTGCCTGGCAGCCATAACTTCCTGGCTCAGTGTGTTGGCCACCAGTACGTCGTCCGAATCCAGAAATTTAACGTATTGCCCGCGGGCCGCTTTTAAGCCCACATTCCGCGCATTACTGGGGCCCTCTCTTTTTTCGAGCTCAATGATACGAATTCTGGCGTCGGCACGAAGTGTCGAACTTACAGGCATGCGAGAGGACGCATCGTCGACTAACACGACCTCCAATGCTAATCCATCTTGTGCGAGACACGACTCAATGGCTTGCCCTACAGACTGCGTCCTGTTGTAGGTAGGTATCACAATGCTAACATCGATCATTACTCTCACAGTCACGATGTGGGGACATCAAGAAACAACCTTTTTCCAAATCGACATACCGGTACGATATGTTTGGATAGGCTTCATCCCAGAGCTTAACGGTGTCTTGCTCGCTTTGTCGTAATCCGTCATCCATGATCAGCACCCAGTCGGTACTCAATCGCGGAGCGGCCATCGGATAGGCAGGGTATCTGGCAAGATTTTGTACATTATGCGGAGGTCCATCGACTAGAAGCATGTCTAAGGTTCCGGATAAGGTATTGAGATCAAAATCGTACCAAAGCCAGTCTTTAGTACCGATTTGCCGTTTAACCAACGGTGATAATTTGACTTCAGCCCATTGTTCCAGATCGTGCGCTCGAAGCATAGACTTTGTTCGTTCAACATAGACCTTTTCATGTTCGAGTGAAATTAACCGCCCCGCTCCAATACGCTTGAGGCAGTAAGCGATGACTACAGTCGATGTACCGCTTCCATATTCGAGAACGAGCGTCGGTTTACGCAACAAAACCGTATCGATGACGAGCTTAAGAAAATCCGGAGACGCGGACCAACCTCTAAAATTTGGAAACGGAATTTTTGGTTGGAGGAAGTGAACAAGCGCAGTATAGGCCTCGAGTTGTCTATAAACGAGTTCCACGTGTACTCGCGTTTCGTTGCGTATACGTCTTTGTGCTTCCAGCAGCAAAACACACACCAACACTGACGTCATAGTGATCGTTACGCTGTAGATGGCTGCTCCGTAAAACTGATAGCCAATCACAGACACCACAAAAATCAGTCCTATCAGGAGGATAATGATGAGCAGTTTCTTATCGAACGACATCATGAGCGCTCAACTTAATACTTGTCGACGATTGTTAATACCGGCAATTCAGGCCTTGGCGCATTCCGAGTTCATTTGCTCGGAGATTTTGAGCGGTGGCGGGACAGCTCTCGTTCCTGGGTTGCGGCGTGTTCCGGGTCAAGGGGTGATGTTCGTTGAACGCCGATATTGTGTGGTGCCCGGGGCCGGATTCGAACCGGCACGGATACAATCCGAGGGATTTTAAGTCCCTTGCGTCTACCAGTTTCGCCACCCGGGCCGGAATCTGGAATCGGTCAACTCCAACCCCATCTATGCGGTTGGAGGCTGGGGACGGAATCGAACCGACGTCCACGGCTTTGCAGGCCGCTGCATAACCACTCTGCCACCCAGCCGGAAATACCGCAACGACAGCCTATTTCGGAAATCAACATTTTCCCAACTTTACTAATCCGAGGCGGTTCATGCGATTCGAACTGAAAAATCCACAACGGCACTGACAAGAAGCTTTATTCTCGAAAAAGCACGCGCTATGGGGGCGAGAATTATGCCTATTTGCGCAATCCGGCACAAGCGATGTACAGGGTCGCTATGTTGAACACCCTGCCTGCCGAAAATCTATTTCCTGGACTGCACGGGTTGCGGTTAATGTCGATATCGCCATCAACTCAATGCTGGTTAGTGTCGTTCCGCTTTTCGATGATTGATCTGTAATTACTATCCCACATATCTTCACGAATAGCAGTTTCAACGTCCGGAGACAATTCCCCGGTGACCGGCAGGCCACGCGCCTGCTGGAACGCGCGGATGGCTGCCGTCGTGCGGTCTCCCAGATAACCATCGATTGGGCCAGGGTCATAACCGAGGTTCGCCAAGCGAGTTTGGTAAAAAGCAACGTCCGTGAGTGGGCATGGAAATGCTTGTCGGAACGCGTCGCGGGCAAGCGTTACCGAATCTTCGTTAAGCCTGTGCCGATGCGTTTCCAGGTATGCCAATATTATCCTCACCATCCGATCGAAATTGACGATGGTATCTTCAGACCAACACAACTGAGTCGAGTCTGCCTTCACTAAGGCGTGGAATACACCAATAATCCACCCTTGACATCCGGTTGCATCAGCCACGTCTTTGGGGCTCCCGGAAAAGTCACCGGCACCCCTGTTGGTACGTTCGTAGGCAGAACATCCCTTCAGCAATAGCGATGCATTAACCACCTCATAGTTCTGTGCATGCAGCTGCGACCATCCCATGGCCGACACCATGGCAATCACCAGTTTTCTGACATTGCGCTGTTTGCAAGGCAAGATTGACAGTCTCCTTTGGACGCGTCTATCTGTACCATAAGCCGGATCGACACCACAATTCCAGGTGACGCACGAGTGAGCGATATTGAATGGTTCGCGCTTGCTATTGCTGCTCTCGCAACACGCAGGTGTCCGTATTTTTGTGATTATGGTCTTTTCGATCGGCCCGGTTTCGTGACATACTACTCAGTTCACTCCCGCTAAAGAGACGCTATGGGGCGCTCTAAGAAGGACATTGATCATCTAGTACGGGAGGCGCTGGCGTTGGAAGCCGATGCAGCGCGCGCCGCCGGCGTCACCGGTTACATGGCGCGGGTGTTGACCCAGGCCGCGATACCGCACAGTCGCGTCAGCGAGTCGATGTTTCGGCGCACCAACGGACTGGTGACAGTAACGATTGCAGATGTATCAGGCATTGGTCTTCCGTTTGGGAGCTATCCCCGGCTGCTTCTGGCGTGGATCACAACTGAGGCGGTAAAGACCGGTGATCCGCTGCTGGAGTTTGGGCCGACTTTATCTGGATTCATGTCTGAACTCGGTTTGCTACCGACCGGTGGTCGATGGGGGACGATTCACCGCCTGCGCGAACAGATGGTGCGGTTGTTCTCCTCGGCAATATCTTGTCATTACACTGATCAGGACGTGGATGTCGGAGCGCAATTGTTAGTCGCAAAAGACTATAACTTGTGGTGGGACCCCAAAAAGCCACACCAAGCCGCGTTATGGGGCTCCACAGTGCGATTGTCCACCGACTTTTTCAACGAGCTCATCGAACATCCCAATCCTGTGTCGATGCGTGCCCTGCGGGAACTGAAACAATCTCCGATGTCGCTAGACATCTACTGCTATCTTTCATATCGCTATAGCTATCTCGAGCGTAAGGCTTCGATTCCGTGGGAGGCATTACAAAGTCAATTCGGAGCCGGTTATCCCAACAGCGTTGATGGCTTGCGGGACTTCAAAAAACGCTTCCGGCAGGCTGCGGAGCGTATTCGCAAGATCTACCCGGCGGCGCGGTTCGAGCTGGAGCGGGCCTGCGTCACCCTGCTGCCGAGCCCAGCGCCCGTGCGTCACCTAGGATAACAATCTATAACTCATTGTTTTTTATGCGTATATTTACGCATAAATTGTCCCGTTTATTTTTAGACGTAGAATCTAGCGCGCCTGCACATTGCACCAATACTGTGACTTCGCGCAGCACAAGGGATCACGC
This sequence comes from uncultured Gammaproteobacteria bacterium, assembly GCA_947259395.1. Classification (GTDB taxonomy): domain Bacteria; phylum Pseudomonadota; class Gammaproteobacteria; order Arenicellales; family JAANXG01; genus CALZGZ01. The sequence continues at coordinate 18,198 of CAMYMN010000037.1, read as the reverse complement.
ATGCTGGCGACGGGACTTGTACTGGTGCCGTTGCAGTGCTTGTGCTGGTGCTGGTGCCCGTGCAGTGCAGTTGCATTGCTCGTGCTGCGCGTAGTTCCCCTGCTGTGCGGGGACTAAGCCTAGCCTGCATATTGCACCAAGGCGGCGAAATTCAACCCTATCGACATGATTGGTATAGGTAATTCGCTGAGCTGCGAAAGTGACACTTTGTACCCTGGCGATCGCCTATCCCGGCCCTGGCTCGATCTCGAACGTCTGCACTTGCGCTTCACTCGACCCATAGCCAGCTATGGGTTTCGTTCCAGCGCGGCGTTCAGCCGCCCGATCTCTTCGCCAGCTTCCGGGATCCTTGATGCAATATGCAGGCTAGGGTCGGGCGGACAGATGCCGCACGGTAGCGATAAGACAACGAAAAATTGCGTCGAAGTCACAGACGCTAACGCTGTTTTGTGTTGCGTAAAGCGCAAATCCAGCCCGCAGCGTCGCTTGTGTGAAATTGGACCGTCGGCTCTCCAAGGCGCTAGGCAACAATAGAAGCGGGATGTGGGGGTGCGATACCAAGCTCGCGATCGCCGTGCTTGTAATCGCTTGCCGATAACACCCGACAAGCTGCCCTGGGGAACCAATCCCCACGCAAGATGGTGTATCTTAATGACTCACGAGGAAAATGTGGCGGGTTGATTTTGCTTCGGTGCCGGCAAATATTGTGGTCCCATATCGTACTCGATGAAGCTAAAGAGTTGATCGAGGCCATCATCCAGAAATTTTTTGAAATACAATCCGATTAGATAGTCGTTGCCGCGTTCCAAGACATAGGCCACCTGACAAGTCGCCGTTACGTATTGGTGATTCGGCAAAGTGATGGTGGCATTCATGAGTCTCGCATTCAGGTCGGCTGTGAGCGCGGACATCCTCATCGCGGGGACGGCAATCTGCATTCCATACGCCGACAGATTGTTGGTATAGAAATCCATGTCCCGCACTACCACCGCGAGGCGTCTTACAAACCGCTAAACTCGTCGATTTTCTGGGGTCATTCTTAAACCGCGTGAAAACGATCCATCTATCTCAAGTAAAGTTCCCACACGTCGGCTCTGCTATGCATATTCCGCGAGCGCGACTGGGCCCCACAGGGTCAACGTGTAGGCGTCTGTATGTGCGCGCGTTGCGTATGATGATCCCCAACAAAACTAAGCTCTGTTATTCGGATCTACCCCCGCGGGTTTGATATGGGAAGTGGGTTGGATGCAGCTCTCGACGATCGCATGCGGTTCGCGACGACAAAAAAAATCCCCCCCGACGTAATCGGGGGGGCGTAATGTCCTGATTCGGATACCGGGTGGGGGTGTCTGAGGAAGGTGTCCCGAACCAGGGATATATCATAATTTAGTTAGGTTTCAGAACCATGCAAATGTATTCGATGGGCGGTTGACTCCAACGGACAAGAGTCGATCAGACCCCCGGAAGTCAACGTGCGCCCAGCACTCGGGCCGTAGTACGCACGTCACGTCTCCAAGGTATGTACGCAGCGCGTTCACAAACGAGGTTACTGCCGCATCCACATTTACTACTAAAGAAGAACTGTCGTATCGACGAACGCAGATAACTATTATTGTTTCACTAGTGGATACCTGTTTAGTAATTGTCAACGTCTTGACAATACGTGCGTCGATGATTTGGCACGATCAACCGCAAGCTCCTTAACGTCGTTGGGATCGGTCGTCGATTTCTTGAATATTTTTGTCGGCACAGTCGTTTGCTAGATATATTCGTCCACTTGCGGGTCCTGTCTCGTAACCGGTCTCGCCGACATTTCACGGGGGACGGCCATACCCAAAGCAGCGCTGACTTCGGTAAGCGTCGCGGCACGCCGAGAGCCGCTGTTATTTTAGGCACTGGCCTCCTATCGCGGTATGTCCTCATTTCCAGCCGCGATAGACATGCGTCGAGCTAGCTCAAAAAAAGAGAACCCCGCGGGGAGCGGGGTCTCATGACATGGGGGTCTGTCTGGGAAAGGAAACGGTGGTGAATATTTAACTGTCTTAATCCTAACTTAGGACATACCGGTGGGGGTGCCACTATTACGTGATAAACGGGTTCGTCTGCTGGATACTCGGGAAAAAAACTGTGACTTTGTTCCACTTTCCAGGCCACGGGGCCTGGATATGGGCCGTCTATATAGGTATTGCCACGTAGTCCGACCGGAATAATGTGTAAACCATGTGACCAGAATAGACCTTGATGAATTGGAGCGGGAAACGAGACTCGAACTCGCGACCCCAACCTTGGCAAGGTTGTGCTCTACCAACTGAGCTATTCCCGCAGGAACGCGGAATTGTAAGCGGTGGTTCTAACCTGTCAAGTCGTCGTTGATGTCTCTGGAAATGACCTGCGGTTTAGAGGACATGCCGGCGCCCAGACTGGACCAAGCCGCACGCAGGTAGACGAACATGGACCAAATCGTCAACGCGGCGGCGACATACAACAGTATTTCCCCAAGCAATGCCATAGAAATACCGAACAACGGTGCCTGGTAGATCAACATCGAGATCGCTACGATTTGCCACATGGTCTTGAATTTGCCAATCAGCGATACGGCAACACTGGCTCTTTTACCCAATTCCGCCATCCACTCGCGCAACGCCGAGACCACGATCTCACGTCCGATGATAATCGCCACGACCACGGTAAAGACGATCTGATTAATCACCGTCGCCTGGATCATGTCGTCACTCACCAGAAGCACCAGGGCTGTAGTGACCATCAATTTATCCGCGACAGGATCCAAAAACGCACCGAATTCCGATTGCTGATTCAAGCGTCTTGCCAAGTAACCGTCCAGCCAATCCGTAACCCCGGCGAGAATGAACAACGCCGTGGCCACCGCATTCGCCCATGACATGGGCAGGTAATAAGCAATGACAAAAACCGGTATCAGCCCAATGCGTACCAGTGTGAGTAAGGTCGGTGTGGTAATCGACATTGCTTGATCAGAGCATTAACGGTCGTGAAAAAAGGCATAGATACGCTCAGCTAATACCGGGCTGATACCCGGAACCTCCGCAAAATCCTCAATACCGGCATTTGACATTTGTTGCAGGCCGCCAAAATGCCTCAACAAGGCGCGCCGGCGTTTCTCTCCGACTCCTGTGATATCCTCGAGTGTTGATCGCCCTCTTCCTTTATCGCGTCGTCGTCGGTGCCCGGATATTGCAAAGCGATGTGCTTCGTCTCTTATTTTTTGGATCAAGTGTAGCGCAGAGGAATCGGCGGGAAGTATAGTGGGCCGCTTGTGGCCCCACAAGAATAATTTCTCCATGCCGGCCTGTCGCTGTGGACCTTTGGCCACGCCGATAACAGTGACTCCCACAATTTGTAATTCGTCCAATGCCGATTTTGCTGCGGCTAACTGCCCTTTACCGCCATCAATGAGAATGACGTCTGGCACCTTACCATCGCCATCTTGCACGTGCCGGTAGCGGCGCTGCAATGTCTGAGTGAGTGCTGCGTAATCATCCCCGGGGGTCACGTCTTTTATATTGTAGCGTCGATATTCCGATTTGACGGCGCCTTCCCTGTCGAAGACGATACATGACGCTACGGGAGCTTCACCAGCGGTATGACTGACATCGAAACATTCCATGCGCCCCGGAGATTGATCCAGATCTAGTAACTGCCGGAACGATTCCAATTGCTGCAATATACCGGTTCGACCCATCACGTAACGGCGTACACCATCCTCGGCGTTCACCATCGCCATTTCCAACCAGCGTAACCGGGCGCCTCGCGGGCTGCTCACAATGCGCACCTTTCTCCCAGCGGACCTGGAAAAGGAATATTCGAGCAGTTCTTGCTCTGCGGGCTTCGGTCTGACGATGATTTCCTTCGGCACCGTCTTATCGAGATATAACTGGGCAAGAAATGTGGTCATAATCTCCGGCAATGTGGTTTCGACGTTGACCGGCTGAATGAATGACTTGTTGCCACTGTGCCGCCCGCCGCGCACAAACACCACTTCGGCGCCGATAATCGACTGTTCGGCATGCATTGCGACCAGATCCACATTCCCATTACCGCCGGCTACGTATTGATGTTCTTGAACGCGCCTCAATGCGGCAATGCGATCACGGTAACGGGCAGCAGTTTCAAAGTCGAGGCGCTCGGATGCGGCTTCCATCTTGTGCTCTAAAAACGTGTTTAAGGTCTTGTCTTTTCCCTCCAGAAATAACACTGCCTGCTTGACGTCCTCGTGATAGTCCTCGGGGCTAATCAGGTTGACACATGGCGCTGAACATCGCTTGATCTGATACTGCAGGCATGGACGCGAGCGCGAGCGGTAGAACGTATCTTCACATTGTCGCACCGGGAAAACTTTTTGCAGCTGAGAAAGGGTGCTGCGCACAGCGCCCGCATTCGCGTAGGGGCCAAAAAACCGCCCCGCCTCGCGGCGATGACCGCGGTAAAACCCTAACCTGGGGTATTGGTGGCTGTCGTCCAGGTGTATATACGGATAGCTCTTGTCATCCCGCCATACCACGTTATATCGCGGTCTAAACCTCTTTATCAGGTTATTCTCGAGCAATAACGCCTCATTTTCGGTGCGCGTTACCGTGACTTCAACGCGCGCCACATGCCGCATCATCGCCAGGGTTTTGGGCGGCAGGCCGGAACCACGAAAATAGCTCGCCACTCTATTCTTGAGATTTCTCGCCTTGCCCACATATAAGTGCCTGCCGTTGTTGTCGAACATCTCGTACACCCCCGGCGCACGGCTGAGGCCGTCAATGAGTGATTTGGCGTCAAATTTGTCCACGATATCAACCGCCGCTCAACAATACACGTGCGGTCTCGAATACTTGGTCGAACATCATAGGCGTCAATCGCCGGGTCTGAGTGTTGTATCGGCTGCAATGGTAACTATCTATCAGATTAAGTCCATTCGGCAGCCGATGATGGCAACCGTGGCCAAATTGAAATTGTGATTGTTTCAAAGCGAGGGCCCTCAGTACCGCCTTATGCGCGATGATCCCCAGCGCCAACACCACGCTTCCGGTACGCATACCACTGAGTTCGGCTGCCAGATACATGTTGCATTTTACGATCTCCCCGTGCACAGGGCGATTTTCCGGCGGCAGACACTTCACGGCGTTGGTAATGCGGCAGTTTCGTAACCTCAGTCCATCGTTTCGATCGTGTGATTCGGGTTGATTAGAAAAACCGAACCGAAACAATGTGTCGTATAGCAAGATGCCGGCATAATCGCCAGTGAACGGCCGACCGGTAGCGTTGGCGCCATGTTTACCCGGAGCCAAACCGACGATGACGAAGCCGGCCTTGGCATCACCAAATGGTGGCACCGGTTTACAGTAATAGCCCGGATACTCGCGCCGTACCTGCCTAAGGTAATCGGCAAGACGCTCGCATTGTACGCATTGTTGATTGAACCAGGTGTTGTTTACCATCATCAGACTCATCCACGCTTAAACAAGCGGCGAGTTATGAAATTAGATTGCATGCGACAAGACAACGGTTGCCGCAAAGTGGGGATACCACTAGAATGCCGGCGTTTGTAATTCCATAGGGGATGTTGACGGTGAAAATATCCGCGTTTGACGTTCGCGTTGGTAATCTTATTGAACATCAAGGCAAATTGTGGCGCGTGTTGAAAAAGGGTCACGTCAAACCCGGTAAAGGCGGCGCTTTCATTCAACTCGAGATGAAAGAGATCACTGAGGGAACCAAACTAAACGAGCGATTCCGCTCTGTAGATACGCTGGAGAAAGCCCACGTGGAGCCGCGAAAAATGCAGTATCTGTATGCGGAGGGTGACAGCTATGTGTTCATGGACAACGAAAGCTACGAACAAATGAACATATCCTCGGAAGATCTGGCGGAGATGTCCCGCTTTCTGCTCCCCAACACCGAGGTCCAAGTTAACTTTCACAACGAATCTCCGATCGGTATCGAATTGCCGGCCACGGTGATACTGGAGGTCGTAGATACCGAAGGTGTGGTTAAAGGTCAGACCGCGGCGAGTTCCGGCAAACCGGCCGAACTCGAGACGGGCCTGCGCGTTACCGTTCCAGCGTTCGTTAACATTGGCGACAAGATCAAGGTGAACACGGACACTGGAGAATACATGGAGCGGGCTGATTGAGTTGCATTCATACCACGGGTTTTCGCAAGCGGCTCCACAACTCATCAGGCAACGGGTTCATCGGCGCCTGCATTCTTGACAAGATCCTGTCAACCGAACGCAGGTTGTTGCAAACCAATATCATGTTGCAGCCGGCGTCCAGTGCGGTCATTGCGCGATCGACAACGTCGTGCACGGTGTCGGCACCCTGCATAATTAAATCATCGCTAAAAACGACACCTTCGAACCCCAGCTCGCCACGCAACACGTCGTTGATCCATAGCCGCGAGTACGTAGGCGTATACTCGTCAACGGCATCGAACAACACATGCGCAGTCATTACGCCGCCGAGCCTCGTTACTAACTCACGATAGGGCACCAGATCGCAGGTTTCGATGTCGCTGAGCGGGCGATGATCGCACGGCAGGCATACGTGCGAGTCACCGCTTACCCCGCCATGACCTGGAAAGTGCTTGCCCACCGCCGCCATACCCGCCTCATCCATACCGGAAATGAAGGCCTCGGCGAGCCGCGCCACGACATGGGGATCAGAGTGAAAGGCGCGATCGCCAATCACCTCGCTTTCGGCTTGCGCCACATCCAGAACCGGGGCGAAGCAGAGGTCGATGCCCACCGCCATTAACTCGCTGGCCATGATGACGCCCATCCGCTGCGCGGTCTCTAACCCCTCGACCGGGTCATGGTCATAGAGCTCACCATAGCGGCGGGCGCACGGCAGGCGGGTAAATCCACGACGGAATCGTTGCACCCGCCCGCCCTCCTGGTCCACGGCAATCAGCAATGGCGGTGACCGCAGCGCGTGGATTTGCCGCGTCAACTCGCCAAGCTGATTTGTGTCCACACAATTGCGTCCAAACAGTATGACCCCACCCACCAGGGGGTGATGCAGGCGCTTTTCGTCTCTCGCAGTGAGTGTGGTATCGCCTTCCAGATCGAGCATTACCGGTCCCAGGGGCAGATTACAAGCCATGGCTCAACACCTCATGGGCCCGAGGTGGGCGCACGTCAAGCGTTAATCGATACCGGCGTGCCGGCCGGTGCACGGTCGAACAGCTCGATCACGTCGCGGTTGCGCATTTTTATGCATCCGTGGGAGCTCGGTTGCCCCATAGGGTCCTCATCCGGGGCGCCGTGGATGTAAATATAGCGGCGCATCGTATCGACCATACCCAACCTATTGAAACCAGGTTCGGTACCACTCAACCACAGGATGCGCGTCAGAATCCAATCCCGCTCGGGGTAGCGCCGGCGAAGCTGCGGCGAATACATCTCACCGGTGGGCCGACGCGCCTCAAAGACCGTATTCGGGGGACAACCAGAGCCGATCTTGGCCCGTATCATGTGCTTTCCACGCGGGGTGCACTCGCTGCCCTGTTGTTCGCCCACCCCGCGCTTGGCAGTGGAGATTGGGCGGTCAAATACAGATTTGGCGTGCCGATCGTAAGCAACCAGCCGCTGCGCACCGACATCGATTTCGATACGCGCAATTGACATGATTCATATTTCGTGACGCGCGCGAATATCTTCCAGCAAGCCCCGCGCCGCGTCTTCGATCATATCGAGCACGCGATCAAAACCCGACGCGCCTCCCCAGTACGGGTCAGGTACCTCTCGTTCGTTAAAACTGTTGGAGAATTCCATCAATAAACGGACCTTATGCGCCAGATCGGACGGTGCAATGCTCAGGAGGTCGCGTCTGTTGTCCTCGTCCATCGCCAACAGGTAGTCAAAGTGATTGAAATCTGTCAAGGTGGCCTGCCGGCCACGAATGCGCGTGAGATCAATTTCACGGTATGCGGCAGCCTGCACCGCACGCTGATCCGGCGGCTCATTGATGTGATAAGCGTGGGTGCCGGCGGAATCGACATCGATGTTTTGTTCCATGCCCTGCTCGGCCACCAATTTTCGAAACACGCCTTCCGCCGTCGGCGAGCGGCAAATGTTGCCCAAACAAACGAACAGTACTCTAACCTGCATGTTGCACCCTGGATCCCGGTTGCTGGCGAAGGGAATTGTGCTGCGCGTAGTCGCAGGGTCGGGCTGCTGCACGCCGCGTTGAAGCAATGAAAAATGGCGAAAAATGCGGGTAACCCATGTCAGTGCTCAAATCGAAGCCAAGTATTGTTCAAATTTTACGAGATCTTCGCGTGTGTCAACACCAACGCCAGGTGCTGCCGTCGTGCGGTGGACGATAATCCGGCCCCCATAATACAGTACGCGGAGCTGTTCCAGTTGCTCGATCTGCTCAACATCACTGCGTTGCCACCGGGCAAAAGTCTTCAGCAGACCCACACGATATGCATAGATGCCGATATGGCGTTGTGCGCGGATAGTTTGACGTTCTCGCGACCAAGGAATCGGCGCTCGGGAGAAATAGAGTGCCGATCCATCTATATCAATCACCACTTTCACGACATTAGGGTCATTATGCTCGTTGTCGGCAGCGAACGGATGGCAGGCAGTGGCCATCACCGACTGGGGGTGATCCACTAAAGTGTGTGCGACGTCATCGATTAGTGACCCCGGCATTTGCGGTTCGTCCCCCTGCACATTCACTATGATGCGGTCATCCGCCAAGCCCAACGCATCGACCGCTTCGGCGATCCGGTCAGTACCGGTGGGATGCGCGGCACGCGTCACATGCACCTCACCACCGAAACCGCGCACCGCTTCCACGATTCTCTCATCATCGGTGGTTACGATCACCCGCGCAGCGGAGCTGGAGCGGGCACACTCGTAAACGTACTGGATCAGGGGCTTGCCCTTGATCTCGATCAAGGGTTTTCCAGGCAATCGGCGTGACCCATAGCGAGCCGGTATAAAGACGTCAAACTCCATTCACGTGGATTCGCTAACCGGACCATTCATCCTCGTTTAGCGGCCTGGCTTCGTCTTCGAGCATAATAGGGATTCCATCCCGGATTGGATAAGCCAACCTCGCGGATTTACTGATCAACTCCGTTTTGTCCTTGTCATAGATCAGCGGTCCCTTAGTAACGGGGCATACCAGGATATCAAGCAGTTTCTTGTCGATCATCACACTCTCGAAGCATCAATAAAAATCGTTGGTAGAAATCTTCGCCCAGATCCGCGGTGATGGGTACAAACCACATACGCGAATCCGCGAAGCCCTTGCATTTTACCGCATCTTTCTCGGTCATAATCACCAGCAGATCATCCCCGAATTCAAAGTCCGCCGCCACAAACGCGTGATGATCGGGAAATGCGTGCTCGTGAGCCGCCAACCCAAGGCGTTGCAAGTCGTGGAAAAATCGGTCCGGATGACCGATACCGGCCACCGCGTGTACCTTCTGGTCCGCAAACGACTCCGCGTCCGCCTGCGTCGAAAGATCCGCGACCCGGGCCAGGGTTTCGGGTAGCAGACGCATGCCGTACTCGTCGTTTGTTGGTTGACCGCCGTTACAGACAATCAAATCAACACTATCCGCGCGCGTTGCAGGTTCGCGCAGCGGTCCCGCGGGCAGGCAAAAGCCGTTTCCGAAACGGTGGATACCGTCCACCACCAGTATCTCCAGGCATCTTCCCAACCGATGGTGCTGCAGCCCGTCGTCGGACACCACCACATCGCATTGGAATTCGTCGAGCAGGCGGGTTACCGCTCGGCACCGGTCGGGATCGACCACCACAGGGCTACGCGTGCGCCGCGCAATGATGACCGGTTCGTCGCCGACATCGGCGGCGTCGCTGTCGGCGTCCACATTCTGTGGCCATGTCTTTGCCGCCCCGCGATAGCCACGGCTGACCACCCCCGGCCGATACCCGTGAGCCGCGAGGTGATTGACTAGATCGATCACCAGCGGCGTCTTGCCGGCACCCCCAACCGTGACGTTGCCGACCACGATAATCGGCACCGGAAAATGTTGCGTGTGCAGCCAACCCGCCCTGTATAGCACATGCCGCAGCCGCGCAGCCGCGCCATAGGCGAGCCCTAAGGGTAGAAGCAGCCATGCCAGCGTGCCTCGTCGTTGCCAGTCGGCTCGTAGACGCGAGCTGAGCCTAGCCTGCATATTGCACCAAGGCGCCCCGCCACTATTCATGGTACGTAGCGGCGAGCTCCGCAGTGTCACTTCCATGAAATGGCAAATTACGATCCTCCAATTTACTTAGCTAGAATAGTGGTGGGACTATCCCGGTCCTGGCTCGATTCACTATGGGTTTCGTTCCAGCGCGGCGCTCGTCCTCGCGCAGCAGGGGGCCTGTCCTCGCGCAGCAGGGGGTCCAGGCGCCCGACACTGCGACTACGCGCAGCACAAGCACTGCAACGGCACCAGCACAAGCACTGCAACGGCACCAGCACAAGCACTGCAACGGCACCAGCACAAGCACTGCAACGGCAACAGCACAAGTCTCTTCGCCAGATTCCGGGATCCCTTGTGCTGCGCGAAGTCGCAGTATTGGTGCAATATGTAGGCAAGCGCCTGGCTTCATTTAAACGGCAAGCCGCCCCTTGTCGAGCATTTGCGATTCATAGAGCTGGGCATAGCTGCCGTTTTTGGCGATTAGTTCCTGATGACGGCCTGATTCCAGAATACGACCCCCCTCCAGCACCAATATGCGGTCTGCATGCTCGATGGTGGATAAGCGGTGTGCAATCACCAGCGTCGTTCGATCGGCGAGCAGTTTTTCCGTCGCCTCTCTGACTAATCGCTCGGACACCGAATCCAAGGACGAAGTCGCCTCATCGAACACCAGAATGGGTGCGTCCTTGAACAGCGCTCTGGCAATTGAAATGCGTTGGCGTTGTCCCCCCGATAGACGTATGCCCTGTTCCCCCACCACCGTATCCAGTCCGCGCGCTAGCCGGTCGCTAAATTCCGCGACATGGGCCGCCTCAACCGCATCGCGCAGCTTGGATTCCGATACTTTGCCTTCAAAGCCATAGACGATATTGTTACGTATGGTGTCGTCGAACAGGATTGTCTCCTGGGTAACAATGGCCATGTTCCGTCGTAGGTTTTGTAATGAAATCTCTCGAATGTCGATGCCGTCCAATAAGATTTCACCGCTGTCGGGGCGATAAAACCCCAATAACAGAGATGCTATCGTGGACTTGCCGGTCCCGGAAGAGCCGACCAACGCAACGACCTGGCCCGGCTCCACTTCGAAGGACAGATCTTCCAGTACATGGTAATTTGAGCGCGGGTACTTAAACGACACGTTGCGGTATTGAATATGACCGTGCGCTTCGTCGATTGTCTTTACCCCTCGGTCCTGTTCCTGCGGCTCATCTGTTAGCGTGAATATGCTGTTCGCCGCCGCTACACCCATTTGGATTTTTTCGTTAACTTTGGCAAGATGCTTCAAAGGGGACATGATCATCAATACCGCACCTAGATAGCTCACAAATGTCCCGGCAGTAATCGAGTTAGGCGCCGGTCGATTGATGGCAAGATAGATCACCACTGCAATCGCCACTCCGACGAACAGCAACACCATGGGATACATCGCGGCAGAGACGGCGGCTTTTTTCATTGATTGCTGCCGGTTCCTATTGTTGGCACGTTCAAAGCCGTCTATTTCATAGTCTTGCCCACCAAAGGTTTTGACCACCCGTTGACCAATTATGGCTTCTTTTGCAACGTGGCCAATGCCGCCCACCGAATCCTGAATTCGTTCGCTGGTTTTGCGGAATTTATCGGCGGCGGTCTTTACGCCGAATGCGACTAATGGTGCGAAAAAGATAAACACGAGTGTTAGTTGCCAATCCAAATAGAACATCCAGCCAAGCAACGCGATCACAGTAAGCGTATCCTTGATCATTAACGTCAGCGCATCGGTAGTTGCGGTGGACGCCTGCTCTACGTCATAAATGAGTTTGGAGACCAATGTTGCCGAGGAGCGATCGTCATAGAAACCAGATGGCAGATAGACCAATCTCTCGAACATGCGTTGACGAAGGTCGTATACGATCCGTCGTCCCACCCAGGCCATAGAATAGCTGGCGACGAAACCGGAAATTGCGCGCCCCAACAGCACCGCAATTAAAAGCCACGGGATGATACTGATGAATTCCGGGTCAGGACCCACGAATCCTCGATCCATGATCGGCTTGAGTAACGCTGCAAAGGAAGTCTCGGTTACTGCAGTGAGAATCATTGCGACAATCGCGATCGCGAACACACCCTTATATGGAAGGACGTGTTTGAGTAACCTGATATAGAGTTGGGCGCTACCGCTTGGGGTAGCCTCGGCGCTCACGGGTTTTCAGTGTTCTCGAGGGATTGTTGGGTTGCGAAGGTAATATTGGTATACCCAAGTCGTCGTGTGATGTCCATAGCCATGATCACCGACTCGTGAGGTGTTCGTCGGTCGGCGCGGATCACCGTCACTAACTCCTTACGTCCTTGCGTGGCTTGTTTCAGCGCGCGCATCAAGGTCTCGCGGGTAGTGTTGATCAATTCCTTTGCAGCGTCATCATCAGGGCCTTTGACCGCATACACGCCCTTCGCACTGATCTGAATTTCTACTAGATTATCTTGTGCTTGGCTGGGTTGGTCCGAAGACTGTGGAAGTTGAATCTTGAGTTGTGATTCCTTGGAGAAGGTCGTCGACACCATGAAAAAAATTAATAGCAGAAATACCACATCAATCAGCGGTGTCAAATTGATGTTGGCGTCGTCGCCGTTTCGGTCCGAAAACCTCATGAGACGTTTTGCAGTTGTGCCGGCTCCGGGATGGTTTGCTCAGCGCGGTCTCCGTGAATGACCTCAACCAGGCGAATGGCTTCCTGTTCCATGTTGACTGTTAGCGCATTCACTTTGCCGCGAAAGTATCGATGAAATATGAGGCTGGGAATACCAACCGACAAACCCGCGGCGGTGGTGATGAGCGCCTCTGAGATACCGCCGGCAAGCACCGTCGGATCACCCACGCCGTACGACGTGATGGCCGAGAACACCTTGATCATCCCAATCACGGTGCCGAGTAATCCCAACAGCGGTGTGATTGCGGCGATGGTGCCGAGAGTGTTCAGGTAGCGTTCCAATTCGTGCACCACGTGACGGCCAGCTTCTTCAATAGCGTCCTTCATCACCTCGCGGCCATGGTTCATGTTAATCAAGCCGGCAGCGAGAATTCTTCCCAACGGTGAGCTTTGGCCGATATAGCGTATTTTCGCATTATCAATATCGCGCCGCTCCAGGAGCTGTTGTATTTGTATCAATAACTGATTAGGCGTGACCGACCGTTTCGCTAATGCCCAAAAGCGTTCGCAAACGATCGCCCCAGCGGCAACCGAGCAGGCAAGAATGGGCCACATCAACAGTCCGCCGGAATTAAATAACTCGTACACGGGTTACCCCATTGATCTACTTAGGTTAATGGAAAAGTGTAACAGACTTTGGTGGATTTTTTGTAAACCAATAGCGGGTGTGGTCGGATCGGTAGAGGTTTATGGATGCGCCTTGCGCCCCTAATTCAATAGTCACGGCTCCCGTTTCCGCAGTGTTGTAAACCGGTATACCGATCCTGCGGTAACGATTCATCACTGCGTGATCGGGATGCCCATACGGATTGCGGTAGCCGGCGGAGACCACCGCCACCTTTGGCCGAACCGTGTCCAGGAATGCCTGGGTAGATGAAGTCTTACTGCCTTGATGAGGCACCAATAAGATGTCGCTCCTCAAGCGAGAGCCATATACCTTCCGTAACACATCTTCACGCGTGGCCCCAATGTCTCCGGTCAGCAATACCGAACCATAACGGCTAATCACCTGGATGACACAAGACGAATCATTGTGTGCCGGCGGATGATCATCGAATGGACTCAGCACCTTGAATTGCACCTGGTCCTGAGTCCAACCACGTCCGGGAATGCAGCCTCGAGCGCGCGGTACTCGGCCTGGCACACTGCTCAATCGCCGCTCTACGCTGTGTTGCCGCAACAGCGAGTGCATTCCACCAATATGATCGTTGTCACCGTGACTGATCACCAGCGTGTTTACCGTGTCAATCCCTTGGTCGCGCAAGAACGGGACCAATACCGCTTTGCCGATGTCGAACCGATCGCTGAAGCGCGCACCGGTGTCATAGACCATCGTTTGGGTGGCCGTTTGGGCGACCACGGACAAACCCTGCCCCACGTCCAGTATCGTCATTTTTAGCTCCCCTGTTCTTGGCGTTAGTGGAGAAACCAGCAACACCGGTAGCACCCACACGCCGCCCAACCATCTTGCGGGCATGCCGCGAGGCGACAGCAACCAAGCGACACCGATGGCGCCACACCCGAGACTGAACAGTGAGGCCGTCGGACGCCAAAAAATCGCAAATTCGATTTGTGCAAGCGTGTCCAAAATAGGCCAATACCAATCCAACACATAGTCGATGGCCGTAAAGCCAAACGCACCGATCGTGCCACCACCCAGCACTAGCAAGCATGAGGAAATCAAGGTGGCAGGCACGACTAAAAATGCAAAAACCGGAATCGTTAATAGATTGGCGATCGGCGACACCACCGAAACACCTTGAAAGATTGCTATCACCAAAGGGGCTACGCCCACACTAACCGCAATCTGTGTGTCCATCCAGCGCCGCCATTGTGGGCGCAGGCTCCTGCGGCCCACCACTAGGTACAAAATGACAAATAATGCGCCAAAGGATAACCAGAACGACGCATCCATCGCCGCCAATGGATCCCACAGCAGCACCGCAAGCACCGCAAGCGAAAACAGTCGCCAGATATTGCCATTGCGATCTGCCATTATCCCCCCAAGCACGATCACCAGCATGATCAGGGCGCGCTGCGTGGGAATGGAAAATCCGGCTAGCGCCGCATAGCCGACCGCGGCCAGCAGACCGGTACCGGCTCCGAACTTTGACGCCGGTAAATACAACACCGCATTGCCGCACAACCGCCATAACCATCCGCCAAGCCAGTACACGAGTCCGGCCACCAAACCCACATGTAATCCGGAAATGGCGATCAAGTGACTGGTACCCGTCCTCCAGAAAGTCTCGCGGTCGTGGTCAGTGATGCCGCCGCGGTCCCCGACTGTTAATGCGACAAACAATCCACCACGCGGCAAATCAATTGTCGCCACATAAATTTGGTCTCGCACCATATGACGAAATTCGTGTAACGATAACCACGACCGACCCAGGAATTGATTCACAACGTCATCGCGGACATAGCCGACAGCCCGGATACGATGCCGCAGCAGCCACGCCTCATAATCGAAGCCACCCGGGTTCTGGAAGCCGTGCGGGCGTTTGAGTCTCGCGCGAAAGCGCCAACGGTCTCCGGCTCGCACTTTGACATCCGTGCGGTAATCACGCAGGCGAATTCGGCCCGGCGAAGGATATACACGACCCCGGTGGGTTAATTTCTCGACATCAAGGTCGAACTTCAGGTACCGTGGGGTGTGTTGTGGGAGAGAGTAGACGGTCCCCGTCACAACGACGTCTCGAGATTCCAGTATTTCAGGCAATCCTTGATCTAGAATCAAATAGGCACGAAACGCCGCCCAACCGACGGCGGCCAAGAAGCCGATTAACAGCCATGACCAGCTACATCTGCGGAACAGCCAAGCGATGGGTATGATAGATAACGCCCACCAACAATCGGATAGTGCGGGCATTCGGTGTGCGACCAGCGTACCGGCGGTGCACGCCAACGCATGGAGATGGATATTCTTGCTCCCTGCAATAACCATAGCGTCTTCCCTGAGTGTTGAGTCCGCTATAAATTGACCCCCAAGACATTATATGCGCTTTGACTCCATCAAGCATCGTCTCCCCTCCCGGGAAGACATCGAGAAAAATGGATGCTTGAAATTCCTGGAAGAGCATATCCGTGACCGGAATCTTTGGCATTTCAACCGGCGATCGGTACCGCGAGCTACGGCAATTGGCTTGTTCTGCGCGTTCTTACCGATGCCGTTTGAGATGTTACCGGCGGCCATCGGTGCCATCAGCTTCAGCGCTAATTTGCCGTTGTCGTTGGCGTGGGTATGGATTTCCAACCCGTTGACCTGGATTCCCCTATACACTCCGGCTTATCTGCTTGGCGCTAAACTGCTTGGCGTACAAGCAATGCCGTTGGAGGAAATTACCTTGGGATTGCTCGGTTCTCAGCTCGCCGCACTCTGGCTAGGCTGTCTTATCGTCGGAACGATCGTGTCCGCCACAGGCTTCTGGGCGATGCGAATACTCTGGCGCGTCAAGGTGATCAGCAGTTGGAAGGATCGGCGCCGCCGTCATCGGCTAAAGGCGGCGCTCAAGAAGGCCAAGACGCAAGTCGTATCAGCAGCAAAGAAACACCGCGTGGGAGCTAGCCGTCCACCGGCACAAGCCTCCCGTCAATCAGGCGCATCACACGTTGCATCTTCGTCGCCAACTCAACGTCATGAGTAACCACCACAAAGCTGGTGTTCAGCTCGCGGTTCAGGTCCAACATCAATCGGTAGACCTGATCCGCGGTGCGGCGATCGAGATTGCCGGTGGGTTCATCGGCGAGCACGCACAGGGGGTGGGTGACCAGGGCTCGGGCGACCGCCGCGCGCTGCCGTTCGCCGCCGGACAATTCCCCTGGTTTGTGCTGCAGCCGGTGCCCCAGGCCCACCTGATCTAGGCACGCCGCGGCCCGGGCCAGTGCCGAGTCCGGCGTGGGACCGGCGATCAGCAACGGCATGGCCACGTTCTCCAGGGCGGAAAACTCCGGCAACAAGTGATGAAACTGGTACACGAATCCCAGAGCACGGTTACGCAGCCGGCCACGCGCGGTCTCGGTGAGGGCGGCCAAATTGTGTTCGGTGACGAACACCTCGCCGGTTGTGGGGGTGTCGAGGCCCCCGAGTAAATGCAGCAAGGTGCTCTTTCCCGAGCCGGAGGCACCAACAATTGCCACTTGTTCGCCGGGAGCAACGGTGAGATCCACCCCTTTGAGCACCTCCACCGGCACCACCATGCCCTGCACAAATGTCTTCTCCAAGCCGGCGCAACGTATGACCGGCGTATCATTGTTATTCATAGCGCAGCGCCTCGGCCGGTTGGGTTCGAGACCCTCGCCACGCGGGATACAGCGTCGCCACTGCGCTCATAATCAATGACGCCCCGGTGATCTTGATGACGTCGTCCCAATGCATTTCTGCGGGAAAATCACTGATCACGTAAACATCCGCGGGGAAAAACTTCACGCCGAATAGGTTCTCGAAAAACGGCACCAACGTCTCGATATTGAGCGAGGTCACGACTCCGGTAATCCCCCCGAGGATGGTTCCGATGACACCGATAACGATCCCCTGGACCATGAACACCCCCATGATGCCTTGGGGACTCATGCCCAGGGTGCGCAGGATCGCAATGTCGGACTGCTTGTCGGTCACCACCATGACCAATGTTGCAACGATATTGAAGGCGGCGACCGCGACGATGAGAAACAGAATAATAAACATCACGCGCTTTTCGATCTTGAGGGCGCGGAAAAAATTAGAATGTTCGCGCGTCCAGTCGCTGACAAAATAGCCAGGCCCTAACTCGCGTTCAAGATCCCGGCGCACGAGTGGCGCGTCATACACATCCTGGAGTTTAAGACGCACCCCGCTTACTTGGCCGTTGCTACGATACAAGCGGGCCGCATCATCAAGGTGAATTAAAACCAGACCTGCGTCGTATTCATACATGCCGATTTTGAATATTCCCACCACGGTGAAGCGCTTTAAACGCGGCAGCAGACCCGCCGGTGTAATTTGTCCTTTGGGAGCGACCAGCGTCACTTTATCGCCCAACGAAACCCTCAGTTGCCGCGCTAGCTCGATCCCGAGCACGATGCCGAAATCACCCGGCCTGAGGTGCTTCAGCTGCCCATCGGTCATATTGTTGGCGATATCCGAGACCTGTATTTCCTCGGCCGGTAACACGCCACGAATCAACGCGCCGGCCACCTCGCGGCCTTTGGTCAACATACCTTGGGCGAAGATGTATGGGGCACGGCCGGTTACCTGCCCGTGTGCCAATACGGTGGAATCCAGTGCTTGCCAATCGGGAATCCAGTCGCCGCTGGAACGCACGGTAACGTGGGACGC
>CAMYMN010000036.1:1945-27114 GCA_947259395.1 uncultured Gammaproteobacteria bacterium | reverse complement strand
ACTTTAGCCGACAAAAACACGTAACAGCCATAACATGTCTCAGTTGACCCCGTTGTATCCACGCCAGCCGGTGTGCGTTGTCAAAGCCATGGCTACCCAGAGAGCATGTTAATTGTTTGGATTATTCAACCTGCTGGGTAATGTGTGGGAGTGGGTAAAAGATTGTTATCAGGGCGATGCATACAAAAGGCATCCCACGATTTACCCAAAATCCGTATCCGGCCCGCAGGCATGCAAACGGGTGATCCGCGGCGGTTCCTGGCAGAACAATCCGTGGAGTCTGCGGGCCGCCAACCGGGAGGGCTGGAAGGCCGACACACGTCTCAATGATGTCGGCTTTCGGATTGCGCGTATTGCTCCCGATATACCCATCCAACATACTTTCTGGGTAGCAATGGCTTTGACAACGCACACCGGCTGGCGTGGATACAACGGGGTCAACTGAGACATGTTATGGCTGTTGCGTGTTTTTGTCGGCTAAAGTATGCAATCGTGCGTCATGGACCTGAAAATGGTTGACGAACCAATGACTCAACCATAGCGACATCCCTCCGTCATCGTTTTGCACGTCGTCCTGATACCCATCCATAAGCTCACCCATTCTCTCCAGAAACCGTCCATGTTCTGCCTTGTGGTCCTCGTAACCCGGATGAATGTGCTCGAGCATGATTGCTTCTTCGCGCACGAAATGCTCGCGGGCCGCAGCATAGACCGCATCGAGAAAATCCATAACGGTTAACTCATCCCGACCAGATCCGAGTTGTTCATAAAGGTCGTTTATGTCATCAATCAACTCTTGATGATCTTTGTCCAGCTCGGGAACACCGACTGAGAAGTCCTCACTCCACTCAATTAACACCATCGAAAAAACCCTGATAGCTATCGTAAACGGATTGCGTCATTTGGCCGCCCCACAATGATCGTGATTCTATGCCGCGTGGGCATAAACCACCGCGGGGTATTCGGCGCCAAAAATGATATAAAGACATTATGCATCACGGCAAAATGAAACGATAATATATCCGCATACGGCTCGAGCTACCGGAACCACGTGTTTCCGAGCGCATCACTTCCGGTACTGCCCGCTTCAGTTGAACCGAAAAAATCACATTAATCATGGGGAATCTGGTATGAAGACGATTTTAGTGGCAGTCGATGACACCAAGGGGTCAATCAAGGCCGCACAGACGCTTGCCGAATGGGCTGCCATGGTCCAACCCACGACCATCATATTACTCCATGTAGAACAAATGCTGGGGAGATCATTGATCGGCGAGAGCCTGGAGAGTGACATGGATTTAGAGGAGATGCGCGATGCCTTGGAAGGTACCGAGTTCAAGGAAAAGCTGGACAAAAGGGCGGGCAATATTCTTGCCTACCACACGCAGATTTTGGTGAGCGCAGGCTACACAGGTATCAAACCGATGATCAAACAGGGGCATGCCGCCGAAGAGATACTCGCCACGGCCAAGGAAGAAAAGGTCGACCTCATCGTCGTGGGTTCCCGCGGGAAGCGTCGCCACGACTTCCTGATCGGCAGCGTCAGCCGGGAAGTCGCCAACAGCGCGAAGATCCCGGTTCTGTTGGTACACTAGCCGCCATCATATCCGTTTGGTAACGCCGTGATGATCAAAAAACCGCATAGTTTTCTCTTAATCACGATGCTAATGCTGGCGCCGGCACACCATGCTCTTGGTCAAGCCGGGTGGCGTCAGTCCTTACCTGCATTAGAGGACAGCGATATTGAGCAAATCAAAAAGGTGGCGCGGCAGGAGATCAGCGGTAAACCGGTCGGCACAAAACTCGAATGGAATAACAGCAACACCGGCAACCATGGGACCGTCCAACTGGTAGATCTTTTTAACCGCGATGAACGCGAATGCCGTACCCTTGAACATGTCGTCAATATCCGACCTCAGGGTAGGTGGCGAAACACCGTCACCATATGCCAAACGCCGGACGGAAAGGATTGGAAGTGGACACACCCTCGTAGGCAATGACTTCGCGACCGCACACCGAGGGCTTCTGTTACCACGGTGCGGGGCTTGTCCTCGCACTGCGACTATGCGCAGCACAAGCGCAGCAGGGGGCTCGTCCTCGCACTGCGACTATGCGCAGCACAAGCACAGCAGGGGGCTTGTCCCCGCACTGCGACTATGCGCAGCACAAGCACAGCAGGGGGCTCAGCTGCGCGGGCCCTGCGCCAGCATCCGGGTTCCTGATGAGAAATGCGGACTAGGTTAACGATCTATCGATCAATCTAGAACGTTACTCATGCCGCCCACTTGGCCGATCTCGTGTTGCGCCAACATCTCTAGGGCACGCACCATAGCAGAATGATCCCAACCGCTTCCGTGATGCGCGGCACAGGCGTTAAACAACTCCTGGCACGTTGCGGTGTTGGGCAGACTGATATTCAAGGCGCGCGCACCGCTCAACGCCAAGTTGAGATCTTTCTGATGCAGCTCGATACGAAAACCCGGATCGAAGGTGCGCTTGACCATGCGCTCGCCATGGATCTCCAGAATCTTAGACGAGGCGAATCCCCCCATCAGCGCCTCGCGCACCTTACCCGGATCGGCACCGGCTTTCGATGCAAATAATAAGGCCTCCCCAACCGCTTCAATGGTTAAGGCCACGATGATCTGATTGGCCACCTTGCAGGTTTGGCCATCGCCGTTGCCACCGACCAGGGTAATGTTCTTGCCCATCAGATCGAACAGCGGTTTGATTTTGTTGAACGTCTCCTGTTTCCCGCCGACCATGATGGTAAGGGTTGCGCCTTTCGCCCCCACTTCGCCGCCTGAAACCGGGGCATCGAGATACTCACAGTCGAGCTGGTTAATCTTCGCCGCGAACTGCTTGGTGTCGATGGGTGAGATGGAACTCATGTCGACAACGATCTTGCCCGCCGTCAGGCCGTCCGCCACACCATTCTCGCCGAACAACACCGCTTGAACGTGGGGTGTGTCGGGCACCATGACAATCATGATGTCGGTCTTTTCCGCCACTTCCCGGCTGGACCCACACGCCGTGGCGCCTTTGTCCAACAAGTCCTGGGGTAGCGGCGTAATGTCGTACAGGTAGAGCTCGTGCCCGCCCTCTTGCAGATGGCCGGCCATGGGACGGCCCATAATACCCAATCCGATGAAACCCACTTTACTCATTTTTTCTCATCCTCAATTCGATGTGTTTAAACCTTGCGTTCAGTAGAGCGCACGCCCGGCATTCATTAGCCGATGTGTTCGCGCATCCAGCTCAGTCCGGCTACGGTTTCGTCTTTAGGTTTGTATTCGCAACCTATCCAACCGTTGTAACCGAGTTGGTCAATGAACTCGAATAAAAAGTTGTAATTAATCTCGCCGGTACCGGGCTCATGGCGCCCGGGATTGTCGGCGAGTTGCATATGAGCGATGCGATCCAGATGCTTTTGGATCGTAGGCGCCAGATCGCCCTCCATAATCTGCATGTGATAGATATCATATTGAAGAAACAGGTTGTCCGATCCCACGTCATCAAACAGCCCCAGCGCCTGCCCGGTGTGATGCAGATAAAAACCGGGAATATCGCGAGTGTTGATCGGCTCCGCCAACAGTTTTATACCCGCTTCCTTCAGCGTACCGGCGGCGAATCGCAGATTGGATACGAAAGTCTGTCGCAGACTATCCGCATCGACGCCGTCGGGGCTGATCCCCGCCAGGCAGTTGACCTGACCGCACCCAAGCGCACTGGCATACTCGATTGCTCGACCCACGCCGTCCTGAAACTCACCGACGCGGTCCGGGTGGCAGGCGATGCCGCGCTCGCCGGCCTCCCAGTCGCCGGCCGGCAGGTTGTGCAACACCTGAACCAGATCATTGTCGGCAAGTTGTTCGCGCAGTTGCTCCTTGGGGTAGGCATATGGAAATAAGTATTCCACGCCCTGGAAACCGGCTTGGGACGCCGCCTCGAAGCGATCAAGAAAATCGACCTCGTTAAACAGCATGGTCAGATTGGCTGCAAACTTGGGCATGTGTTTTTCTCCTTCGGTTACGCCACTTTGTCGGTGATCTCGGGTTTCGGGGAGACGTCTATGATCTCCTCGAACTCCGTCACCTGATCGATCTCCGGGCCCATTGCGATATCGGTCTTACGTTCGGTAATGACCTCAACCACCACCGGCAGACGAAGCTCTTCTGCCAATACCCGCGCCTCTTCGAGTTTCGGTGCGATACCGTCCGGCTCGAACACCCGAAAACACTTACCTCCGAGCGCCTCCACGGCACGCACGTGATCAACGCCGTAATCACCGATCTCCTCGCAATTCACATTCTCGAAACTCAACTGCACCTCAAAGTCCATCTTATAGGCCTTTTGCGCCTGGCGAATGAGCCCAAGATAGCTGTTGTTAATCAAGACCATGACGAAAGGTACTCGGTGTTGTGCGGCGACCGCGATTTCTTCGATCAGAAACTGGAACGAGTAGTCGCCGACCACACCGACCACCTCGCTTTCAGGCGCCGCAAGCTTGGCGCCGATACAGGCGGAAATCTCCCAACCCAAAGGGCCTGCTTGACCACAAATGATGTAGTTACGAGGCTTGAACACCTGTTGGAACTGACCCGAAGCGATCTGGTACAGGCCGATGGCAGTAACGAAGCGGGTGTCGCGACCGAATACGTTATTGATTTCCTGGAACACCCGTTGGGGTTTGATCGGGACGTCGTCGAAGTCCGTACGGCGCAGCATAGTGGACTTGCGCTGCAGGCACTCAGCGACCCACCGGGAACGGTCCCGGAGTTGGCCCGCCTGCTTGCGCTTGCGTGCTTCTTGCACCAATGCCTCCAATGCGAGCTTGGCATCAGACACGATGCCCAGATCCGGTCCAAATACGCGCCCGATCTGATTAGGCTCGATATCGATATGAACAAATTTGCGCCCGGCCGTGTAAACTTCGGGGCTACCGGTGTGACGGTTGGCCCAGCGGTTACCGATACCGATCACGAAGTCGCTGTGCAGGAACGTGGCGTTGCCATAACGGTGCTGGGTCTGTAATCCGACTTGCCCTGCTTGCAATGGATGATCATCGGGAATGGCGCCCCAACCCATGAGCGTCGGTACCACCGGCGTGTTGATCAGCTCCGCGAACTCGACCAGCAGTTCGCTGGCCTCGGCGTTGATCACACCGCCCCCGGCAATGACCAACGGGGTCGCGGCCAGGTTAAGCATATCGAAGACCTTGCTGATCTGCTTGGGATCCGGACGCGGTTTGAAGATCTCCAAAGGCACGTCGGATTCGGGATCGTATTCGATGATCTCTTTTTGCACGTCCAATGGCAGATCGATCAACACCGGCCCGGGGCGACCGGACTTCATGATTTGGAACGCGTAGCGAAACGCCCACGGGACTTGCGCTCCCTCCATGACCGTGACTGACCACTTGGTGACTGGTCTGGCAATCGCTGCGATGTCGATGGCCTGGAAGTCCTCTTTGTGCAGCTTACTCGTGGGCGCCTGCCCGGTGATGCACAGTATCGGGATACTGTCGGCAATGGCCGAGTACAGCCCGGTGATCATGTTGGTGCCAGCCGGGCCGGATGTGCCGATATTTATGCCGACCTTGCCGCCGGCTCTGGTGTATCCCTCGGCTGAGTGCGAACCACCTTCTTCATGACGCACCAACACGTGCTTGATCGAGCTCCCCTTTAGTCCCTCGTACAAGGGCAGGATGGCCGCACCGGGTACTCCAAACGCAACGTCCACGCCCTCGCTTTCCAGGACTTTTACTGCGGCTTCCGCCGCTGTCATTTTGGGCATTTTTTGACTCCTCTGGTATGAAAATATTTTTCGATTTTTGGTTATTTTTTTAGCTATATACCCGCATTACTAGACCAATAGCAAATGTAATTTCGCGGTCGGCGGACGCGCGCGATTCACGCGAAGTTGGACTACCTGTCATCCCGATGTGTTGCCCTTGAGTCAACGAAAAAGAACGTAGATGATGGTATAACCAACTTCTATAACCATTACCTCCTGACAGTTATTCAGAAATTTCGCCTCATTCCCGCTTTCAATTGTTGAGACCATTCCTCTTCCAACGATGACCACGATGACGCGATCTTTACAATCGATAATCAGGCAATCCAAACAATCGTTGTGGAGGTCGATCTTCGACCACAAAAAAAGAAACACGTTTGATCTAGACCGACCTACAAAGATCCTTTTCGATCAAAAAGAAGATCTGATCGGAGACATGATCGTCAATACCGTTGCCTTCCGGGCGATAAAAAAGGCACATCCGGATTGGACCATCCACGTGCTGGCGGGTGCGGCTAATCGGGAGGTCATCAACAGCAATCCCTACGTTGACAAGATATATCCATTTTCCGGACTGTGGTCGACACTTAGAACTCTTAGACAGGAGCGCTATGACATTTATTACTTTCACAAGAACAAAGTGACGCTGCGTGACTTCGTGCTTTTGAAATATATCGCTTCGAAAGTCAACGTGGGACGCAATAAGGCCGGGTTTCGGCTGTTCGATTACTCAATCGAAGCGCCGACTGACACTGAATTCGACAGATTCGCACGCTTTCTTGAATTGTTGCGCGTAGATGACATCGACTGCCAGTACGACTTTCACCTTACCAGTGAAGAGCTTTCACGGGGGAAGTCTTACATAACAAGACTTTCCGGCAGGCCGGTAATCGCATTCAATCGCTATGGGCACCGCCGCGGTAAGTTGTTCAGCCGGTCCCGAACGATACAACTGATCCGGGAAATCAATCGCGTGTACCGGGAGGCGGCGATTGTAATGCTGTGTTCACCGGAAACAAGAAACGAGACGGTCCAGATTCAACGTGAGCAGGGGTTGGGAAATGTCCATGCAGCCACAGCGACGCAGACAATCAGAGATTCCGCCGCGATTGTGCATTACGCCGATCTAGTGGTGACGCCGGACACGTCGATTGTTCACATTGCCTGTGCCTTTGATATACCGCAGATATGCGTATACCGCGACCGAACCGAGTTGAAACTCTGGAGGCCCGTATCGGACAAAGCGATTGTGCTCCTGCCTCAATCGCCGAGCCGCCACGTTGATGACGTGGACTTGGCGGAGTTCTCCCAGGCTTTGGAGACGGCAAGGGCATGGTTGCCGCCTCGCCTGGTATGACAATGACTTGGCCGCATATTGAACGGATATTAATTCGCAACGAAATCGTTCAACATCGGCTGCAGTTTACGAATTACCAATTCTGGTGTGATTCTTCTGTAGTACTGCTCTCCACGACTGCGAAAGTCCTCAGCGCGCTCGTACCAGGTCTGCTCGTCGATATCCAGCGCGTCGCACATGTCCACGCCGCGGTGCCGGTCACCCATGTGAGGGAGCCAGGCGAACTTACCGGTAAAAGGCGCAAAGATCGTAAATGTGGGTATGCCGACGGCTTCTGCAACATGTCTGGGCCCGCTATCATTGCCGATAAACATCACACAATTCTTCGATAGGGCCGCCAATTCCCGTAGATCCGTGGTCTCGATGGTTGCGAAAACGCGCTGCTTATGTTCGACCAGGTGTACCAAACGCTGAACGCCCTCGCGTTCACCGGGCCCCCATATCAATACTGCCTGCGCATCAAATCGGCTCACACAATAATCGAGCACGGACACAAAGTAGTCTTCCGGCCACGTTTTTAAACCAAGTCGACTGATGGGCGAGAAAAGCAAGATGGGTTTGCGCAAGTCCAGACCGGCACCGGTCATGCGTTCGCGCATCGCGGACACCTCTTGATCGGTAAGCACGATGTCGAAGTGCCGATCTACCTCCACATCAAACGGCATGCCCTTCAATATTGCCAATTTAGCATCAAGACTGCCGCTCTTTTCCGGATGCGGCACCGGGATGTTGTATAGACGCGAGCGCCATTTTCCCTTGTCGAAACCAATCTGCCATTTGGCGCCCGAAAGCCATGTCATTAACACCGTCACCGGGACCGTCATCAGATCGATTACCATGTCATATTGCGCTCGTCTGATGGCAAGCATCTTTTGGAAATATTTCCATTTGCGGCGCCGCTCTTCAGGTGTGATCACCAGCACATGATCGATCGCTGGATGGTGCTGGAACAGAGGCGCGATGTGCTCGTACAGCAGGTAATCAATTTGCGCATCGGGAAAAGTTTTTTTCAGACTCTTACAAACGGGAAGAGAAATCAACGCATCGCCGATCTGCTTCAATCTAATTACCAGAATTTTCATTTATGAGCACACATTCGTAAGTGTGATCGTTTACGAGGCAGTAAAGAAAGTGGGTTATACAGGCTGCAACTCGGAAAGCACAATTGTGAATCGCCTGCTGTTGTCCAAGACTGAACTGATCTTGATGCTCAAAATGTCCGCCAGCGCCTTCACCAGCGACAAGCCAAGCCCGGCGTGACGTCCCCCGGTGCGGGCCTCGTCCTTGCGCCAGAAACGCTCGAACATCAGCGGCAGATCCTGTTCGGCCAAGTCAACCGTTGGGTTAGACACGGCAAGTCGCGCGCCGACCGTACTCTCCTCTACCTCCACTACAATCGCCGAATGGTCGGGGCTGTAAGACACCGCGTTGGAAAACAGATTCGTCAAGATGAGCGTCAGTTTGTTCTCATCGCTGCGCACCTTCAAGTCGTCTCGAACCCGATTGTCCAGTTGCACTTGCTTGCCGTTCGCTTGTGAAGCCAGACGTTTCCAGGTCTTTTCGATCAAGCGAGAAAGGTCGATTGGCGCCATCTCCACGCGCTGCGTGCCGGCCTCCAACTGACTGAGCATCATCAGATTGTTCACGGTTCTTTCCATATCATTGGCAAGATCAACTAAATCGCTGAAGAAGCCCTTCACCATTTCACGATCGGCTGGCCATTCCTTGCCGACTTCCGCCATCGCGCGAAGTTCTGCGATCGGCGTGCGCAATTCGTGCGCGACATTACCCGAAAAGCGTTTTTCTCGCTGAAAAGCGTCTTCCAATCGCGCCAGCAACTCATTGAGCTGACTGGTTATCGGCGCCAGTTCTTCACTCGCGGTCACGTCACTAAGCCGCATGTGTAGTTTATTGGCATCTAATCCCTGCACATCCTTGGCGATTTTCTTCAGTGGTCTTAACCCGCGGTTCACTGAGACACGGGCAAGTAAGCCCAATGCCACCATCAACGACAGAAAGGCCACAAACAGCGTGGTTCGCATGTTTGTCATCAGATGGTCTAGGTCTTGTCTTCCTTTCGCGAGCGCAATATCCATTCTGACACCGAGGGACGATGCATCGGGAGACCGGTTTTCGGGACCTTCTTGCCTCGTAGCATCCCGTTGTTTTTCATCGTCCTCATCATCCTCCTCATCCTCGTCTCTGGGCGGCGAGAAGGTGAACTGAATGATCCTTCCTGATCGCCCGTCAGGCAAGATCAGTTCCGCGAAGCGTGGTTTGTCCACCTCCTGATTATTGCGGGGCAAATGCGTATCGCCAAGGGAGCGCGAGCGGTCGACGACGGTACCATCGGTCAGCCACAGTTCAAAATATTCTGCTTTCTCTTGTGCATCGAACTCAGGCATAAACTCATGTGAAAATTCAAATTCGACCTCTCCATCTTCCTGTTCCGTTAGAGCAACTAGGGTCATCGCCTTGGACAGCAAGTTGCGATCGAATTCCCGCTCCAATTGATTGCGTAACAGATAGTCAATCGTAATTCCGGTACCCATCAACACAACGGCGGTGCCAAGTATGATGTACAGCGTAAGCCTGCGTTGCATAGAGACCATCCACCAAGCCTCATTCTATGTAGTAGCCGAAGCCGCGTTTTGTCTTAATTACTTTGTCGGAATTTACGGCGCTGATCTTTTTACGCAGATTACTCACCAATACCTCAATCACATTACTCACAGCCTGTGAGTCAGCATCGGAAAGCCTTTCTTGCAACTGGTGCTTAGAAATCACGTTGCCGCGTCTTAGAGCCAGATGTTGAAGTAGATTGTATTCGGCCGGCGTCAATGACAGGGTATATCCGTTGATTTTGACCTGACGCTTAGATGTGTCAATGACTAACTCACCGATCTCAATATCTGGTTTTTTGACTTCGTACCGGCGCCGGCTCAAGGATTTGATCCGCGCCAACAATTCCTCGAATGCAAACGGCTTCACCAAGTAGTCGTCGGCGCCCAACTCCAAACCGTTTACTCGATCTGTAATTTGATCTTTTGCGGAGAGTATCAGCACTTGGGCAGGATTACGTTCACGTCGTAAGTTCTTGAGCAGGGTGAGTCCATCCATTCCGGGCAACATGATGTCCAGCACAATTACATCGTAATCGGCGGCGTTTGCGAATTTCAGGCCTTCAGTGCCGTCTCCGGTGAGATCCACAACGAAACCCGACCGACGCAACCCTTCTCCAAGTGCGCGCCGCAACCGTTCAGAATCTTCGACAACCAGTATCTTCATCCGCGCTCAATGATACATCTATTCACGCATGAGAACCGAACACGTCAGCGTACCAAATACAGATTAATAATTCCTTAATACGAAAACGGCATCCACAGCTCATTTCGTCAGCAACATCATGCAACAAAAAAAGGATCGACGGCTTCAGCAGATATTAAGCATCACCGCTCACACTTGCACGCGTAGGTATTGAAACAAGCATATTGTGTACGCGGATTCGTCACAAGATATCAGAGGTAGGAAGCCACCAACAAATCGGAGACAACATGATGAAACAGAAAACCATCTTAGCGGGGGCGATTGCGTTGGCCATTGCACCGGCAACAGCCACGGCAGATAAGCATGAGCTTCCCTTCGCGGATGCAAACATCTTCTTCGAGCTCAACAATACAGATGGAGACCTGGGGATACACGCACTCATCGATGGAGACCCCTGGAAGACGCTCGAGATCGAGGACACGAAGGAACGCGAGATACTCGATGTGCGCCTTAGAGGGCGTTTGCGGCGGCAGGGCCTCACGGAATTCTTCTTCGAAAGCGCGGAGCCGCCTTTTACGATCTTAAAACCCGAAGAATTTTTTAAGCGATTCCCGCCGGGAGACTATGAAATCGAGGGCAAAACGATCGAAGGAGACGAACTGGAGAGTATCGCAACCGTCACGCATTTGATGCCGGCCCCAGCTGACGGCGTCACCCTCAACGGCGTGGCCGATGGTCCCCCGAATGGTCCGGAGATCGCGAAGGAGCGATGTGATGATACGAACCTCGCATATGACCCGGTAGAGGTCGCGCCAAATGCCGATGGTACCGTCACCATCGCGTGGGACGAGGTGATGACATCCCACCCAACCATCGGCGCACCGAACAGCTCCACGGACATCGAGATAAACAATTACCAGGTCGTTGTCGAGGTGGAAGACACGGTGCTCAGTGTCATCCTTCCGCCCGAGGAAACGTCCATTACCGTACCGGCCGAGGTCGTCGCGGCGGGCGACGCGTTCAAGTACGAGATCCTGACGAGAGAGGAAAGCTACAACCAGACCGCGATGGAGAGTTGCTTCGTGTTGCTCTGAAGCAGCATGCACACCCGGCACGCGGGCTCCATTCGTATTCAAGCGAATGGGGCCCACGTTTGTATACCATAACCAAGGAGACATGATGCGTCACGTGCGTAGAGCAACACCCCCAACTGTCGACAACGAACAGACACTTTCTACAAATGATGACCAACGCAGTCCCTGGGCGGGACGTTGGCCGCACGATCACGACTCGCTTGTTGGCCGTTGGTTGACGCGGGGCAGCGCTCTGTCCATCCTCCTCATTGCGATCGTCCTGCTGCCGGTTACGCCTGTCGCGGCACGGGAGCGCTCACCGAGCGCTCTGCAGGTGGAAATCAACAATGACACAGTAAAATTGGAGGCGCGCGACGTGACCGTTAGAGAGCTGGTGACTGAAATTGCACGCCGA
The DNA here is from genome assembly GCA_947259395.1 of uncultured Gammaproteobacteria bacterium. GTDB lineage: Bacteria > Pseudomonadota > Gammaproteobacteria > Arenicellales > JAANXG01 > CALZGZ01. The sequence continues at coordinate 15,206 of CAMYMN010000036.1, read as the reverse complement.
ACCGATCTTGTACTGCTCTTGTCTCATCCTCTCGACGATCGCATCACGATCGAGATCGATGGACTCTCCTTGCCCAACGCCTTGGCCCGCCTCCTGAAGCATAAGAATTTCGCGTTGCAGTATGCCCCACCTCTATCCGGCACAGCGGATGCCGGCGGTGCGCCCGCCAACTGGCTATGGGTCTTGCCACCAAACACAGGGGACTATCCACAGCGTGACCAGGCTACTGAACTTTCCTCCTCGTACAACACTTCCCGTGTTGAGATACCGCAAGCCGAACGGGCGAACATGGGCGTCCGCCCCAGACGCGAGGCATTCATAGACACGCAGGCATTCGACGGCGACGAGGCGGCTCGCAGCTTCGCCCTGGTCGACGAAGACACGGATGTGCGCGTGAAACGTGTTCATACGCTGGCAGACGTCGGGGGAGATCAGGCGATTACGGCGTTGGTCGGGGCTTTGGGTGACGAGAATTCACGGGTTCGGGCCGAGGCCGCCCATGCGTTAGGCGATATTGGTGGCGACAGTGCTGTCGAGATCCTCGAACAGCCCCTGCATGACGCCGACAAACACGTACGCCAAGCCGCCATCGAGGCGCTCACCGACATCGGCGGGGACGACGCCGCCAAGGCCCTGGCCGTTGCTCTGTACGACGAAGACGCAACAGTACGAAAAGACGCGGTGTACGCCCTCCGTGAAATCGGCGGCAATACCGCCACCGCTATGGTGCGGCAGGCCGCGAATCATCCGGATCCGGCGATACGCCACGCCGCCGTCAAAATCCTGGCCGATCTAGCGCGCCCGGTCCAGTAACGCTTTAACCCATGCGCGGGTGAGTAATCGGTGTCCTGCGTGTCATGCGGGTCATGGATTGAACTTGTCCACCGGCCTATGTACGACACCGGCCGGTATTCGCATTGTTGCGGACAAACTCAAAACAAAATGAATCCGTTGTGGTCTATGTCAGTTTGACCCACATATCGCGCTCACACAAAAGCGGTCGCATTGTTGTTATATTTCCTGGATGATTATCCGAATAAGCCAAAACCGATCTCTCAACAACAAACGGACACGCGCGATAATATCTCTCCTCGGCCTGATTCACTTTGCACAATGGCGCCGGATTGTGAGCGTCGTGTTGATCGGCGCTGTATGCATACCCCCTTCATGGGCCGAGACCGTTGACGATGAGTCGGTTCGACTCTACCGCACGCGAGCAGAAAAGCGTGAAGCTGGTCTACATCGGCAGGTGACACCCTGGCTGTCACTTTCGGGACTGGTCGAATTGGAATGGAATAAGGATCGTTTCTCCGTTGCCCGCAACGCCGATGTCATCCGTAAAGATGATCATGCAATGACGCTTCAACTGGGATTGATTGCGACTCCTTTGGAGTTCGCAACCGCCGAGTTGATCCTCGAATACGACACCGACACCGATCGCGTCAAAACCGAGGAATTTATCATTGGCGTAGAATCAGACCCATGGGAACTTGTCGCCGGCAAGCAATATCTGCCGTTCGGGGAATATTTCAGTTACTTTGTCACCGGTCCGATCATTGAGTTTGGGGAGACCCGTGATACGGCCGCGACACTGACTTATGATTTCAGCGACCGGCTGGACCTATCGGTGTCTGCCTATCAAGGCGCGGCGGGTGAGTCAGGCCGTAATAATCGCGGTTTGGATTGGACATTCGCAATCGAGGCATGGCCACGACCAAATCTGGCGCTGGGCCTGAGCTATTTGACCGATCTGGCCGATGCCGACAGCCGTTTACTCGCCGAAAACGACAACCGCTTTATTCGCAAGGTGCCGGGCGTGAGCGGCTACGTCTTATGGATCGACAATCACTTCGAGCTGACCTTTGAGGCGTTAGGAGCGACACAATCCTTTGTTGAATTGGAGGCCGATCGCGATCAACCCTGGGGTTGGAACCTGGAACTCGGATTGTTTCCGCATCAACGCTTTGACTTGGCGTTGCGTATTGAAGGCAGCCGCGAGCTGGAAGACGAGCCGCACCTGCAGTATGGCGCCGCCGTCACGGTCCTCCTGCACCGCTACGTGACCTTGACCTTGGAGTACTTACACGGACGCTACGATGACGACCTTGCCACCGACGATGACGACAACCCGCTCGAGGACGTCAATCGTTTTGGCGCGCAATTATCCGTTGCCTTTTAGTGCGAACATCGCGCCATTGGCGTGGATTATAGCGGCGCCCTGTTGGCGGGCGAATTCATGGTCGCACATCCCCGCCCCGATCGCCCGGCACACACCACATGATACCGGTTTCAAACATCACACACCGTGGCGTTTGTTGTGTTTTGTATGACTTGAGTCAATGCGCAACGGATTGAGACCTGACAACTTCTTAATTGTATTGAGGATTTATGTGAAATCACTGACGATGAGGTGGGTGAATCCGCAGCGCGGTAACGAGTTCCTTGCTATTCTTTAACCCAATTTAACACCAAGCAAAACAGAGCATGGGTCCTAAAACCCTGAAGCTGAAAGTCGGCCTTTACTTGGCGATTGCCCTGACGGTGGTCATGGTGGCATTCATCATTCTCGTGGCGCGTCATCACCGCGCCCACCTGCTCGATGCGGCAATCAGTCACGTCACGCAGCTTTCCGAAGTAGTCACCAAGAGCACGCGTTTCGCGATGATGCAGAATCAACCCTCTTACGTGCACCGGATCATTGAGGATGTCGGCAGTCAAGACGGAATCGTCAAAATCAGGATCATGAGCAAAGACGGGACGATCATACATTCCAGCTTCCCCCCTGAATTCGGTCTCCAAGTGAATAAGAAGGCGGAGGCATGTTTCCACTGCCATGAGAGCGAGACACCGCTGGCGCAGATTCCCAAGCACAAGCGGGCGCGGATTTTTGAGTCTGCCGAGGGGGGGAGACGGCTGGGCAGCATGGAAGTAATCCGCAACGAACCGTCGTGTTATACCGCGAGTTGCCACGTGCACAGCAAGGATCAATCGGTGCTCGGCGTTTTGGATATTGTCTACTCCCTGGATGAGATCGACCGCAAGGCATCGGTCGACACGCTCACTATTGCCAGCTTTGCCGTCGGATTCGCCATCATCGCCTCCCTATTTGTGAGTTTTTTCGTGCACCGTATGGTCTACGTACCGTTACGCGACCTGGAGTCCGGTGCCGAACGGCTGTCGTCGGGTAATCTGCAACAACCGATCCCGGTGCGCAGCCAGGACGAGTTCGGTCAACTTGCAGTGTCTTTTAACGCCATGACCGAGGCGCTCAACAAGTCGCAGAACGAATTACAGGAATGGGGCCACACCCTGGAACAAAAGGTGCACGAGAAAACCAAGGAGCTACACGCCGCCGAGGCCGAATCTGCGCATCGGGAAAAACTTGCCTCCGTCGGACTACTTGCCGCCGGCATCGCCCATGAGCTGAACAATCCATTGACCGGGGTGCTGACCTTCTCGACCCTGGTCCGCGAGAAGATGGCGGATGGCAGCCCGGAAGCGGAGGACCTGGACCTGGTGATCCGCGAGACCAATAGGTGCGCCACCATTATTCGCAGACTACTCGATTTTGCGCGCGAGAAGACCCCGGAGAAAAAATTTGCCGACCTCAATAAGATCATCGGGGATACGGAGCTATTCATAGAGCGGCCGGCGTATTTTAATGACATCGAGATCACCATGGATCTCGACCACGACCTGCCGCAGATCTGGGTCGACGAGGATTTGATCAAGCAGGTCATCATGAACATTCTCGTCAATGCGCAACAGGCCATCGAGGGCACCGGCCGCATCACGATCCGCAGCCGTGTTGTGCCCGAAGCCACAAGTCCCGACTTGGGTCCCGGACCCATGGTGGAGATATCCATCACCGACACTGGATGCGGCATCCCGGAGAGAGACCGGCAACGGATTTTCGATCCGTTCTTCACTTCCAAGGGCGTGGGGCAAGGAACGGGGCTGGGATTGTCCGTCAGCCATGGTATCGTCCGGGCGCATGGCGGGACAATCGAGGTGGACAGCACCGTTGGAGAGGGATCTACGTTCCGCATCTACCTGCCCCTTGAGACGCAAGACACCGAAGTAACGAGCATTGACTATGAGCGGCAAGATACTGGTAGTTGACGACGAGGAGATCGTCGTAAGAAGTTGCCTGCGCATTCTCGGCGAGACCGATTACGAGGTCGAGGCGGTGCGCAGCGGCTTGGAAGCCCTGCAAAAAATGGACGAGACGCACTACGACGTGCTCATTCTGGACATCATGATGCCAAAGATGGACGGTTTGGAAGTGCTGCAGCGGGTGAAAGAGTCCCATCCTGACATTGATGTCATCATGGTCACCGGACTTTCGGAAATCGAAACCGCAGTTCAATCCATGAAGCTGGGGGCCTTTGACTACCTACCCAAACCTTTCGATCCCGAAGCACTCAAGCTCGTCGTGGAGCGGGCATTCGAGAAGCGGCGTATGCATGAGGAAAATCTCAACCTGAAAAGCGAGGTGAGTTCCAAGTACCGTTTCGAAAACATCATTGGCTCCAGCCCCCAGATGCAGAACGTATACCGTCTTGTTGCAAAGTGCGCGCCTACCAACAGCACAGTGCTTCTCAGGGGAGAGAGCGGCACCGGCAAAGAGCTGATAGCCCGCGCCATTCACTACAACAGCCTTCGAAAAGACAAGGCCATTATTCCGGTCGACTGCGGCTCACTGAGTGAACAGCTGCTAGAGAGCGAGTTGTTCGGCCACGTCAAGGGCTCGTTCACCGGCGCGGTAGCGAATAAACGGGGGCTATTCGAGATCGCCGAGGGCGGAACGCTGTTTCTGGATGAGATCGGTAATATTTCCTTGTCCACCCAGGCAAAGCTTCTACGCATTATCCAGGAACGGGAATTCAAAGCGGTAGGGGATACCCGGACTCGGGCTGCCAATATCAGGCTAATCAGCGCCACCAACAAAGACCTCAAGGCGATGGTGGCCGAAGAGACCTTCCGCGAAGATCTTTACTATCGCCTCAATATCTTTCCCATCGATATACCACCATTGAGGGAGCGCCGCGAAGACATCCCCGCCCTTGCATTTCATTTTCTCAAGTCATTCGGCGAGGAACTAGGGAAAGAAATGAATGAGTTCTCCGTGGAGGCGATGAACATGCTTGTAAACTACAATTGGCCGGGGAACGTAAGAGAGCTTGAAAACACCATACATCGTGCGGTGATCCTTGCCTCCGACAAGGTGATCCGCCAGGGTCACCTAGTGACGATTATCGACACGGGCGTGGCACTCGATTCCGACGTACCAAAGACAAGCGACGAGCTCAAGCGCTTCAAGAAGCTGGCGCGGGAAAACTCGGTGAAGAACATCGAGAAATTGTTTATCCTCGAAGCGCTGAAACGAAATGACTGGAACGTCACCAAAAGCGCCGAGGACACCGGTATGCAGCGCACCAACTTCCAGGCGCTGATGAAGAAATACGACATCCGCATACGGGGAGCGGAACGGGTATCCAGCGAAGCGGAATCCGCCGGCTCTTAGCCCGCTAATACAGCATGGATCCCGGAAGACCGGTGGATTTTCCAGAGTCGTCTTTGCGGCGGCCCCGGAGGTGCGCACCAGGACTATTTAGTGAATGTGCAATGGAGACGGCGGCCCGCCGATGGGCATCCGTATCTGCTTGTCCTTGTCTTTATTATCGTCCCGCTCGCCCGGCTTTGAATCCTCCGCGTCCTGGTCCTCTATTTCTTCGTATCCAGTAAACATCGCCTTGATGTGCGCCGTAGCCGTGTGGCCGAGGGTCGCGAGATAGACATGAATGAATAGAAAGAACGCGAAGAAGATGAGTATGAGAACGTGCACGGTATCCACGATCCGCACCCCACCCAGCAACGCCACGATTCCCGAAAAGCGCTCCACATCCCAAAGCAGGATCCCGGTGACGATCTGCGTGGGAATCACTATGAGCATGATGATCTGATAAGAAACGCTCTGTAGCGCATTGAACTTCTTATAGGGAGTCATGTGGTGCGGATTCGGCGCACCTCTAAAGATACCCCAACCGTAAAAACGGGCCTGACGGATGCTGTCGCGATAGTACTTTTTCGGATTCAATTCAGGATGGTAGATCGTGATCTTGTCCGAAAACAGATAAAAGCACAGCCACAGAAAGAAATTACCGAGGAGCAAGAAACCAATCCAGTTATGCACGGTAACCGCAAGCCGCATGGACATAACGTCGATCAACCCGACATACCTGATCTGCAGCCCGGTGAGAATCAGTGCGATAACACTGCTTGCATTGATCCAGTGCCAAACCCTGACTGGAAGTGGATGAATGTATAATTTTTGCATCTTCGTCTCCCTATTATTTGTCTTTCCTAAGTAGTTTCCGCATCGTCAAGTGCACGATCGGCACCGAGGCACCGGCGACCACAGCGAGGAGCAGGAGAATGTCCAGCAGTTTTATTCTTGTACCACCCAAGGCGTAAAACCCGCCCACAGAATTCATCGAAAGCGCGGAACTCAGAACCTCTTTTTCGGCGCCGTAGCTCACCCGTTTGCCGTCGGCCCGGATTAAAGAAACGGTGACATTCTGAAACGGTTCGGCGCCGTCACGGTGACAGCTCTCGCAGTCCCTGAGCGCTTTGCTTTTCCATGCCATCTGATGTGCCTGCTCCCCGGTGACGACTTCCATGCGGCCCCTTAGGGTCACTTCGGCGGCGGTTCCCTCGCGATTGATTCCCCGCACCAGGTTCCACAACTCCTTGGCATCCAAACCGTCCTTGCTCGATTCCCTCGGACCAGGCAGGTCGCCCAGCCGCGGTGCGATCTCGTTCTCGGAAACCGGCCGCTGGGCCACGCTGTCATAGAGCAGAAGGTCAACCCGTCGCCGCGCCGCCGGCGCATGGCAAGCGGCACATGACACCGCCTGAAGATGCAGGCCGGCGTTTGGCAGCCACTCTTTATGGGCACGCTTTGTATCCTCATGACATCCGAGACATGCATCTTTCAACCGGTCTTCGACCGATGCCACGTTTACATCATGCGCACGATGGCAATCGGAACAAACGGGCGCCTCGATATGACCCAGCTTGCTCCGCGCCTGCCCATGCATGCTTTCTAAGTAAACAGCGAAGATGTTTTCATGACAGTTCTTACATGGCGCACCGGTCAAGGTTTCGTATGCCGCTTTGGGTTTCACGGTATGAGATCCATGACAGTCGGTGCACACCGGCGCCGCAAGGTTACCCGATTCAACCAATGAGGCATGAATGCTTCCTTCGTATTGATGGGATTTGTCCTCGTGGCACTGGTAACAGGTCTTGGCCAACGCGATGGAACGCTCACGCTTGTTGGCGTAAGTTTTTTTGTTGGTGCTCCGCGAGTGCGTACCCAGATCGATCTCCTGATGGCAGCTTTCGCATCCGATCCAGTTATGCACCGACTTTGCGAATACGTCGCCCGGCACGTGCAGCGAGAGCGTTTCGCCGTTTCCCAGGGTCGTTGCGAGCCGCTCGAAGGAATGGCACTTGAGGCACTGTTCATCCGCTGCCGATAGCGAGTCATCTGGAATGCTTGCCAAGGTAGTAGTCGTGACAAATGAAAAAGCACACCAAACGAGGAACATTGCCACTGCCGGCTTGCAAGGACCCGTGTGCACTCTACCCGCTGTCGATTTGTCTTCTCGGTTGGAAATTGTCATGGCTGTTTTCGCCGTTGCTTACTCTCCCGCCTAACCGGGAGGCTGTTTTACCTCCCGGTGATTGGCCCAATCAATGTTCGCGACCACCCGGCTGTCCGTGAATATTTTGTCCGCACGGCGCTACTTCTCTGACGCGGATCGCCCGGTCAACGCCTGAATGCCGTACCACGCCAGCATGCCGAGGCCGATGAACGGAAACGCGATGAAGTACGCCAAACCGATGAAGGGTGCCGCGAAGAACAAGCCGATGTTCTTCAACACGCGACCGACGCCCTTCGATGTGCTTACTTCCTCCGCAACTTCGGGAACCTTTTCTTCGATAATCGGTTTCCGCGTGACTCGCTCCAACACCTCCTCGATCACGCCCGGTAACAGAGGCTTGTGTAGAAAGTCGGCGACTCCCACCGCTGCTGCCGCAGCCTCGTTGGCAGGTGTACCGTAGCCAGTTACCACGACCACCGGCGTCCAGGGACTCCTCGCCTTAATGCGCTGCGCAACCTCGATACCATCCATTCCCGGCATCTTCATATCGGTGAAGACGACATCGTGTTTTTCGCCAGCGAATTTGTTGAGCGCTTCGTGGCCGTTCATAGCGGTGCTGACGGCATAGCCCTTTTCCGAGAGCACGCGGTCGAAACTTTGGCCGACCACCGCATCATCGTCTACTACCAGAACTTTTGCTAACGCTTGCATGACTACCTCCTAGCCTCTGTCAACGAGGCTAACTAGTTTTCCCAAGGATACCGATACTTAAATCTTTCACTGCCTTCGAAACCCGCTTGACACGTTTGCAGGGTCCACTTTTTTTGCAGCATGGCTGCGTTCGCAGCCTTGACGACATCATCTGGACCCACCGGCTTGGCGAGGTAATCGTAGGCGCCGAGCCGAACCGCCTCTTTGGCAGTTTCGATGGACGGGTAACCGGTGATGATGACCACCTGGCTTTCGGGCCATCTCTTCTTAATGATCTTGAGCACCGACATGCCGTCTAAATCCGGCATGCGAAGATCGAGCAAAATCACGTCAAATGGATGACGCTCCATGGCGCGCAACGCCTCTTGCCCGTTCCAGGCCTCTTCTACGTTGCAGTGCAGGCCTGCCAGGGTTCTGATATGACTCATGCGTACCACTTCTTCGTCATCAACAATGAGGATGTTCGTTGTTTCGTACATGCAGACCTCCTCGCCTATGCCCGATCTGTAATGTCCACTCTTGGTGAAATGTGTTGCAACTACCGTGCCAGCGTTGGGTCAGACGCGGAGGTTTGGTTATTTTTTATATGTTATCAATAACTTGCGTGATGGGTCGGACCCCTGCGGTAGAGTCCGCGATGGCGTGGGGCGGGGCTCGAAGAACATTATTTTTATACACCTAGATCAAGGTCTCCAAGAATTTGACATGAATTTCAATTACTTGAGCCATATCACGATTTGTATGTTTTTTTTGTACATTCTTGAGGCCATGGTAGATTACCTATTAAAAACATAGTCTTAGACCGTATATAACAACGATAATTGCGCCTGAAGGCAAGTGGACTGGTACTACGCGTAGTCGCAGGGTCGCGCGGTTGAACCCCCTGCTGTGCGGGGACAAGCCCCCTGCTGCGCGAGGACAAGCCCCCTGCTGCGCGAGGACAAGCCCCCTGCTGCGCGAGGACAAGCGGCGCGATAAAAAGGGGCCTGAATTGAATTCAGACCCCTTCTTCTTAGCGCCGATCTCGATTAAGCCGTGGGTGCAAACGCCGATCGCCGAGCGAGCATTTGGATACGCCGCTCACGAAGCAGAACCACCAGTGGACGCCGGCTGTTGCTAATCCATCGCGGTCGCCAGTTTGGAGCCGCTGACCTCGTCCACAGGTTGTTCCTGGCGCGCGGGCGGGTTCTGGGGCATCAGGGCCATTAACACCGAACCCATCAGGCAAGCCGTGCCGGCAATGATGAACGGTGTCATCCAGATACTTGGATCTGCAGCACCGGCGGCCGCATCTTTGAACACACCGGCGAGTAGCGGGCCGGCAATACCGGCGACACCGTAGGCGGTGAATAACCATCCGTAATTGGTGCCCACATTCTTATTGCCGAATAGGTCCGCCGTAGCCGCCGGGAACAGCGCGAAGTTTCCACCGAAGTTGAAGCCTATCAAGGCCGCCGCAAGGATGAAGCCTTGCACTGCGCCCACGTATATGAAACCGTGATAAATAAGTAGCATGACCAGCCCCTGACAACCGGTCATCAGCACAATCGCAGATTTGCGGCCGACGTGGTCCGAAAGCCCGCCCCACAGGATGCGGCCGAGTCCGTTGAAAACTGCGTACCAAGCCATGGCCGTGCCGGTTACGGCGCCAATCCCGGCAACGCCCCGGCCACTCAGGATGTCGATCCCAAATAACTTAATGCAATAAATCACCATCAGACCGGCCAACGCGGAGCACACGAACACCGTCCACAACATGTAAAACTGCGGACTTCGCAACACCTGCCGCGGTGCATAATCGAGTCTGCAACACACCCTGCACGCCGGGCAGACCGAGGATACTGACGGTGTCAAGGAGTCCTCCGAACCACGAGCTGGCGAGTTTTACCCATATGACCGCCCCAAACCCGAATCCGGCAACCGCGAGACCGGTAATCAATCCCTTCTTGTCAGGGAACCACCTGACGCCAACGGCAATCGGTACCACGTAGGCCAGGCCAACACCGGCCCCGCCCACAATGCCGATGAACACGAGCTGGGCCCAGAAGCTGGTGCCAAAGATGCCACCAAGGATGTACCCGAAGCCCAGGGTGACGCCTCCCGCCATAGCGACGACCGTGGGACCTAGTTTTGCCTGCAACTTTCCGGCCACTATCATCACCGCCGCGAAAGTCGCCAGGCCCGCTGAAAAGATCCAAGCCGTTTGGCTGGCGGAGAACCCGTACACCCCATGCGGATCTGTAAGCGCCCCGGTGAACACCGACCAGGCGTAGATCGCGCCTAGTGCGAGTTGGATCAGAACTGCGCCCGCTACGACCCACCAGCGACTGAATGCTCTTCTCGTTACTGTCATCTATACCCCCAATTTGTATCGGCTGATTAGTCAGACTTATCGATGGGGTCTGCAGGGACGCCCGTCGCGCGCATGGTCCCTGCCTGATACGTCAGGCATGGGTTACCAAGAACGATATTGTGTTACCCCCGGTGGCTATTGGCGCACGTGCAAATAGCTTTGCTTACAAGAGTAAGCATAGACCACAAAGTTTAGGAACGCAGACGGTTCCGGCCCGAGGACGAGCCATTGCATCAACGCGAACCCACCAATCCGCTGCGGGCCATAATCACTCGATCGGGACGCGTCTAAACATGGTAAGAAATTAATGTTCTCTGCGAGTCTTCTTTAACTTTTTTCAAGGGCCCTCAAAGAACAAGATGAGTCTTTAGAAACAAAGAAATTTGGCTGGTAATTTCGTATCGACAGAATCGGTGGACCACCGCAGCGTGTAGCAATGCCTACGGCGTCAGCACCCGCCCGGGGGCGTACGGACAGGGAGGATGTTGTCGCTACGCTGGGACGGATAACTTCGCATCCCAATTCATGCGGCTAAACGTGAGCCTTGCCGATCATACGATACTGATTGCGATGCGACACGGGCACGCCCATGTATGCGGAGGACAATGACGCTAAGCCTCTCGGCTTTCCTGATAGCGGGCACTCTGCGCACCGGCGCATGATTTGGCAATGAGATCCCGGTAGATCCGGTAGACCTGTTGGCTGGTGTTGGTGATATTAAAGACGGAATTAACCCGCTGGTAGCCGGCACTGCCCAGCCGCGCGGAAAGCGCTGGATCGACGAGCAGCCGGTTGATCGCGCCGGACAGTGAGTCCACATCCTCCGGCGACACGGTAATTCCCTCTTTATCATGACGCGCCGCCCAGGATACGCCGCTGGGCAGATCGGTGTTCACCACCGGCTTGCCGCATGCCATAGCCTCCAGCTGGACCAGGCCAAAGGCCTCGTTGCGAAATATAGACGGTAACGTAAATACCGAGCAGGCGTGGTAGTGCGCCTTGAGCTCCTCGTCAGACAGTTCCCCCACCCAATGGACCTTGTGGCCAATACCGAGCTCAGTGACGAGATGTTCCAGTTGTTCACGCATGGGGCCTTCACCGGCGATCACCAGGTTTCCATCAATCGACTGCATGGCACGCAGCAAGGTAGGAAGGCCCTTATAAGCCACCAGACGGCCGGCAAAAAACACCATATCAGGGTATCGGCCTCTCAATGTCGCGATTCTTTTCTCAAGGTGGGTATTCACGTGGCGCCACTGATCCACGTCGATGCCATAGGGCACCACCTCGCACTTGTGTCGAAACGGCGCCAGGTCCTCGGAGTAGTCCACGTGCTGTGAGCTGCCCACCAATATCCTGTCGGCACGCCGCAGCGTCCGCCTCAGCAGGGGTGATAGGAGCCTCTTGATGTTTACCTGCTGCACAATATCGCTGTGCCAGTGCAGCACAACAGGCACCTTGGGAGTGAACAGACTCAAGGATAGATCGGCGATGGGGAACGGCAGATGGATGTGAACGATGTCTACCCGTCGCGAGTCAATGGCAAACCAAAGCGGCAGGCTCGGCGCCAGCGGCATGGAGTACCAGTAGGCGAGGGACGCTACTCGCCGGATGCGGGACTCTTCGCCCGGTTCGAGCCGGCCCTTCCCTGGAGCAGTCGCTACTAGTGCTCGTGATTCCACGTTATCGCCCATCCCCCGGATCAATGACGCCATGGCAGTAATGCCACCGCCATGCACCGGTCGATAGAATTTATATACGTGCAGGACCTTCACTGGTGGTGGCAGTTAAGATATGTCGAAGTTGTGTTTCACAGCGCATTTGGTCTGTTCGATGTTAGAGCTGATCGTCACGACTGTCAGATTAGAAGCGCGCACAAAAGATGGGCCAACCGCAGAACCGTGCACGATTATACCCAATGTCTGCCTCGATCTGACTCGGCGCACTACGAAACAGTACATTGAACCGACAGTTGGTCATGGTAACACCGATGGTATAGTTAATTTACTCCATTGATGTCGGTGAGCGCTACATTTATAGATACGCCTATTGGTCGGTGACCGTCCTGAAAATTTCTGTTGTCCGCTGCGCCGTGCGCTGCCAGCTAAACTGTGCCGCCCTTGCCCTGCCGCGCTGTGACAGATCGTTTTGCAATTCCTGATCTTGTACCACATGGTCAATCGCACCCGCCTGATCGCCGCCGGTCCGAGACGTCGAATGAGACTCGAAGGGGATGTCGTAGTCGGTGAGTCGGTCACCGATCCAGGCCTGAGCGTCTCGTAGGTGACTCCCGGGCGGATTCTCCGATGGGATGGCGACGAACGACTCCAACAACCCGACGAGCTCCTCCGACCTGGACTCCACAGCCTCTCGGATTCGGTTGATACGGGACTCTGTCACCCGGTTCCCACTGGCATCACCTCGGAAGCCTCACACAATCGTCAAAAGGTAGGAAGGCCCTTATAAGCCACCAGACGGCCGGCAAAAAACACCATATCAGGGTATCGGCCTCTCAATGTCGCGA
>CAMYMN010000036.1:0-1916 GCA_947259395.1 uncultured Gammaproteobacteria bacterium | reverse complement strand
CATGCCAAGAGGACCCCACGGAAACTGGATGAGGTCCTCGAAACCGAACTCGCACCCGTCAGCAGTCGGTCTCAACGTCCAGCGTCCCCGATAGCTCTTGAAGAAGTCGCCCGACGTCATGTCGAACGTGAAGTCGCGATTCGGCTCCCACGCCGTCGTCTCGAAGTGCAGCTTGTAGATCCTGCCGTTCGCTTCCTCTTCCCAGTAGAACGGGGTGCCGAGCCCGGGATCGCCCTCCCAGTCGAAGCGCTTCACGTTGGTGAACCACGACATCACCTTCGCCGGCTCGACCAAGTACGGCCAGACCTTCTCCGGCGGGGCCGCTATGGGGACGGTGCCTGTCACGTGCATCGTGATCTCCTGGAGGGACGAAAGCAGCTGGAACCGTGTGCTCCCGGCTTCTTTCAAGCTACACCTGTCCGGGACTACGGGCGCAGGGCGGGTTGAGATCAGCGGAGTCGACCGCGGGACCGCACCGGCGGGTCGCTCCGCTCCGTCAGCCCACTCACGCGAGTTGTTCCGCTCAACGGAACAGCGGTCCTATAGTCGTGTCGACGACTTCAGAGACGATGGCAGATACATCCACAGTCCAGACCATTACCGCCGTTGAGCGGACCGCCGAGGTCCTCAAGGCGTTCGCGCGCGCCGACACTCAGACCCTCGGAGTGACTGAAGTCGCCCAGGAATTGGGCATCTCCAAAGCTGTGGTTCACCGGATTCTCAACTCTCTGCGGGCTACTGGCTTCATCGAATTCGATTCGGCATCTCGCCGCTACCTGCTGGGCCCGACCGCCCTTGACGTCGGACTGGCCTTTCTCCGCCACGTCGACGTACGAGATCTCGCCCGCCCGGTGCTGAAGGAGCTTTCCCAACAGACCGACGAGACGGCCACTTTGTCGATTCGGTCCGACTGGCAGCGCATCTACATCGATCAGGTGACACCGGAGCGCGAGCTCAAGATGACGGTGGCTCTGGGCCGTTCATTTCCCCTCTACGCCGGGAGCTCATCTAAGGCCCTGCTCGCCTTCCTCCCCCAGCACGAGATCGACGAGTACCTCGAGCGCACCGAACTGAGGCCCCTCACCGACCGCACCATCACCGACGTTGACCTCCTTCACTCCGAGCTCGTTGAGGTCCGTGCCCGCGGGTACGCCACCTCTCTCGGTGAACGGCAGTCGGGCGCCGGCTCGGTCGCCGCCCCGATCCTCGACCACACCGGCCACCCCGTCGCGTCGATGAGCCTGTGCGGGCCGGTGGAGCGCTTCCGGGATGAGGTAGACCGCGCGGCTGAACTCATCACAGAAAGAACCGGACGCCTCTCGCGCCAGATCGGCTATCTGCCCGAACAGTCCTGAACTCGAACGCCTGCCTGACGGTGCCGGTCAGTTCGCTTCCCTCAGTCCCCGCCTCCGGCATGGCGTCCGGCCAGATACCCGAGCCCAAGTGCCGACAGCAGTCCGTTCCCGGCGAGATAGCCGTCGGCGCCGTGGCCGGAGATGCCGGCTGCCGCCCCGCCGGCCGCGTAGAGCCCGGGGATAGGCGCACCGTTGCGGAGCACAGTGGCGTTGGCGTCGACGCGCAATCCGCCCTGCGTGTGGAAGAGCGCCCCGGTGACTCTCACGGCCCCATAAGGGGGGCGCAACGGTTCTTCCCAGATGGTTCGTCCGAATCCGTCGGGGCCCTCTCCTCGGACCGTGGAACGTGCCGCCGTCAGTGTGGATTCGACCACCGGTGGGGGGGCACCCATGAGCTCTGCCAACGAATGCTCATCATCGGCCCAACGCACTGCGTTCGCTTCCAGCAGGTCCTGATAGTCCTTGAACGGCCGGCAAGCTCGATCGATCCGCTCGTCCAGCACCACCCAGGCGACGCCGGCCGGCTGCGCCAGGACCAGCACGGCGTACTCCGAATAGCCG
>CAMYMN010000035.1 GCA_947259395.1 uncultured Gammaproteobacteria bacterium | reverse complement strand
GCGGTTTCCTCCCTCCAGGCTTGTTAGACGCCTGCCCACACCTTGGCTTGCCGCGAATCGCGAGCCACTCTCGCGCAGGCGTCTAACAACCCTTAACGGACGCGGTCCTTCATGGTCTGACACACTCTGACAGATCACGCCTGATGCATTACATGTGAATCGTTACCCGCTGGGATCCTCACTCGGGGTGCCATGCGCAGTCACGCATTACCCGTTACCTTGACCTGTTGACCCATATGCTCACGGGCGAAATCGACCATGCGCTTGAGTGATTTTTCGGCCTTGGCGCGAATCTCTTCGTCGATCACGACCTCGTTGTCGCCCGTTACCAACACATGTTCGAGGCGCGCCAGATCGTTCATCTTCATCCACGGGCAGTGACCACAACTCTTGCAGGTGGCGCCCTCACCGGCGGTCGGTGCGGGAATGAATATCTTTCTCGGCGCCGCTTCGCGCATCTTGTGAAAGATACCGTCCTCGGTGGCGACGATGAACAACTCGTTACTCATCTCCCGGGCCGCCTTGATGATCTGGCTGGTTGAACCCACCCGGTCCGCCAACGCGATGACACCCGGCGGCGACTCTGGATGCACCAATACCGCGGCGGCGGGATACAAGGTTTTCAATTGCGCTAACGCCTCGGACTTGAATTCTTCGTGCACCACGCAAGAACCCTCCCACATGAGCATGTCGGCTCCGGTCATACGTTGCACGTAATCACCGAGAAAACGATCCGGCGCCCACAGAATCTTCTCCCCTCTTTGATGCAGGTGCTCAGCCACTTTCAAAGCAATCGAGGATGTCACTACCCAGTCCGCACGCGCCTTAACCGCGGCACTGGTGTTCGCATAGACCACCACCGTGCGATCGGGATTCGCATCACAGAACTTGGCGAATTCATCCGCCGGGCAGCCCAGATCCAGGGAACACTCGGCATCGCGTTCCACCACCAAAACCCGTTTGTTCGGGCTCAGTATCTTGGCAGTCTCGCCCATAAAACGAACGCCGGCGACCACCACCGTACTGGCGGGATGTTCGTAACCAAACCTCGCCATTTCCAATGAGTCGGACACAAATCCACCGGTCTCGTCGGCCAGGTCCTGAAGCTCGCCGTCCACGTAGTAGTGCGCTACCAGCACCGCATCTTGTTCCTTGAGCAGACGTTTGATGTGTGCAACTTGCGCGTCGTGCTCACCCTTGGGCAAATGCTCATGCTTGATACCTCGGGCTTGTAACGCGACCGTATCAATCTGCTGTTTCAGTTTTTCCGGTATCGTTTGCAAGGCAATCACGGCGATCTCCTTACTTGATGTAATGAACCTTGCCGGGAGACTTGCAACGGTACAATCCCGCCGGTCGATGGGATCCATCGCGACGTTTTCTCCCGGTATCCTCGATACAATCCAGGGCGAGGATGCGTTTTCTAAAATTACGCTTGTCCAGCTTGTCACATAATATGGTTTCGTACACCCGTTGTAACTCGCTGAGCGTGAATTCCGCAGCTAACAACTGGAAGGCGATTGTCGAGTATTCCAACTTTGCTTCCAATCGCCGTCGTGCCAGGGCAACGATCTCAGCGTGATCGAGATAAAGAGCGGGCACGCTATCGATTGGGTACCATTGGACCTCGGGTGTGGGCCGGGCGTTTATTTGCTCCACACGCCCCGGCGGCATCAAGGCGTAATACGCCACCGTGATGACCCGCGATGCCGGATGCCGGTCCGGTCGACCGAAGGTGTACAACTGTTCTAAATACACATTGTCCACGCCGGTTTGCTGGGCCAACGTGTGTTCGGCGCTGCGGTCCAGGTGCTCCACCGGACCGACATAACCGCCGGGCAGTGCCCACGGCGCGTCTGCACCGTCTCGCGGAGGATGACGGCGCAACAGCACCTGCAACCCGTCACGCCCGATGCCAAACACCACGATATCGGTGGATACGTGCACCAGCCACGGTGCGGTAGATCTCAATTCAGTAAGTGTGTTCATAACACGAAGTAGAATAGTGTAATTGTGACACTATGTCAATACACGAGGGTGCCAAAACGCGGACCGCGGGTTCTTGCTGCCCCTCCGGAAACCGCGCCCCGGCGTCGGATTGGTGTATCCTTCGGAACCAATCCGACGTCGGAACCCAGTATGAGCGCATCGATTGCACTGTTTCTGCATATGCTCGCCACCGTGGTGTGGGTCGGCGGTATGTTTTTCGCCTACATGTGTCTGCGGCCGGTTGCCGGCGAGATCTTGGAGCCACCGCTGCGGCTTAGCTTATGGACCAAGACGTTTGGCCGGTTTTTTCCCTGGGTGTGGGGCGCGGTGGTGATGCTGTCGCTCACCGGTTCGTGGCTGTTGGTGCACATGGGCGGGTTCGCTTCGGTTGGTGGCTACGTGCACATCATGTTGGGATTGGGGGTGGTGATGATGTTCATATTCGTGTACATCTTTTTCGGCCCTTACCGTCGACTGCGCGACGCGGTAGCTACTAACGACTTACCTACCGGCGGCAAGGAACTTGGGCGCATCCGCACCTTGGTTGGCATCAACCTGCTGCTTGGCATCATTGAAATCGCGGTAGTTCGTTTGTTGAGATGAATTCACCAGAACTTTCTAAACGAATACCACCTCGCACTTGGCATGCATCAGTGCGGCTCCGGCGGTTTCTGATCCAGCCTGGTTTGCGCCAGCGCAGACTGTAATTTTCGGTTCCAGTATTCCACCACGCGTTCCGGTGGCGACGTCTTGGCAGGCGCATCCGCCATCACATACTTCACGTTCCAGCGTATCGACTCTTTGATACTCAGCTTGACCCCGGTTCCGGTACTGTACATCCATCCCAATACCTGAAATGCGGGTTCATAATTTTTGTCAGCTAGCTTCTTGATCCACTGCAATGCGCCATTGGGGTCAGGATCAGGGCCGAAGATCAAACCAAGGCTAAGGTTGAATTGCGCGTCCTCGACACCTTGAATCGCGGCCCGCCGCAGCCAACGCAGCCCTTCGACCTCGTTGCGGGACACACCTGCACCATCGGCGTATGCGAGGCCCAAACTGTATTGCGCCTGCACATGGCCTTTATCCGCTGCCTTGCGATACCACTCCACTGCTGACGCCAAGTCGCGTTGGATGCCCTGCCCCAAGTAGTACTGTTCGGCAGTCGCAAACTGTTTTTCGGCGGTAAACAACGACAACACAGTTTGTTGAAAAGTCATCAACGCGGAATGTTTCGGTACCGCCTGCAATCCTCGCTCGATCATCTCCTGCGCATGTTGATAGCGTTTTGCCTCCGCCGATTCCCGGCCTTTATCGAGAAAATATCGCGCAATATCGTCAAGTCCCGACAGTGCCTGCGGATCATCGGCCGCGACTCTCAGAACACGGCGATACGTCTCGAGGGCATTGTCGCCTGCGGGATTGTCGACGCGTCCCTGGGTCATCTGACTCTCGGCGCGGCTCAACAGTGCCTGCAATCGGTTTGGCGGTCCTGAGCGGTTGCCGGGTTTGGTCATTTTCCACGCCGGTGGCGCCGATGGTTGGTCGTTAGCCCGCACCACCGGCTTTGGCAGTGACGCGGCGGGCGGGTCTGGTGCGCGGCCAGTCTTCGCCACAGCGATCGGAGGCGACTGCACGGCCGGCTCCGGCGCTGCCGGCGCCTCTTGCATCGCCGGTGATGGCGTGTGCATCGCCGGTGATGGCGTCGACGACTCGCCAGGCTCAAACCCGCGCTGTGCGGCGTTTGCCACTTCAGCATCCAACTGCATACGCCGTGCCGTATCCGGACTGGAGGCGCTACCTGAGGCTGGCGCTACCCCGCCTTCGGACTCCTGCTGCACCGGCTCCAGCGGGGCTAACACTGCCGACGTGGTTTGTGGATCTGAAACGTCTGCCAACTCAGATTCCGATTGCGGTGTTAACAACGCGCGCAACCCCGCCGTGAGCACCAAGGCGACCAGCAACATACCGACGCCGCCTATAACAAACGGCCGCAACTTGTTGCGTGGTGTCACGCTCGCCTGTGGTCTGGCATCGCCCGGTGAGTTTACGATATTGTCAGCACCCGTGCGTGGCACCGTGGACACGGCACCCTTGTTGCCACGCCGCACCTCGCGCAGAATGACATAGATCATGTCACTCAATTTGTGACAATCTGAAACCCGCTGGTCCGGATCCTTGGCCATGGTTGCATTGACCAGGGGCTGCAAATGGCGATGTTCCTCGGGCAGATCCGGGATCGGATCGTTGACGTGGGCATACAGCAACGCAATGCTGTCGCTGGTGCCGAAGGGGGGCCTTCCAGCCAACATCTCAAAAAGGATGACACCCAGTGAATACAAATCAGAGCGAACATCGGTACCGTGGCCTTCCGCCTGTTCCGGGCTTATATAACGCGGTGTTCCGACGATGATGCCTGTCCGTGTGAGCCGCTCGTCGGAGCCGATGGTCTTGGCGATGCCAAAGTCGGTGAGCACAGGAACGTCGTTGTCACGAAACATGATGTTCTCCGGTTTGACGTCCCGGTGGACAATGCCGCTATCGTGGGCGCAGGCCAGAGCATTGGCGATTTGACGCACGATACTGAGAATGTTGTTTTCCGGCATCGCCTGCCGCAATTTTTCCCGCAGGTTACCGCCTGACAAGTACTCCATGGCCATGTAGGTATGATAATTCTCAGCCGCTATATCAAAAATCGTAACGATGCTGGGGTGATTGAGTTGCGCGACCATGCGCCCTTCGCCAATGAATCGCTCGGTAAAATTCGGCTCGGCGACCAGCACCGGCGACATCACCTTGAGCGCCACCTCTCGATCCAGGGATTCCTGCACCGCGAGGTAAACGGTAGCGATCCCACCACGGCCGATCTCGCGCTCGATTCGATATCCGGGGATGCGTATATGTACGGTAGTCTTAGGGTCGGACATGCGACTAATTCAATGCGCACGACAGGGCGCGCTAATATGACCGGTACGTCTTATCATGCTAACCCGAATATTGCACCAGGGATCCCGGATTACGGCAAAGGGACTCGTGCTGCGCGTAGTTGCAGGGCCGGGCGGCCCGTTCCCCTGCTGTGCGGGGACAAGCCCCCTGCTGTGCGGGGACAAGCCCCCTGCTGCGCGAGGACGAGCGCCGCGCTGGAGCGAAATGCATTGCCGTCTGGATGCGTTGCGGGAACGCCCGTCCAGGCATCCGCGACCGAACCGACGTGGGGATAACCCCGCACTTCTCGCCAAGCAACCTGGAACATCGCATGTTGCCATTTCCTGAAATAAACGCTGCGAGTCTCCCCCGTGTATAACCATGAATCGGGACGGGGCGCCTTAGTGCAATATACCGACTAACAACAGCTACGAAAATAATACCGGTAAACTAAGTGTAATTTCTACAATATGACAAATTTAGCCTGGCAGTTTTGGGTCGACCGAGGCGGCACGTTCACGGATGTAGTGGCACTCAGCCCTGATGGGAAGGTGATTACCCACAAACTGCTGTCAGAGAATAAAGCGCGTTATTCCGACGCCGTGCTCCAGGGAATCCGCGACGTTCTGAAACTCGATGGCGCAGACCCGATTCCCACGGACCGCATCGACACGGTAAAAATGGGCACTACCGTAGCCACTAATGCACTGCTCGAGCGCAAAGGCGAGCCCTCGGTGCTGATCACCACGGCCGGATTTAGCGATGCGCTGCGTATTGGTTACCAAAATCGTCCGGATATCTTCGCATTAGAGATTCAACTGCCGGACATGCTCTACAGCCGGGTGTTAGAGATCGATGAAAGGATTAGCGCCGAGGGAGAAATTTTGCGGCCAACGGATTTATCTGCGGTACGCAGTCAACTCCAGGCGGTCTATGACCAGGGTATACGCTCTATTGCAGTAGTGTTCATGCACGGTTATCGGTATCCCGAGCATGAGCAGGCGGTGGCGCAGGTTGCCGAGAAAATCGGCTTCACGCAGATCTCTGCATCCCACGATGTCATCGCGTTGATGAAGTTTGTCAGCCGTGGCGACACCACCATGGTGGACGCCTACCTGTCCCCGATTCTCAAACGCTATGTCGCAAGCATCGCCGATGAGTTGATAGATACCCACTTGATGTTCATGCAATCCAACGGTGGCCTCACTGACGCTCGCACCTTCCGTGGCAAGGACAGTATTTTGTCTGGCCCTGCCGGCGGCGTGGTCGGCGCCGTCGCCACCGCCAGAGAGGCGGGATTTGGCAAGATCATCGGCTTTGATATGGGCGGTACGTCTACCGATGTATGCCACTTCGACGGTGAGTACGAGCGAACGCTGGAAACCCAGGTTGCCGGTGTACGCTTGCGCGCCCCGATGTTGAACATCCACACCGTAGCCGCCGGGGGCGGTTCGATACTCCATTTTGACGGCTCCCGGTTTCAAGTGGGGCCGGATTCGGCCGGCGCCGATCCCGGGCCCGCCAGTTATCGACGCGGCGGCCCGCTGACGGTAACCGACTGCAACGTCATGGTGGGTAAGCTGCTGGCGGAGAATTTTCCCCATGTATTCGGCCCCCATGGCGATCTGCCGATCGACCCCGAAGTAGTGCGTGAAGGATTTACCAATTTGGCCAGAGAAATCAATGATGCCACGGACGGAAGCCGGACCGCGGAGCAGGTCGCTCAGGGTTTTATCGACATCGCGGTGGAAAACATGGTGACGGCGATCAAACGCATCTCCATCCAACGCGGTTATAACGTCACCGAATATACGCTCTGTTGCTTCGGCGGCGCTGGCGCCCAGCACGCCTGTCTGGTGGCAGATGCGCTGGGTATCAACCACGTGTTTATCCACCGCCATGCCAGCGTGTTGTCTGCTTACGGCATGGGCCTGGCCGATATACGGGTGCTACATGACCAGACCCTGGAAGTGACGTTGAGTGAATCCCATATCAGAGATGCGAAGCAGTTGTACGCAAACCTGATCGATCGCGGATACGCGGACCTGAAGCGTCAGGGTGTCCCTAAAGAGCAATGTCAGATCCTCCGCAAAGCGATGATCCGCTACCAAGGCACCGACACTGCTTTGAATATTGATTTCGGTCCCGCCGAATCCATGCAACGGGATTTTGAAACCGCGCATAATCAAAGGTTCGGATTCACCGATTCATCACGGGACCTGGTGATCGAGTCGATTTCCGTAGAACTGGTCGCCAGTCAACCTCGCCCCTCCAGCCAGGTACAAGCGCTATCCGCATCGGACGCGATGGAGTCCACACGTTGGACCGAGATATTCACACATGGCGAACACCACCGCGCACCGATCTATCACCGCGACGCATTGCATCCCGAACAAGTCATTTCCGGTCCCGCTCTGATCATTGAACCCAACAGTACGATAGTCGTTGAGCCGGATTGGGACGCACATATCAGGGCGCCCGATGAGTTGGTATTGCAACGTGAAAAGACGCGCATGCACCGGCGAGATGTGGGTACCGATGTGGATCCGGTGATGTTGGAAATATTCAACAAGCTCTTCATGTCGATCGCCGAGCAGATGGGTTATACATTGCAAAACACCAGTTATTCGGTAAACATGAAAGAACGATTAGATTTCTCGTGCGCCATCTTTGACGACCGCGGTGATCTGATTTGCAATGCGCCCCACATGCCTGTGCACCTCGGCTCCATGGGAGAAAGCGTGCGCAGTGTCATGGAGGCCAGGGGCAACGATATGCTGGCGGGCGACGTCTACGTCCATAATGCCCCATACAACGGTGGCACGCACCTTCCCGACATCACCGTCATCACCCCGGTGTTCGACAGACAACGGCGCAATATCCTGTTCTACGTTGCATCACGGGGACACCACGCCGACATCGGTGGAATTACACCGGGATCGATGCCGCCACACAGTCAACGGGTCGACGAAGAGGGCGCATTGATCGATAACTTTCTGCTGGTCCGCGATGGCAAATTCCGCGAGCCGGAGTTCCTGTCGCTGCTGCTCGATAATCGCTACCCGGCGCGTAACCCGTACCAGAACCTTGCCGATATCAAGGCTCAAATCGCGGCGAATCAGAAAGGCATCATTGAACTGGAACGCCTAACCGACACATACGGGCTGAACACGGTGCATGCCTATATGCAGCATATCCAGAACTACGCCGAGGAATCCGTGCGCCGGGTGATCGACGTGTTGCAAAACGGCCGCTTTTCGTGCCCCTTGGACGATGGCAGCGTGATTGCAGTTACGATCTCGATCGATCCGCAAACCCGCAGCGCCGACATCGATTTTTCCGGCACATCCCCCCAGGTGGCGACCAACTTCAACGCGCCGGCGGCGGTGTGTAAAGCAGCGGTTTTGTACGTGTTTCGCACCCTGGTGCAAGACGACATCCCGCTGAATGAGGGGTGTCTCAAACCATTGCGGATCAACATTCCAACCCATAGCCTTTTGAACCCTGATTTTCCTGCGGCGGTGGTGGCGGGCAACGTGGAAACGTCTCAGTGCGTCGTAGATACGCTGTACGGGGCATTGAACGTGTGCGCGGCCTCGCAGGGAACCATGAACAACTTCACCTTTGGGGACGACCGCTATCAATACTATGAGACGATTTGCGGCGGTTCTGGCGCCGGCCGGGATTTTTCCGGTACCGATGCGATTCACAGCCACATGACCAATTCACGATTAACGGATCCGGAAGTCCTGGAGTGGCGTTTTCCGGTGCTCGTGGAGAGCTTCGGGATCCGCGCGCACAGCGGCGGTGACGGCCGCTACAAGGGCGGCAACGGCGTGGTAAGACGAATCCGATTTCGCTCACCGATGTCGGTGTCGATCTTGTCGAATCGGCGAAAAACAGCGCCATTTGGCATCGCCGGCGGGTCACCCGGTTTGACCGGCAGCAACTACGTGATCAGATCCGATGGCACCAGGGAGATGTTGGAAGGTTGTGCCAAGTTGAAGGTGTCGGTCGGTGATGTCGTGGTGATCGAAACCCCAGGGGGTGGAGGATTCGGGCCCAGTAATCGATATACCCAAAAAAAAGCCGCTAGCCGGCGAACCGGCTAGCGGCGATAGGTTTAAAACGGGAGAGGAATCCTCAGTCCCGCTTTCTTACGCTTACCTCCTACTTTTTTTTTTAGCTTTCCGTCTGGTCGCTTTCTTCTTCGTGGCCTTCCTCTTCACCTTCTTTTTGGCCTTTTTCTTAGTCGCCTTCTTTTTGGCCTTTCTCTTAGTGGCCTTCTTTTTGGCCTTTTTCCTGGTGGCCTTCTTTTTCGCCTTTTTCTTAGTCGCCTTGCGCTTGGTCGCCTTCTTCTTTGTTGCCTTTTTCTTAGTCGCCTTGCGCTTGGTCGCCTTCTTCTTTGTTGCCTTACGTTTAGTCGCCTTCTTCTTAGCTCGTTTCTTTACTGCCATGACGCATCTCCTATCTATTAGGTTAGGTAAACGAGATTATGCTCACCAACATGCCATCACCCAACGATCTAACATCCTGAAATCACAAGGAAAATCAGCTTCCGAACAGGTGGTAGAAAGATGGGAGTGAAAACACGAGAGGTGAATGTGCTGGCCTAACCGGTGTCGCCACTCGGTTAGCATCACATTTCTCGTTGTTGAGGTAGCCAATATATTAATGTTATTCCGCGTATCAGTTTCGTTTGCATCCTTACTATTTTTTGGCATTCCAAGTATGCCAACTAACGCTGACCTTAGCGGTGTCCTTTTAGAACTTCGACTACTACCTATTCGAAGTTATGCGGAAAATATATTCACGTATGTACAAATGTCAAGCAAAAATACAACAAAACAAAATTTATTATTGTTTTTTTACAACATCGTTTCTTACCTGCTGCATCGCATTTTAAAGTCTTGATCACCAAATCGCGGCAATTCGTCTTATGTGAAAAACTTTATAAACCTTCACCTTGTCATTGTTTATGCACGGCATTTCTTGACGAATTCGTGGTTTATAATGTATCGAAGCACACTATCATTGATGTTAGTAACCGCTAATGCCGATCGGATTGTAGTAACAAATGGCGGTTTCAATTTTTTGTTTCACAACACAACACGAACTCGCGATACTGCCTGCTCACGTTGTCAGATGCCGGTAGATGTCAGAGACCTTCAGGGGCAATTTTCTCACCTCGTCGATCACCACATAGTTGACCGCGCCATACATTCGTGGCAGATAATCGTGGGCCTCGGTGTCAATAGTGATGCAGAATGGATGTATGCCCTGATGTTTCGCTTCAATCAGGGCTTGCCGGGTGTCCTCAATGCCATATTCCCCTCGATACCCGTCATAATCGTCGGGTTTGCCGTCCGACAAGGTAATCAGCAGCTTGGTCCGCGCTTCGACATCCGCCAACAAGCCACTCAAATGGCGGATGATGACGCCCATACGTGTGTAATCCTGGGGGCGAATTCCGGCGATTCGACGCTTTACCTGGTCTGTGTAGTGCTCGTCGAAACGCTTGATTCGATAGAGTTCACATCGCTTGCGGGTCATTCCCGAAAACCCATAGATTGCGTAGCGGTCGCCCAGTATTTCCAACGCTTCACACAACAAAACCAGCGCTTCCCGTTCAGCATCATTGATCCATCCCTTGGTTGAACCACTCATATCCACCATAAAGATCACCGCCATATTACGTTCCAGGTTTCGATGCTTGGTAAACAATCTTTCCGACATCTCCAATCCCACATGCATATCCGCATACGCGTCTACGACCGCATCCAGATCGATGTCATCACCGTAGATCTGTTTCTTGAGAATCCGGTCCTCGCCGCGCAACGCCTCGAAGGTTTTGCGTAACCCCGATATCAGGCCCGCATAGCGACGCAGCACCTCGTCCACATAGCGTTCCTCACAGGGGTGTAGCTCGATCTCCCTCAACACACACCAATCCTTGCGGTAGTGTTGGCGGCGAAAATCCCACTCGTTGTACAACCAGGCGCCTTCCTCGTGATATGCGCCTTCCCAAACGGTCGCCGGTTTGTTGCCCGTTCCAGGTGTGGGCGGGTACGCCCCGTCGCCGGCGGCCACCAGGTATTCCTCCGGAATTTCGCCAAAATCTTGCACGATCGAGCGGGACAGTGTGCGAATTTCCTCAGGCGGCGATACCGGACGGCCATCTACGGTCCATTCGATGTGGAGATCATGTTGCCCATCCTGGGATGGTGGACGCGTGGCTTGAATGCGAGGCGGTGTCGAGGCTCGTTCGGCACTGGCGGCGTGTTGCTCGGACTTGCGGTTGATTTGCCGCAGGCTCTGCTGAAACTTGTGCTTTTCCCGGTGCTGACGGGTACGCATGGCCGCCTCGGTGGATTCCAGCGTCAAAGTACCTTGGAAACAAAATGGCGATGGAAGATGGTCCGCAGTGGGAAACAAGCGTCGCAACGCGTGAATCGTATCGCGAACCGTTGTTTCTGGCTCCGTCAACCGGTTCACCGCGTCAGCCCAGCCTGACGGATAACGAACCTCAGCCTGCTCGCGCTGCAGGGCCATCATTTCCCGGTACAAGCCGGGTAGTCCACGTTCAATACACGCGTTGAGACGCACGGTTTCCAGGGCATGGAATATAACAGCCGCGCGCTGCGGGTCTGGATAGCTGCCGCATACATCGGCCAGGCTCACTAGCTCCCCGGGCACGCGATAAGTACCAAACCAGTTTTGCGACCACAGATGTGAAGCCATAGCCTTGTACAGGCCAAAGTTTTGCCGACGCGTGCGAAATACGATCAGGCGTGGAGGCAGGTACAGATGCTCGGTATCCGTGTGCACGATCTCATTTGCCTGTAGCTTGAGCTCACGACCTGCGAGTCCATGCACAAAATGCTCCAGTATTCGCACCACGTCCTCAAAATTCACCCCGAACTCTCTGCGTTGGAGATCCGTGGCGAATTGTTCAACGGCCTGCACCGTAGCGCAGCCGGGATACAAGCCTTGTCGGTCGTACACATCCATGAATTGGATGATCCAATTCTCGACACCATCCAGATCCATGAGTCGTAGCGCCTGCGGGGCGTGGCTGGCAAACTGATAGCCCATTTCGGAATTGGTCCTGACGATCACGCTGATCCAATGCAGTATGAAATCTTGTTGCTGACGTGAGAATTTTGACAATGCTTGAGCCGGCGCTTCCGCGGTTCGCCGAGTCGACAAGACGGGATCGAGATATTCCTCTAACTGCCCTTCCAGTTCGTCGAATGTGAGAGAACGTTTGGACATAATGAATCAGACTGATTAGTGGAACGTGTGGCACGCATCAGCAGTCAGTTTCCGGCGGCCCGTACCGCGGTACTGGAGACCTTACAACTGCTGCCGTTGCACTTGCTAAAACAAGGACGCCGACAGTTCGTTCATCGCCGACAACATTTCCGGATCATCGCTGAGTGCCTCGGACACCGCACCCCGGCAAGCAGTGCCGGGATCAATGCCGGAGGCAATAAGTTTCGCGGCATGCACTAACAATCGCGTGCTCGCCCCTTCGTCTAACCCGCTGCCTTTCAAATTGCGTGTCATATGTGCGTACTTCACCAACTTGTCAGCGATATGATCATCCAATCCTGATTCGTTCGTGACAATGGTCCGCTCCAGTTCCGCGGGTGGATAGTCGAACTCTATCGCCACAAATCGCTGGCGAGTACTTTGCTTCAGGTCCTTGAGGACGCTCTGATATCCCGGGTTATATGAGATCCCCAAACAAAATTCCGGCGGCGCCTGCAACAATTCACCGGTCTTCTCCATTGGCAGGACACGCCTGTCGTCGGCAAGCGGATGAATTACCACCGTCGTGGCCATCCACCCAGCGGGTTTCGCCGCCAATGATTAAATAGCGCCCAACCAAATCGGAGGCGGTAAGATCGTCATGGCAGGATACCGTGATCAACGGTCGACGCAACCGCCACGCCATGTGCTCCATGAAACGTGTCTTACCGCAGCCGGTTGGACCCTTTAATAAGATTGGAATCTGATTGGTATACGCGGCCTCAAACAAAGCGATTTCTTTGCCCTGCGGTTCATAGTAGGGCTGTTCGGTCACGAAATACGCTTGTGTCTTGAATGCCTGGGTTTCCAATTATCTACATGCGATCTAGGTCAAGGAGCGAAGGTCGACACACGGTAGCAACTAGTGGGCGCGACTGGAAAACAGAAACGATGCGTCCAAGCGGACTTTCGTTTCCATGGGTACCATATACCTACTCTATCACTTCATACGAAAATTGTATCTGCGCGTGATAACCTTACATGGCGACAGCTAAGCAGAACCCATATATTATTCGGTTCCGCCACCGCGGCGTGATCGCCGTATTGTGCGGATCTTGAGCAAGAGATCAAATGCCTACCGGAGGACGTAATCCATGACCGATGTGGTCGCGACCAATGAAACGATCTTGGTAGTAGGAGGCGGCATCAGTGGCCTGACCGCTGCGCTGGAAGCAGCAGAGTGTGGTAAGCAGGTGCTGCTGGTTGAGAAAAATCCCTCCGTCGGTGGACGGATAGCGCAGCTTTATAAGTATTTTCCCAAGCTGTGCCGACCAAGCTGTGGCCAGGAAATAAATCTGCGTCGGCTCAAAGCAAACAAGAAAATTCGGCTGTTGACCATGGCCGAAGTGACAAACGTAGCAGGCACCGCCGGTGATTATGACGTCTCGATTACTATTCACCCCCGTTACGTAAACGAGAATTGCACCGCTTGTGGCGCCTGTGCAGACGCGGTAACCGCGGAGATCGACGATCCGTTCAATTACAACATGACGAAGACCAAGGCGGCGTATTTGCCGTACAACATGGCCTATCCGCAGCGCTATGTGATCGATCCGTCAATCGTAGGCAGCGAAGACGCCAACAAGGCGAAAGCCGCCTGCAAGTACGAGGCGATCGATCTTGATATGCAGGAGCAGACGATCGAGATAAAAGTTGGCGCCGTGATTTGGGCTACCGGTTGGCGGCCCTACGACGCAGCCAAGATTCAACCTTATGGTTACGATCGGTTTCCGAATGTGATCACCAGCGTCGAATTCGAGCGCATGATGGATCCCTTCGGCCCCACCGGCGGCAAGCTATTGCGTCCCTCCGACGCTAAACCAGCCAAGAACATTGCCTTTATCCAGTGCGCCGGTTCACGCGACCGAAACCACCTGACGCATTGCTCGCGCATCTGCTGTATGGCGTCGCTAAAGCAGTCAACCTATATTGGCGAACAATACGGCGATGACGCTGACGCCAAGGCCACCATTTATTACATAGATATCCGCGCCATCGACCGATTTGAGGACTTCTATAAAAAAGTCCAGGCGGACGAAAAAGTCCATTTCATAAAGTCCAAGGTGGCCAACATCACCCAGAATCGAGACACCGGTGATGTCGTGCTCCATGGCGTAGACACCGAGGGTTATCAACGCTACGACAATACCCACGATTTGTGTGTGCTCGCGATCGGCATGGAACCCAGCGTGAGGGCGGACCAGATCAACGATAGCGTTTCCGCCGATGCCAGTGGTTTTATTCAACCGAATGGTGCCAATGCAGCCATATTCGGCGCTGGCTGCGCCACCAATGCCTTGGACGTCAACCGAGCAGTACAGAGCGCGACCGCGGCGGCGCTGCGCGCCATCCAAGTCGTCAATCGTGTATCGAGCGCGGAGGCCTGAAAAAATGTCCGAAAACAAGACCGCAGTGTATGTGTGTAAGGGTTGCGGTATCGGCGACCGATTGGATACCGATCAACTGGCTAAGGTCGCAGAGAGCGAGGGTAAATGCTCCCACGTTCGCCAGCACGATTTCCTATGCAATAAAGACGGCGTCAACACCATCCGCAATGATATCGATGGTGAAGGTGTCACCCACGTGGTAATTGCCGCCTGTTCACGACGCGCCAAGACCGAAGCCTTCGGTTTTGATGACGTGGCTCTCGGGCGCGCAAACTTGCGTGAGGGAGTCATCTGGGTACGTCCCGACACCGATGAGGCGAGAGAAACCACCCAGGAGATGGCCGATGATTATCTGCGCATGGCTTGCGCGGAGATTCAGTACATGAAACAACCCGAAGCCAATCAGAACGCGGGCACCAACAAAAATATCCTCGTCGTCGGGGGTGGTGTCAGCGGGATGACCGCGGCGACCGAGGCGTCCAAGGCGGGATACGGCGTATTGCTGGTCGAAAAGACCGGCCAACTCGGCGGCTGGGCGGCGAAGCTGCACAAACGCGTGCCCGACCGCGAGCCGTTTGCCGACCCACATGACACCGGCGTGAGCGACCTGATGAAGTCCGTGGAGCTCGACAAGAATATTACCGTGTTCTTGAATAGCTCGGTTACCCGCACCAGCGGTGCCCCTGGACAGTTCAGCATTGATATCAGCGCCGAAAGCGGTGAGACGGTGACCGACAACGTGGGCAGCATTATCCAGGCCAGTGGTTTTTCCAATTACGATGCCAACCAGTTGCCCGAGCTGGGCTATGGAAACAGTCCGGACGTGGTCGATCAAGCCGAGCTGGAGCAATTAGCGAAACAGGCGACAGACGGCCCCATCAAGCGGCCGTCAGACGGTAAGGAAATTGAGAGTGTCGTGTTTGTTCAATGTGCCGGCCAGCGTAGTAATAAACCGGGCCATCTCCCTTATTGTTCCGGCCATTGCTGTAACACCAGCATCAAACAGGCGATGTATTTCAAAGACGCGAACCCCGATGTCGATACGGTGGTGATATTCGATGACTTGCGCACCCCAGGCAATGGCGAAGACTTTTATCGGTCGGCGCAACGCAAGGGAGTCATCTTTACCAAAGGCAAGAACCAGCAAGTCAGTCCCATCAATGGTCAGTTAGAGGTCAAATTCCACGACATGATCTTGGATGAAGAAGCGGTGGCAAAGGCGGACCTGGTTGTGTTGGCTACCGGTCAAGTCCCCAATTCTGGTGTCGACATCGAGCAAGCAACAACACTGGACATTGAGGAAGAAGGCGGGGAGTCTGAAGCACCAGCTGAGGCCGCCACCAGCGACGCCCAAATCCCGGTGGATTCCATACTCAACCTCACTTACCGCCAGGGTGTTGACCTACCCCACCTGCGCCATGGATTCAGCGACTCTCATTTCATATGTTTTCCTTATGAAACTCGGCGCAGCGGCATCTATGCCTGCGGTCCGGTGCGGCGGCCGATGGACATCGCACAAACGATGGAAGACGCCACCGGTGCGGCTCTCAAAGCAATTCAAGCAGTGGAGAACGCAACCTTGGGACGCGCGGCACACCCACGCTCCGGTGACTTGAGTTTCCCAAGCTTCCGCCGCGAGGGTTGTACGCAATGCAAGCGGTG
Organism: uncultured Gammaproteobacteria bacterium; assembly: GCA_947259395.1. GTDB lineage: Bacteria > Pseudomonadota > Gammaproteobacteria > Arenicellales > JAANXG01 > CALZGZ01. The sequence goes on along the minus strand of CAMYMN010000035.1, from coordinate 40,890 downwards.
CACGGTGGAATGCCCATTCGGCGCCATTGATGAGGACGAACAACGCTATCCGGTATTCAATGAGTCCCGATGCCGACGGTGCGGAACCTGCATGGGGGCGTGTCCGGTACGGGTGATTTCATTCGAGAATTATTCCGTCGACACCATCGGCCAACAGATCAAGAACGTGGATATGCCCGATGAGTTCGATGAAAAGCCGCGCATTCTGGTGCTGGCCTGCGAAAACGACGCCTACCCGGCTTTGGATATGGCGGCCCAACAGGGGCTGGAGTACAGTGCATTTGTTCGCGTCGTGCCGGTGCGCTGCCTCGGCTCGGTGAACTCCATCTGGGTCACCGACGCCCTGAACAGCGGTTATGACGGCATTATGTTAATGGGGTGTAAAAAAGGCGATGACTATCAGTGCCATTTTGTGAGGGGCTCGGAACTGGCGCATGAACGGATGAGCAAGATTGACGACACGTTGCAGCAACTACAGCTGGAGTCCGAGCGCGTGGAGACCTACGAAGTGGAGATCACCGACATCCACAGAGTGCCGACACTCATAAACGAGTACGCGGCCAAGATTGATGAAATCGGAATGAACCCGTTTAAGGGCTTCTGAGCAGGAGAAATGCGATGAGCGACGTCAACACCGCCATGGTCCAGAAATACCGCAACGATTTCCTCAAAGAAGTCGAGGAAAACGTTGAAGAAGGCCATTGGGTGAAGATGTGTATGCAGTGCGGGGTGTGTTCAGGCTCGTGCCCATTCGGACCCGACTGGGATCATCCACCGCAAGAGATTTTCATGATGATCCGCGCCGGTAAACGTGATGAGGTATTGACCACCGAGTCGATGTGGATGTGCACGTCTTGTTACAACTGTATCGTCCGTTGTCCACGAGAGTTGCCGATAACCCATATCATGCATGGGCTGGCTAACTATGCCCACCGCCTGGGGATCGCGCCGAAGATGAATCCGACGCGCCGCTTTGCGAAAATATTTTGGAACAATATCGCCAAGACCGGACGTGTCAACGAATTGGCGCTGTCGCTGAAATTATACTTCATGGATGGCTTCATGAGCGGTGTCAAGAACGCACTGGCGATGGCGAGCGTTGGCATCGGAATGCTCAAGACGAAACGGCTAAATCCGTTCGCGCTCATCAGCCATAAAGGCGTGAAGAATCCCAAAGAACTTCATGTCCTGCTGAAGAAGGCTCGGGAGATTGAAGACCGCCGTAAGGGCATAGCCAGTTAACGGGAGTTCGTCATGGCTAAGAAAGAATATTCATTCTATCCAGGTTGTAGTTCCGAACGTAAGGCCTCGGCCTCCAATTATATGGTGTCAGTTGACGCGATGTGCGAAAAACTTGATATCAAACTCAATGAGATACCCGATTGGAATTGCTGCGGCGCCTCGATCGGCTATGCCGAGGGCGGAGAGTTGCCACGTCATGTGATGAATGCACGAAACATCGCGTTATCCGAACAAAACAATCCTGACCAGGATATCGTCGCCACCTGCGCCGCGTGCTGGCTTGGCGCGAAAGAGACCGCCGATCGCCTCGATGCTTCCGAGCAATTGCTTGCCGACACCAAGGAAGTCCTCAAAGAAGCAGGACTCGATATCCACTTGAAAAATGAGACACCGATTCGGCATATGGTCGAAGTGTTGATTGAAGACATCGGCTACGAAGGGTTAAAAGAACCAATGGTGAAATCATTGGAGGGGATCAAATTCGCGGGATACGTCGGGTGCCAGACCAATAGGCCGTTTGGTATCGACGGCGAATCCTTTGAAAACCCCATGTATCTGGATAAGATGGTTGAGACCGTTGGCGGTGAAGCAATCACGGATTACGACAAAAAGGTAACCTGCTGCGGCGGCGCCCTCGCGTTTTCCGAACCCGAAAAGAGCCAGAAACAGATTAAAGATATCATCGAGGCTGCCTACGACCAGGGCGCCGACATGATCGTGACGCCGTGCCCGGTATGTCAAATGAATGTCGAGGTGTATCAAGATCAAATCAACAAACACTACGGAACCAAATTCCATATTCCGGTGACTTACTACAGCCAGTTACTAACGGTTGCTTACTGTGGCAACGCCAAGGAAGCGGGCCTCGACGGCAACATCATCCGCGCCAAACAGCTCGAGGAGATCGCGGCGAAATAAATAGCCGCGTACAAACCACACGCCCCCCGGGTATTTGGGGCGTTTTTTTGTAAGTTCAATCCGCGTCAGAACCCCGGCGACTCGCAGGTACCAAACCCGGCTGCCCGCTAAGCAATAACAGAGTTTACCCACGACCTCGGGTGTTCGATACTTTGTACTTTTTGGTGCACACTTTAAACTCTACGCCATGAATTCGGTACGTGCGGTAACCATAGATCTCGACGATACCTTGTGGGCAATCGCCCCGGTAATCGTCCACGCCGAGAAGCGCATGTATGATCTGCTGACGCTAAACTGCCCGGCGGTTGCCAAGTCCTATAGCGTGGAGCAATTGCGGGAGGTGCGTGCCCAGGTAGAACTGGACTTCCCGGAGTTGAAACACGATCTTACCGCAATGCGCAAACTGACCCTCGAACGGGTGCTGCTGGAATGCGGTTGTAACACTTCGTACGTGAAACCCGTATTCGAAGAGTTTATGCGGGCACGCAACGACGTTTGTCTGTTTCCAGACGTGGTACCGTCACTGGAGCAGCTAGCAAAACGATTTCCCTTGGTTAGCATCAGCAATGGCAACGCGGATCTGGATCGAATCGGACTGCGTCGCTTTTTTACCGCCTGCGTGTCGGCGCGAGAGGTCGGGGTCGCCAAGCCCCACCCCAGGGTATTCCTGACAGCCTGCGACCGAACCGGTTATCCACCTGAATATGTTACCCATATCGGTGATCACCCGCACCAGGATATCCTTGGTGCCGCTGAGGTAGGTATGAAGACTATCTGGATGAACCGGGAAGGACATATCTGGGATCACGAGCATCAACCGGACGCGGAGGTATGCTCCTTGTCCGACGCCATGAAACTACTCGTGAGCTGACAATTTATAACTAAGGAGTATCAAATGTCGGAATTTTTGATCGATTACGGTTTGTTTCTAGCCAAAACACTAACCGTCGTCATTGCGGTTGTTTTGATCATCGTTGTCAGTTTCACGTTGTCACGCCGGACCAGGGCACTTGAAAAGTTAGAGGTGAAAAACCTCAACGATAAATTCGAGTCGATGCAGCAACTCTTGAAAAGCCAGATCCTACCCAAAAAACAATGGAAAAAACTTGCCAAGGAAACGAAAGCAAAAAAGAAGGCGGAACACAAGAAGAAAACAAAAGATGAGCGTAAACAAATATATGTGCTCGATTTCCACGGTGACATCAAGGCCACAGCGGTGGCGTCCCTGCGCGAGGAAATCACCGCTATCCTGACCATGGCGAGCACCGAAGACGAAGTCTTGGTTCGTTTGGAGAACAGCGGCGGTATAGTCCATGAGCATGGTTTGGCCGCGTCTCAGCTGCGCCGGCTCCGTGACGCAGATATCAACCTAACCGTATCCGTAGACAAGGTGGCCGCCAGTGGTGGTTACATGATGGCATGCGTTGCCAACAAGATAATCACTGCTCCATTTGCAGTCATTGGATCAATCGGCGTGCTGGCGCAATTGCCGAATTTTCATAATTTGCTGACCAGGCACGGCGTGGAATTTGAACAGCAAACAGCCGGCGAATACAAAAGAACGATAACTATGTTTGGTAAAAATACCGAGAAAGAACGCACCAAACTTCGTGAACAGATAGAGGAGATGCATGATCTTTTCAAGGACTTCGTTGCCAAGCACCGGCCTAAGTTGGATCTAAAAGAGGTCGCTACCGGCGAATATTGGTACGGCACCAAGGCGCTGAGTTTGAATCTCGTTGACGAACTCAAAACCAGTGATGATTACCTACTCGCAGCTAAGGACCACGCCGACATCTATGAAATTTCGTACACCACAAAGAAAACGGTTACTGAGAAACTTCTGTCCAGCGTTGAAGTGGTGTTGGAACGGTTTGGACTTGGCAGATTGTGATAATCGCAAAACCTGCGAATCGGTCAGCGGCGAAGGGTTATCAGCTTTTTCCCGCTGAGTTGAATTACGTCAAACAGAATCTGTGCCGCCTCCTTACGTAGGATGTCATTGTCTTCCTCATCCTCCTCCGCAACGTCATTCTCGGCTAACTGATCGCGCTTCAACGGCTCTAATCCGCGGGAAACTCGATACAGATTCAACCGCTCCAGGCGATCCTGCTCCATTCGGTCTCGACTCGCCACGCGTTCTGACTCCAGCAAACTGACAGTCTTTTTTTCCCGCGCCTGCTTGGCCGCTTCTGCCTCTGATAACAGGTACTTAATTCCCGATTTAGCCTGGGCCCGTGTGTGATGCCGGAGCCTGGCTTCGTCGATTACTTTGCCGCTGATCTCGGCCGCTACGTAACGGGCAGGCTGTATCGACGCCCACGGTAGCGCGTTCTCCAAGGCACGCTCCCCTTGCTTTTGCACGTCGATAGCTGTCGGAAATACGATATCCGGAATGACGCCACGATGCTGCGTGCTATCGCCGTTGATGCGAAAGAACTGCGCAATGGTAAATTTCAGTTGCCCCAGTCCAGCCACCTTGGCGAAGCGATCCAGGCTGATCAAACGCTGCACCGTTCCCTTGCCATAGGTAGGCTCACCAATGACGATGCCTCGGCGATAATCCTGAATCGCTCCGGCGAAAATCTCTGAGGCGGAGGCGCTCTGGCGGTCAACCAGTACCGCTAGCGGCCCAGCATAGGCAATAGCTGGGTCTGGATCGTCATTAACACTGATGCGCCCGGCGGAATCCCTGACTTGCACGATGGGGCCAGCGCGGATAAATAGGCCCGTTAACTCGGTCGCCTCGGCCAGCGAGCCGCCCCCATTGCCGCGAAGATCGATCAGAATGCCGCGGACGTTTTCCTCTTCCAGTTCACGAAGCAAGCGCCGCACATCTCGCGTCGTACTGCGAAAACCTCTCTCACCTTGTTCGCGGGCCTCAAAATCGGTATAGAAGGTCGGCACACGAATCACCCCAATTCTTGCCGTGCCACGGGAAATCGGCAGTTTGATAACCTGTTTTTTCGCCGCCTGTTCTTCCAACTTAATCGTGTTTCTCACCAAGGTAATTATTTTCGTCGCGCCATCCGGCGATACCGCCTTGGGCAGAATTTCGAGACGAACCACCGTCCCCTTCGGTCCGCGAATCAAATCCACAACATCGGGTAAACGCCAGCCGATGACATCGACGATTGCATCGTTCCCTTGCGCCACACCCGTAATCCGGTCATCGACGTGCAGCAGTCCACTTTGATCTGCCGGGCCACCGGTAATAATCCGGCGTACTACCGTATATTCGTTTTCCGACTGCAACGCGGCGCCGATTCCCTCTAGGGAGAGACTCATACGAATCTTGAAATTCTCGGAGGCGCGCCGGTCGAAATAGGAAGTGTGCGGTTCGATCGAAGCCGTATAGGCGTTAATGAAAGTCTGATATACGTCTTCGCTGGTGAATTGACTAACCCGATCAAACAACCGTCGATAGCGCTTTTCCAAGGTGTCGGAAATTTCTGTATCGGGCTTACCAGCCAAACGTAAACCAAGCGAATCGTTCTTTACTCTTTTACGCCAAATTTCACTAAGCTCAGCAACGTTTCGCGGCCATGTCATTTCGCTGCGATCCAGCACGAAGTCCTCGTCGATCTCATAATCAAAATCCTGATCCAATAGCTCAACTGCGTAATTGACGCGCTCTTCCAGTCGTTTTCGCAGGACCTTGAAGATCTCAAAAGCCGGATCCAATTCAGTATCGCGGATCGCGTCATCAAGCCGGTATCGATACTTCTCAAAGCCGTCGATATCGGAGGCCAAGAAATAGCTACGATTCGGATCGAGAGACGCCAGATATCGTTCGAATATTGTGGCGGAAAGCTCGTCATCAAGCTGGCGCTTTCGATAATGATAGCGGCGGATAAACTGATTGATGATTTCAGTAGCTTTGCGATGCTCGGGGGTTGCGACTAAACGATCCACGCTCACCGGATTGACTTTGGCGTCGGCGACGCCGCACCATACCCAGAGCGCCAGGACTATTATGGATGACAGCTTTGTCCGCATTACCAACCGTGTATTCAACATTACAGCGCCCCCACCGCGCCTGCCGCGATCAGCACCAGGCAAGATGATAGATAATAGACCAGAGGGCGTGGTAACCGCCAGCGGCACGCTGCGAATTGTTATCCAAAATCTTAAGTCTATGAAACTTTTGACAAAATATATCTGTTAATAGCCATAGTACACTCCATCACCGACCGCCCAGGTGACGATTTTGTCTGGCCCACACTTCCAGCCCATACATACGTGACCGGATACGAGCAAAATAAACAACGACTGGTCCAGCAGATCCGCACCCAGGGACGAGGCATTCGTCTAAACAAACAGACATCAAATCTGTTCCGTGACCGCGAATCCGGCCCCGAGAATCGTCTCGATGTCTCGGCGTTCAACCACGTAATAAAGGTCGACGTCGATAACCATTGGGTAGAGGTCGAGGGGATGACGACGTATCAAGAGTTGGTCGATGCGACGTTAGCGCACGGCATGATGCCAACGGTGGTGCCACAACTGAAATCGATCACCATCGGCGGCGCCGTGGCCGGGATCGGCATCGAATCAACATCATTTAAGCATGGCTTGGTGCACGAAAATGTCTTGGAAATGGAGGTATTAACCGGTGACGGCGATATCATTACCTGCACACCGGATAATGAACACCAGGATTTGTATTTTGGGTTTCCCAACTCTTATGGGACTTTGGGCTATGTATTGAAACTCAAAGTCAGAATAATGCCAGTCAAGCGCTATGTTGAACTTCAGCACCTTCAACACCATGACGCAAATTCCTACTTTGATGAAGTGGATCGTTGGACAAAAGCAGACATCGATTTTTGCGACGGTACTGCGTTCTCGCCTTCGGAGCTTTATCTGTCGATCGGTAAATTCATCGATGAAGCTCCTTTTACCAGCGATTATACTTTCGAGAATATTTACTACCGTTCGATCCGTGACAAACGTACCGATTACTTAAGTATTTATGATTACATCTGGCGCTGGGACACCGATTGGTTCTGGTGTTCCAAGAATGTGTTCGCGCAGCATCCGTTGATGCGGCGCGTCTATGGCCGCAGCCGCCTGAATTCCGTCTTTTACACGAAGCTCATGCGCTGGAACGCAAAATACGGCGTGACCCAATTTGCTCGCCGGCTAACCAGGACCCATGGAGAAACTGTGATTCAGGATGTGGATATACCGCTACATCGGGCATCAGAGTTTTTGGAATATTTTGATCGTGAGATAGGCATTCGGCCGGTGTGGATATGCCCATTCAAGGCTGCCACTCCAAACCAGCAGTTCCCACTGTATGAAACCGACCCGGAAATGCTTTATGTAAATTTTGGGTTCTGGGACGTGGTGCGGGGAAGCAAAAAGCGGCCGGAAGGTTTTTTCAATCGCAAGGTGGAGGCAAAGGTGGAAGAATTGGGCGGCATCAAGTCGTTGTACTCGGAATCGTTTTACACGCGCGATAAGTTTTGGGAACTGTATAACAAACCCGCCTATGATGCGTTGAAAGCCAGATACGATAGCTCCGAACGCTTGAAAGACTTGTATCAGAAATGCGTCCAGCGACAATGAGACTGGCAAGATCTTCCGCGCTCGATGCGATGGCAGGGGTGCATGGAAAAGCCACGATGCACCGACTGCATGTCGTATGCGGTCATTCATGGTTTGTGGACTGTCAGCGTATACGAATTCCACATGGGCGTGCACGCTTCGCACGGCGATCCGGTGCCGCCGACTAATTACCAGCGTATTTGGGACGTAGTCGCCCAAATTCCACACGGGCGGGTCGCGACCTACGGACAAATTGCACGCCTTGCGGGTTTGGGGCAACACGCGCGCCTGGTGGGTTATGCCTTGCATCATTCACCTATTGAGCACGACTTGGCCTGGCATCGCGTCATCAACGCGAATGGAAAGATTTCATTTCCCCACAGCAGTAACCGCTACCACCGACAACGGGCGAAATTGGAAGCCGAAGGAATCGTTTTCACAAACGCCCGAGTAGACCTGAACACCTACCGTTGGCGCCCAACTTCCGAGGGGTTTCCGGATGAATACTTCGCCCAGGAATGAGACTCACACTCACGTACCACTGTCGGTACGTATCCCGTCACGCCTGTTGTTGGTTTTAGGTTGATGAAAATCGGGACCTGTCGTTTTCTCGAAAGAGACCACGTTTTTGTCGCCGACGGCGACCTTGCCTGTCTCCCGGCGCTGGACCCTGACCTGAACTACGCCGGATATGCAAGCGTGCTGAACGTGATCCGGGCCGGTGGCGGGGCGTGGGGCGATCTTGCCGAGTGGGTCACTGTGGCGCCACAAACAGCTAAGGTGGCGATACGGGACTTGGAGCTGTTGGCACCGATTCCGCGGCCCACGAAAAACATCATGTGTCTGGGCTGGAACTACCACGAACACGTGACCGAGACCGCCGACGCCTCGCTACGCAATGCGGAACTGCCCAAGTACCCGATCGTGTTTACAAAATCGGTTTCCAGCGTCACCGGACCATACGCCGCTATTCCCTATGACGCGTCGGTATCCCGGGAAATCGACTGGGAAGTAGAACTAGGCGTGGTGATCGGGACGCAGGTTCACAGGCTCACAAAACCCCAAGCCCTCGCGTGTGTGTTCGGCTACACCGTGATCAATGACATTTCGGCGCGTGATCTACAGTTCCGCCATGAGCAGTTCTTCATCGGCAAGAGCCTACCCGGCGCATGTCCCATGGGGCCGTGGATCGTGACCGCCGATGACGTCGCAGATCCGCAAGATCTGGAGCTGCGATGCCGCGTCAACAACGAAACCCTGCAAGAATCGAACACCCGATACATGATCTTCGATGTGGCGACAATCATAGCGACCTTATCCCAGAGTATGGTTCTGGAACCCGGTGATGTCATTGCCACCGGCACCCCGAGCGGCGTGGGATTTGCGCAAAAGCCGCCGCGGTATCTGGTTCCCGGCGATATCGTGGAATGTGAAGTGGCCGGAATTGGCACCATCCGCAACCGGATAGCGGGTTAAGACACCCGATCGGTGAGCGCGGACAGAAACGTCGGCTCTGTCAATACAAAGACAAGGCCCGCCGTTGCTGCCACCAGTAACGGCATGGTCACCGGCAGCGCCAAGTCGCGTCCGCCGATACTCGAGGCCAACAACCCCTTCACTGCAGTGTTTACCGATACAGCAAGTAGAATGCCGTCGCGAGCGATATCAACTGACAGACCGTCTCGACTCATTCTTGCCAGTGATAGATTGACCGCATCGACATCCGCTATCCCCGAGGTGGTCGCTAACAGATAGATTCCCGCTTCGCCCAAGGTCAACCTCAAACCCTCGGCTAGCAACATGATCACCGCGAGCAACATTCCAAACCGCAACGTTGCTGCAAGGTCTAATGGGTTCTTGATTCGCGCTGACTCATGTTTAATCATCAAACCCTCACGCCACCACAACAATGTTGGTATCAACACGATCGCAAACAACAAAAGACCTGGAATCAGCAAGTCATAAAACAACTCTGTGTTGATCACCGCAGTAATCAGCAACATGCGCGGAAATAAAGTGGCACAAGCGATCAGGATGCCGGGCACCAGCGCTGACCTGATCTCAGGACGCGCCCGGGCAAGCCGTGAGAAATGAAGCGTCAAAGCGGTAGATGACGCAAGACCAGCAAACAACCCCGTCAGAATGGCGCCCTTCCCAGGGCCGGCGATCTTCATCGAAAAATATCCGGCAAAGGATATCCCGGCAATCAACACCACCATCCACCACAGCTCGTACGGATTGAGCGCCTGCCACGGTCCATAGCCCTGATCAGGCAACACCGGGAGCAACACCACAGAGATCAGCAACAGCTTGAGCGCAGCGCGTAGCTCATGTGGCTCCAATCGCCGCAGCCAACCGTGTAAAACCGGTTTGAACCCCAAAATGATGGTGGTAATGACTGCGGCCGCGGCCGCTTCCATCGCGTAGCCTAGGATCACCAATGCACCGAGATTAAAGGACAACAAACCGGCCACCAAACTGGTGATGCCGGAATCCTCACTGCGTCGAAGATTTACCACATAAACCGTGACCAACACGACCGCCACCGCGAGGAACATGAGGCCCAATGCCGGCCAACCAAGTTGTTTTCCAATCAATGCCGCCAGGCCGCCGAGGAGGCTAATCAATCCGTACGTGCGCACGCCGGCTACGCGGCTGCCCTCCTCCGCCTCGCGTTCCTGCCAACCCCGTTCCACTCCGATCAACAGACCCAGGGACAGCGACACCGCGAGCAGTAAGATTTCGTTGTGATTATCCATGGCTAACCCGTATATTGCACCGCGGCGCCCCGCGTCCAGACGTCCGATACTAAGACTTCGCGCAGCACGAGCACTGCGACTACGCGCAGCACGAGTCGCTTCACCATCATCCGGGATCCTTGGTGCAAACTATGGGCTGAAAGTGTGACAGACCTGGGAGCCACCGCCACTGATTGAGATCAATCGAAAATCGCAGCCGGAAATCTAAAAACCGTAACTATCCCGTATCCAGCAGTAAGTCCTTGGCCTGGTTAATCTTGGCAGCTAGATAGGTTGACCCGCCCCGATCAGGGTGGAGCTTCTGCATTAAACGGCGGTGTGCGTCGATGATTTCCTCGCGCGATGCATCGTCAGCAACACCGAGCACTTCATATGCCTCCTGGCGGGACATCTGACTGCCAGATGGCGGATGGCCTGCGTGCGATGCACCGGCGGTAACATGGTCCCGCCACTCTTCACCATGCGTGCGATCGAGATAGGCCTGCAGCAATGCCGCGGACTCCGCATCGTTCCGGTGGCATTCCTCGAATAGGCTTATCAGGTGCTCCGCGGAAAGCTCCGAAAGCCGTTTACCGTTGAACTGGCCTTCGAGCACCACACCGTCCAATTCACCGCTGTCATGGTCCAGACTCATGCGCAGAAACCGCGATTCCACCTGCGACCTGCCGCCACTGCCCACCCCGCCCGGACCCACGGTCCCGGCGCGTGCAGCGCGCGTATTTTGAATCAAAGTGTAGATTTGACTGAGAATCGGCACGTAGCGGAGCAAAGACAATAAGCGGCCCAAAAACGGCACCACAGAAGCAACCAAGGCGAACAGCCAGTGTAGACGGCCGGTTGCCGCCAGTAACAACACCGCGATCACCACGCCCCAAACAGCCCCGCGCCGAAGGTATCGAGCTACCTTTTTCGGATCCTCCTTGAGTAACCAATGAACCAACAAAACCGCACCTGCGACCACGATGAACAACAACAACAGGCGAAGAATCATGTCTTAGTTCCGTTTACCGATCTGGTGCACCAGCCGGCGTACCGGACCCGCTTTGTCTTTACTGAATTCCTTCAGGGCTCGCTGTCCGCCTGCCGCATACACCGCCACCGCGCTCAACAATTCCTTGAGCTGCTGCGGGCTGTTGGCGTCAAACGGACAGCAGGCACCATTGCTCAGCCGCGCAATATGTTCGAACGCCTGCGCGGCCCGCTGGTCATGCCCTTCATGAAACAAAAACGCGGGCAAGCCAAGCAAGCCCATTTCTCCAGCAATTTGACTAAGTTGATCTATATCTTCCTCGACGCAGTCGCCGACAAGCACCAACGCTTGTACCTTTTGCTGCTTGGTTTCCTTAATCGCGTGCTTGAGCACCTTGCGAATCTGGGTCAGGCCGCCCAAGCAAAATACCGCCGTCATCCGCTTGAGTAGGTCCTGCGAACGTTGGTACCAGGGACTGTAACTGAACTCTCCGTATCCACGATAAAAACACAGTTGAATCTCCAGCCCACCCAAAGATGCCGTTTCCGTGAACATCTGGGTTTGAATATGAGTTGCTCGATCCCACGTCGGTTGCCGACTCGCGGTGGCATCCAATGCGAAAATCAGCCGCCCCCGCTGACCTGCTGGTTTCACCACTGGCGCGCTCGCCACCTTATCGAGAAATGCGGCAATCTTGGCCTCGGAGGACTTTGTCGGTAGACGTTTATCTTTGGCCATCTTCAATTCACCAGAGAACGGAATTGACGATTTATATCCTTCACCCGCCGTAGCACACGGTCACGCTGCCGAGGTGTCAATAAACGGTCAATCATCACAATCATGTCACTAATAATGTCCCATGTTTTTTCAATCTTGTTTCCTAGTTGGGGGTTGATGTCGTCCTGCTCAACCCACCAACGGTTCAAGGCCCGCTCCAGTTGATCACTCGGAGCCGACTCCCGCAGCATATTTAGAATCGCCTGCTGCTGCCGAATGCGGTAGTCGTACCAATCCTCATAGGTGTTGGGCATGGCGTCGCTCAGGCGCGTTACCAAGTGCTCCTGGTCGATTGTTAACGGACCGGTCCAGCGTTCCAGACGACGAACGATTCGCTTTGCCCTTCGTGACTTGCGGCGATCTTCGGAATACACCAGATACTTGGCAGAATAGCGCTGATTTGCGGCATCCAGCTTGTCCGACAAGTGCTTTATCTGCGCCGAACTCAGCCGCGCCAATACCGGCGCCACCACCGCCACCGTCTTGCGTGTAGTCGCCGCATATAGCTCGACGATTAAATCGAGTATTTTGCCGGCTTCGGCTTCGCTAACTCCGTGGTCACCATATTCAGCGACTTTATCTAATAATTCAATGAATCGCGGCAGTTCCTCACGCCGGTGTTCATCGAGATGGGTTTGTAACTCGGGTTTTAAGAATTCTTTTTGAGCGGTAGTAAGATCCAAGTATTCATCCATGTAGCGAAACAGAATTCGATCCGCTTTAGAATACGCGACCTTGATGGTACTGCATGCCATCAACGCCCCGACACTCAAAATTATCAGTACTACAAATGTACTGCGGAATACTGAGCGATATACTTGAACCTTAGACATAGTAATACTCGACCGTAAGATACAACAATTATCCAACGAACGTATGCAATTACCATACAAAATCTCGATTCATTGACAGATGTTGTCGCTCATTTGGCTGGGCTTTTTTCTGGTGGCCTTTACAAGCACCCTGTATCAGTGGCTGGTGTTCGACGACCCGCAAATCTTTGCAAAGGTCGTCAGCGCCAGCTTCGATATGGCCAAACTCGGCGTGGAAATAGCCATCGGACTGATCGGAGTGTTGAGTCTCTGGTTGGGCTTTTTCCAGATAGCCGAGCGCGCCGGTTTCATCCAGAACCTTGCAAGATGGCTAAGCCCCCTGTTTTACCATTTAATGCCCGAGATACCGAAAGGTCACCCCGCCGTGGGCTCGGTGACCATGAACTTGGCGGCCAATGTCTTAGGACTCGACAATGCAGCGACACCAATGGGTCTGAAAGCGATGCAGGATCTGCAGTCATTAAACGCGTCACCGGAGACCGCCACCAACGCCCAAATACTGTTCTTGGTGCTCAACACGTCCTCGGTTACGTTGTTGCCGGTGACGATCTTTCTGTATCGCGCCCAGCAAGGCGCTGCCGATCCCACTGCAGTGTTTATCCCTATTTTGTTGGCGACATCGGCATCCACACTTGTCGGTCTGTTGTTGGTGGCATGGATACAAAGATTGAGGTTGTGGCACCCGGTGGTGTTGGCTTACTTCGCCGTGTTCGCGTTGTTTATGGCGTTGTTCGTCACCTACCTGGGCGGACTCAGCCCGGCATCCTTGAGTGAACAGTCGAGCCTTATCGGCAATTTCGCGTTGCTCAGCGTCATCGCCACGTTTCTGATCATGGGCTGGTACCGGAAGATCAATGTTTATGAGGCGTTCATTGACGGCGCCAAACAGGGATTCGAGGTATGTATCAGGCTGATCCCTTTTCTCGTCGGCATGCTGGTCGCCATCGGTATGCTGCGCGCCAGCGGCGCCTTGGACGTGTTACTGACAATGCTGAGAATCCTAATCGAGTGGTTGGGAATCAACACCGACTTCGTGCCCGCGGTGCCCACCGCACTGATGAAACCGCTGAGCGGCAGCGGCGCGCGCGCGATGATGTTGGAAACGATGAACACCTATGGTGCGGATTCGTTTCCCGCCACTGTGTCGGCGATCGTGCAGGGCAGCACTGAAACGACATTCTACGTGCTGGCGGTATACTTTGGCAGCGTCGGCATTCGTCGAGCTCGACACGCCGTGACGTGCGGCTTGATCGCCGACCTCACCGGCGTCATAACCGCGATCGCCGTCGGCTACTGGTTTTTTCACTGATCCCCAGGCTGTGCTATAGGTTCGATTCACCTTCTCCCAACTGCTGTGGAGTCACCCTGGGCGTGAAGTACTCATCCCCGGCGTCAATGCCGATCGTGCTGCCATCCCCGTCAACCAGCGCTTGCTCGTAGTCATTCCAGCCGCGCAGACCGGTCTTTAAGGACCATACATTTCTATAGCCCATCAACTTCATCGTGTAGGCGGCAAGCAAGCTACGGTTTCCCGAGCGACACACCACAACAATTTCGCGCGCACGGGCCGTTACCAGATCCGGTATGGTTTCTTCATAACCGTATTCGCATGCGGTCTCGAGTATACCGCGAGGTACGAGTAACGAACCTTCGATATGCATCGCCTCAAACTCATAAGGTTCGCGCACGTCCAAGATTAGCGGCACCGATTCTTTATTCAGTTTATCGCTGAGATCCCACGGGTAGATCTCTTGCACTTCGTCTTGTACCGATCTGAGTAAATCATTGAATCTTTTCATTGTCAGGAATACTGATTCGTCTCCGAAACATAAGGTTCGCGTTTCAGCGTTAGCTGTTGAATAATACGGATTATATGTTCTAACACTAGTTGCGGGTAACCATGAACAAACAACGCATAAACGTCGGCGTTATCGGCGCCGGCGCCAATACACGCAAAATGCACATCCCCGGCCTGCAGGCCATAGACGGCGTCAACATCGTCAGCGTGTGTAACCGTAGCGTGGAATCCGGCAAACGGGTGGCCGACGAGTTCGGTATCCCGCAGGTACGCGGTACGTGGCAGGAGGTAATCGACGATCCCGGCATCGACGCCATCGTCATCGGCACCTGGCCGTACATGCACAAGATACTGACTTGCGCCGCCCTGGACGCTGGAAAACACGTGTTGTGCGAGGCACGCATGGCCATGAACGCCGCCGAGGCACGGATTATGTGGGAGACCAGTGAGGCGCATCCGTCGTTGGTTGCGCAGATCGTACCGTCACCTTTTACGCTGCCCTTTGATCAGACGATTCAGGAGATCATACGCGATCAACTGCTGGGTGAGCTCATCGCGATTGATATGCGGCACGCGACCGGTGAGTTCCCTGATCTAGATTCCCCGATGACATGGCGGCAAGATATCCGATTCAGTGGCCTCAACATAATGATGATGGGCATTTGGTATGAAGCGCTGGCTCGCTGGGTCGGACATGCGTGCAACGTGTTCGCGCGATGCAAACGGGTAGTTAAGCTGCGCACCTCCTCCGACGGTACGCATGCGGTAGGGGTACGGATACCGGATCATGTCGACGTCATCGCCGACATGGACTGCGGTGCGCAGGCGCGCATGCAGTTCAGTGCCGTGCTCGGTTTGGCGCAGCCTACCGCAGAGATGTGGCTATTTGGCACCCACGGTACATTGCGGTTGGACGGCGTTGAAAAAAAGCTGTATCGCGGTACCCGGGGGGATCAAGCATTAACCGAGGTCGACATACCCGAAAAGTCACGCGGTCAATGGCGAGTGGAGCAAGAGTTCATTAACGCCGTACGCGGTGTTGAAACCGTCAAGCTGACGACCTTTCAAGAGGGCGTACGTTACATGGAGTTTAAACGAAACCCATAGCTGGCTATGGGTTGAGTGAAGCGCAAGTACTGCAACGACACCAGCACAAGTGCAGGCGTTCGAGATCGAGCCAGGGCCGGGATAGGCGATCGCCGGGGTACAAAAGTGTCACTTTCGCAGCTCAGCGAATTACCTATACCACTCATGTCGATAGCGTTTAATTTCGCCGCCTTGGTGCAATATGCAGGCCAACCCTACCGATATGTCGTAACACGTGTGTGAACGAGGACAGATCGTGGGCATTGAGCAGTTCCTCAACCGAGACGGATGTCTCCGGCGGGCACAAGCCGACCGAGGTTGCGAGTTGTCCCACCAACTCCGCCGGTTGCCCTCCTCGAGCACGAAACATCATGACCGATTCGGAACCGTCGCGCTTGGACATCCGGTTGCCGTCGCCGTCTGCCATCAGCGGCACATGCCAGTAGCGTGGCGCTGGTAAGTCTAATGCTCTGAACAACGCCAATTGCCGCGGCGTGGATTCGCGCAGGTCAACGCCACGCACAACATCGGTGACGCCCATTAGCGCATCATCAACCACCACTGCGAATTGGTAAGCAAAAACGCCATCTGATCGCCGCACTACAAAATCACCGACATCGCGGCTGAGGTCCTGAACGATCGAACCCGTGACCACGTCCTCGACCTCTATCCTCCCGGCAGCGACACGATACCGCAATGCGGTCGAACCTCCACCTGTTTCCTTGAACGCTAAATCCCGATCGCGACACGTACCGGGATAAATGGGCCCGTCAGACCCATGGGGCGCGCTGGCCGCTTTCTCAATGTCCTTACGGGAACAAAAACAGGGGAAGATCGTGTGCGCATCTCGTAACCGGGCCAACGCAGCCGCATAGATGCCATCGCGAGCCGATTGTTCATAGGGACCGGTTTCGCCACCAACGTCTGGGCCTTCATCCCAATCGAGGCCCATCCAGCGCAGGTCATCGATTATCTGTTTGGCGCCACCGGGCCGCACCCTCGATCGATCCAGGTCTTCCATGCGCATGACAAATCGTCCACCGGACAATCGTACCTGAAGCCACGCCAACAACGCGGTGCGGGCATTTCCTAGGTGCAAGGGTCCGGATGGACTGGGTGCGTAGCGGCCGCGTGAGAGCCGATCTCGCGGGCGCAGGGCCCGATCCAGCATCCGCTCATACTCGGTGGTCATTCAACCACGATAAGGCGGTAGCCAAGCTCCACGTATTGCTGCGCCTGTGCCGGCCCGACCGCGGCGACATCGACATAATCGGGAAACGCATCCGGCGGAATATCGTACCAGCCGGCGTGGGTGGGTGCCGCACACGTGCACCGGGATATCATCCGCGGTGGTCATTTGCTTGACCAGACTATGCAGTGGCCGGTAACGATCCGCCTTGTCTGTGGTGAGCGCAAATTGTTCCGCTCCGTGGGTGACGATCGCTATCGAAAGGCCCTGAAATCGGGCGCGTAATCGTTCACTTTCTTGACGCAGCGTGGGCACCAAGGTCACGAGCCGATCCGGATCGCCACTGATGATTTCAAACACCACGCCGGATGGAGCCTGCGTCAAAGAGATGACCTCATCTACTTCGTCACGCAGATCAGCGGTCGCAGACCATAGCGGAAACAGAAGCAGTGACAAATATATGACCTGGTGACGAATTGACATCACATTCGCTTTATCCTGGTGCAATCAACTCTGATTATAGTGCGCAATTGCTTCTGATTGACCCCTATCTTAAGGCAACCGCCTGTAAATCCAACTTACCGGGCGACCCCACCGGTGGTTACAAAAAAGGCGCGGGACAGCAATGTCCCGCGCCCACGACCATGGTGCAACCCGATGGATTACTTGGAGTTATCAACCATGTAAGTGACGGCCTCTTTGACCTGGTCGTCGCTCAGATTTGCGAAGCCCCCCTTGGGTGGCATGTAGCCGGCCTTGCCTTGATAACCTTTAATCGCATGTTCCACCAATTTATCCATGCCTTGACCAACGCGGTCTTTCCAGGCGCCGTTGTCGCCGACTTTCGGCGCGCCGGCCACGCCTGCAGCATGACAAGCGGCACATGACGAATCGTAGGTCGCCTTACCGTCGGCGATGACATTGGACGACGAGAGCGCTATGGCCATCACGCTTCCTACAAACAGCAATTTACGCATAAGATTTTCCTCTCGGGTAGTCGGTTAAGGAGTCGGGTTATTTGTTCTCAGGCTTTGGCGCCATGTCTTGCATCTGCTTCATCCATTGGTCCATGAAGTTCATCTGAGACTGGGGCGCAGGCCGATTGGAATAAGGTACCATCGGACCCGGATGAGTCATAGGCGGGTTCATCATCCCCATCGGATTGGTCATCGGTGTCATCGGATTCATCATGCCAGTCATGGGCATCATCATCGGCGCCATCATGGGATTCATCATCATCGGTCCCATCATCATGGGATTCATCATCATCGGCGCCATCATCATCGGATACATCATCATCATCGGATTGGCCATGGCCATCGGGTTCATCATCGAACCGCCCATGGCCATCGGGTTCATCATCGAACCGCCCCGCCCATGGCCATCGGGTTCATCATCGAACTGCCCATGGCCATCGGGTTCATCATCGAACCGCCCATGGCCATCGGGTTCATCATCGAACTGCCCATGCCCATCGGGTTCATCATCGAACTGCCCATGCCCATCGGGTTCATCATCGAACTGCCCATGCCCATCGGGTTCATCATCGGATTGCCCATGCCCATCGGGTTGGCCGGCACCGAGGACCCATGACCGGGCTGCATCCCGCCCATCATCTGGGACATCATTTCCGTGTACCCCGCCATGGGTTTGTCTGATTCCGCGGCCCGTGCGCTGGCGACAACACAAATTGTCGCTATCATCACGAAAAGCGCCGTAAGTTTCTTTATGGAGTGCATTCTGTAAGTTCCTGTTTGCTAACGATCATTGTACAGATTTTCCGGCAACGCATTGAGACCGAAAATCAACCGAACCCAAAACGTCACCCATATGTAAGCACCGATACACGGCAACGCGCGAAGTTTGATTGCTTATCTTACGCGCCGGTGACGCGCCGACTACTCTAATTTTACGTTTGTAGTCGGACAGATGAAACAGTTCGTATTTATGCGCCTATAAGCACTGCCGGTCAGTGCTCACGGGTGGCCCGGAACTCAACGTCGGGCCATCTTTCGCTGGTGAGCCGCAAATTAACCAAGTTTGGTGCAATGTAGGTCAGGCTGCCGGTCCCATCTACCGCTAGATGATTTTCGACTTTGTGGCGGAACTCCTCCTCGCGCTTGGGATCTTCACAGTGGACCCAACGCGCTGTGGCAACGCCGATCGGCTCAAAGGTGCACTCGACACCATACTCATACCGCAACCGGTGCGCGACTACATCGAACTGCAGCGCGCCGACCGCACCAAGAATTAGGTCGTTACTAGTGAGCGGTCGAAACAATTGGGTGGCGCCTTCCTCACTGAGCTGTATGACACCTTTATGCAGCGCCTTGGCCCGCAACGGATCTCGAAGCTGTACACGGCGAAACAGTTCGGGTGCAAAGTTGGGTATACCCGAAAACTTCAGTTCCTCGCCCTCGGTAAAGGTGTCTCCGATTTGAATCGTGCCATGGTTGTGCAGCCCGATAATATCTCCCGGATAGGCCTCGTCGGCCTGGCCGCGCTTGGACGCCATAAAGGTGACCGCATTGTGTACGGTAATATCCCGGCCGGCGCGCACGTGACGTAGTTTCTTGCCCTTCATAAACCGACCCGAGGTAATGCGGACGAACGCGATGCGATCATGGTGCGCAGGATCCATGTTTGCTTGGATCTTGAACACGAAACCGGAGAACTTCACTTCGTCTGGTGACACATTGCGATTGGCGGCATTACGAGCTCTCGGCGACGGTGCGTATGCGACAAAATGATTGAGCAACTCTTGCACGCCTTGATCGTTTAATGCGGAGCCAAAAAACACCGGTGTCAACTCTCCCCGCAAATAGGCGGTTTCGTTAAACCCATGGCTCGCCCCTCGTACCAGCGTTACCTGATCCCGTAGCTCCGTCGCCTCTGCGCCAAGGTAATAATCCAAATCTGCGTTGCCCAAACCATTGATTACCGTGTCCCGTTGTGGATTTCCCGCGCGACCGGCGAACAGCAACACACTGTCGTCGCCAAACCGGTAGATGCCACGGAAGCGAGCACCGGTTCCGATGGGCCAGGTAAGGGGAGCACAGTTGATCTTTAGTACCGATTCGATCTCATCCAAAAGCTCGATGGGATCACGACCATCGCGGTCCATCTTGTTGACAAAGCTCATTATCGGTGTGTCGCGTAAACGGCACACATCCATCAACTTTATGGTTCGCTCTTCCACGCCTTTTGCGGCGTCCATTACCATCAACGCCGAATCAACAGCGGTCAGTGTGCGGTAGGTGTCTTCCGAGAAATCCGCGTGTCCAGGCGTATCCAACAAATTGACGACACGGTGTTGGTACGTAAACTGCATCACTGATGAAGTGACCGATATGCCGCGTTGCTTTTCCAGTTCCATCCAGTCCGATGTCACGTAGCGGCTGGCCTTTCGGGCTTTTACGGTACCGGCGAGTTGTATCGCGCCGCCGTACACTAATAGCCTTTCAGTAATTGTGGTTTTACCGGCGTCGGGGTGCGAGATGATGGCAAATGTTCGCCGCCGTGAGACTTCGTCGAGAAATACTGACATCGGAATATTAATCAAAATCGGGGCGGCGGATTATACCGCGTTGCGGCAGCCACACAACCCTTCACACTCCGTCCAACATCCCACCTTTATTCACGAGCGAGATATAGCCATACGTAGCACCAACGCGGCGCTTGTGCTGGTGAAGTTGCAGTGCTTGTGCTGGTGAAGTTGCAGTGCTTGTGCTGGTGAAGTTGCAGTGCTTGTGCTGGTGAAGTTGCAGTGCTTGTGCTGGTGAAGTTGCAGTGCTGGTCCCCGCCCAGCAGGGAAAACTACACGCCGGACCAGTCCCTTCGCCACCATCCGCGATCTTTAGTGCAATACCCAGGCTACAGCTCGTATAAGGTTTCGTCGACTTTGGGAGGTAGATACTTACGCCGCAGATCACTCAAGGCAGGTCTCGATTTAGCCATGAATGGATCTTCTTCCTCCAGCAAATCGCCCATGTCCTGTTCGATTTCATCAGGATCCTCACCCGCCTCCATGCGCCGTATCGCTTCCTCCATACCATCACCCAACTTCATACCTGTGGAATCGAATAGCTTGCGCATCAGCCGCGCCGCCTGCTTGGGGTCATCTTCGTCCACACCTTCCATCTCGCTGGCCAATGACATCATCGCGCTCTCGAGCTTGGATTCATCAATGTCACCGAGAACGTCATTTTCAGTGTTTTGCTCAAGACCCTTTGAGACCGAGAACAAGGATACCTGTCGTTGTAGTTGCGGTAGGTGGCATTTGGGACAGCTTGGAGCCGCTTTGGTGTTGATCCGCCGCGAGAAGAAATTAAAGATCGTGTGGCAGTCCCGGCAATAGAATTCGTAGATCGGCATTGGTACGAATTGATACGTGTTTGGGAAAATCCTGGGATTATAAAACAAAGCCCCATACACCGGGACTTTTTGAGGCGTCTACAGGCATACTTAACCCACATCGTGCACGCCGGCGGCGAGAACAAGAGCTAAGCGTCAATTTGGCGCGAGAGATTCAATCGCTGCTCGATAAGACGCATTGTCCCGGGGTGAGTAACTACCGCGCACCCATTCTCGACCGACACCGCTAACTTGAGATATGGTCATTTCCACGAGGATGTACTCAGGGCCTGCAGGAATAAACTTAGAACACGGGCGGGACGCCGTAGTGCAATATGCGGGTTAGCCTCTTCAGCATTAGGAATCAACAATGATTACGGCGTCCGGGAACGAAACAACCGCCCCGCTCTACCTGAATAAAGGCGAGGAGCGGCGCTTATTGTCGGGTCATCTGTGGGTTTACAGCAATGAAATCAATTCCAAGCGCAACCCACTTGGTCATTTCGATCCGGGTGACGGTGTTGATATATTCAGCCATAGCGGACGCTGGCTGGGCAACGGCTATGTCAATCCGAACTCTTTGATATGCGCCCGCATTGTCAGTCGCGACCGCTCTCATCCGCTATCCCGCTCACTTATTATCCACCGAATCAAGGTCGCGTTGAGCTTGCGCACCCGGCTGTTCGAACGTCCCTTCTACCGGCTCGTCTATGGCGAAGGTGATGGTCTACCAGGGCTTATTATCGACCGCTACGACAACTATTGCGTGGTGCAACTCACGACCGCCGGCATGGAACGTCGACGCGAAGACATATTAGCCGCGGTGGAAAAGGTGCTGCGACCCTCCGGGATACTGCTCCGTTGCGATAGCGAGATCCGCATCCTTGAGGGTTTGGACACGTACGTGGAATCAGTAGGTAGCATTCCACAACAGATCGAGCTTACCGAACACGACACCCGGTTTGTCATCCCACTGCAACACGGTCAAAAGACTGGCTGGTATTTCGATCAACGGGACAACCGCGCGCACATGTTGCGATTGGTTCGGGATCAGAGAGTCTTGGACGTGTTTAGCTATTTAGGAGCCTGGGGTATCCAAGCCGCTCGCCACGGTGCCTCCGAGGTGATGTGCATAGACGCATCGAAACGCATGCTGGATTTAGTGTCTAGGAACGCGCATTTAAATGGAATCGACAGCAAGGTTAGCAGCCTGCGTGGTGATGCATTCAAGGCCTTAAAAGAGTTGCATACGCAAGGGGCTCGCTTTGATGTTGTAATATTGGATCCTCCGGCGTTTATCAAGCGCAAAAAAGATATACGTACCGGTGAACAGGCCTATCAGCGACTGAACCAAGCCGGATTACAACTGCTTGGAAAAGACGGCCTACTAATCACGTGTTCCTGTTCCTTCCATATGCAAAGGCATCAATTTGTACACATCGTGCATCGTGCGGCGCGTCATCTGGATCGGCATCTTCAACTAATTTCCGAGGGTAGACAATCAATGGATCATCCCGTCCATCCGGCGATGCCCGAGACCCGCTATTTAAAGTGCCTTTGTTTTCGGGTATTGCCTCGCATGTAGAAACGAGCAGTCACGTCCCCAGCGCCTTAGTGCAATATGCGGGTTAGAGCGTAACTGGCGCGGCGCGGTTACCAGCGGTGAATATGACGAGTTGGCATCAAGGCGCAGCGAGGAATTCGCGCCCCTGGAATCTCAAAATCGCTCCTTGGGGTTTGATTTCAATCACCGCGAGCTGTGCATTTACACTTTGTCCCTGCCGGTAAATTTTTTGATTGATCATCACGAAACGACGACTGGGTTGCTCCGAATAAGACACTACGTTGACGACGATGTTGGAGAGACGCTGACGCGTTCCGTCGTCCAGATCTTCGATGGTGGGATAGCTTCGCGATGTTTGCTCAGTCGTCGTGGACCGGGATAATAGTGGCTTGGCTGGTTCGGGTACGTTGACTTCCGCCTTCGGAGGGTCCGCATTGGTCGATGCCTGCTTGGTCACTGCGGCCGAGGCCGGTTTTTTGGGTGCCACGACATGACTTGCACTGGTCGCTGCGGTGTGGGATGTCCCGCTGGCGGATTGGACAGCGTCGTCCTGGCTCCAATACATGACACCATAAATCACCACTCCGATCAGCATCAGCATTATTAGCAGTACCAATGCTAACAATAACCGACGCCGGCGTGCAGGTGACTTAGGATAGCTGTGCACGGTGTTCAACGTCGGCACATGGCCGAGTGATCGTTCGCGCTCCGATTTTTTTAAGGCATCAAGTATGTAGGACATATCAACTTGTCGGTGATCGAATCAACAACGGTAATTCGTCTCCTTTCAGCATGGCATTCAAGCGCAGTAATGTTTCAACACCCACGACACCGTCGGCGTTCAGCGCATTACGCCTTTGGAAACCGATTACATGTTGCAGCAGTTCGGTATCAAATACCGGCCTTTCTTCATTGAGCTCCAATACATTGCCCTGTGTCGACGCGACGCGATTGAGTGCCTGGCGCAACCAAAGCACATCCGCGCCGGCGTCATCCAGTGATAGCTGCAGGCTTCTTAGTGGTGGTGGCTGCCACAACAACCAGTAATCGCCGAACCAGTACGGATCTATGTCGGAGATCGGGTACTGTACTTTTTCTCCAGCAAAATCGAGGCTGACCCAACCATCCTCAACTTTTGTAACGACGACATAATGAGAAACACCAGTCAAAGGTTTCAACACCAGTATCGCGGCACGATTATGGCTGCGCAGATTGTTCCACGTGCCACGGCTCTTGAAGCATCTCAATCCAAACCGTTCGATCTCCCGACACACCCGGTTATCGTCTAACAAGTCCAGACGCTCACCCCATAGTGCCGCCAAACGGCTGAAGGCTTCCGCCTTGCCATTCAGCGCCGCGTACTCGCGAAGCAACTCGGATATCGAGGGTGTATCGATCATCGCGGTGGCAAGCAAGTCGTTGGGCTCAACGTTCGAAATATTGGCACTCGGTTGCGGCCCGTCGGATACGGCAAGGCTTGGTGGCGTCGGAAGCGGTGTCATCGAGAGATCCGATCGATCAACATCCGTTGTTGCCATCAACGGCGTATCCGCCTCCACTGCGGTATCCGGGACTCGGTTCACCGAATTCTCGGGAACGGGGTCAATGGCAGCGGTTGTTAACCTGTCTACCAGCTGTAATCCTGAGAACCAACCCATAAATCGATCACCCACCGGAGTAAACACCAACACCGCCGCCAAAGATGCGACCGCGGGTAGCCATATCCAATATGTGGCACCGACCTTCTCTTTTTCCTCGCCCAAGACTTCCACAGCGGCGTGGCGAGCAATTGATCTCGTAACCTGGGGTTTATCCAGAGAGTACGCCCCCATCAGAGCGCGATCACAAATTACGTTGACTAATCTAGGAACACCTTCAGAGGTTTGATAGACCTGATGTATGGCATTATCGGAAAACAATGCCTTCCTACAGCCGGCCACCTCCAAACGGTAACGAATATATTCAGAGGTTTCCTGACTGGACAAGGGCTGCAGATGATAGCGGGCAGTAATGCGCTGATTGAGTTGACGTAGATCGGCACGGCGCAGCATCTTGGCCAATTCCGGTTGACCAATCAGAATAATCTGCAACAGTTTTTGTGTCGTCGTTTCGAGATTGGTGAGTAGCCGAATTTGCTCTAGTACCTGTCGTGATAGCAGTTGCGCCTCGTCGAAAATCAGTACTGTATGTCGGCCCTCGGCGAAACTTTTCAATAGATAGTCATTGAGAAGACTCAAAAGCTGCTTTGGTAACGCATGCGCCGAATACTCGATTGCCAATTCATCACAAATTGCAGCCAGTAGTTCGTTCTCATCCAAATTGGGGTTGAGCAACATAGCAACGTCTATGTTGTCTGGTAACTGGGATAACAAACATCGGCACAACGTGGTCTTGCCAGTGCCGACTTCACCGGTGAGCTGGAGGAAGCCCCCGGATTGCTGAACGCCATAAAGCAGGTGCGCCATCGCCTCCCGGTGCCGCTTGCTCATGTACAGGTAGCGAGGATCTGGAGATATCGAAAATGGCGGTTCAGAAAGCCCAAAGTAGGCCGCGTACATAATCACACCAGTTGGTTATCGAACTTATAATTATATAGTGCACAACGAGAAAACCGGGAACCCAGCGGTCTGTCGAACCTAGGCGATCGTAGCGAGGCTGGTGGGAAATCGAGCCCTATTGGACGATTTTTCGAGGCGAATAGCATGCTGTTTAACGAGAGAAATCGTTGAAGTGGGCCGACTTTCCCGCCGCCGCAGTAGATTAATCCTAAATCCGACAGATTGTTAGCCCGGATATTGCACCACGGATCCCGGATGGCAGCGGCAGGAGGCGGACGCTGGCTGGACGGGGAACGAAGGCATTGAATTTGTGAACTTGAGAACCCGTGGTGATTGCTCAAAGTGCAGGCAACACTGCCCTGATCCGATCTATATATCCATCGCCGCGAGTCATCCACTTTACGAGTTCTTCCAGGGCCTGTTCGTCGGGCGCCTCTAAGCGTAACGTTTCGCTACCCAGGGTCAGTGGCGCGTCCAACGCGACGGTCGCCAGCCGGCGATACAAAAACACCTGTTCGCGATGACGTTTCAGGTTTTCCGCGATGCGGCCGGCACCACGGATAGCAAGTTGCGGTATCTGCGCCAAATTATCGTACACCGCCTCTAGATCAGGATAGAGGCGCAGCAATCGAACCGCAGTTTTGGGCCCGACTCCGGGTAGG
Organism: uncultured Gammaproteobacteria bacterium; assembly: GCA_947259395.1. Classification (GTDB taxonomy): domain Bacteria; phylum Pseudomonadota; class Gammaproteobacteria; order Arenicellales; family JAANXG01; genus CALZGZ01. Next base: position 14,628 of record CAMYMN010000035.1, on the reverse strand, counting down.
CCAGGAATATTGTCGACCGCGTCACCCGCCAGCGCCAGGTAGTCTTGGATTTGATCACTGCGAACGCCGAATCGCTCCTCGACGCCGCGCACATCGAGGGTGCGACCCCGGGCGTAGTCCCACCACAAGTCCGCACCGCTCAGCACCTGGGTCAAATCCTTATCCGCACTCACCACAATGTTACGGAAACCGTGGCCACGCATTTGATGGGCGATGGTCGCGATCAGGTCATCGGCCTCGAATCGTTGGTGACAATAACTTTGGATACCGAGTGCGCGCGTAAAATCTTGACAGGCCTCGAACTGTTTTTCGAGTTCCGGTGGCGGAACATCCCGGTTCGCCTTGTACTCGGGATATATGTCGTTTCGAAATGACGTGGTCAGACTCTCGTCAAACGCAATGGCAACATACTGTGGAGTAGTCTTCTCCAGGAACTCTGTCAAAAATCTCAGATAGCCATACACGGCATTCACCGGGGTGCCATCGTCAGCGTTCAGCGTATCCGGGAGCGAAAACCAGGCCCGAAACACATAGATACTGGCATCAATGAGATACAGGTCTTTGACTTTTTCCGACATCGTGATTTATCTCAACGCGACGTGCCCAATACGGGGATTGATAAACCCCTGGGCATCATAAACAATTGCGCCTTGCATCACTTTCCGGCAGCTTGGTCAACAGAGAGATAGACGACTATAGTTAGGACAAATATCAAATCGCTCACACAGTTCACCGCTTGGGAGCATGTTAATGCGTAAGCTGAAAATCATCATCGGTTCTGTTGAAGTGACCGCTGAACTATATGACACTCCAACCGCCGACGCCATCTATAACTCACTTCCCATCGAGTCCGAGGCGCGCACTTGGGGCGAGGAAGTATACTTCTCAACGCCGATCAGAGTAATCCGGGAGTCCGATGCAAAGGACGTCGTTGACGCGGGTGAATTGGCATTCTGGGTTGAAGGCAATAGCATTGCGATTGGTTTTGGGAGGACGCCGATTTCTGTCGGCGATGAAATTCGGCTCGCCGCCAAGACCAATATCTGGGGCCGCGCCCTCGAGCCGGTAGACGCACTGCAAGCAGCTCGCGATGGTGATCCGGTTAGGCTGGAGCGGCTCGACTAAGATTCCGGCCCACTGCCGCCGCTGTTTGCCTTTGCGCGTTCATCCGACTCCCGACGCCGTGCCATGCGCTTGTCCTTCGCATCTTCCTTGACTGGAATGCTCATCTCTCCGAACAGGACTTGCTTCAAGAAGCGAATCGCAAATCGTAGAAGTTGTTCTTCGTTTTCGAGAAAATTATTTCTGGTCTGGTCATCCAGATCAAACACCTCATTAAATCCATCTGTCTGTATGAACTCACGGAAGCTATCCATATCGTAGCTGCACATGTCAAAAAGCTGCAGTGATCGTTCCGACGGCGCCCCCACAGTAGGGCCACTGGAGCGCTTTTTGAGAATTACATCCCGCCAGGCTCGGTTGTGTTCATCGTATTCGTCGCATGCCTGTTCTTCGCGGTATTGACGTACCGTCAACGTCCGCGGTTCTTCATGGCCGAGACAGTGGTCCTCTCTCACCATGAAGAAGATATCGTCCACAGTAGCGCTATCCTTCTTGCGCACCCCCATGTTTCCTAAAGCGTAATAACGACACGCCGCCGGCCGATCCTGATACACGCTACAACCTTCTTCTGCAAGAAACACACATTCACTAGTGCCGGGCTTGGTGTTCATCTTCAGCCCCGGCATATTGTGAAAGTCCATCGCGAATGGAGTGGTGTAACGGGCAACGAACTCAGAAGAGTTCATGCCTAACCGGCGTTTCAAACGCAGGATGTCATACGGCGTTATCTGAATATCGATGTTCTTACAACATGCGTTAAAACACGCAATGCCCTTGTGACAGTGAAATTGAATTTCATCGTCTAGCGATAACTCCACCGGCTGCACCGGACTAGAAAACGGAATCGCGTCTTTAATCTTTCTCAAGTCGTCGGTAGCCATGAAATATCCTCTCTAGAAATTGCGGGCATGAGTCTCAGGTCTGGCACGATCGTTTACAGCGCACATTTTAACAATTATCGACTTCGATCCGTTGAGCTTCGACAGCTTACACGTTGAATGACCCATCTGTGCAGCTCAGCTAGCCATAAAAAAGCCGGGCATCCTGCCATGCAGGATGCCCGGCCTAGTTTCGTTAGCGTTAATGCCGAGCCTAAACCGGACTGCCGGGACGTGCCAGACCCTCCGGTTCACCTTCACCGTGTTTAACGAGCTGCGTATATGGCACTTTCTTCAAGCTCCACTCACCAGTGTCGCGGTTATAGGTGGAATTCACGAAGCATTTCCAGTTATCGTCATCCAAGTCCAAGAAGTCCATGCGGTAGTAATATCCCGGGTACCGGGTTTCCTCACGGAACTGGATGTGCCTCATATGCGCTTCTGCGGCAAGGATCCGGTGATAGTTTTCCCATGCCCGCAACAGCTCATGCAGATCCTTGGCACGCATTTTCTGAGCGTCCTCCCTGATCATCACCAGCTTCTTCTCCGCGATTTCCAGCATCTTAGCGTTGGTTTGATACCAAGTCGCAATGCCGGCAACGTATTCGTCCATGATCTTCTGCAGGCGGAACTGCAACATCTTCGGTGTTATGTAATGGGGGTTCACATCGATCGCGGTGGTGTAGTCTTTGTGCTCGAGGAAGGTCTTAACCGGTCGGTAGATCTCTTCCACTAGCTCGTCCACAGTGCGCGACATCTCCGGTTTCCAATCCTTATTGTCCAGCGCGTATTTCACCATCGCCTTGGCGGCGATACGGCCCTCGGCGTGAGAGCCAGATGAGAATTTATGACCCGAGGCACCGACGCCATCTCCAGCGGTGAACAGCCCTTTCACCGTGGTCATGCGGTTGTAGCCCCAATGGTAGTAATCCGGGGTTCCGGGGATGTCTTCGGGACCGGAGCACCAGATGCCCGCGCAACCGGCGTGCGAACCCAGCAGGTACGGCTCGGTCGGCATCAATTCAGACATCTCTTTATCGGGCTCGATGTTTTCACCGGCCCACACACCGCACTGACCGATGGTCATGTCCAGAAAGTCTTCCCACGCCTCTGCCTCCAGGTGTTTGACCTCCTTGGGAGTCATGGTCTCGGCGAGTTTTGCCATGGCGGTCGGCGTATCCATCAAGATCGGGCCGCGTCCCTCGCGCATTTCCTTCATCATAAGATGGTTACGCAGACAGGTGCCCATCTTCATGCCGTCGGCGTAGGCGTCGTACTTGTTGTCCTTGAGGATGTCATAGTTCTTCGTCTGATAGTCCTCGCCGAAGGCGTTCATCGCCTGCGCCTTAAACAGCAGGAACCATGCGCCCACCGGACCATAACCGTCTTTGAATCGCGCCGGGACAAAACGGTTCTCCATCAAGGTGAGTTCCGCACCGCACTCGGCAGCCATCGCGTAGGTGGAACCCGCATTCCAAACCGGGTACCAGGCGCGTCCAGTGCCTTCGCCCACAGAACGGGGACGGAACACATTCACAGCGCCGCCTGCGGCGAGCAGACAACACTTGAACTTGTAGATAAAAAGCTTGTCGTCGCGAACGCTGAAACCCGCAGCACCAGCTACCCGCGATGGGTCGTTCTTGTCAGTTACGAGACGCACGATAAAAACGCGCTCATCAATTCGATCCATGCCGAGGGCTTTTTTGGCCGCTTCAGCGACGATCCACTTATAGGATTCGCCGTTGATCATGATCTGCCAACGACCGGAACGCACCGGTTTACCACCCTCAGTAAGTTTTTTGATCTCGTCGCCCTTTTGTTTCCAGACCGGAAGGCCCCATTCCTCAAAATGGTGCACCGAGTCGTCGACATGACGGCCAACGTCATAAACAAGATCTTCGCGGGTGATACCCATGAGGTCACCGCGCACGTAGCGCACGTAGTCAGCCGGATCATTTTCGCCCATGTAGGTATTTATCGCCGACAGGCCCTGCGCTACCGCGCCGGATCGATCCAATGCCGCCTTATCGACCAGCTTCACCTTCAGGTCGGGCACTTTATCTAGCCAGCGGCCAATTTCAAATGCCGTGCCGCACGCGGCCATGCCGCCACCGATTATGAGGATATCAACCTCCTCCTCGATGATTTCTGGATTACCGAAACCGTATTCTTCAGCCATTGATTCTTCCTCAATAACAGTTGCTAAAGCACACTCTCACGCCGCTAACCCGGAGCGTCTCACGTGGGAGGGCCATTTAATCAGTTTGCGATTACGCCGCGCCGAACTGACTCATATCGCAGGAATGCGTACCCTTGGTAAACAGTGTCGAGTGATCAGTGAGCTCGTCAAGGTTCGCCTCGGGTTTTGCGCTGTATGGATCAACCGAGCCTTCCGCGGTCGTTCGAATCGGGAACTTGAATCGTTTCATGGTGCCGTTGCGGAACTTGATCGTCCACATGATCGACTCGGAACCACGCAGCGGCTGCACCGAGGCACCCAGCGGAACGACGTCTGCGTAATGACGACACTCGATCGCCTGTTGCGGACAAATCTTCACGCAGCTGTAACACTCCCAACATTGTTCAGGCTCTTGGTTATAAGCCTTCATCGCATGACCGGTCTCTGACCCATCTTTATCCAAACGCATAAGATCATGGGGGCAGATATACATACAGGCGGTCTTGTCCTGACCTTTGCAGCCATCGCATTTATCAGTTCGTACAAATGTAGGCATTATCGCTCTCCGTCAAACCGTTATTTTTGAATTACTCAAGTTTCAAGACGTGGTCTATTCGACCTTGTCCCCATGTGGGCAGGATCCCGGTGCGAATACGGCCGCACCAGCCTCAGGCTCGGGGGATCTGAAAGGGTAATGAGTTCCGTTGCGTAAAACTAATCATTTTTGCGGAACCGCGCATAAGAATCCTTTATTCACGTATCCTTCCTAGGGAAATAGCCCGCGTGACCGGGCGGACCGACTAGTGGGCCGACTACTTGGCCGCTTTACGGCGCTTCACAATATCTCGATAGCGATTCAGGTCGCTGTTATAGCGCCCGATTACCAGTTCGCGTTTGCGCAACCGGGAATCAATGGCTTCTTCGTACTCGCGGATCTGGTTGCGCAGCGCCTCGATGTCCTTGTGCACTGGATCATCAGGCGACGCCTTAGCAACGAGTTTCTCCAGGCCGTTGAGGTTCTCTTGTAATTTTGCCTTGTAATTTTCGTCGCTCTTCAGCATCTTGTCGATCGACACCAAACGCGCATCGCGGGCAAGAATTATGCTCTGCTCACTGTCATAGATCGTCAATAAATGGTTTTCACGACTGCGTTGCTCCTGAGCGCGTGCCTGCTCTTGTTGCCGTGTGACCTCTGCCGCTCTTGCCGCCTCCAATTCCTCCCTGGTCGGTGGTGCTTCGTGCACGTCGACCTTCAATCCGCGTTTATCGATTTCGGTCACGCGGGAACGAGCACATTCGGCGGCGGCGATATCGCCGTAATGCCATTTTCCGCTGGCGTCCTTACACTTCTTTATAGTTTGCTCCTGCGCATCAGCAAAGGGCGCGGCAAACACAGTGATTATCGATAACGCGATGAGTCGATTCACAAGCTTCATAAGGACTAACGGTGGGGCCCTATTTTTAACATAAGCTGCGGTGACTAAAAGTCAAGTCACTGAGGAAATTCACCGAACCGCGCGACCGCCGCAGGCGTAAACGGGCCGCGGCTGCCAGCGGTATTGTGGTTATGGAGGACCCGTGTCCGGGAAGCGACACGGCGATGTCCCAATTAAGTCCGTTTGAAGTCTCCAGGCCCCATCGGCGCCGGATTGTCCAGACCTGATGGAAGATCTTCGGCCGGGTTCTCCACTTCGATCGCCAAAAACTGGGCTTTGCTTTCCTCCGATTCAAAATAGATCTTGAGGTCCCCGTCGATGACGTAAGGCGCGTTCTCGAGATCCGTAACGTCGTTGCCAGTAATCGGGTCTGTGGTCTCTACGATCATCACTCACCTCCAACGGTCCGCCAATATTGTTAACCAATACTATTCGTTACAATAGTTTAATACAGTGGCTATGTGGCGAACAAACCGTGGCGTCATTGGGCGGACCCGATTGACCCGCTAGCACCCGGTGTTCTGAGCAGCAACCAGAGGCCCACGACGATCATCGGCACACTCAGCAGCTGACCGACGGTAACCCAGCCCATCGCTAGGTATCCAATATGCGCATCGGGTAAACGCACAAACTCAACCACGAACCGAAACACACCATAACCAAAGAGGAACAAACCAGAGACCGCACCGGTCGCCCGCGGTCGGGCCGAATAAATCCACAGCACCACAAACAACACCAAACCCTCGAGGAACGCTTCATACAGCATTGATGGATGACGAACTTGCGCGCTCGGATCGGTGGCAGGAAAACGCATGCCCCAGGGCATGGCGGTGACCTTTCCCCATAGCTCCTGGTTGATAAAGTTCCCGATCCGGCCCGCGCCTAGACCCACCGGTACCAGAGGCGCCAAAAAATCGGTGACCGCCAAGAATGGCCGACGTGTGTTGCGGCCATACAGCCACATGGCCGCCAACACTCCCAACAACCCCCCGTGAAAGGACATCCCACCGGTCCAAAGGTAGAGTATTTCCAGCGGGTGTTGCAGGTAATAACCGGGGTTGTAGAACAATATGTAACCGAATCTGCCACCGACGATGACACCTACGGCGACGTAGAACAACAGGTCCGCCACCTCCTGTTGCCGCCACAGCGACCCGGGGCGTCCGGCGCGGGAGACGCCTAACCAATAACCGCCCAAAAAACCGACCAGGTACATCAGACCATACCAGTGCACCTGGATTGGCCCGACACTAAATGCGACCGGATCGAAATTGGGATGCGTGAGCATGGCTAATGGCTAATACGTCAGCGGGCAGTTGAGGCCGGCGGATACTATAGCGCAACATCCCGGCACAAAAACCTTACCGAATGTTTAAGACTTTGCGCATCAGATCGGTACCATCGAGTCGTTGCCGGCCGGTTGATAGCGGAATCCATGGCACCCCGAACTTGCGAGCGGCCGATAATTCGGTTTTAATGCCTGACTCTTTTACTCGGTTATTGTTGGCGTCAATGAACCAAGCTAAACAACACAATCGCCTGATCGATGAGACCAGCCCCTACCTGTTACAGCACGCCTACAATCCGGTGGACTGGTATCCATGGGGTGCGGAGGCGCTGTCCAAGGCCCAGGCCGAAAACCGGCCCATTCTGGTGTCCATTGGCTACTCCGCGTGCCACTGGTGTCACGTAATGGAGCATGAGTCGTTTGAAGACCAACAAGTAGCGCAATACATGAACCAACACTACGTTTGTGTGAAAGTGGATCGAGAGGAAAGACCGGATCTTGACAAGATCTACCAGACTGCACATCAGTTACTCACTCAGAGACCTGGCGGATGGCCACTCAACGTGGTCATTAGCCCGTATGATTTTGTTCCGTTCTTCGCGGGGACTTATTTTCCTAAACAACCGCGTCACGGCATGCCAGGTTTTGTCGAAGTACTCGAGCGCGTAACCGACTATTACCAAAATAAAAAAGACCGGCTTCGCGAGCACGGCGTGGCGGTAAAGAACGCGTTCTCACAAATCGAAGCCAGCTCCAGAGGCCAAGGTAGTGTCCAAGCCGAGATCCTGGATCAGGCATTTGAACAACTAGCCAGCCAGTACGATCCGGTGCACGGTGGTTTCGGTTCGGCGCCCAAGTTTCCCCATCCCACGAACTTGGAAGTGTGCCTGCGCCACTGGGCCCGGCACCGGCACACAGGCAGCTCCAATCCTAAGGATTTACTAATTGTACGGCACACGCTGCAGGCGATGGCCGAGGGCGGCATTTATGACCAATTAGGGGGGGGATTTTGCCGTTATTCCGTGGATGATCGATGGATGGTCCCACATTTCGAAAAAATGCTGTACGACAACGCGCAGCTACTGCCGCTGTTGGTGGACACTTGGCTTGCGAGTGGCGATACCTTGTTTCGTGAGGTAGCCATTGAAACCGGAGAATGGGTGTTACGTGACATGCAGTCATCGGACGGTGGTTATTATTCGACACTGGATGCTGATTCGGAGGGTGAAGAGGGTAAGTTCTACGCGTGGACGACAGAAGAACTCAAAGGCCTATTGACTGATAACGAGTGGTCGGCGGCGGAAATTCGCTTTGGGCTTCGCGGACAGCCCAACTTCGAAGGGAAGTGGCACCTCAATGTCAATGCGCCGTTTGACGTCGTTGCCCAACGTTGCGGGATTGATCATGAACAAACCAAGGCGCTATTGAATTCAGTTAAACAAAAATTACTGCAAACGCGTAATCAGCGTGTGTGGCCAGGCCGGGACGAAAAAATCCTTACCGCCTGGAACGGCTTGATGGTCAAGGGAATGGCACATGCAGGTCGCATGTTAGGGCGCAATGACTTCGTGCAATCCGCGGAACAGGCATTTGATTTCGTCCGCCATAACCTATGGAACAATAAACGCCTGCAGGTCACCACTAAAGATGGCAAGACCCACCTGAATGCGTACTTGGATGATTACGTATTCATGATCGATGCGGCCTTGGAATTAGTGCAAGCGCGGTGGCGTGATGGTGATCTTGATTTCGCCATCGAGCTGACAGAGATCTTACTGCAGCGTTTCGAAGACAGTCAGTACGGCGGGTTCTACTTTACTTCCGACGACCACGAAAAGCTCTTGCACCGGCACAAACCGACCCAGGATGACGCGATTCCATCCGGGAACGGTATTGCGGCACTGGTGTTGTCGCGCTTGGGTCATGTGTTGAGCGAACCGAGATATCTCGAAGCAGCGGATAGAACCTTGAGCGCGCTGTCCGCAAGCCTGCACCATTATCCTTCCGCTCATGGCGCCTTACTACTGGCTGCCGAAGAGTATCTCTACCCTACCGAAACCGTAATACTGCGCGGAGAAGACTCGCTACTCGAAGACGCCACTCACATGTATCAGCAAAACTACGCCCCACGTCGTATTGTGTTGACCATTCCCGGTGATGCAGCATCGTTACCGGGTATACTCAACGAACGCGTCATGCGTGCGCCAATGACCGCCTACGTGTGCACCGGTGTTCAATGTTTGGCACCAATGATGTCATTGGAGGAATTGCGTGCACATGTACAACAATCTGAACCTGATTCAACAGAATGATTTAGTAATGATAATGTCACTTTGGAACTAAGGAGCGTGCATGAATAGCCGGCAACGAACCCTGGCACTAGCCACAACATTGTGTAGCGCGACAGTCTGTGCCGACACTACCATCGAGTTCTCCGTCACTGAATCGGGGTCAACGCAAACAACAGCTCAAATTGCGTACGTCAAGGATGGAACCATTTTTGTTAAGGGCGCTGGCGGTGATCCGCAAGTTGATTTTTTGTTCAACCGTGAACGCTCTTCGATAACGATAATCAATCACGGTGAACAAACTTACCTGAGCTTAGATGAACAAAAGATCAGCGAGCTCAGTGATCGTGCTCAAGGCATGATGTCGATGGTGCAAAAACAGCTAGCAGAGAATCTTGCCAATCTGCCACCGGAGCAAGCTGCGCGCATGAAGGAGATGATGGGTAACTTTGGAATGCCAGCTAGTGATGATCCCCCGCCGCCAAAGAAAAAACTGATCCAGCGGGGGATGATGACGATTAATAACATGAAGTGTCGGCAGATCGACGTAATGAGCGACAATCAAAAGATCGCTCAGTTATGTATGGCTGATCCCTCAGCATTGAATCTGCCGGGAGATGACTACCAAACAATCAAGGCAATCCAGGCATTCGGAGAACGGCTATCAGAAAAGGCCAGTAAAATCAGTGGACAGTTTAGTGGTTCGGTTCCTGAACTCAGCGGCATGCCGATGGATGGATTGCCGTTGGAAATGCGCAACTTCTCAGGTCCGGTGTCCTCGGTTATGACCGTAACCAGACTCGCTGCCGGCGTCGGCGAGATTTCTATGGCAATACCCGAGGGATACAAGCCGCGCCAGCTTCCCTCGTTACCAAAGATGTAAATGGTCACACGTCGCTCACCCTGGATGGTTGACCGCCGGTGACAGAGCGTAACGAGCGCGTGGTTCCTGATTCATTACGCCACGATTTGACTCACCCCACCCCGCCGAGGGTCTCCTTCCCCTAGTAACTGTGCGTTGCTGTCACGGACCACAGTATGCGCGCCGCCAAAGAACAGATTCAGATCATCGAACACACGATGGTGCTGAAACTCGGCGGTCAATCGCGCGACCACCGCGGGATCGATACCGCCTTCGATGTTCAGCACTTCGTCTTCGATATGGATTCTTGGATCATGCACTGCGGCAATCAGGTCCATGTCGTAGTCGATCAGGTTGATTAGCAGCTGTAACAGCGCAGTGCGAATACGGCTCGATCCCCCTGATCCAGTGGCAATAATACGACCGTTGGGAAGCATGGCAATAGTGGGTGCCATCATTGAGCTCATGCGTTGATCAGGCTGCCACAGATGAAACCCGGTGGGATTAACATCCTCCTCTCCCAGCATGTTGTTCAGCATGACGCCGGACCCGGGAATGATGGTGCCACAGCCTTCGCCGTTAGAGATTGTCATCGTGGCAACGTTTCCCTCCCCATCAATCACGCTCACTTGGGTTGTGCCACGAAACGACCGGTGGTGGTTCAGAATCCGGGTCCGGTAGAAATTAAGAAACGGATCGCTCAGCAACCTCCGGGAGATGTTTTCGTCACCTTCGGCGCCCTCGGCTTCCATGCACACGATCCTCGCGAACGAGGTTTGCAACATGACTTCTGTTAACAGCCGCAGACATGCATAACCATCGGCTTCCAGGTGCCCGACATCGGATTCTTCCAACAAACGAAGCCCGAAACCGATTAACGAGCCCCCGGCACTCGGGGGTGGGTTGAATAACAGATTCGCATTTCTATAGCGGATACAAAGTGGTTCGCGCAATTCGACTCGGTAGCTTTCGAAATCCTGGCGCGTCAGATGGCCTCCGCCAGTAGTGCACATACGGGCCGCGCGTTGTGCAATCTCACCGCGATAAAATAAGTCATCGCCCTCAATGGCCAACATCTCCATGGTATCGGCGAGATTTTCGAACCTTAAAGTCTCGCCCTCAATCGCAATGTGATCCTCTAGCTCGCCACTAGCGAACAATGGTTTGGCCGACGGAGTCATGTAAATGGGATATACCAGGGTGAAGATGTAGGCTTGAAAGGCGTTTAGGGTGATGCCGGTACCAGCCGCCAGCACCGCCGGCTGTACTAACTCCCGCATCGGCAGCCGGCCTAATTGCCGGTGGATATCAAACATCCCGCGGACACAACCGGGCACCGCACATGCGCCCAACCCAACGTGAAACTCCTGCTGGGCGCTGCCGAAATCAACCACTATCGGATAAAAGTCGAGGTCTGATGACGCTCTCCGGGTCCCGGGGGTTTGCGTAAAGAAATCGAACACCCTGGCGACGCCGCTGGAGTCCCGGGCGAGCATGAACCCACCGCCACCAAGAGATGCGAGTACCGGTTCCACCACACAGGCCATGAAGAATGCCGCAATAGCTGCGTCGAAGGCGTTACCGCCGGCGCGTAGCATTTCCGCCGCTGCCTCTACGGTGCCGGGATGTCCGGCCGCAACCACACCTTTTGCATTCATCGTTGGACTCTCGATATATAAAATTTAGAACTGAGAACCTTCTTATGCGCTGATTAATCGATATAATAGGAACTCTTGTTGCTTTCACAACCCTATCCAACAATTAGGCATAAAGAAACACCAACAATGTCATATCAACATATCAAGATTCCTGATTCTGGCGAAAGAATTACCATCAAGAACGGAAAACTCCAGGTTCCAGACCACGCCATTGTGGGTTATATCGAGGGAGATGGCATCGGGCCCGACATTACCAATGCCAGCCTCCGAGTGTGGGATGCCGCGGTCGAGAAGGCGTATGCAGGCAAGCGCAAGATTCATTGGTGCGAAATGTATCTGGGTGAAAAGTCCGCCGCTCTATATGACGGAGATTATTTTCCCGCCGAAACACTCGCTGCGATACGCGACGTGGTTGTGGCAATAAAGGGTCCGCTCACGACGCCGGTGGGTGGCGGCTTCCGCTCGCTGAATGTGTCGCTTCGCCAGGAACTTGATCTCTACGCGTGCGTGCGACCGGTTCGCTACTACCAAAGTGTACCCTCGCCGATGAAAGCGCCGGAGCAGGTCGATGTGGTCATTTTCCGCGAGAACACCGAGGATGTATACGCCGGCATCGAATACCAAAGTGGCAGCGAAGAAAACGAAAAACTGGCTAAGTTTCTACGTGAACAGATGGGGGCAAGCTTTTTCGAACAAGCCGGAATTGGCGTCAAACCGATCAGCCCATTTGGTTCAAAACGCCTCATCCGCAAGGCGATCCAGTATGCCATTGACAACGACCGCGAGAGCGTGACCCTGGTGCACAAGGGAAACATAATGAAATTCACGGAAGGAGCATTTCGCAATTGGGGTTACGAGCTGGCGAAGGACGAGTTTGCCGATGAAGTCATCACCGAGGAGGAATTGTACAACCTGCACGGAGGCAAACGTCCCCGTGACAAGATCGTCATAAAGGACCGGATCGCGGACATTATTTTCCAGCTTCTGCAACTGCGTCCAGCGGAGTTCGACGTGCTCGCAACCATGAACCTCAACGGTGATTACCTGTCCGACGCGGTGGCCGCTGAAGTCGGCGGCGTCGGCATCGCGCCCGGCGCTAACATCGGTGATGATGCGGCGGTGTTTGAGGCCACGCATGGCACCGCACCCAAATACGCCAACCAGAACAAGGTCAATCCAAGCTCATTATTGTTGTCAGGGGTGATGATGCTCGAGTACATGGGTTGGAAAGAAGCCGCCGATCTGATCAATGCCGCTTATCCCAATGTCATCGGGGACAAGTTCGTCACCTACGATTTCGCCAGACAAATGGATGGGGCGCACACGGTGTCGACGAGCACCTTCGCCGATGCCCTGATTGCCAAAATAACCGGCGACGCCGAAGATCTTTCTCGTTTCGAACGAGAACGCCGTGAGGCCCTGGAGGCGGAGCGCAGGGCACGCGAAGAAAGACGGGTCGCCAATCCGCTGGAGGCAATGAGGGAATCCGGACATCAACCGACTACGGCCGCCGGAGTCATGTCGCCGGTAATCAGCGTGCCCTCCGATACCAGCGTCGAAGACGCCATGCACAAGATGCGTGAGGCCGATATCAGCTATGTGTTAGTCCAGCCCAAGGACGGTGGCGACTGGGGCATCATGACCAAACGCGATGTTGTTACCAAGATCGTTGGGGGAGATCAGTCCACCATTAAAGTCAAAGTCGATAAGATTACCAGCCGACCGTTGCTGACGGTACCTGCCGAGGCAAACCTGAGGACGGTGTCGTCACTTATGTCGCAACACAATATTCGACGAGTGGTTGTCGAGGCAAAACAGGTGCCGGTGGGAGTAGTGTCAGATACCGATTTGTTCGAGATCGTCGAGGAGTTCGGCTGGGGATTAGACGACTAACTGCAGCTCATGGATTGGGTACATATTGTTCCGCCTTCCCGGAGCTATTGTCCGTCGGTGATCGTGTCTCCTCCCAGGCGATGCCCTCATCCGGGACGTCTTGACGTGTGCTATGCAGGGCCATGGCTCCCGCACTTGCCACCATCACCGCGCCCGCGATCGAAACCAGATCCCACAACTCATCCCAGAATAACCAGCCCAGCGAGGCTCCGAAGATAACCGAGGAGTAGGTGAAGATTCCCACCCGAGACGCCGGCGCGGAGGCATAACCGCGGGTCATGAACAATTGGGCCAGCGTCGCCAGCGGTCCGATAGCCAGTAGTAAACCCCATTGTCTGAGGGTGGGTGTCTGCCAGCCCCAAAGTAGCGGCACTGCGGATACTGCAGCGGCTATCACCGCGAAATAGAACACGATTCGCACCGCGGGCTCGCTAGTCGATAAACGCCTAATCGCCACCTTAGCCAGCGCTGCCATCGCGCTGCCCGCCAAAGCGATCAGCATCACCCAGTTGAACTCAAGGCCAGGGCTGATGATCAGAAATACACCGGCAAAACCTACCAGCAAAGCGTAACGGGCCAAACGCGAAAGTCGCTCCTGCAGCCAGAAAAACGCCACCATCGGAATCAATATCGGAGTAGTCAATTTCAGCAGCATCGCATCGGCAAGTTTGATGTGCGCGATGGCGTAGAAAAAACAATACATCGCCGTCACGCCGGCTAGCCCACGCACGAGGTGCAGATGAAATACCCGCGTCTTGAGGCCCGGTATACCGGCACGTGTCAGCAACGGTATCAGCGCCAACAACCCAAACAGGTTACGGAAGAACACAATCATCTCATTAGGTAGCCCTTCGGCTACGGATTTGATGATCGCCCCCATCGCAGCAATCAAAAATTCCGACGCAATGATGAACGCAGCGCCGCGCGCGATGCTTTGAGAATAGATCAACGGACTAGCTAGCCCGCATATTGCACCAGTATCCGGGAAGCTGGCGCACACTGCGACTCCGCGCAGCACAAGGGA